>JAKIUC010000050.1 GCA_021647785.1 Melioribacteraceae bacterium
CTGTCGGTGATTATTTTGGCACATCTGTATCCACCGCCGGGGATCTGAACGGTGACGGATTTGATGATGTGGTTGTCGGCGCTTTTGGAAATAATGCCGGCGGCACAGATGCCGGAAGGAGTTATGTTTATTTCTCATCTTCGCCACCTATAAAACCACGGTTGGCAAGTACAAAAGATGTCCCCAATGACCAGGGCGAGTATATAAACTTAAACTGGGTTCGCAGCGGGTATGACGCTGCCGGGTTCAGCAGACTTGCAAATTATAAAGTTCAGCGGAGCAACCCGCCAAATAATAGCGGTTATTCCTGGGAAACGGTTGCTACCATTTCGCCTACTTACAATAAATTTTATACTTACACGGCAAACACTTGGTTCGACAGCAGTTCAAATTCAAGCGGGACGATTTACTACCGCATTCTTGCTCAAGGAACCGACAGCGATGAACTTTGGATATCCAACATAAAATCGGGGCATAGTGTAGATAATTTATCACCGGGCGGTGTATCAAATCTTGCCAACTCAACCAGCGGCGGTAATGTGGTTTTAAACTGGACGGCTAACACGGAAGCTGATTTATACAATTACCAAATTTATAGAACCACTGAAGCCACTATAGACCCGAATACTGCAACAGTATATGCAGCAACAACCGATGCAACTTATACAGATACTAACTCGCTAACTGGAACCATAAACTATTTTGTCCGTGCAGTTGATATTAATGGTAACGCTGGAACCCTCTCTTCAACCGAGGCAAATGTAATTTTAACAACAAATTTAAAAATACTCTTAGAAGGTGCAAACGCCGGAAGCGGAACAATGACAACATTTTTGAATGGCGGAGGGTACATTCCACTTTCGCAGCCATATTCCGGTTCACCTTGGAATTACAGCGGAACCGAAAGCGTAGTCTCTATTCCTTCCGGAGTGGTTGATTGGGTGCTGATTGAACTCCGCACAAACACAACCACAATTGCCGAAACACGAGCAGCATTCCTAAAAAGTGACGGAACACTTGTTGATACCGATGGTACTTCTGCTGTTAACTTTCCAAATTCAACTGCGGGTAATTATTATGTAGTTGTTAAACATAGAAATCATATTCCGATAATGACTGCAAGTGCAGTTCCTCTAAGCAATAACCCACCACTCCATAATATGACACAAACACAGAGTAATACCTATGGCTCAAATCCCTTAAAGAGTATAGGTGGTGGGTATTATGGAATGTTTGCCGGTGATGGAAACTTATCAGAAATTGTAACGAATTCAGATAAAACGGATATAATAAATAACTTAAATAGCAGCGGTTATTATAACAGCGATACAAATATGAGTGGAATAGTAACTAACTCGGATAAAACAGTAATTATAGAGAATATAAATGAAGCAAATCAAGTACCGACTGGAACACAAAAAACACTACTTAAAATATCTAAAAAGAATTGAGGAGAAAAAGGAATGAAAAATAGAATAAAAAGAATACAATATTTGTTGCTGGTTTTCTTCACAATAAGTGGTTTTATATATGGACAAAACACAGCAGATTTATTTATAGAAAATGCCTCAGTTAGTGGTGCTATATACAGTTTTGAAGTACACATAACACCTACAAGTGACTGGGGTGGAGGTCTTAATAATCCATTGGGCGATTGCAGTTGGTATTTTGATTTTAATGAAAGTGCAATGAATAATCCACAACTAACGTATGTGTCAACTGTAGTAGATCCAACAGCAGGCTACACCAATAGTGTTCAAATAGTTGCAGGAACTAAGATAGCTATAACAACAGTCCAAGATTTAGGTAGCGGGTTTGGTGTTGCCTTAACACAAGGAACAAAATATCATGTTTACACAGTAGAATTAGATATAACAAATAGTGGATTAACAAGTCAGTTAGTGTGGGATGAAACGAATACAGGAATATTTAATTTACTGGATGCAGAAATAGTAGAAAGCTATAATGGGTCAGATAATGTAGCATTACCAGTTGAATTAACAGCTTTTACAGCAGAAACAACAGATAACAACAAGGTTCTGCTTAATTGGGAAACAGCCACAGAGGTTGATAATTACGGTTTTGAGATCGAACGGGCTTCGTCCCGAGAAGATGGAACTACGCCCGTCAGGACTGATTCCAGCCCCCGAACCCCGAGCGGAGCCGAGGGGTGGACAAAAATAGGCTTTGTTGAGGGACACGGGAATAGTAACTCGCCTAAAGAATATTCTTTTACTGATACTAATCCCTCAAGGGGAGCAGTTCAGTATAGGTTAAAGCAAATAGATACAGACGGAGCATTTGAATACTCGGATATTATTGAAGTTGAAATTGTACTTCCTACGGAATATAAGCTGACCCCAAATTATCCGAATCCGTTTAACCCAACAACAATAATAGCTTATTCAATTCCAGAAAATGGAAATGTTAAACTTAGGATATATGATACACTAGGAAGATTAGTCACAGAGTTAATAAACAAAGAGATGGAAGCAGGAGTTTATGAACAAACTTGGGATGCCTCGCAATACTCGAGTGGTGTTTACATTTATATGTTGTCTGTTAATGGAAATAGGTTTGTTAAGAAGATGAATTTAGTTAAATAGTATCTGACCTAAACTTTAAATAGAAAGAGAATAAAAAAGCTAAGATGTAAGGTAAAATGATTACAGGCATTCCATTCGGAATGCCTTTTCTTTTTTACAAAACAATAAGAATTCAGGGTTTTCAAATTCCCTTACTATTTCTTTCGGATAAGTAACAGCATAAAAATAGCAACCAATAATAGTATCTTATCAATAATATTTCCCGAAAAAACTTCCCGAAAAAAAGGCGGGACAGGCAGTGTTTTATTTGGCAGAAAATTATACCTAAACCTTCGAGGTTTTGTATTATGACATAGTATCAATTATAACTGATACCTGATATTGCAAATGAACTTTATATACTGGAAAAACCTCGAAGGTTTTTGTTTCCCCCTTTTGGTTCTGGTTTATCCAAATATCAATATCAAAATTCCAAAAAACGAGACACCTTAACACAAATTTCTTGTTTGGGATTTGTCTGTGGGACTCTGTGAGAATTTTATAAATTGAAATTTATCCCGAAAAAATCGGGACAAGTTGTGTAATTTATCTTTTTGAGATTTGTCTTTTCCAGTTCATCTGGGTTAGGGTATAGTAAAATGAAAAACAAATAAATCCCCCGCCCAAAGCTATAAATAATTTATCTTTGGTAGTTTCCATTATTGGAAAAGGACGGCACAATATTTCATTTTTAAAATTCATCAAAAGTTTGAATTAAAATTCGTAATAAATAAGTTCCAATTATAATAAATTTAAACCAATTTCTAACTAAATTTGTCTAATAATTTTTTCTATAAAAAGAGTAAAAATAATGAAAAATGCAAAATGGTTTTTAATAGTAGTAACTCTAATTTCAGTAATTGGATGTAGTTCATCGCAGCTAATGGTAAGTAGTGCTGTAGAAAGCAAAATTGTAGTTGATGGAAACCAAGAAGATTGGGTTGGTAAATTAAAATATTTTGCAGATAAACAAGCCACAATTGGTTTTCAGAATGATGAAAATAACCTCTACTTCTGTTTGGTTACCTCAAACAAACAAAGTGTAATGAAAATGATGACACTTGGTTTAACAATTTGGTTTGAACCTGAAAACGGAGAGCAAATTATTGGCTTGCAATATCCAAAGCGAATGGACGAAAACACTTCACCAAATAAAATGGGAAAAAATAGAAATAGTGATAACAATTCCGATTTTGAAATGACAATAAATACAATGATGCAAAATCAGGGTGAGTTTGTTCTTGTTGATGAAGATGAAGAAATACTATATGCCTCGCCGGTAGGTAGTGACGGATATGAAATTAAAGTTAGTGCTGCAAATCTTCAATTTGTTTATGAAGCAAAGATTCCAATAGGAAACAATAACGAATCACAAATGCCAATTGATATTTTCCCAGAAGAAAAATTCACAATCAGATTTGAAACTGGTGGGATTGATTTAGAAGAGATTACGAAAAATGATGGTAGGCAATATTCTGGCAGAGAACATGGTAATGATGGAATGTATGGTAGCGGGTTAGAAGGACGTGGTACTATGCAAGGCGGTAGTCTTGGTGGTGTTAGCCGAATGGGAATGGAAAGATTTAGGCTTGATATTGAAGTGAAACTTGCAAAGTGAAAAATATGTTACGGGTTTCGAGTTGCGTGTTACGGGTTATTGGTTACGAGTTTAAAATATTCAATGGTATTTTCTAACAACTCGTAACCCCGAAACCCGTAACTCGCAACCCAAAAAAGCTGTGATAAATATTGCACTGTTTTTTGAAACTTTTTCACACTATTTTCGTCAATTAAAAAAACCAACAAAAACAAGGAGTTTATGCTTAATAAATTAGCTTTCCTATCACTATCATTTTTCTTTACAACTACACTACTTAACGCACAGAATACAACGCTCAGTGGATTTATAACTGATTCAGAAACTGGCGAGGAATTAATTAGTTCAAATGTTTTTATTGTGGAGTTAGGTGCCGGAACCACCAGCAATGAGTATGGATTCTACTCAATCACTATCCCTAAGGGGAACTACACAATCTACTATAGCTTTATGGGATATAAAAAAGAAACATTAACAATTGATTTAAATTATTCTGTTAGTAAAAATGTTGAGCTTACTCCGGATTCATACGAGATGGATGAAGTTATAGTTGAGGGAAAGAGAGGCGATCAAAATGTTAAATCAACAGAAATGGGTACAACAGAAATTGTTCCAAAAGAGATGCAGGCTGTTCCGGTAATACTTGGTGAAGCCGATATTTTAAAAACGTTGCAACTGCTGCCTGGCATTAGTCAAGCTGGTGATGGAAATAGCGGGTTCTTTGTACGAGGCGGCAATATTGATCAAAACCTAATTTTACTTGATGAAGCAACGGTCTATAATCCTTCGCATCTTTTTGGGTTCTTTTCGGTTTTCAATTCTGATGCAATAAAAAATGCTAAAATTATTAAAGGTAGTATGCCTGCAGAGTATGGTGGCAGAATATCATCTGTACTTGATATTAAAATGAAAGAAGGGAACAATAAAGAATATAGATTTACTGGCGGAATTGGTTTAATCTCTTCGCGACTCTCTGTAGAGGGACCAATTGTAAAGGATAAATCATCATTTTTAATTTCAGGACGTAGAACCTATGCAGATATATTTATTCCACTTGCCGGTGATGAAGCACTTAGCAATACAGAATTATATTTTTACGATTTAAATTTGAAAGCCAATTACAAATTTAGTAATTCCGATAAAATATTTCTTTCCGGATATTTTGGGCGCGATGTACTTGGCTATCAAGATAGATTTGGTTTTAATTGGGGCAATATCTCCGGTACTTTACGTTGGAATCATCTTTTTAGTGAAAAATTATTTTCAAATACTTCACTAATATTTAGCGATTACGACTATACTGTACAAATTCTTGCTGGCGATAACGATTTTGAAGTTACTTCCGGAATTAGAGATATAAACTTCAAAACGGATTTTCAATATTTTCATAATTCAGAAAACAGTTTTCGCTTTGGTTTTATTGGGTTTTATCACACATTTCTTCCTGGTGAAATTAATAGCATTGGTGAAAATATAAATTCATACAAAGTACCAAATAAATATGGTGTTGAAATGGCAGCATATATTTCGCACGAAACTGATTTAACCCATAGGCTAAAACTCAATTATGGGTTAAGATATTCTGGGTATCTAAATATGGGACCTGGAACTGAATATGTTTTTGATTCAAATAATCTCGCTATCGATTCAACAACTTATGAAAGTGGGGAAATTATAAATAGTTATGGTGGTTTTGAGCCTCGTATTTCGGCAACATATTTACTGAGTGAAACAAGTTCGGTTAAAGGTTCCTATACAAGAAATTATCAATATATCCATTTGCTCTCAACCTCAACTACAGCAACGCCAATAGATGTGTGGCTTCCTACAACCACTATTGTAAAGCCAGAGATTGCAAACCAAGTGAGCTTGGGGTATTTCAAAAACTTTAATGAGAATCAGTACGAAACTTCTGTAGAGGTGTACTATAAAAACATGGAAAACCAAATTGATTATGAGAACGGAGCAAATATATATTTTAATGAACAGATTGAATCGCAATTAGTTTTTGGTACAGGTTACGCTTATGGTGTTGAATTATATATAAAGAAAAATTTTGGGGATTTAACAGGCTGGGTAAGTTATACTCTTTCTAAAACCGAGAGAGAATTTGATGAAATTAATGATGGGAAACCATACTCTGCAAGGCAAGATAGAACTCACGATTTTTCAATTACAGGTATTTACAAATTTAATAAGTGGTGGACCTTCTCGGCTAATTGGGTTTACTACACTGGCGATGCAGTTACATTCCCAAGTGGAAAATATGTTGTTGATGGAAATACATTAAATCTTTACACCGAACGGAATGGCTACAGAATGCCCGATTATCATCGCTTAGATGTTGGTGCTACAATGATTTTATCAAAAAGTAAAACATCAGAAATGAGTTTAACTTTTTCCTTATTTAATGCATACAATAGAAAAAATGCTTACACTATTACTTTCCAGGAGAGTGAAGTAAACCCGCAAAATACTGAAGCCGTGCGGCTTGCTCTCTTTGGGGTTATCCCATCAATTACATTTAATTTTAGTTTTTAAGGAATATTTTATGAAGAACATTATAAATAAGATTAGCAAGCCATTACTATTTGGTTTTTTAATTATAACCCTATTTGGATGTGAAGATATTATTGAAGTAGAATTAAATTCTGCAAATCCTATAATTGTGATTGAAGCAGCAATTGCCGGTAATAATTCAAAAAGTATAATTAAAATAACTAAATCGACAGATTTTTATAAGCCTGGAGTTTATGAGAAAATATCTAATGCAGAAATTTCAATAAATGATGACGAAGGAAATAGTGTTGGCTTCACAGAAATATCAGAAGGGATTTATGAAAGCCTTGATATCATTGGAAAAACTAATGTTGAGTATTTAATAGAAGTAACTGCAGAAGGTGAATCTTACAATGCAGTTTCCACAATGCCAAATAAAATAATACTCGATTCTTTATCCTTAGAAGCAATGCATCCCCATCCCGGAGAAAAAGAATCGACCGGATTTATTCTAATTATATATTTCCAAGACCCACCTAATACAACTGATTACTGCAGGTTTAAACTCTACAAAAATGGTAATCTGTTAGGCGGTTTTTACATTTATGAAGATAGATTAACCAATGGAAATTATATTAGTTATAGGTTACCACTTAATGTTGAGGGGGATAAAATAGAACTTGGAGATAAATTAACTGTAGAACTTCTTACAATTGATGCTCCTGTTTTTGAATATTACAAAACTGCAAATAGTATAAATGCTTCAGGCTCTGCCCGTGGTGGTGCAGGCTCTTCATCTTCAACACCGGCAAACCCCGTAACTAATTGGAGCAATAAAGCTCTCGGTGTTTTTTCTGCTTATACAGTATCAAGTGATTCAATTTCTATTGTGAGGTAAACAATCTCTCTTTGAAAATTTCAAAATTCCCCACGAAAGTAGTTTAGGGGGTGGAATAAAAACTGCACCAAAAAAGAGCAAGTCCCATCGGGACGACACTATGGTAACACAAAATGAGGAACCAAAAAAAAGAGAAAGCTCCATAGGAGCGATCCGCCGTGGCGGATTATGGTAAAGCTTTTTAGATTTTGGACAAATGATGTGCTCTTGTTTGAGAGTTGTGTTTTACATCTGGATACGAACTCTTTTTACGATATAAAATGTTGGTCATTTTAAAATTCGAGAATGTGCACTCGCATCGTTTATACACTGAGTTCGTATCCGTGTATCCTGCTATTACTCATTAATCCTTGTTCTCACTGATGGTCGGAGATTTCGGTTACAATGAATTGTTTCTTCTTGTTTACATATCCAAAAGCACGATATTTTTTACTTATCCTGAAATAAAATTTGTTCTGATTTTTTGGTTGGCGTTTTCGTAAATCGACCAAGTTATACAAACCCATCTCAATATAGTTTTTTGCTTTGAGGTAAGATTTCGTGAGATTTCTGGATTTAGGGGGTGGAATAGAATAACTCGGCGATTTACAAGTTGTATAATCAACAATAACAACTGTACCGCACTACGGGCAATTTAAAAACAATGACTTATTACACGCGGTACAGGTTTATTCCACCCCCTTAATATACTTTATGACTTTTGGTTTCTCGAGAACTTTCATCCTTTGAAATCAATCAAATCATTTTCGCCTTCTTGTTCCGATTTTTCAATTGAAGCACGAATGGACTTAGGAATAGTATCATCTTCAACCAAAAAAATAGAAATAGGTGTTAATTTTTCTCTCAAATAAATAAAAAGCTCACGAGCTGTTTCAAACTCAGTCTTCATATTTTTTTCGAAATCTTTTTTTACGGTGAGTGTTGTCATAGTTTTTACTGTTTTATGAAACAAATTTCAGTTTGAATATAAGGAAGCTTGTATAAAAATCAAAGTTTTTTAGTTTCTTCAAGCGATTCGGGGGTCAAATTAATTTCAATTAATTTGACCCCCGAATCGCTGTTGAAAATTTCAAAATTGTAGAGCTAACTTAAAAAGCGTATATTTAGAGTTAGCCAGATAATTTTTAGACAAATATTCAATGACAGAAAAGTATAATAAGAAAAGATTGTTTCTTCAATTTAAAGTTTTCCGTACTATTGGAAAGTATATTAGCATAAATCGTTTTAGAAGAATTTTACAATTCCTAAATCATTATGTCGGTGGTATTTTCAGAAGATTGGATAAAAATCATCTTTTCCTTTCGGCTGCTGGTATTGCTTATTCCATTATCCTTAGTGTTATCCCACTTGTGCTTCTCATATTTTCAGTATTAGGCAGCATTATTGATGTTGCAACAATTGAAGAACAAGTGAATACGGCAATTGATGGATTGATTCCCTATCATGCTTCTGCAGATTATATGAAACACTTTATTCTTTCCAGAATTCCAGAGGTGCTTAAATATAAATCACTTGCAGGAGGGCTTGGTTTAATAGGGCTATTCTTTACGTCAACATGGTTGTTTAGCAGTATGCGTACAATTCTCAACAAAATATTTAAGGTTGAGAAAACCAAAGGTGCGTTAATAGGAATGCTGCGCGATTTTGGAATGGTGTTTTTGGTTCTCGTTTTTGTTTTACTTTCAACTTATTTGCTTCCTACAATAAATTTCTTTGTATCGTTAACTGATAAAATTGATATTCTTGCACCTTTTGCACTTGGTGCAGTTGTAAATTTCCTTGTTCCATATATCTCCCTTTTATTGATGTTTTTAATGTTCTATCTTTTTTACACATTTATACCTTATGTTAAGTTAAATTATAAAGTTCCAATAGCATCAGCCTTGTGGGCAACAATACTATGGGAAACGGTACGTATGCTTTTTGAATATTATGTTACAAGTTTCTTAGCATTAAATAAACTTTACGGAACATTTTTGTTCTTTGCTGTAGTTATGTTTTGGATATTTTATGCGTCAATTGTATTTCTTGTGGGTGCAGAGATTGGGCAGCTTTACCGAGAACGGAGAGATGCACGGCGTGGAATTATTTGGGATGCTGATTAAATTTTGAAAGAATATTTGTGTAATCTTCTGGTCTATTCATATTTAGGAAAAGCCCTTCACTGTAAAACTCCAATTCTTCCGCTTCAATAATTTCACATCCTACCAAATTCAACAATTCATGAACTTTACATTTCCGTTTTTTCTGGTTCGAATCTCTCGTTTCTTCATCTTCTATTTTTAAAAGATTTTCTATTTTGGGCAAAAGAGTTTTGGAATATTTTCCAGCCAATTGCTGAATAAATCCATCTGCTCTGCATACTGTTATTGGGTGTGTTGTATTGAAATCAACAATATATTTAATTACTTCTGTAGTCATCAATGGTATATCGCACGAGATGATGAAGTTATCATCGGTTTGCGAATTGATTAATCCTGAATGAATGCCAGCCAATGGACCACGGTATCTATAGATATCTTCAAACATTGGGATATTTAAGAATTGATATTCAACCGGGCTGTTTGTAATCAAAATTACTTCCGTAAAAAGGGATTGTATTAGTTGTAGTGTATGTTCAATTACTGTTTTATCCCCAAGTTTTAATAGAGATTTGTTCTCGCCCATTCTTGTACTTTTACCACCACTTAAAATTATTCCGGTTATATCTTTATACATTTTACTAACTCACCTTTTTCATATATCTGTTTTTCTTCATCCAAAATTATTAGGCAATTTGCATTACTTAAACCAGCCATATTTCCTGATGATTGGGAGTTTGAATTGCTAACTTCTAAAACTTGGTCTTCATTGCAAAGTTTAAAATTGCCCCTTACAAAGTGACGTTTAGAATCATGCTTTTTGAAAACAGACTTAACTCGTGCATAAAATTGATTGTTAAATTTTATTTTATAATACTCTTCCAATGCTGGAATTAAAAAAGCGTATATGTTAACAAACGAGGAGACTGGATTACCTGCTAATCCGAATATTAATTTATACTTTCCATCTTTTTCAAAAACGCCAAAATATATTGGTTTACCTGGCTTTATATATACTCGCCAAAATTTTCTCTCAATTCCTAACTCTGCAAATACTTCCTTAAGGAAATCGTATTTACCTACAGAAACTCCACCTGTTGTAAGAAGAATATCAACATCACTCTCTAAAGTTAATTTTATTTTTTCTTTAATAGCCTCTTTATCATCGTTTGAAAATCCCAAATTAACACCATCCAAATTGAATTGTTTTAATAGAGATAGAATGGAATAAACATTGGTTGCACGAATTTTATCCTCTGTGGGTGTTTCATCTAAATCAACCAATTCATCACCAGTAGAGAGGACGGCAACTTTAAGTGGTTTATAGACCTTCACGGTAGAGCATCCGCAATCAGCAAGTGCAGAAATATTTGCCGTAGAGATTAAAGTATTTTGTGCAACTGCAACCTGATTTAATTTTAGATTCTCTCCTTTTTTCCGAATATTTTTTCCGCTAAATATTTTTACTCCAGCTTTTAGTTGAACTACATTATTTTCAACTATCACATCTTCAATAGGGATAACGGCTGTACATCCTTTTGGAATTTTTCCACCAGTCATAATGCTTACGGCAGTTGTTTCGGAAAGTGAGAACTCGGAAAAATTGCCAGCTCTGATTTCACCTATTAATTTCCACGAGTTTACTTTTTCACCAAAGATAATTGCATATCCATCAACTGCAGAATTATCAAACGCAGGCTGGTTTACATCAGACAAAATATCGTTAGAGAGTATGTGATTAACAGAGTTTAATAATTCAACTTCAATTTCTCTTTTTTCTAACAACAAAATATTTTTCTTAACTATTTTAAGAGCGTCATTATATGATAGCATTTTTTCTAATTCCATTAGTTCACTACTTCTACTTTATCATCCACAAAAATATCTCCTTCTTTAATTACCTTGCCAAATATACCTTCTGTTGGCATAACGCAATTACCAACCTTAACATAAATTGCACATTTATCGTGGCACTCTTTACCTATCTGAGTTATTTCAAGCTCTGCATTTTTACCAACTTTAACTCGCGAACCAATTTTCAGATTTGGAATATCGATAAATTCAGTAGTGATATTTTCAGCAAACATTCCTGGTTGTAATTTTGGTAAAGTTTTCCGCATTTTATCAATGCTCTCTAATGCAAGAAAGCTAATTTGCCGATGCCAATTACCTGCATGTGCATCGCCATCAATTCCCCAATTTTCAATTAGCTTTGCAGAAGATACATTCGCTTTTGGAATTCCTTTTTTTCTGCTTATTGAAATTGCTGCTATTTTCCCTGTTTTTATTTTTCCATTGTTTTTATTCATTTATTTAATAACCAATTGTTTTAAAAATACGGTTAAGTTCTCAATACTATCATCGTGTCTAGCATTAAAACCACATAGTGGTTTAATGTTTGTAGAATCAAATATTTATTCCGAACCACGGTAGTGGTTCTATGTTTTATTTAATAGTTATTCCAAAATTGTTAATTGTTGTTTTTTAAGATACATGTAATGTATTTGTGAATTTCCTCTTTGCACTTTAGTGGAATTAATGACTCACGTTTTTACAGAAAACACAATTTGCACATATAATTGATGAAATGTATTTGCCATTTTTTCTCCTCATAATATTTAATAGAACAACTATGTGGTTCGCCTTTTTTCTGTTTTCTTTCTACAAACATTTAACCACTAACGTGGTACTTTTCAATAATTCAATTTATAAAAACATTTTTTCTAAACATCTAAATAAAATGTAGCTCACTACAGCAAATTAAATTTATTGCTATAATAATTAAGCCAATGGCTCCTTCCGTCCCAAACAATGGTGTCAACTTAACGAAACACCCACGCATCGATACTTCCCCCGACAAGTTCAGCACATCGCTCCGCTCAGCGTTCGCATAAGTTCATTGAGCGGAGTCGAAATGAACGAAAAATGATAGTTCATCTCTTAAGTTGACACCATTGCCGTCCCCAAAAGGGATATTTAATAAACATATTAGTTTAAAAGGATATTCCACGTAATGTCTCTACGTTTTTCTTGTATGTTAAAAACTGACATTCCACGAAATGTCTTTACACTTTTTCTTGCTCTTAATCCTAATTCTTACTCTTCTTCTTTTTCTAAACCAGTATAACTATACTCTCCACTTTTACCACCGGTTTTGCTTAGTAAATGAATGTCTTTAATTACTAAAGATTTATCAACCCCTTTGCACATATCGTAAATAGTTAGCGCTGCAATACTTGTTGCTGTAAGTGCTTCCATTTCAATTCCAGTCTGTGCAGTGGTTTTTGCAAAAGAGAATATTTCAACCGAAAAATCTTTTTCATTTAATTGTAATTCAACATCAACTTTGGAGATGAAAATATTGTGGCAGAGTGGAATTAAATCGGAGCATTTTTTTGCTGCGGATATTCCAGCAATCTTCGCAGTTGTTAATACATCTCCTTTTTCAACATTATTATTTGCCACTAACCGAAAAACTCGTTCACCAAGAATAACTTTTCCATAAGCTTTTGCCGTTCTTGTTGTTGTCTGTTTTTCAGAAACATCAACCATCGTCGCTTTTCCACTTTGATTAATGTGTGTTAGTTCATCCAAAATTATCCTCCAATTTGCAGCATGTTGTTCGATTCCAGTTTTAGTAATTCATCTATTTCCGGATGTTTTAATTTTTTATTTAATATTGAATCTGAAATAACATTTGCAATATCTGCATCATTATATTTGGCAGAGCGAAGCAGAGACTTTAATGAAATTTCATTCTTCTTTGGTGAGAAAAGACAGAGTTTTAATTTTCCATCAGCAGTAATTCTTAATCTGTTACAGTCTCCGCAAAAATGGTTTGAAATAGAACTGATAAAACTTACAGTACCACCATTCCCTTTAATGGCATAGGATTTAGCAACTTCGGAAGGATGAGAGTGGATAGGAATAAGTCTATACTTTTTCTCAACTATTTTTTTAATTTCTTCATAATTTATGTAGTTATCATCATTCCAGCCATTCGATTGAAATGGCATAAACTCGATAAACCGAATATTTAAATTCTTTTCAATTGCAAAAGTCACCATCTCTATAATTTCATCATCGTTAACACCCTTCATAATTACGGTATTAATTTTAATAGGGGAAAAGGAAAGTGTTATAGCCTTATGAATACTGGAGAAAACTTCATCTATTTTATCTGCCCCAGTGATAGACTTGTATTTAAGTCTATCTAATGTATCAAGACTGATATTTAGTTTATCTAATCCAAGACCTTTTAAGCTCTCTAATTTATCTAAGAGGAATGTACCATTTGTTGTAATTCCAAGTTCAAAAGGATTTGTAGATTTTAGCTTACCGATAGATTCTAACAAATCTAAAATGTTATTGCGGGCAAGTGGTTCGCCACCTGTTAGTCTAATTTTTGTGAATTCAAAATCAACTACAAATATTTTAATCAGTCGTAATAGTTCTTCATTGGAAAGCAATGCTGAGTTTTGAATTCCATAAAAACTATTTCCGCTTGGATTACAATAAGTGCAATTTAAATTACACTTATCAGTAAGAGAAATTCTCAAATAATTATGTGTTCTGTTATGAGTATCAATAAGTTTCAAAACAAAATTCCTACAATATTATTAAGGCTACTAATAAGCCAACTATTACCACAAGTGCCGGATGTAATTTGAAAACAAGTATCAAAATTAATCCTAAAAAAAGAAAAGCAACGCTCTGCCATTGAAATGTGGTTTTTATCAAATATGAAAACATGATACCAATTACCATCCCAATAACAACAAATTTAATTCCTTTAAATGCTTTTACTACATATTCATTTTTTTCGTATTGGGAATAGAATAGAAATACAGCAGTCATTAGCAATCCTGGAATCATCAAATTTCCTAAGTTGGCAGCAATTGCTCCTGGAATGCCTGCTGTTTTATATCCTATATAAGTTGCAAATTTAATTGATATTGCTCCCGGGAAAACTTCGACCATTCCAAGCACTTTTAAAAATTCTGCATTTGTTAGCCATTTATTATTTACAACAGCTTCCCTTTCAATTAATGGAATTAGTGAATAAGCTCCGCCAAAAGAGAAAGCTCCTACCTTTAAGAAGGCAATAAATAAGTTAAGTAGTGAAGTAATCATTTTAGTTCACCAAAATATCATCAACCCAGCTAAGTGCTGCCATCATTGATGGTAACCCAATTGTTGGAAGTGAAAGCATAACTGCGTGGCGTATCTCATCAGGAGTGCATCCGGCTTTTACTGCTTTTCTGGTGTGGGAGTGAACAGCACCCTCGAACCTTGCACCAGTCGAAATTGAAAGTTTAATTAACGCCCTTGTTCTTCCATCCAATGGTCCTGCTTGGTGAACTGCATCCCCCATTGTTTCGTATGCATTAGCTACTGCTGAATAATCTTCTTTAAACTGTCTGTAGCGTTTTGGAATTTCCGACATAATTTCTCCAATTATATTTTATAGTTAGTTAAGTTTCAATGAAAGGAGTTCAGGATAGGCAGAGTTTGGAAAAAAAATCCTAACTCTGCAAAGAAATTTGTGTGGGCAGCTATGCTACTTTATTCTCCTTTGCAAAGGATTGCTTTCACAATCAGGCAGGCTAACTCATTTCTAAATTAACCCTATCGGTTACTTGCCTTATCATTTTTCTAACTTAGGTTAAGTAACTCGGAGTTCAATAATTTTAACAATTTAAAATAGTAAATTTTTCTCTTTAGTCGATAGAAAAAAGGAATAATGGTAAGATTTTATTTTGTCCTAAGGATTCCTTTGAATTTATTAAAAACATAATGAACGAAAATTTTCGTTCACTACAGCATTAATGTTTAATATTAAATAAACGTATTTTATTCCACTCCCTATACTAAAGATTTTATCTCTTCAAGTTCTTCCCATCTATCATAAAGTGTTTGAACCTTAGTTTTAGAAAGTTCTAATTTCTTATTTAACCCTTTTGTCTGCTCAGCATATTTTTCAAAAAAATCTGGTGATGAAAAAATAGCTTCAATTCTTTCTACTTCCGATTCAGCATCAAGTATATTGTTCTCAATTGTTTCTAACTCTTTCTTTTCATTCCACGTAAGTTTCCGAACAGATGATTTTACTCTTTTATTATTCTTTTTTTCTAAAGGTTCAGCACATTTATTAGTTGAGATTTTTCTACTTCGTTTTTTCTCGATATAGTAATTATAATCTCCTTCGCTAAAGTGGATTTTACCATTATCCTCAAAAGCTAATATTCCGTTGCAGACACGGTTTAGGAAATACCTATCGTGACTAACCACAACCACACAGCCATCAAACGAGATTAGTGCCTCCTCCAAAATTCTGAGAGTGGGTAAATCCAAATCGTTTGTCGGTTCATCAAGAATTAGAAAATTACCTCCATTCTTTAAAATGTTTGCAAGAGTTAACCTGCTTTTTTCACCTCCGGAAAGTCTTCCAACTTTATTATTAATTCTATCATCTGTAAATAGAAAACGACGTAAGTATGTATAAATGTTTATATCTCGCTTGCCAAATTTAATAGAGGTATTCCCTTCCCCAATTGCTTCAATTACAGTATCTTCATCATTTAATATTAACCTCGATTGATCGATATAATTAAATTCGGTTTTATCTCCAATATCAATTTTGCCACTCTGTGGTTGAAGTTCGCCAAGAATTAATTTAAGAAGTGTAGTTTTACCAACACCATTTTTCCCAACTATTCCAAGTCTTCGTCCAGCTTCAAACGGAAAAGTTAATCCTTCAATTAGTTGTTTGCCGCCTAGTTCAATTCCAATGTTTTTAATTTCAACAACTCTGTTTCCCAATCTTTCTGCTGGAGGAATTACCAAATCGACAGTCAGTTCAATCTCTTTGTTTTCCTGCGAAGCAATTCCATAATATTTATCGAGACGACTTTTCGATTTTGTAGTGCGTGCTTTGGGTCCACGCCTTACCCAATCCAGTTCACGCTTTAAAAAGTTTTGTCTCTTTTTCTCTTCAACTTCTTCTATAGCTTGGCGTTCAGCTTTGTTAATTAAATAAGTTGTATAATTTCCTTTGTGCGAATAGAATTTTCCATTATTTAACTCAACAATTCTATTTGCAATTCGGTCAAGAAAATAGCGGTCGTGAGTAACAAATATACACGTTCCACTATACCCAGCAAGGAAATTCTCAATCCACACAATTGAATCTGTATCAAGGTGGTTTGTTGGCTCATCTAAAATCAGCAATTCTGGTTTGGAAATTAAAGCACGGCAAAGTGCAACTCGTCGCTTTTCTCCGCCCGAAAGTGTGGCTACACTACGCTCTCTCTCCGGAGAGCTAAGAGCTTTCATTAAAACCGAGATTTGCTTATCAAGATTCCAAGCATCTTTTTCATTTATCTCTTTTTCGAGCAATTCTTTTCTCGGTGAATCGAATGGAGTATTTTCATATTCATTAATTAACTCTTGAATTGCTTCTGCTCCATCCATTATGCTTTCGTAAACAGTTTTGGAATTGTTGAGAGTAAAATCTTGAGTGAGAAATCCGATATTCAGATTCTTCTTTTTTGCCACTTTCCCAGAATCAGAATTTATTTCATCAGAGATTATTTTTAAAAAAGTAGATTTGCCCGCACCATTCCGACCTACAAGCCCAATTCTGTCACCTTCATGAATACTTAGCGAGGTATTATCAAGTATTATTTGTTCACCAAAACTAAGGGATAGTTCCATTGCTGTAAGTATTACAGGGGTTATGTTATCTGCCATAAATATGAAATATTCAATAAAAGAAATAATTATTTTAATTGTGCAATATACAATTTTTAATTTGGTGAAAGAATTTGGAGTGAGTTATGAGTTGGGTTCAGAATCGAAGTTGAAGCAAATAACAAAGGCTGTTAGAATCTCGAAGCATAGAGTATTTCATCATGCGGATATTTATTCATTATCAGAAATTAATAATGAGTTTACCGTTTTACTGAGAGATGCTTTTAATACGGTAGTAAAGGGTCCCAAATGAATTAGAGTAATATGGTTCTACCAATCTGAAGACAGTTTTAACTTTAGTCAAAATACTTTTTCCGAAATTTTAGAGCAACCCCCACCAACGCAATTAAAACGGGTACTTCCACTAAAGGACCAATTACAGCAGCAAAGGCAACTCCAGAATTTATTCCAAATATAGCAATTGCAACAGCAATGGCTAATTCAAAATTATTGCTTGCAGCGGTAAATGAAAGTGTTGTTGACTTTTGATAATTTGCCCCAAATTTTTTACTTAAAAAGAATGAAACTAAAAACATAACTACGAAATAAATAATAAGAGGAATTGCAATTCTGAAAACATCAAAAGGAATTTTAACTATATGTTCTCCTTTGAGAGAGAACATTACTAAAATTGTAAAGAGCAAAGCGTAGAGTGTAATGGGGCTAATTTTCGGAATAAAAACTTTGTTGTACCAATCCAATCCTTTCTTTTTTAATAGAACAAAACGGGTAAGCATTCCGCCGAAGAAGGGAATGCCTAAGTAGATTAAAACAGATTCAGCAACTTGCCAAATTGTAATGTCTATTTTTATTCCTTCAAGTCCAAGCCAATTTGGAAGAATGGTTAAGAAAACATAGGCATAAATAGAGAAAAATAGAACTTGAAAAATTGAATTAAAAGCTACTAATCCGGCAGCATACTCTCTATCACCATGTGCTAAATCATTCCAAACTATTACCATTGCTATGCAGCGTGCAAGCCCAATTAATATTAGACCAGCCATATATTCCGGATAATCGTGTAAAAAGATTATGGCAAGTAGAAACATTAGGATTGGTCCGATAATCCAATTTTGTACTAAAGAAAGCGTAAGAATTTTTGTATCCTTAAAAACATCACCAAGTTCTTCATATTTTACTTTTGCGAGTGGAGGGTACATCATCAGTATAAGCCCTACTGCAATGGGAATGTTAGTTGTGCCACTATTAAAAGTATTCCAAAAATCAACAATGCCCGGGTTTAGATAACCCCACAAAACTCCAATTAACATTGCAAGGAAAATCCATAGTGTTAAATATCTATCTAAAAATTTTAGTTTACTTTTTGATTTCATATTCTATTTATTAATTGAACTATACCACTTCCAAAAATCTATTTTTATCTCGTCTCTAATTTTTCTAAACTCACTAAAAATTTCCTCTTCGGTTCCGGTTGCATCTGCTGGGTCTTCAAACCCAATGTGAAGTTGCTCTTTCACATTTCCAGTAAAAACTGGACAAGTCTCTTTTGCAGAACCACAAACTGTGATAACGTAATCGAAAGAGTGGTTCAAATACTTACTTACGTTTTCAGGCTTTCCATTGGTGATATCAATTCCAATTTCGTTCATAACTTTTACTGCATTGGGATTTACAGCAGATGCAGGAATTGTTCCAGCAGAATAAACAGTGAGTTCGTTATCAAACGATTTTAAAAACCCTTCAGCCATTTGGCTTCGGCATGAGTTGCCTGTACATAAAATAATAATGTTTTTTTGCATTAAATTATTTGTTGTGCTTAAAATAATAAGTATAAAGATAGTTTATTTGATAATTAAAATCTTGCAGGAAATATTAAGATAAGGTTAAGATTTGTACGAGCCGATGAGTATATGATTTCCATCAATCAGTTGAAGTGCAATACCAGAAGTTAGTGGGAGTCTATATCTGTTTCCATCTTCATTTAATGCAAAATGTGCTTTATTACTAAGTGCGAACTTTCCATTGTACATAGTATTTAACTCACACTTTAATATTTGGTTTACTGGAATTTTTTTATTTAAAGCTGGGAAACTCTTTATATGTAATGTTTTCCCCTTAACTTTTAATGAAAGCATTTTTCTTTTTGAAATAAGATAGATTGCTGATATAAATAGTAAAAAATAACATGTTACAAAAAAAGCAGTTGAGAAGCTATTAAAGCTAAGAAAGGTTATTGAGATAATTTTTGTTAGTAGAATAACTAAGGCAATAAGTGTGAATGAAACAATTAGAAAACTGAAAAGATAATTCTGAGATTCCTTTCCTCTAATGTAGGTTCCATTTTTATTAGGCTTAGGGTAAAAATCTATATCAGAATTATTAATAAAACTTTTACTAATAATTGGATTTTCGCCTAATAAGATTTCATCAGCAAAATCAATTGTTTTATTACTTCTATACTTTTGTTGGGTGTTGATATTATTCACTCTATAAAAATTACTAACTATAATGATATGAAGAATTATTTTAATTTACAAATTAAAAAACACTTCTAAAGTGTTATATAACAATAGTTTAAAGTTTTATCATCTTTTCTGAACTCATCTACTTGAAATATAGAGAATAGATTCACAAAAGGAAACAACCAAGTGTTCTTTTATGCGTTGTTGGAATTAATGACCAACACTTTTTTACAGAAAACACAGTTTGTACTTCTCACGGATTCCTACGAACAAAACAAAATGTAGCCTAAAAAACTTCTTAAAAAGTATTTCTTATTTGGGTAAACTCAAATACTTTAACTATTTTTGATATGAAAATAATTTTTATAAAATTTTAAATGGAGTCAAAAATGTCTCTTGATTTATCAAAATATGGAATTGAAGATGTTGTGGAGGTTTTCCACAATCCGTCTTACGAATTGCTATATGAACATGAAACAAACCCTAATTTAAACGGATTTGAAAGAGGGCAAACCTCAGAACTTGGCGCAGTAAATGTTATGACTGGTGTTTTTACTGGTCGCTCACCAAAAGACAAATACATTGTTGAAGATGATGTAACACGTGATACAGTTTGGTGGACATCGGATAAAGCAAAAAATGATAATAAGCCAACTACTCCGGAAGTTTGGAAAGATTTGAAGAAATTGGTTGCAAAACAACTATCGGGTAAAAAACTATATGTGGTTGATACTTTTGCTGGCACGAGTGGTGATTTTCAATTAAAGGTTCGTTTTATTATGGAAGTTGCTTGGCAGGCACATTTTGTAAAGAATATGTTTATTCGTCCAACAGAGGAAGAATTAGCAAATTATGGCGAGCCGGATTTTGTTTCTATGAATGGTTCTAAAACATCAAACCCCGATTGGGAAAAACATGGTTTACACTCGGAGAATTTTACAGTTTTCAATTTGTCGGAAAAAATGCAGGTAATAGGTGGTACTTGGTATGGCGGCGAAATGAAAAAAGGTATTTTTTCAATGATGAATTACTACCTTCCACTTAGAGGAATGGCATCGATGCACTGTTCAGCGAATGTTGGAAAAGATGGCAAAACAGCTATTTTCTTTGGTTTATCGGGAACTGGAAAAACAACTCTTTCTACAGACCCGCACCGTCTTTTAATTGGTGACGATGAACATGGCTGGGATGACCATGGGATATTTAACTTTGAAGGTGGATGTTACGCCAAAACCATAAACCTTGATGAAGAATCTGAGCCAGATATTTACCATGCTATTAAACGTGATGCCTTGTTAGAAAATGTAACTCTTGATGCCGATGGAAAAATTGATTTCAGTGATGGTTCAACAACTCAAAACACTCGTGTTTCTTATCCAATTTATCACATCGATAACATTGTAAAACCCGTTTCAAAAGCCGGACATGCAAATAAAGTAATCTTTCTAACGGCGGATGCTTTTGGCGTTATGCCTCCGGTAGCTAAATTAGACCACGAGCAGACAAAATATCATTTTCTTTCAGGATTTACAGCAAAATTAGCTGGTACTGAAAGGGGTGTTACTACTCCTCAACCAACATTTTCAGCTTGTTTTGGTGCTGCTTTCTTATCGCTTCATCCAACAAAATATGGTGAAGAATTAGTAAAAAAGATGGATGCAAATAATGCACAAGCCTATTTAGTAAACACTGGTTGGAATGGTACTGGAAAGAGAATTTCAATTAAAGATACAAGAAGAATTATTGATGCAATACTTGATGGCTCTATTGAAAATGTAGAGACAAAAATCCTTCCAATATTCAATTTAGAAATTCCTGTTGAGTTGCATGATGTTAATCCAAGCATTCTTGACCCCCGCGATACTTATTCCGATTCATCAGAGTGGGATGAAAAAGCAAATAAATTAGCTGAATTGTTTATCAAAAACTTTGAACAATATACAGATAATGATGAAGGGAAAGGGCTTGTTGCTTATGGTCCGCAAATATTATCTTTTCATTAAAAGTTAAAAAGCGAGCCTGAACAACTCGCTTTTTTTATGTCTTATAATACAACAAAAATCTCGAAATGAACCGAATTTATCTGAATAAGTCTTGAAGTATTGCCTAAATCGAACAATTTGGTTTGGAATGATTATTGTCTTTTATGTGTTGATAAATTTATAAATAGCAATAGCTTAGTTTTGCATATTGCATAATCGGGAGATAAAAGTGCACCATAATTTATCCGAGGACCTAAAGGATAATATATTTTTAGACGCACCAGTTGGTATTTTAACTGTTGATGCTAATTTAGTAATTAATTTTGCAAATCATACATCGTTACAGTTCGAGTTAAGCAGTGTTAATAATATTAATGAATTAGTTGGTCTCTCTTTAGATTCATTAAATTATTTTAAAGATAATAAATGGCAAAATTATTTAAGTGAATTAAAAGCAGGAATTCCGTTTGAAGATGAAATAGCAAGTAAACAGACCTTAGATGGAAATGAAATAACTCTTATTGTTAAGGCTTCGCCAGTTTTTGAAGATGAAGTCTTTACAGGAGCAATTTTAATTTTTGAAGATTTTAAAATACCCCTCGCTTTAAGCCCAGAAAAAGTGATTGAAAACGACCTATTTAATACCTTTGTTAAGTCAATATCCGATTACTTCTTAATCACCGATAAAAATGGAGATATTCAATATGCACCCAAAAGGGAAACTTTAAAGTCGTACAATAATATTTTTAATAAAAAATATCAAAAAATTACTGAAATATTTTCGGGTAAATATAGTTCTGAAATAGAGAGGTTATTTTCAGAATCATTAAACTTAAAAGAAACTATATTTTCACAAAACATTTATGATGATGCATATCCTTCAATTAGTTTTCAGTTAACTTTTATTCCTATTGTTGAAAAAACCGGGAAAGTTAGCTTTGTATTTGTACTCTTTGAAGATGTAACAGAGACAATTAATAAAATTAAAAACCTTGAAAATGAAGCGAGTGAGCTTAGAACATATCAATCAATTTCATCAACAGTACTTGATGCAATAATTGCTTTTGATATAAAGGGCAATATAAATTTTTGGAATCAGGCAGCAACACGTCTGTTCGGGTTTTCACGAAGTGAAACATTCGGTAAGTTTATTGGCAATGTTGTTGAAGAATTTAGTAGAAGCTATTTTGATAAAATTGTTAAAAATCTTAAGGCAACAAAATCTTGGGAAACCAAAGTTCATTTTGAGCTGCATGGCATTCAAAGGGTAATTTCAATAAAAATGGCTTTAACAGAGGATGATGAAAATCCTTCAATTGTTTCTTTATGCTCGGATATTACTGACCGCGAAAATTTAGAAAAGGCATTGCGTCACTCCGAAGAGACATTCAGAAGTATTGTTACTAATACAAGTGAGTACATTTGTACATTCTCTTTAGATGGAATTATTACATACAGTAATCCATACTTTATTGATGAATTTGGATATTCTGATTTTGAGTTGTTGGAAAAAGAATTAGCAAGTTTAATTGATATTGATGAATTGGATGATAAGTTTGACTTACATTCAATAATTAAAGAAGAGCAAGAGGCTATTGAACTAATTCTAATTAAGAGAAATGGCGATAAGGTATTTGTACTTGCTAACTTTACTGCTGTAACAGATCTTCAGGGAAAACCTAAATATTATATTGGCGTTTTTACTGATGTCTCCGATAAGAGAACGAGTGAGCAGGAACTTCAATTAGTACGTACTGTTTTTGAAACTGCTCATGAAGGTATAACACTTCAGAAAGATGGAAAATTTATACTTTTGAATATAGCTTTTGCTAATATGTTTGGATATGAAACGATAGATGAAGTAATGAACTTGGACCCGCTCGAGTTTTATAATGAGAATGATAAAGTAAAAGTTGTTGAAGATTATGAAAATTTTGTAAGTGAAAATGATAGACCCGTAAAGAACATCTACGAAGGAAGAAAGAAGAATGGGGAAATAATTCTTATTGAAAAAGGGACTAAAAAATTCTCGACCAAAAACGGGGATTATATCTCTGAATCTTTTATAGATATTACAGAACAGCAGGAAGCACAAAATGCACTTAAAGAATCGGAAGAAAAATATAGAAGTATTACCGAAAACATTGATGATGCAATTTGGACATTTGAAATTATTGAAAAGAAATTGAGTAATGTCTTTATTTCTCCATCCATTTTTGAGATTACAAAATATACTCCAGAAGCATTTATTGAAACTCCGAAATTATGGATTAAAATTATACATCCGGATGATAAACAAAGTGTAATTTCTAAACTTAGAAGGGTGTATAAAGACCATGTAAGAAATCAGATTGAATTGGAATACAGAATTATTGATAAAATGGGTTCTCTTGTTTGGGTTAGAAATAAACTAAATTTTGTTAGAAATAATTTTGGAAAACTGGAAAAAATATTTGGTCTCCTTTCTGATATTACTTCAAGTAAAAAAAATGATGAAAAACTTCAGAAAACAACTGAAGAATTGAAAACATTAAATGATTCGAAAGATAAATTTATTACAATTATTTCTCACGATTTAAGAACACCGTTCAGTTCAATTCTTGGATTTACAGATTTACTTTTAATGGAACGGGATATGCCGGAAGATAAGCAAACTCAATATATCGAGTTTATTCAAGAATCAGCACGTAATATGTTAACGTTGGTAAACTCACTTCTTGATTGGACCCGCTTGCAAACTGGAAGAATAGATTATGTTGCCGAGAGACTTGATGCCAATACTGTTATTGAAAACTCTATTCAAATGCTTACTGGTAGTGCAATTCAGAAAAATATTAAATTATACTCCACTATTGATAATGAAACCTATATTCACGGCGATAGAAATTTGTTGCTTCAAGTCTTTAACAACCTTGTTTCAAATGCAATTAAATTCACAAATAATGGTGGTGAAATATTTATTGCTGCAGAACCAATTGTTGATAAAAAGGTGATTCAGTTTAGCATAAATGATGATGGAGTTGGAATTAGTGATAGTGATAGTGAAAAACTTTTTTCAGTTGATTCTAAATTTACAACAAGTGGAACAAAGGGTGAAAAAGGTAGCGGGCTTGGACTATCGTTAGTAAAAGAGATAATTACCAAACATGGTGGTGATATTTACGTGGAAAGTGAATTGGGCGTAGGCACCTCGTTTATTTTTACTATCCCAATAGCATCAACAAAAATTTTACTAATTGATGAGTCGCCAACAGATGCAATTCTCTACAAAAAATTACTTAACAATATAATTCCAAACTATGAGGTTAATATTGCAAATAATGGTGCTGAGGGTTTTAAACAAATTGAAAAAAGTTTACCTGCATTAGTAATTACTGACCATGATATGCCGGAAATGAGTGGGTTTCAACTTGTAAAAACTGTAATGGAAAGTGAATTAAAATATAGACCACCAATTATAGTTTTAAGCAGCGATATAACTCGCGATATTATTAAAGAGTATGAAGAGCTTGGTGTTGAGTACATTTTCAAAAAACCAGTAGATTTAACAGTATTTAAAAATGCAATTGAGAAATCTTTACAGAAAGCGTTAATGATATAATACAATTGCTAAATTGTTTCATTGCTGGTGCAAAAGGAGAGATAACAGTTTAGGAATTTAACAATGAAACCATTCTAACAAACGGCAAGACTTTTTAATAATTACAAATTGTTATTAGGGTATCTTCACATCAAGAATCGAAAATCTTTTCCAACCATTAAAATCGAAATGCCACCACTCTGTGGTTATTGGATGAAAGCCATACTTAATCATTGTATCGTGCAAAAGCTTTCTGTTTGATATCACGTCTTTTGGTAAATCTGGATATGCGTAGTGAGCCTTCTCTGTAAAATTATCGTACTCCGTTCCCATATCAAGTTGGGTGCCAGTAGAATCAATTATTGTAATATCTACAGCAGCACCGCGGTTATGTCGCGAGCCTGTTGCCGGATTAGCAACGTATCTATCGTCAGGATAAATCTCCCACATCGTTCTCTGTACAGAGAGAGGACGGTAACCATCAAATATTTTAATTCTGTAATTATATTTTGCAAGCAACTCTTGGTGAGCTTTAGATAAAGCTTCGGCAACAATTTTTCGTGCATAAACTTTATCGGTTGGGTAAAGAACTTTACCCGTAAAATTATTAGTGGTAGCATAGCGTACATCTGTTACAATTGTTGAATCGATTTGCCACAATGGAACAATTGAAGTATCGGATTGAGCATTTAAGAATGAAAATGTTACAAGAAATTGAATTGCAAAAATTTTAATAGTTTTCATTTTTTATCCAAAGTTTAAAATTTGTGATTCTATTATGAGTGAACTTAAGTTCCGGGCGATTAAGTTTTATATTCCTATTTAACTTGTAAAATTTCTTTGAAAAATTATTTTCTTTTCAAAACAAAACCACTAACTGCTGGAATATCAATATCTCCTAAAACGGTTGATAGTACTACTGTTCCAGCTTTCTCACTATTAACAAGTACTTCCCAATCACCATCTGGAAGTGTGAATTTATCCGCTAAATTCTGGTCGGCATTCATTAGTACAATAAATTCATCATCATACATTTTAATAGAAAACCCAATTGTGAATTCACTTTTAAAGTCATCAAAGAATTGGATTTGTTCAATACTGGCACGGCGGAACTCTTTGTGCGTTTTTCGTAATTCTATTAAACCCTTGTAATAACTAAGCAAATCGGAATTTAACTCTGCGTGATTGTAATTAATATAGTTTGCAGAATTATCTTTATTGTAAGAATTATGGTCAAGTTGTCCCTTCTCTTTATCAGGAATATCGTTATCTGTCGGTATCACTTTTGAACGTGCGAACTCTTGTCCTGAGTGAATCATAGTAATACCTTGCGATGTAAACAAGAACAAAGCCCCGAGTTTATTGAGCCTTAACTGCTGTTCAGTTAATTTTGCATTTGCATCAACGTCTATAATCTTATCGTGAATGCCAACAGATTTAGTTCCAATTCTGATAAAATCACCAAGTGTATATCCATCATGCGATTCGAGATAATTCACAGAATGCTCAGCTTTTTGGAATAATCCATATTCAAATTCTTTTGTAGTTCCATTGATGTAGCTTTTAAGTCGCTCAATAGAATTATTGCCGTACCAGTTTCCAAAAATCCAGCCCAAACTGTTACTTGGGTTTTCCCCTTTTATTCCGTTTCTGATTTGGTCGTTCCAGCTTCCCCACTCTCGTAGCGAAAATCCTTTAGGGTCATATCCACCGCCCCAAGGCTCGGCAACAAAAACTACATTAGGATTTATTTTACGTGCTTCACGTATTATCTCTTCAAGTGTTTCCCAATCAATTAATTTCCCAAGGTCAAAACGGAAGCCATCAATATGGTATTCTTTCATCCAATAGATTATACTATCAATTATTAACCTACGCATCATTGGGGCTTCTGTCTTTAAGTCATTACCACATCCACTTATTGCAATGCAATTTCCATTTTCATCTAATCGAAAATAATAGTTTTTATCAATCTCTTTTAAGTTGCCAAGTTCATATTCTGATAAATGATTATAAACAACATCCATCATTACAGCAATTCCCTCTTTGTGGAAGGCTTTAACCATATCTTTAAATTCATTTACTTGCCTTCCGTCACGTCCCATCCATTCTTTTCTTTTCATCTCTTTCCAATTTTCGGAATAGAATGATGAAGGTGCAAAGAATGCCGCAGTCATATATCCCCAATGGTTTATCTCATAAGCATTCCAAGTATTGAATTTCCCTTTAAGTGAATCTTCAAATGGAATTTCAATATTCCCGAACTCTTGTGCTGGCAGTAGTTCAACAGTATTTACTCCTAGACTTTTGATGTAATTTATTCCACCTTTGTTATTTTCAATCAAACCTTTGTATGTGCCTGGTTCGTTTGCTTCTGCAGATGGATGTGCAGTCATATCTTTAATATGCATTTCATAAATTATTAAATCTCTCCAATTTCTCTGAATCCATTGGTCACCCTCCCAATCGTAGCTATCGTTGTAAACAATTGATTTACGAGGATTGTTATAATCAGTAAAAGAAGTAACAGCTTTTGCATATGGGTCAACGCACAAAGGGAGTTTGCTAAAATCATCATTCTCGGAGTGAGCAACTTTAAAGCCATAATATTTATTAGTTAAATTTTCATTAAAAGAAATTTCCCAAACTCCATCATCAGCAATTGTCATGGCTTGTTCAGAAATTGCATCATCTTCCGGTGCATCAAAAATATATAGTTTTACACTTTTGGCATTTGGTGCAAATAATCTAAAAGTAGTCTTTCCATTATCAACAAAGGAGCCAAGCTGTTTTGTCGAATATACTTCCGATTTGCTCTCTATTATTGCCCCTTCTGATTTCTGTAATGTTTCTTTGTAAATAAACAAGTTCTCTCCTTGAGTGAATGTCTGTAAGAGAAAAAGAGCAAATATTATTTGTATATAATTAGATTTCTTTTTCATTTAATTCCTTAATTATTATTTCGAACAAAGATAAGAATTCTTTAGTGTTTTTTTTGAAAATAATTTTGAGTAGAGTAGATAATTAAAAACAACCCACGATGGAAGAGGCTGTGTGAAAAATACTCTCACGGACTTGCCAAAGGCATTCTTAAAGAAAAAGTCCGTTCGGTGAAGTTCGTTTTTGGCTCATATTCCCCACAATAAAAAGCAATGGTGTCAACATAACAAGAACCCACCCCTTAATCCCCTCCCAAGAGGGGAAATACTCACCATCTCGCTTTGCGAGATGGTGCAAAAAATCCCCTCTTGAGAGGGGAAGATGCTTTAGCATCAGGGGTGTGTTAAAATATTGATGAAGCTAAACCGCTAAAGTTGATACCATTACCTTAAAAGGTGGGGTTATGAGAAACCTTCTTTTTTACACAGCCTCTTCCATCGTGGGTTGTTTTGGCTGGTAAACTTGACTAATCAACAACAGGTAAATCAGCAAAGTAACGCATAATTACTTCATCTGGCAATTTGTAATCTTCAAGGTTGTTATCAATGTAGGAGGCATAAGCACTAAGATCCAAAAATCCGTGTCCCGAAAGATTGAATAGAATTGTTTTCGCTTCATTTCTTTCAGTACATTTTTTGGCTTCTTCAATTGCACCTTTAATTGCGTGTGCACTCTCTGGTGCTGGCAAAATACCTTCGGTGGTTAGAAATAATTTTGCAGCATCAAAAACTTCAATCTGATGATAACTGGCAGCTTCTATTGTTTTGTTCTCGTATAAATTAGAAACAGTTGGTGCCATTCCGTGGTAACGCAAACCGCCTGCATGAATTGCCGGAGGAATGAATGTATGACCAAGTGTAAACATTTTTAATAATGGAGTAAAGCCAACTGTATCACCAAAATCGTAAGCCAGCTTCCCTTTTGTTAAGGTTGGGCAAGATGATGGTTCAACTGCAATTACTCTTAAATCCTTTTTATCTCCAGTAAGTTTGTCGCGTAAAAATGGAAAACTGAGACCTGCAAAGTTACTACCACCACCAGCTGATGCAATAATTATATCCGGATATTCATCCACTTTTGCAAGCTGCAAGCGTGCCTCTTCACCAATAATAGTTTGATGCAGCATAACATGATTTAACACAGAACCAAGTGCATAATTTGTATCACTGCTATTAGCAGCAATTTCAACAGCTTCACTAATTGCAACACCAAGCGAGCCAGGAGAGTTGGGGTCTTTCTCTAAAATTTGTCGTCCGGAATTTGTTCTATCCGAAGGAGATGGATAAACTTTTGCATCGTGCAATTGCATTAATGTACGTCTGTATGGCTTTTGATCGTAACTAACCTTAACCATATAAACTTCCAAATCAATTCCAAAATGTTGGGTTGCAATTGAAAGAGCACTACCCCACTGACCTGCACCTGTTTCGGTTACTATCTTTTTAACTCCGGCTCGCTTATTGTAAAAAGCTTGTGCAATTGCAGTGTTTGTTTTGTGGCTGCCTGCAGGATTAGTACCTTCATACTTAAAAAAGATTTTCGCTGGTGTTCCCAAAGCCTTTTCCAATCTGTATGCACGGTGCATTGTGGTTGGACGGCTTAGTGAATATAACTCCAATATTTCTTCGGGGATTTTAATAAATCTTTCTTGACTCATTTCCTGCATAATTAGTTCTTCAGGAAAAAGGGGGGCTAAGTCTTCGGGACCAACTGGTTGTTTTGTTGCAGGGTTTAATGGCATAGCCAATGGGGTTGGTAAGTCTGGCAGAATGTTGTAATACTCTCTTGGCATTTCACTTGGGTTTAGGTAAATCTGATTGTTTCTCATTATCTCTCCATTATTAAGTTGTGGTTTAAAAAAAATCAAAAAAAAACCGTTTACATTAAACGGCTTTAAAACAAAAAAGCCGTGGATGGTATTCCTACTATCCACGGTATTATTAAAATTTATATAAGTTTAGGATAGCAGAACTTAAGAGTGCCACCACCAATTGTTAATATTTGTATTGTTTAATTTCATTGGTGTTAAAATTGTTATTTATTTTGAAAGATGCAAATAATATTTGATGATATTTAAATTATGTGGATATTTATTTAGAGTAAATATAAGGGTAATAACAAGTCTCTTCAACAAAAACATTGACTTTTCGGATTGCAATATCTAATTTAAATTTCATTCTATTCAAGAATGAAAAATAATTTGAAGATACTTCAAAATGGGGAATGGGAGTAGGGAAATGAAAAAACTAATTACAATTTTACTATTTGCAGCTACACAATTTTACGCACAAATTTCAGAGATTACACGGTTTCCACTGCAAGATTCTATGACATCTACTCGTAATGGAATTATGATTAATGCAAACAATAATGAGTCTTTATTTATTTGGGGTGAAGGAGGTGAAACTAATATTTCAAGAAGTAATGATGGTGGTGTAACTTGGCAAAGTAAAAGCCAATTGAGCAGCACTGCTGGAGTTAACTATAGAAGTGTTAAAACAAATAGTGGAAGAATAATACTTGCCTTTTTTATTAGGAATGTTGGAAACAAATATTGTTGGAGTGATGATAATGGAAATACTTGGAGTGAACTCATCTCTTTACCAGCTGATGCTTGGTTTACTCTATCAACAACATTAGATAATAGAGTTTGGGTTGTTTATAGCCCATCTTCTTCCAAAAAATTAGTTTATAAAACGAGTGAAGATAGTGGGGAAACTTGGTCTGGAACCAAAGAACTTTGGAATGAGAGCGATATAAATCATATCATGGGTGATTTAATTCAACTAAATGATTCAACACTTTTGGCGACATCTCATGTGAAATTTGATAGTTCCCAATACGCACATAATATAGCAACAAAGTATAGTTACGATAATGGAAATAGCTGGAGTGAATATTCTAATATTTTCAGAGATGAAAAAGGGTTTATTAATTCACAGACTGTTCAGTTAAGTAATAATGAAATAAAAATTGTTTTTGGACCTGAAATAAGAATTGTTCCTGATTCTAATGGATTCTATAATTCTGGAGTTACATATATTGAAAGTAGTGATGGAGGAGAAACCTGGTCGGATAAACTACGTTTTACAAAATACTACGGCTACAATAAACTTGCATCAGTTAATGAAGTAAATGGAAAAGCCCTAACTCTATTTACATCCGATAGATTTGAGGGACCTCTCCAACTTTGGTATGGAATTATAGGAGAATCGGAAGATATTATTGCACCTCCAATAATTTGGAATGTAAAAAGTTCACCAGGTGTACTAATTGAAGGAGATACATTAATAATTACAGCTCTAATTTTAGATGATAGTGGAATTTCTAAAGCCTCTATTACTCCAATAATTAATGGTGATGTAAAAGAAGAAATTGAAATGTTTGATAATGGTTTGATTAATGATCTAACAGCTGATGATAAAGTGTTTACTGTAGCAATTGGTACATTTACCAAAAATGATACTATTGAATACTCTATTACCGCAATTAATACAAATAATTATAAAGCTATAAGTAATAGTTTAACTGTTATTGTACAACATCCAAATAAAATGAGGAAATTTTATCTTGATATTAATAGATTAAAATTACCTATAAATAACAGAGGTGTTTTAGCAGATGTAAAAGTTGGAAATGAAAGAACAAGTGGTAGATATGATAGTAAAGCTGTTCTTTATTCTGGCGGTTTTGGTCTTTCGGGATATGCAGAGGGTGAACTTTGGGCTAATGCCAATTTAACTGCTTCAAGGGTTGAAGATTACATACCAGGTAAAGTAGGGAGTGAACCAGATGATACCTTAAATATGATTTATATTTTAAGGAGTGAAGATAAACCATTTGGCAATGCTTGGAAAACTTGGCGAACAGCAGTAGAGTTGGGTGCAAAATTTTACGATGGAGATAATGATGGATTATATAACCCGATTGACTTAAACGGAAATGAAGTTTGGGATGAAGATGAAGATAGACCAGATTTAATAGGGGATGTAACAACATGGACTCTATTTAATGATGGGAAACCATCCGACCAACGTGCATTTAGTGATATGTTCCCAAGAGATATTGAAGTTAGACAAACTCTGTTTGCATATTCACCAGATGGATATAGTGAATTAGATGGAGTAATATTTATCAGATATATAATTGAAAATAAGAGCCTATCTGATTATGATTCAGTCTATTTTGCAACTATGTCCGATGCTGATATTGGAACATATAATAATGATTTAACAGGTTGTGATACTACGATAAACTCAGGTTATACTTACGATAATTTGATAGATGAAGATTACGGAAATTCTCCAACAATTATGTCAACAGTTTTACAAGGGGCTCCAGTTTATATTGCAGGTGAGACATTTATAGATAACAACAGCAATGGATTTTACGATGCGGGTATTGATACACCAATAGACACAGCAAAAAACAATAATGGAGAATTCCTTCCTGAACAAAAATTTGCTGGAGCTAAGAACCTAACTATGACCTCCTTTATTCATTATTTAAAAAGTAACCCAACTCAAGGTGATGCTGATAATGCTGAACAACTGAGAAATTATATGTTAGGATTAAGAACAAATGGTGACTTAATTAATCCGTGTAATTGGAATTTTGGTTCTGTTTTTGACGAAGATTGTACAACAATAAATCCACGTTTTATGTATTCAGGAAATCCTGTAGAGAAAAGTGGTTGGGTATGCACTATAAATTATGACCACAGAATGCTTGTAAATTCAGGACCTTTTGATTTAAAAATAAATGAACCAGTTGAAATAATTGTTGCATATAGTGTTGGAAGGGGAAGCACATCTCTTGAATCAATAGACGTAACAAAAAAAATTGTTAATGATGTAATAGGTTTTTATAATACAAATTTCAGTTACGTTCCAGTTGGTGTAAAAGGAAATCCCAAATCAGAATTACCAACAGAATATAGTTTATCGCAGAACTATCCAAATCCTTTTAACCCGAATACAACAATAAAATATCAAATACCATCGCCGCAAACTCCCCTCTTGGGAGGGGTTG
>JAKIUC010000051.1 GCA_021647785.1 Melioribacteraceae bacterium
ACAAATGTTGTTGCTCGTTTTTTGTTTAACACTTTTTGTAAAAGAGTAGTTACACCTTCAATAAGTTCGGCTTTTTGTTTAGATGTTACATTTTCTTGGGTTATTTTAATATTAACGTAGGGCATAATTAATTTTTTATTTTTTTTCTGATGATTGGTGGTAAAAATAATAAAGATGGTACAGCCAATAAATATGCAATAAACCAACTACGCAACCATAAAATCATAAAATTACTATTAAACCCAGCATTGATTACAACCAATATGAAACTGATGTAGCTTGTTACAATGAATGCCATTGTAAAAGCAAATTTTAAATTCGGCTTATTCATTATTGTTCTTTTCTGAAATAGATATTGATTGGTTTAAGCCTTGCACTCATCATTCCTTTTTTAATAGATGGGTCGTTTAGCACTATTTCTTTAGCTTGCTCATAATTATCAACTGAAAGGATTATTATACCTGTTTGATTCTCTAAAGATTGGTCAACGATTCCTGCTATTTCTATCTTACCATTTTTTGTAAGACTGTCTAAATAGACTATATGCTCTTGTTGGATGTTTTTTTCTTTTTCGCTCCAATTTATGGAGTTTCTAAATTGTTCAAAAAGAGTGATTTCATATATAAATGTTTTTTGTTTCTGTGCCATAATGTTTGTAGTTATAAATAGTAAAATGATTGCTGTTAATATTGATTTCATAAGTTTCCTGTATTGTTTTATTTTTTAACAATTTCTTTTGCCTTTATTTTTTCCCTGCTTGTAATTGCGGTACTGTATATTATTATTTATATTGATTATCAGCATTTTTTTATAGAAAATTCAATGCTTTTGTTATTATTGTTTTTTACTTTTTTTAGTATTTTATTTTTTCAATCAGTAGGCGGGTTTCCCATTGTATTAGAACTATACTTGCGGTTAAAGGTTGCACTTGTTGCCTTTATATTTTTTTGTAATCTTTTCAACTCTTTTTTTAGTTATTACTTTTTCAGTTACCAATTCATTTAATGATTGAATTGGGAAAGCTTTTTCACCAACAATAGCAAATATTTCTGGATGAACTGTTTCTCCTTCCTGAACTTGGGCAAGGGTTAAACTATCCTTTGTTAATTTTTCTTCGAAAGTACCCATTAACTTCGATTGAACAGCATGATATTTTGTAATAATTTTTTCTTTATTTTTCGAAAAAGGCTCTGACTCAAATGTTTTAGCAACTTGAGTCTTTATAAACTCAATGCTTCTTAACATATCTTTCTTAAATTTAATAGCTTTCCCAGCTTTAAACTTTAAGAGAATGGGTTGGTCTTCATCTTCAAAATTATTTACGTATGCGTAATCGTTCATTAAAGAACATTCTGGTTGAAGCGTCTCGAGCATTTTCTTAACAGTAGTAAACTTTCCCGTTCCAGAAAGACCTGTTATAAAAATATTATAACCTTGTTTTCGAAGTTCAACACCAAGCCTGAGTGCTTTTATTGCCCTCTCTTGACCAATAATTGATAAAATGGGTTTTGCAATATTTGCCAAATCACCATTTGTAATATCAGGATTAAATATATATTTCAAATCTTCTGGAATTAACTTTTTGTATCTGGAAGGTCTCAACAATGCCACAGTATGCTCCAATTATTAGAAAACATCTACATTGCAAAGATAATGTTATTTGTAGTCTTATTAAAATTGAATCTGTTATAACTCATTAAAAATGTCATGTTAATTTTAATAAAATAGTAGCACTAATTGAGAATTTGGGTGAACCGTCCTGAAAAAGGTTGCTCTCTTTATTCCTTCATTCATATCTTGCTTTCCCAATTTTCATTTTCTTCCAAGAATGGTCTTTCTTTGGCTTTGTTACAACTCTTGCTCTTTTAGGCTTTTCATTTATTGGTTTATGTTCTAACTCTTTTTCTATAAATTCATCTTTTTCATTGCTCGACTAAACTCCGTCTGTTTTTCTCTCTCATAATAAACAGCGTGTCTATCGACATATATCGAACGTGGAATACCTATCTCTTTGACATAGTCTTGTAATTCTATAAACACACTCTACGTTGATTCTGCTGCTACCTTTATCGTTATTTTTCTAGCCATTACTTCTTCTAACAATTTAACTCTGTCATGTTCTTTCAAACTCATCAGTAAATCCTTTCTCATACTAGTATCCTTTTTTTTTGGAATACTAATATGTCTTTTTACTGACATTTCTATCGAGTCCTATCTATGACATTTCTAAAGAGTTATAATAAATCCCAAGAAAATTGATTAATTCTCTTGACATTTCAAAAAAAAATGATTATAATAGAAATGTAGTAAAACAAACATTTTTTAATGAAAGATGTAGTAAACAGTACAAAATAATTTTAAGGTATTATAATAAAAATTTACACTCATTCGAAAGGCAAATAATTATGGCTGGAAAACAGAATAGTCCAATAACTTTAATCAACAATCTATACGCCTCTTTAAGTAAATCAGAAAAGAAGGTTGCTGAATATATTCAAGAACATATGGATGAGGCTGTACTTTTGTCTTTGCAAGGTGTTGCAAAAAAGTGTAAAACAAGTGATCCTACTGTTCTTCGGTTTTGTCGTTCATTAGGATATCATGGTTTTTCAGACTTTAAGGTATCATTAGTACCAGAACTACTACGTAATGGGAAAACGGTATATACGGATTTAAATAGTAGTGACGAACCTAAAAGTATAAAAGATGTGTTTAAAAAGAATTTAAGTATTCAAACAGATTCAACTCTTGATAATATAGATATAAAAGAGCTAAGTAAAGTTTCACGTAAAATCTTTTCAGCAAATAGAGTAGTTGTTATTGGTTTGGGGGGGTCTGCTGGAGTTGCTCAAATATTTTGTGATTCACTTGGTAGTCTTGGAATATTTAGTGCATATTTTAATGATCGTTCAATAATTCAACATATTGCTACAATTATAAAACCTAAAGATATTCTAATTGGTATCTCTCACTCTGGAGAAACAGAGGAGGTTGTCGCAGCAATAAGAAAGGCAAAAGATATTGGAGCAACAACTGTAGGAATATCAAATTCTGTACATTCAAGTTTTGCTGATATAGCGCAAATCCCTCTAATAACAGGAGTTCCTACAAACTTAATGGGAAGTTATTCTTGTCAAGCTAGAATATCCCAGTTAGTCATTTTGGAACTAATCCTCAGTGAAATCGCAAAATTGTTTAAAAAGAAAAACTCCTAAGATGAATTTTAATAAACAATAAATAATATTAAACTAAAAATATTTTCCATATAAGGAGGTAATAAGGGAAATAATAACTAACAATATTTAACAATTATATTTTAAGGAAAATAAGATGATGAAAATTAAAAAATTACTTTTTATTCTAGCATTAGTATTACTTAGTATAACTAATATTCAAGCAAATGTGTTTGCATCAGCCGTTGAAATATCTTACAGCGGATCATTTCCTGCAACAATTTCATATAGTCTAAATCAAAATGCAACTTCTGTTGTTATTAATATTAAAGATGCCTCGGGAGCTATAGTCAAAGTAATTAACATAGCTGGTGGTGTGAATGGTGCATTATTGGGTTTCAATGATGTAGATTGGGATGGAACATTAGATGCTGGTGGCAGTGCAACTAGTGGTGTTTATTCAGTAGAAATTGAAGCTAATGATAATGTGGGAACAGATCCTTATACAAATATTGCTTATGAGACAAATCCGGATAGCTGGTATTGGAGTGGTAGTGGTGTAGCAGCTAATACACGTCAAGCAAGTCCATATTTTGGAATGACCTATATATCAGAAAGAACCGGTAAGTTAGGTCACGACAATGGCTCAAAACCTAGAGGTATCTATATCCATGATTCTCATGGCCGTTATTTTGGTCAATCACAAGCATCGGCATATGCATCAGGTAATAATGAAGTTGTTAACTGGGATGATTTAGCAGGATACGAAGGCTCACCATGGGGCATTACAGTTGGTCCTGATGATAGAACTTATGCTTTTGTTTTATCGAGCAATGGTAAAACCAGTAGAGATGGTGGATTAGTAGTTGGAGATGCTTTGTTTTCAGCTGGTAGTATATCAACAATTTTACCTTTTACCGGCGATCCTATATCTGATGCGTTAGTTGTTGGGTTAGGTGCAGATAGAGTTCTTTATACTGTTGAGCAAACAAGTGAAAGAACTGGTTCTGATAATGATTCAGCTGATGATGGTGATGGTTTTGATGCAGCTCATATTATGAAGTATTCTATTGGTGAATCTGATGGTGATGCTTCCGGTACTGGTGTAGAAGTAATACCTACTTCAACTCTAAGCCATCCTTTTAGAATAGAGATGGATTCCGAAGGTTTTCTTTATGTAGTACAAACAGCGTATGATTCTCTTGCTAGGGCAAATAATATTTATGCTTTAAGTAAGTGGGATATTTCCGGTGCTACACCCACTGAAGTATGGCATATCGGTTTAAATGATGCTCCGGATCATGCTGATTCTGCTGCAAATGCAAATAATGCAAGAGCAATAAATTTTAATGGTTTAGCCATTGATGAAGCGAATGGGCGTGTTTGGACTACACGTAAAAACAATAGTAAAGCGCACAACATTATGGCATATAGCATGTCGGATGGTACTTTAGGAGATAGTTTTGGTGATGGCGGCTGGAGTATTAGAGATGTAAATGTGGATGCAGCCGGTAATGTACTTATCATTAGTAGTTCTTATGAGAAATTTAGAATATTTTCACCTACAGGGGCTAATAGTTATACTACAGTTAGTCCGTCAAAAATTGATGTTGATAATGGTGTTGTAGGTGTTGAAGAAATTTCTTCTGAAATACCAAAGGAGTATGCTTTAGGACAAAATTATCCAAATCCATTTAATCCAACAACATTGATTAACTTTTCATTACCAGAAAGTGGATTAGTAACATTAAAAGTATTTAATATTCTTGGACAAGAAGTTGCAGAACTAGTAAATGATGTAAAAGCAGCCGGAAGTTATAAAGTATCTTTTGATGCTTCTGGTTTAACAACTGGATTATATGTTTATAAAATTCAAGCTAACAATTATACAGCAACAAAGAAGATGATGTTAGTTAAATAGATCTAAAATTATAAAAGGCGGGAATTAAGTTTTCCGCCTTTTTTTTCTTTTCAGTTGCAATTGTATTATACATCAAGAATTTAGTTTTAGAATAATTTAATAGTTGATGGATGTAATGATAAAAATGAAAAACATATTTATACCTAAAATAATTTTTTCAGTGAAGATATTAATTTTATCTATAATGTTGTTTAGTAGCATTATAGAAGCTGGGATAACTGGTAAAATTAAAGGGCGAATCGTTGATGATAAAACCGATGAACCATTAATAGGCGTTAACGTTATGATTGATGGTACAATGCTGGGAGCAGCAACTGATATAGATGGTTTCTACATAATATTGAATGTCCCTCCGGGAAAATATAAGTTAAAGGTTTCCTATATTGGATATGCAACCTCTATAATTGAAATTAGTGTTAGTGTTGATTTAACAACAACGCAACACTTTAGATTAAAAGATGAAACAGTAGGACTTGATGTAGTTACCGTTACTGCAGAAATACCAACTGTAACTATGGATAGAACTAACTCAATATCAAAAATAGGTGCTGACCAAATAAAAGATTTACCAGTACAAAACTTGAACGATTTGGTTCAATTACAAGCTGGTGTTGTGTTAGATACTAAAGGTGGTGTACATATTCGCGGAGGTAGATCGAGCGAAGTTGCTTATCTCGTAGATGGCGTTCCTATAAGTAATCAATTCTCTTCTGGTGGCGGTAGTTTGCTAGATCTCGAAAGTGGTAGCATTCAAGAGTTACAAGTGATAAGCGGAACATTTAATGCTGAGTATGGGCAAGCACAATCGGGTGTTATAAATGTGGTTACAAAAGCTCCACAAGATTACTATTCTGGTTCTGCAACAGCATTTATTGGTGACAGAGTAAGTAGTAATAACGATGTGTTTTTAGGTGTTAATGAATTTCGACCTCTTAATCAGTACAATATTGAGGGGAATATTACAGGTCCAATTCCTGGCATTAATAAGCTAGGATTTTACTTTTACGGACGTTACACAAAAGATGATGGATACTTGTACGGACAGCAATTAGCTAATCCAGAAGATGCATGGAATATAGCCGTATATGAAAATTGGTACACACGAAAATATCCAAATGATCCTGGGGTTCGCAGTTCTATTATAGAAATTCCAGATTCATTATTCACAGGAGATCGTTCGTTTGTTCCAATGAATCCAAGAGAACGGCTATTTACGAACTTCAAGCTAAACTATGCTATTACCCCAACATTTCGTATTGGGTACAACTTATTTTTGGAGAATGAAACTGGTAAAATATATAACGATAATTATCGCTATACTCCAGACGCTCTTCAAAATGTGGAGTCAAATAGTCAGATACATATATTTAATATTAATCATACATTAAATTCAAACATGTTCTATAATGCTAGTATTAGTATGATTAAGCGAACTGAAAAACAATACCTCTATGATGATATTATTGATTCACGCTTACAAACAGTTTCACCATCTCGAGACAGGTTCTATCTTGGCGGAACTACACAGGGTATCACAAATATTGAAACAGATTATCTATTAGCTAAAATTGATTTAACTTGGCAAGTTGATAATTACAATCTCCTCAAAATTGGTGGAAATTTTATTAAGCATAGAGTTTACTACAATAATTTAACCCCAGAGTTTTCAGACGATGCTAGATTTGGCAGTAATTTTTATCCTATTGATCCTGATTTGTCATTTGATGAATTTTTACAACAATCTAGAGAAGCACTGTTAGTTAAACCACAATTAACTGCAACTGGTGAAACAGGCTTTAGTGATTTGAAATATGAACATAATCCTACTGAAATTGCTTTCTTTGTGCAAAATACTTTAGAGTTAGATGAGATAATAATAAACCTTGGTTTAAGGTATGATTATTTTGATCCAGATCATCAAGTATTAACTGACCCAAGAGTTAATCCGGTGGTCGGAAGTGTTAGCCTCCTTAGTGCATCTACTTTAAAGGAAGTAGAAATTCAATCTCAATTTAGTCCAAGGGTGGGAATTGCTTTACCAATTTCAGAGAATGGGGTTGTTCATGTTGCGTACGGACATTTTTTTAAGACACCCCCGTTTGAATATATTTATGATAATTCTGAATATAAGGTTAATGGCATTGATGGTCCAATTGTTGGGAACGCAAACTTAAAACCTCAAAAGACAATTGCTTACGAAATAGGATTACAACAAGAAGTTTTCACTAAAGTCAGTTTGGACGTAACACTTTTTTACTCTGATTTTACAAATCTAATAGGTCTTGAAGTTATTAGACAAATTGGAAATTTTAGTAGTTATCTTCAAAGAACTAATATAGATAACGCTACAAACCAAGGTTTTACAATTGCTGTTGAAAAACTTTATGATGGTGGTTTACTAACTGGTGGTATCGATTATACATATCAAGTCGGAAAAGGGAATGAATCTGATCCAGATAATATAGCTATAATTCAAACTGCTGGATCGGCAGGTGGATCTTTTAAAGATACACAAAAAGAGTTTATCCCTTTAGACTGGAATCAGACACATACATTGAATGCAACTTTAGCTATGAATTTTAATGGATGGACTGTTAGTTTTATTGGAAGGTTACAAAGTGGACAGCCTTATTCACCAACTCCACTTCGACTAGATGTTTTATCACAGTTTAAAAATAGTGATAACAAACCAGTACAACATAGTGTTGATATGTTTGTAAGAAAAGGATTTATTCTAGGAAATAGTAATATAAGTTTATTCTTGAGAGTTTATAATCTTTATGATGCAGCTAATGAATTAACTGTTTATTCTATTACAGGTAGAGCAATCTCTGATCATAGATACCCAGTAGCAGAAAAATTAGAAGAAGCAAGATTAGTTGGACTTTTTAATCTTCAAGATGTTGATACACGTCAAAATTGGTTTTCTCAACCAAGAAGAGTTGAATTAGGTTTAACTTTCTCATTCTAAATTGAAATGTTAATAATTATAATTGAAATAAAAATATTGCCAAATGGCATGCAGAATTATTCAGGAGAATTGCATGAATAAATTAATAATAATTAAAATGGTATTACTCGTAGCTTTATTTTCTAGTTCTAATATAGTATCTCAGGAACAAAAGGATAATGGACGTTTATCAAAAACCAATTTTAGTTTTTTTCTTAACCGTACAGGAGTTCATACAGGCAATTTAGTTAGGTCTGCATATTCCAATTATGGCAATATAGGAAGTAGAACTTTAAGTGAAGCAAGAATGGAATGGCCTGTTGGTAGCGGTGTAACATACGGTTTCGAGTTTATATTCTTTACTGCGTCAGAAGTTGTTACAGATGATGGTGAAACCATTCACATAATTAGTGAAAGATATAGCGGTGCGAACCGAGATGTTCCTTCTCCGGAAGATCATAACTGGGGTTGGGAACCAAAATCGGGATACTTTAATGATGGAGAAATTCACAGAGGAGTAAATGAAGATCTTAATGATAATGGAATTCTAGACCCAGGTGAAGATTTAAATAATAATGGAATTCTGGATTTAGAACTTTTTAATACAAAAGAATTTCCAGCCATGAGTCATTTACCAGGAACATGGCCTTATGATTGGCCAGAAGGGAGTTTCATTGGAGATGCAGGATCAAGACGAAATAAATGGAATGGTTTTTATGGACCATATGCACGGGCAGATCAGGAAAGCTACTACGTAATGGATGATAGGAGTAATGATGAGTTTCCATATTTTCCTTTTCCGGAAAATAAAGAACCATTTCTTGAAGGAGGAATACGTGGCGTGGGTCTTGAAGTCTCTGTTCGTAATCTACAATGGAGTAACCCGCAAGCTGAAGATATAATTATTTCAACATATCATATTAAAAATGTAAGTGATAAACCATTAGATAAGAATATTGTTGGTATGTACGTTGACGCTGATGTTGGGCAAGGTGATTCTGAAGATGATGTCTCTTCATTTGACACCTTTGATGATATAGCATATCAGTGGGATGTTGAAGGTTTAGATTTACAAGGACGTGCAACAGGTTACTTTGGATTTGCGTTTCTTCAAAGCCCTGGATTAATTGATGGTATTGATAATGATGAAGATGGAATGGTTGACGAAAGCCAAGAGAATGGAATTGATGATGATGGAGATTGGATAGCATTTTCTGATGACAATGGTAATGGTATTTGGGATCCGGAAGAACAACTAAACGATGATACAGGTACTGATGGTTTAGGTCCTTTCGATAACGATTATGCAGGACCTGACCCTGATGGTACACAAGGAAATGCATCACCCGATAGAGGAGAACCAAATTTTGAATTTACAGATAATGATGAAATAGATCAAATAGGTTTAACTAGTTATTTTAGTGGAGGTACTGGCGGTAATTTTGTACCTAAAGATGATGAAAACTATTGGCAGACAATAATTAGACCTGGAATATTTACTCCCGCAAGTTTTGGTTTTGATGTTGCGTTTAGTTACGGTTCAGGATTTTTTAGTATAGCACCTGGTCAAACAGAAACCTTTGCTATTGCAAGTTTGTTTGGAAACGACTTTGATGATATTCTTCGTAACAAAAGAACTATGCAGAAAATTTATGATGCTGATTTTAGTTTTGTTAAACCTCCAAAAAATTCAAACCTTAAAGCAATTGTAGGAGATAAAAAAGTTTATTTAGTTTGGGATGCTGTGGCTGAAAGCTCACGTGATCCTATATATGGTGCTGATTTTGAAATGTATAAATTATACAGATCAACCGATCCTTACTTTAATTCAATCAAAACAATTTCGGATGCATTTGGTAATCCAGTTTTATGGGAACCAGTTGCCCAGTTCGATTTAAACAATGGGCTTAATGGTCCACATCCAATTCCTCTTGATGGATTAGGTGTTAGCTATGATATGGGCAATGATTCAGGTCTACGCCATTCCTATGTTGACTATTCAGTTGATAATGGGCGTACCTACTATTATGCTTTGGTCTCGGTAGATAAAGGGTACGACGTTGATTTTTATGATCGTGGAATTTCTGAAAAAGAAAACTTGCTACCGATATCACCAACGGAATCCACCAAAATAATAGAAGTAGATATTCTTGGTAATGTAATTACTTTAGGAATTAATGTTGTTGCTGTTATGCCAGTTGAACCTGCTGCAGGTAATATCCCACCAAAGTTTGAAAGCACTATGGAGCATACATCCGGAAACGCTACTGGTTTGGTTTCTACTTTTATTGTTAATCCAGAAGAAGTTGTTGATAGAACTTATGAAATCTTTTTTACGGATGATTCAACTTTGGAACACCTCACAACTCATTTTACAATTATTGATCAGGAGTCTGATGAGGTATTATTAGAAGGGACTTCATCTGATTATGAATCTGAAGACTTTGAAAAAGTGTTAGTTGATGGACTAAATTTTGTTTTTGAAAATGACGCGAAAGCAGAGCCAGAAAAAGTAGAATGGTTCAGTGGAAGCAATTTAGAAATTAACATGAGTGAGCCATCAGTTAGTCAACCAATAGATTTTGAAATTAGATTTTTTGATGAAATTGCAGATACGTCATATCATCAATTAAGCAACTTTAGAATACCAGTAAAATTTCAAGTTTGGAATATAACTGATGATGTAAAAATGGAATTTCAATTTATTGATGTTGAAATAGATACTAGTGCATCTGTTGAAGTTGGAGACGTAATTACTCTTATTGCTGAAAGAAGTGGCAGAAACTTAACCACAACTTGGAGCCTTGATTTTAGTGTTGGTGGAATAAATACAATCCAGATCCCACCAGTTGGCGGCGATAAGATTCTAGTTGAAACAACAAAACCTTTTTCATCGAATGATACTTATAGTTTTGAAACCAATGGATGGGATAAGCAAGGAGAGAAAAATGAAAGCATCCTTGATAATATTTATGTTGTTCCAGATCCTTATGTTGCAGTTAACACACTTGAATATAAGCAATCTGCTGCACTATCCGGAAGAGGAGAGCGGAAAATTGATTTTGTAAACCTTCCAATGGAATGTACAATAAGCATTTTTACAGTAAGTGGAAAGCTAATTACAATTCTTAATCATAGTGCTTTTCAGGATAATGGACGTGAACCTTGGAATTTAACAACAAGAGATGGTCTTGAAGTAGCATATGGTATTTATTTCTTTCATGTGGAAGCACCAGGAATAGGTGAGAAAATTGGCAGATTTGCAATCATTAAGTAATTGATATTACTTTGAGAAAATTTGGAGTTAAAAATATGACTGTAGTTAGATTTAATAAAAATATTGATAAAATATCTCAGAGGTACAAGACTTTGAAACATCAATTAATCTTTCTTAGTGCATTGTTACTAATTCTAATAGTATTTTTACCTAGTAATTCTATTGCCGGAGAGGATGAACCTCTTAGTTCTAATGGAAAAAATGTTGGTACAACTGCTGCGGCTTTTCTTGAAATTGGAGCAGGTGCAAGAGCTCAAGCAATGGGTGGGGCATATACCTCAATTTCAGAAGATGCATTTTCAATGTATTGGAATCCTGCTGGTATCAGTGATGTTAGCGGAGTTGAAGTAGTTGTCTCACACACCAATTGGATTTTTGAAACCAACTATGATTATATTGGAATAGTTTCATCTGTCGGTGATATGATTACTATAGGTGCCAATGTTACAAGTTTTGGTGTTGGTGATCAAATTGTTCGTGCTGTTGGTTACGAAGAGGGTACTGGTGAAGTTTACTCGGCACAAGATTTTGCTATAGGTCTCTCTTTAGCTATGAATGTAACAGACAGATTTTCATTTGGAATGAATGCAAAGTATATCGATCAAAGAATTTGGCATAGTAGTGCAACTGGCTTTGCAATTGATGTTGGTGCTTTATACAAAACACAACTTGATGGTTTACAAATGGGTTTCAGTATCTCCAACTTTGGAACCAATATGCAAATGGCTGGAAGAGATTTAATTAATGCTATCGATCCTGATATCATTAATGAAGGTGTTGATAAGATTCCTGTAAATTATGAGACAGGTTCATTTGGACTTCCTATGTTATTTAGATTTGGTGTATCTTACCAAATGGATTTCCCTTCTGTACATTCTAAATTATTAGTTGCAACAGATTTGCTAAAGCCAAATAATAGTGAAGAGAGTATTAACATTGGATTAGAGTACGTAGTTTACGATATGGTAGCTCTCCGTGCAGGTTATAAATCTCTTTTCCTTGATGAAGGTACAGGTGGTTTATCATTTGGTGGTGGTATAATTATAGCTTCCTCTTCAATCAATCTATTAATCGATTATGCCTATATAGATTTAGGTATGTTAAGTTCTGTACATAACTTTGGAATAAATCTGAAGTTATAATATTTTAAAACATTTAACTTTTTTTGATGCAACTTAATGAGTATAAGCAATTATAAAATAACATTATATCAAATTTTCTTATTCGGATTTTTTCTCCTTACTGTAGATGGATGTTCTAACAAAAAAAATGATTTTGAAAAAAATATAATTGCTTATGTTGGAGATCATGAGATATCTGTTGAAGATTTTAGACTAAACTATGAATTTGGATTTGCTCATCTTAAAGCAAAAGGTAATAAAAAATTATCATACTTAGAGTACATGATAGATGAAGCTTTATTATCACAAGAAGGATATCGCTTAGAGTTAAATTTAAGTGAGGATATTAAAAACAAAGAGAAAGCATTACTCACTGAATTGTTGGTCGAAGAACTATTTAAGAAAGAAGTTGATGATAAAATAAATATATCTGATGATGAAATTAAAGAAGCAATATCTAAGTCGAATGTAAAATGGAAATTGCGTTACTGGGTTGAACCAGATTTGAAGGATGCTAAAAGAGTCTATAGCTCAATACGGAAAAGTAGCTATGAAGATGTTATTCAAGGTTTGCTAAGTAGTCAAGAAGTTAAAAGTAATATTAAAGATTATGAAACTGATTATTTGACATGGCTAGATATGCCACCATTACTATTAGCAAAAATTAAAGACCTTGAGATTAACAAAATATCTAAGCCTATTTTAGTTGATAACGTCTATATTCTGGTTGAAATTATTGAGATTGCTTCAAACATACTTTCGGATTATGACTATCAAGCTACTTCAGATAAGTATAAGCAAATTCTTTTTTATAGAGAGCAAAAAAAAAAGACTGCACTATTTCTTAAAAGTTTTATGATTCCAAAGGAAGTTATTACTAAGGGAACTGGATTCGGTTATATTCTTAACGCTCTTATAGCTTGGAAAAACTCTGAAATAGAAAAGATTACTTTCGAAGAAGCTATTGAAAATGCAAATAATTCAGAACCAGAATTACTATTGTTAAAGAAGCATTATTATGAAATTTTGGTAACATTTAAAGATGGTACGTGGAGTATAAAAGATTTTTTAACTCGCTTCAATTCTTCCGAGATTACAGCAAAAGCATCTGAGAAACGAAAAATGTATAACCAGCTAAATCATCAAATAGCAATGAGTATCCGTAACCACTTCTTTGTGGAAGAAGCCCTTGTTCATGGCTTAGATAAATCACCTGATATTAAAAGTGAGCTTAAGATGTGGCGTGATAAGTGGGTATATGATGAGTTAAGAAGAGAGCTTACTAATAATATTAAAATTGATGAGGCTACTGCATTAGAATACTTTAATACTCATAAAAATATTTATAAAACTAAAAATGGGTTAGAAGCAACTTTTGATGAATTTGGTAGCCAGGCTAAGTATGATGCTTACTTTAGTCAAACTTTTAAGATACTTGAAAATAAACTTAAATATCTCAAGAAAGAATTTCCTGTAAGAATAAATAGAGAGTTATTGGATTCTGTAAAAGTCTTTGACACAGAAAAATCTAGATGGTCTACAGTTTTTCTTGTTAAAGGAAATAGTAACAGAATAGCAATACCTACAGTTGATCCATCTTGGGGTTTGAAAAATGTGAAAAAATAAAGGAATAATTGATGTAATTCCCGAATGTTTTTAGTGGGAATCTTCAACCCAACATAGATTCCCACTAAAAACATTCGGGAATGAGAGATAAACATAAGTGTAAATCACAAAATGTTAAATTGTTGAAGTAATACTAAAATTAGCAAAAGAATTATTCGGAGAAACAAAGTTGACAACAGCAAAAAGTACTTTCAAAAAAAATCCAAAATATGAATTAGCAAGATACAAAGCATTTGGAATATCTTGGTTGGCATATGCTGGCTTTTATCTAACGCGTGCTTCTTTTTCTGTTGCGAAAATTGGAATTGCAGATGACCCAAATGTTACTTTAACACTAGAGCAAATGGGAATAATAGATGGTCTTTATCTTATTGGTTATGCCATAGGGCAGTTTGTTTGGGGAATACTTGGCGATAAATTTGGAACTAAAAAAATAGTTCTTGGTGGATTAACAGCATCAATTATTGCTGGCTTTGCAATGGGTGTCTCCTCAATTATGCTTGCGTTTGGTGTCTTCGCACTTATTCAAGGATTAAGTCAATCAACAGGATGGGCACCACTGGCAAAAAATATTACTAAGTGGTTCTCCTTAAAAGAGCGTGGTGTTGTGATGGGCTGGTGGGCAACAAACTATACCATTGGTGGATTAATAGGTGCTCCAATTGCAGGCTTAGCAGCAGCATATTTTTTAGATTGGCGATTTGCATTTTTTATTCCAGCGCTAATTCTTTTAGGTGTATTAGTTCTATTTTATTTTATCCAAGTAAATAAGCCTGAAGATATTGGACTTCTACCAATTGAAGAATATCATAAAGAAATTGAATTAGCTGAAGAGAAAAAAGCAATTGAAGAAACTAACCATGTTAAAGAGAGCAGTAGTGAATCTCTAGATGAGGGATCTTGGCAGATGACACTAAGTGTTATCAAAAATCCAATGGTTTTACTTTTAGGAACCATGTATTTCTTTTTGAAACCAACACGTTACGCAATACTATTTTGGGGACCTTTATTTATTAGTGATACTTTAGGAACTGGAATGGTTGAGTCTGCATTTGTTAATGCTGCATTTTTCCTTGCAGGTCCTCTTTCAGTACTTGCTGGAGGTTATGCTTCTGATAAAATATTTGGTTCACGTAGAATGCCTTATGCTGCAATTTCTATGTTGTTGTTATCAGTTCTATTGTTTTTCTTCAATGACCTTGCATCTATTCATAGTATGACGGTTTCAGCAGCAATATTATTTCTTGCTGGATTCTTAATCTACGGACCTGATTCTCTTGTAAGTGCAACTGCGGCTGTCGATTTTGGAACAAGCAAAGGAGCTTCAACAGCTTCTGGGGTTATAAATGGTATGGGTTCTATTGGTGCTATTGTGGGTGGAACAATACCTGGATTTTTTAAGGTAACATGGGGATGGGATGGAGTTTTTATTTTAATGGCAGGATCAGTTTTAATTGCTGGTTTGCTAATGGTTGCAAAATGGAATGCACTTCCAGATAATGTTGATGGAAATTGAAAATTATTGAAAATGGGAAATAAGAAAATGAATAAGTCCGGAAAACTTTTGTATAATTCATTAAATGACAATTATGAGGAGTCATTAAAATTTAAAGATGTTTCACAATTAGGTGATACCCCTTATGATGTAGCAATTGTTGGTGCTGGCATAGTCGGTACAGCATTAGCATATAAGCTTTCACAGTACAAAGTGAAAACATTGTTAATAGAAAAAAACTATGATGTTGGTGAAGGAACAAGTAAAGGAAGTAGTGCAATAATACATACAGGTTTTGATGCTCCTGTTGATACTTTGGAATCGGAATTGGTAACAAAAGCATCGTTAGAGTGGCCCAACCTTGCTGAAAAACTCAAAATACCTTTCAAAAATTGTGAAGCAATTGTTATTGCCATTGATGAAGAACAGGAAAAAAAGTTACAAGTAGTTTACGATAAAGGAATAAAAAATGGTGTAACTGATATTAAAAAATTAAGTGGGGAAGAAGTAAAAGAATTAGAACCAAATGTATCTGAAAAAGTTAGAGGTGGTGTTCTTGTTCCGCGTGAATCCCTTGCAGATCCTTTCTCTTCTTCAATTGCGTTTTCAGAAATAGCCATGCAAAACGGTACTGATATTATTCTTGGTGTTGAAATTATAGATGTTGAAAATAAAAGTGAAGTGATAAAATCTCTTGTTACAGCTTGTGGAAAAAAAATAAAAACTAAAAGAATTGTAAATGTTTGTGGGCTTGGTAGTGAAAAGTTTGCCAAGATTTATGGTGGAGAAAATTTTGATACTAATCCAAGACGTGGACAGTTTTTAATTTTTGATAAACATAGTGGAACTAAAATAAGTCGGATATTCTTACCTATTCCAACTGCTGTAACTAAAGGAGTTTTGGTCTCTCCTACTATTTTTGGAAATTTACTTGCAGGTCCAACAGCAGAAGATTACCCACATAGTTTTGAAACAATTTCAGAAACCACCACAGAACAGCTTCAACTATTAAAAGAAGGTGCTTCAAAATTATATCCAGGACTAAATGAGCAACCTGTAATTAACATCTTTGCTGGAGTACGCTCCAATTGTACACAAGGAAGTTATTGGATTAGATGTAATGACAATAGCCCAGGCATTTTAACAGTTGCTGGTATTCGTTCAACTGGTTTTACATCTTCACCAGCATTAGCTCAATATTTAATTTACAAGTTAAAAGACGAACTAGGATTAAAGTTGGAAGAGAATCCGGATGCAATTGATAGCCGACCAGAAAATAAATGGCCCGGTTGGTGGAAACCACGATATAATAATAAAGAAGCAGTTAAAGAAAATTCAGATGATGGAAAAGTAGTTTGCTACTGCGAACAAATTACAAAAGGTGATATTATTCGTCATTTAGATTCACCATTAAAACCACGCACTTTAGATTCAATAAAACGAAGAACCCGTGCTCAAATGGGAAGATGCCAAGGATTTGACTGCATGGTGAATGTTGCTAAAATTATTTCGTACCATTGTGAAATACCGTTAGAAGGAATTAGCAAACGTGGACCTGGGACTGAGATATCTTCCACTATTCCTTCAAATAATTAATGCAAGCGAGAGAGAAAATGAATTCTAATAAAGATTATAAAGCTATTATCATTGGTGCTGGTCCAGCAGGAATTGGAGCTGCGATGAAGTTATACAAAAGTGGAGTTAAGTCTATTCTTGTAGTTGATAGAAATGATAGAATTGGTGGTATTCCATCTTTTTATAAAAAGAAAAAAGGTGGAGTAAGAACATTTATGAGATGGTCAAGAGGTGGTTATCCAGTGTTTGGTGAAGATTTTGCTAAATGGCTTGAAAGTTTAATATCTGAAACAGACATTGAAGTAAAATTGGATAGTCAGGTTTTAGAAATTGATGCAAAAAAAAAGAGTGTAACTTTTGTTAATCCAAAAGATGGAAAAGTAATCGTTTCGGCTGATGCAATTGTAATGGCAAGTGGTTCAAGGGAAGAAAATATTGCAGAAAGAAAATGGCTTGCAGGTGCAAGACCATCTAGGGTAATGTACACAAAACAGTTGCTTAATTTAGACAGAAATGATTTGCTTCCAATTAAAAAACCTTTAATAATTGGTTCAGATACAATTGCCTATGCTGCTGCTGCAAAACTAAAAGTCGCTGGTGCAGCCGATGCCATTATTGTAGATAATAGAAGCAATCCCACATGCCCAATTCATGAGAGACTCTATTTTAGATTCTGGACTAATCCATCTTTTCATGGTTTTAATGTTGATACAATGGAGATAAAAGGGAAAGAATCTGCAACTGGTGTTCTTGTAAATGGTAAACATTTTGATTGTGACGGAATTGTTATTAGTGGAGAACTTATTCCAAATAGTGAATTGGCTTTAATTGGAGATATAAAGATTGATATACCTTCAAGGGTTCCAGTAGTTAATAAAGATCATCAACTTTCAGAATCAGGTTGGTTTGCCGCTGGAAATATTCTTGGTGGGTTTCACGGGGCAGAATGGTGTTACTTTAATGGGAAAAAAACGGCTGGTTCTGTACTTAAATATATTTCGAAATCTTAATTGTTCATTTTGGTTCTTGCTATAAGAAATATTTTAATTGATAAGGAGTTATAATGGAATTCGACCAGATGATTATTTGGCTTATGGCAATTGGAATTCTTATTGGTGGTCTTGATAAGGTTTTTGGAAATAAATTGGGATTGGGCGAACAATTTGAAGAGGGCTTTAATGCAATGGGACCATTGGCATTGGGTATGGTTGGCATTGTTACTTTAGCTCCAGTAATTGCTAAGGTATTAGGTCCTGTTATTATTCCAGTTTTTACCTTTATGGGTGCTGACCCAGCAATGTTTGCAATGATTTTGGCTAATGATATGGGGGGATATCCTCTTGCAATGGAACTTGCACAAAATGAACAGGCGGGATTATTATCTGGACTTATAGTCTCTTCCATGATGGGATGCACACTTGTATTTTCAATTCCTGTGGGCTTGGGGCTTATTGAATTTAAAGATAGACCATTTTTTGCAAAAGGATTATTGATTGGTTTAATAACGGTTCCAATTGGTGGAATTGCTGGTGGACTAATTGCGGGATTTGATCCTGTATTAGTTTTAGTGAATAATATTCCTGTTCTTATTCTTTCAATTTTCTTTGTTCTTGGATTATTATTCTTTCCAAAACAAATGATTAGCGGTGCACTGGTCTTTGGTAAGTTTATTGTAATTGTTATCACAATTGGCTTGGCTGCATCTGCTTTTCAGGAGTTAACTGGTGTTATTATTATTCCTGGTATGGCACCAATAATGGATGCAATGGTAATTATAGCTCAGATTGCTATTATCCTGCTTGGTACTTTCCCAATCTTGACGCTAATCACCAAATTTTTAAATAAGCCATTAACTAAACTTGGTCAAAAATTTGGTATGGATGCAACAAGTGCTGCAGGAATTGTAATCACTTTAGCTAATAGCATTCCGGTTTACAAGATGATGAAGAATATGAATCCAAAAGGAAAAGTAATTAATACAGCATGGTTGGTACCTGCAACAGCTGCATTGGGCGATCATCTTGGTTTTACTGCAGGTGTAAGACCTGATATGATAACTCCAGTACTATTTGGGAAACTGATAGCTGGTGTTCTTGCAATTGTGATTTCCCTATACTTCACAAAAGATTTAAATTATGAAATAGAGCAAAGTAAAAAGTTGGAACAAAAAACTGTTACTACTAACTAAGTTGAATTAGAAAAGGTATAAAATAAATGAAATACTATCTAGGCATAGACCAAGGTACCACGGGAACAACATCAATAATATTTGATGAAGAATGGAATATATGCGGCAAAGGATATGTTGAGCACACACAGTATTATCCAGAGCCAGGTTGGGTTGAACATGACCCAATTGAAATTTGGAACAAAACAAAAGAGTCAGTTGCTATTGCTTTAGTTCATTCAGGCATAAATGCAAAAGATCTAAGAGCCATCGGTTTGGATAATCAAGGTGAAACATGTATGGCTTGGGATAAGAAAACAGGTAAACCAATTTATAATGCAATAGTTTGGCAAGATAGAAGAACAGCAAAAAGAGCAGATGAGCTAAAAGAAAAATACAATGAACTTATTGTAAATAAAACTGGATTAACAATTGATGCATACTTTTCTGCATTAAAAATAAAGTGGATATTAGAAAATGTATCGGATGCCAAACAAAAAGCAGAAAAAGGAGATTTATTGGTTGGAACTTTAGATACATGGCTGTTATGGAAAATGACTGAAGGCGAAGTGTACGTAACAGATTCTTCTACAGCATCTCGAACAATGCTATTTAATCTTCATACAAATCAATGGGATGATGAAATTCTTAAAATCATTGGAATCCCTAAATCAATTCTTCCGGAAATAAAAGATAGTGCAGAAATCTATGGTTATACTTCAACCGATTTTATCGACGCAAAAATTCCAATAGCTGGAAGCGTTGTAGATCAGGCTGCGGCATTATTTGGTCAGGCTTGTTTTGAGAAAGGTTCTGTAAAAACAACTTACGGAACAGGTTGTTTTATGCTTATGAATACTGGGGATAAACCAATAGTTTCTAAAAATGGCTTAATAACAACGGCTGTATGGAGTTTAGAAAAAAAAATCACATTTGCCCTGGATGGTGGTGTATATATTAGTGGTGCTGCTGTTCAATGGCTTAGGGATGGTCTTAAAATTATTAAAAGTGCCGATGAAACAGAAGCAATGGCTAAATCAGTTGCAGATACAGGGGGTCTCTATTTTGTTCCAGCATTTACGGGATTGGCTGCACCCTATTGGGACCAATATGCAAGAGGTACAATGATAGGAATAACTGGAGGTACTACAAGGGAACACATTGTAAGAGCAACATTGGAAGCAATTGCTTTTCAAGTAGCAGAAAACTTAGAAGTTATGCGAATGGATTCTGGAATGACTATAGACTCAATGCGAGTAGATGGTGGAGCAGTAGTTAATAAATTCCTAATGCAGTTTCAAGCTGATATTCTAGGAATACCGGTTGATGTTCCAGTAATTCACGAAACTACTGCTTTAGGTGCCGCATACCTTGGTGCACTGGGAGTTGGTGATTTTAGTTCGGTTGGTGATATAAATAGTAACTGGAAATTAAACAAAAGATATATTCCATCTATAGGTGATGACCAAAGAGAAACGAAGATGGAACAATGGAAAAAAGCTGTAAAACGTTCAACTAATTGGATTAATAAAATGCAAGGAGAAAAAAATGCTTAAAAAAACATTAACAATATTATTATTTCTTTCGATTTTTATTTCGTGTGATAATAAAAAAACAAATGAATTTTTGCGTCTACCCATGGTAGGTTTAATTCTTAATAACCAAGTCCCAATTTTAGTTAAAGCAGTTTCTGATGGTACAGTTAGAATTGAATACAAAAAATTAGAAACAGGATCTATTTCATCTACAAAGTGGGGTAACCTAACTGAAGAGAATAGTTTTTCAACAAGTTTAGTTTTGAAAAATTTGGATTACAATTCTGAATATAAATACAGAGTGGAATTTGATGACAATAATTTCTCTAAATGGTTTAGTTTTAAAACTTTTCCTGAACAAAGAAAACCTGGAAAATTTAGTGTGGTTTTTTCAAGTGGGATGAGAGAAAAATATTCAACTCCTTATGTGTACGAAAACATAAAAAAAATGTCTCCAACATTTGTTGCTTTATTAGGCGACCAGATGTATGGCGATTACGACGGCAATCTAAACAAATTAGAAGAATATCTTGCAAATGATTATCTTCGTAAAAAGAAGATTGAGGAAGGTGAAGTTATGCTGAAAGAAAAAACAGTATTGGATGCTTTCCGTGGGAAGTACCATCGTACTTTTGTTGAGAGCTTTCAACATATGAGTAGCGAAATTCCAATTATGGGTATTTGGGATGACCACGATTTTGGTCAAGATAATAATGATAGAACATATCCATACAAAGAAATTGCTAGAAAAGTCTTTTTGGAGACTTACCCTACTTATCCTTACGAGTTAGAAACTGGTGGAATTTTTTATCGCTTTTTAATTGCAGATGTTGATGCTTTTGTTTTGGATACGCGTTGGTATCGCTCTCCAATGCAGAACGCTGAAGGAGAGGATAAAATAATGCTTGGCGAGAAACAACTTGCATGGTTTCTAAATGGATTGAAACAATCGACGGCACGTATAAAAATTATCTTTTCGAGTATCCCTTTTAACGATTATGGTGGTGATACATCACGAGACAGACCTGGATATTATGACAGTTGGATGGGTTATAAATATGCACGCAACAAAGTAATGTCCTTTATTAAAGAGAATAAAATTACCGGTGTTGTAATCCTCTCTGCAGATCAACATTATCCAAGTACACATATATTAAATTGGAAAGCACCAATAAAACATGTTTCAAAAACTGATACTTCAGTAGTTTATTCGCTTTCAGAATTAGATAATGCAATTTTTGATTTTTCTTCTGGACCATTTAATTATAAGAAAGCTGCAGGACATCCATTACTTCCCGAAAACCAGAAAAATCCTTTAATCTCTTATGAAGTTTATAGACCAGCGTGGGCAATGCCAGAAAACAAAGAAGATAGACCTACTGTTTCTGCTTCCGTATTTGGTATGGCTGAAATAGATACTGAAAGCTCACCAGCTACAGTTACAGTAAAGTTTTATGAGTTGGATAAAGAAACAAAAAACATGGTTGAGATTTATAAAATAAGTTTGTTAGTTGAGTAGAAACAGTGAGGCGTAGTAGTCCTTCCACTGCTATGGCTAATTGGTTGGGGATTTTAGTGGGAAATAGTGAAGCCTGCTAAAATCCCTTTTTAATTTTAAGTCAATACGATTAAACGGAAAGATGGAAGTCTTTTTGAAGTTAAGGTTCGCTCTGTAAAAAAAATCACACTTGGATGTAAAAGGTATATGTTACAATAATAAAAATTACAATAATAAAAACAAAATGATTTGAGCATTAAAGAAAAAAAAATAATATATTCACTTGTTAACTATTAATTTCTAATAACTCGGAGGAAACATTGAACAAAAAATTACTTTTTTTGATTATTTCACTGATAGTAACTACTCAAGTATTTGCTAGTGGATTTCAAATTAATGACCAAGGCGCAAGGGGTATGGCAATGGCAAGTGCCGGTGCAGCTTTAGCATTTGATGCTTCAACTCTTTTTTATAACCCAGCAGGGTTATCGCAACTATCGGGTACACAAATAATGTTTGGTACTACACTCGTTAAACCAAGTTCATCTTTTAGAGGAGTTAGTCCGGAAATTGATGAAGTATCAAAGGAGCCTGCTCTTTTTACTCCAATTAACCTATACGTATCGCATCAATTAAATGATGACTGGGCAATTGGTTTTGGAGTTAATAACCAATTTGGACTTGGCTCTGAATGGGATGAAAATTGGATAGGTAGATATCTTACTATCAAAACACAATTAACAACTTTTTACCTTACAGGTGGTGCTTCGTATAAATTTTCTGATAAACTTTCTGTTGGTCTTTCAGCATCGTATGTTATAGGAAGTGTTGAAATTTTGAGAAAATCTCGATTAGACCCATTTGATGCAGATGCAACAATTGATCTTTCAGGAACTGGAAATTCTTTTGCTTATGCATTGGGACTTCTATATAAGCCAAGCGATTTAATTAGTATTGGTCTTAATTTTAGAAGTACTACTAAAATAGAATTTAGCGGTTCAGCAGATATTACTGCTCCAAGTGCATTGAAGAGTTTGCTACCTTCTGGCAATATTACTGCCCCAATAACTTTACCATTAAATGCTACTATTGGTTTAGCACTAACACCATCGGACGAATGGACAATTACTTCAGCATTCCAATATGTAGGATGGTCAAGTTATGATAAAATGGAAGTTACATTTACTGACTCTGACCCAGATTATGTAAGTACATCTCTTAGAAATTCTGAAGATAGTTGGATAGCACGTCTTGGTGCAGAGTACTCAATGAGTAGCGATTTAGACCTACGTGGCGGGTTATTCTATGACAAAAACCCTGCACAAGATGAATGGCTTGAACCATCTCTTGGTGATGCAGATAGGTCAGGTATTACTTTGGGTGTTGGGTATAAAGTATCTTCAAATATTACAATTGATTTAGCTTATATGTTTGTACGATTTGTTGAAAGAACTATTACTAACTCTAAAGTGGATTACACAAGTGGTGTTGCTGGGTTTAACGGAACTTATAACTCAACAGCAAACCTTCTCGGTATTAACTTTACATATTTAATTAACTAAGGATAGGAGAATATACATGTTGAACAACGTGAAATCCCGTTTATTCTCGGGAAAAAAATATATTATACTTCTTGCAATGACATCGCTCCTTTTCTTTGTTGCTTGCGAGGATAGATCAGAACTAACAGCACCTTCAGCACCAAATACTGGAAGTGCCGATTTTACACGATTTGTTTCTATAGGAAATAGCTTAACTGCCGGATACCAAAGTGGTTCACTTTACGAAAGCTCTCAAGTCTATTCTTTTGGAAAAATAATGGCTGACCAAGTTGGAGTCTCTTATGAGCAACCTCTAATCAGCGAACCAGGAATACCTGGTAAATTGGAATTGCATGATTTTACACCAACAATTATTCCAAATCCTGGAATGGGAACACCAACTAATTTAGCTTATGCAGCTCCTTACAATAATCTCGGTGTACCTGGGGCTATTATTTTTGATTTAACAGATGAAACAGATTTTGCTACTAAATCAGAAGCAAGAGGCAATCCATATTTTAGTATAGTACTTAGAGATCAACAACTTGGTGCTAGTATTATTAAACAAGCGTTAAATCTTCAGCCAACATTTATTAATCTTTGGATTGGAAATAACGATGTACTTGGTTATGCTACAAGTGGAGGGTCTAGTGGAACTGATGCTACAGGGTTACTCCCTACAGATCCAGCAGTATTCGGATTTTTCTATAACGCAATTGCTACTGCTTTAACAGACTCTACTGGTGCTAGAAAAATTGCAGCAGCAAATATTCCTGATGTACAAAATATACCTTTCTTTACAACAATTGGTCCTAAAATAGGAGTAGCTTTAATTGATGTTATAGCTGTAAATCCGGCAGTAGTTGGGTTATTTTATCAAAAAAATGGTGAAGCAGTTGCATCTAGTTTTGCAACTCCTGAGCAACTGATTGCTGGCGATATACTTCTTACATTAGCTGCTAGTCCTTACGCATCTCTTGTTGGAGTGCCTACTGGTAAATTTTATAGAGAAGTTATGGGAGGTTATGTACCTCCTGGTATCGATACTACTCAAGCATTTGGATTACACCCGCAAAATCCGTGGCCTCATCCTTACACACTTGATGCTACTGAGTTAGCTCTTGTTCAAACACATACGGGCGCATTTAATGCAGTAATTAAAGCAACAGTTGATGCAAACTCAGATACATGGGTTTTAGTTGATATTAATTCTTACTTTGCAAAGTTAGCTGATGGTGGACTTATTATTGATGGAATTAACTTTAGTAATAGCTATATACTTGGTAATACATTTAGCTTGGATGGAGTTCATCCAACAACACAAGGTTATGGCGTTGTTGCCAATGAGTTTATTAGTGCAATAAATGGCAAGTTTGATGCTACAATTCCAAGAGTTAATGTCTCTACATTACCTGCTAGTATTGGATTAGGTAATGCTACTCCTTAAAGTTCTAATAGTTTACAATTAGTATTTTATTTGCCTATCTTTTATTATATTAGATGGGCAAATTTTTTTAATTTTAGCAAGGGCTAAGATGAAAATTATAAACACTTTTCTATTCGTATCACTTTTTTATATTGTTGGTTGCTCGGCAACTAAAGAGACTGATAAAGATACTGCATCTGAAACACAGAGTGTATATGTCTTTGACGATATAACTACAACTGATACTTTATCTACTGCGGCAGAAGAAGTTCCTGTAACCGAAGTATCAAAAGTTGAAGAAGAATCATCCGCTTTTGAATTTTATATTGTTCAGTTAGGTGCTTTTTCAACTTTAGAAAAGGCAGAAACATTTGTGAACAGCACTAAGGATAAAACAGATTATGAATTGAATATACACTATAGTGAGAAAGTAAATTTACATGTAGTTCAATTAACTCCGTTTAGATCTCGAGAAAAAGCAGATGAAGTGCGAGATGAATTACGAAATATTCCCGAATTTAATGGTGCTTTTATAGTACCAAATAATAAAAATAAATAAAAAGAGGAGGACCAACTATGGCGTTTTCATTGAACAAAGCTCAACTGATTGGAAATTTGGGTAAAGATGCTGAAACATCATTTACAACTTCAAATTTATCAGTAACAAAATTTACACTTGCTACAACTCACAGTAGAAAAACTAAAGATGGTAATTGGGAAAACCTAACAACTTGGCATAACATTACTGCTTTTGGGTTAAATGATTTCCTAAAGGATCAACTTAAAAAAGGAAAGAAATTTTACATTGAAGGAAGAATTGATCACAACAGCTATGAAAAAGATGGTCAAACAAAGTATTTTACTAGTATTCTTTGTGATTTTAATGGAATTATTCCTTTAGAAAGAAAGGACGATTATTCATCAGGTTCATCATCCGATAGTGGCACTTTTACTGAAAGTGCACCTGCACCTGCAAGTAACGAAAGTACTGCTGATGATCTTCCATTCTAAAAAGCAAATACGATTCAATATTCAAAAAGAGCAATTAAATATTTTTAATTGCTCTTTTTTATTATATTTAGTCTGGTTTTGTAAAACATTATGAGGTCTTTAGACTTAATTGGAAATTGATTGGTATTCGGGGATATTTTTTTTATTTCTTTCATTAGTTATGTCAGCATTTTTTTCTGGTTCTGAGGTAGCTCTCTTCTCATTAGATAAAAAACAACTTAATAAAATTGAAGCTCAAAATTCTCTTCTAAATAGATATATAATTTTGCTTTTAAAATCACCACGTAGATTATTAGTTACAATACTTTTGGGTAATACAATTTTTAATGTTGCTGCAACAATTATTGCTGTTTCGTTAGCGGTAGAAGTATCTAAGGTTTATAATTATTCTGTTGAGTTAGTTCTTTTAATTCAAATTATTGCACTTACAATTTTTATTTTGATAATTGGTGAAATTACACCAAAACTCTTTGCCTCCAAAGCACCAGTTACATTTTCACGAATTGTAGCATTTCCGCTTTACTGGACTTCGGTTATTATTTATCCCGTTGCAAAAATCTTAACAGACTCTATCAAATTTCTTGTTTCAAAAATAAAAATAGATTCTTCAAAAACAGCTTTAAGGAGATCGGAAATTACAGAATTAGCTGATATTGGAATGGAGCATGGCTCTATTGAGGAGGATGAGCATGAGTTAATTCATGGCTTAGTTGATTTTAAATCGATAAGTACTCGTGAAGTTATGACCCCAAGGGTTGATATAAAATCTATTTCGGTTGAATCTTCTTTTGAAAAAGTGATTAAAATAATAACCGATTCGGGTAATAGTAGAATCCCAATTTACAAAGATAGTTTAGATAATATTGTTGGAATATTATATGCTAAAGATGTTCTGAACTTTCTTGTAATTGGAAAAGCGAAACATAATTTTAATTTGAAAAAGATTTTGCGAGAGGCAATGTTTGTTCCTGAAACAAAACTAATAAGTGAATTGCTTAAAGAGTTTCAAAAAAAAAATATGCACATAGGAATTGTTGTTGATGAATATGGCGGTACTGCCGGTTTAATTTCTCTTGAAGATATTTTGGAGGAAATTGTTGGCGAAATACAAGATGAATATGATAATGAGGATGACGAAATAATTAAAATAAATGATGATAAGTATATACTTCTCGGTAAAGTTGATATTGATGAAGTGAATGAATTGCTTGATAGTGATTTTAAAAACGAAGATGATGATTATGACACAGTTGGGGGTTTTATTTTCCAGCAAGCAGGCAACATTCCAGAAAAAGGTTATAGTTTCGATTATAATAATTTTAATTTTGAGGTAATAGAGATTGACAATAATAGAATTTCAAAAGTTATTGTTAAAAAAATTAAAAGGAAAGAAGCCAAGTGAAGTTGGGTTGTATTCTAAAATTTATTGCAATAATAATTGTTATTGTAGGAATATCATTCTATTTATATGATAAATATGGGAAAGATTTTGTTTCTAAAAGTAGCGAGCGAGCTAAAGAATTAGCAATTAAAAAGATTGAAAAACTTGTTGATGATTTTAGTGAAAACGAAATTAAAAATCCACTAAAAGAGAAGTTTGCAGAAATAATTAATGATGTTGAAGAAAGAAAAGATGAATATAGTGATGCAGAATTTGATGAAATTATTAGTAGTTTTAATAAAATAATAAAAGAGAGTAACTTTGATAAAGCTACATTGGATGACTTAAAAAAAATGATTGAAAATAAGAAATGAAAGAGAAGAAGTTATCAACAATAAGTTCTCAATTATCAGATGAAAATAAATTTTCGAATTTCGTTATTTTCCAAACAGAAACTGGAAAAGTAAATATAGATGTTTATTTTCAAAATGAAACTTTATGGCTAACTCAGAAGATGATGACAGAGCTTTTTGAGGTAAATGTTCCTGCTATTTCAAAACATCTAAAAAATATTTTTTTAACTAACGAGTTAAAAGAATATTCAGTTATTTCCATTTTGGAAACAACTGCCGAAGATGGAAAAAAATATAAAACCAAGTACTATAATCTAAAAGCGATAACCGCTGTTGGATACCGTATAAACTCACATAGAGCTACTGAATTTAGAAAGTGGAAGAATTGTTTCGGCTTATTTAGACTTAGCAGAAAATAGAGCAACCCGTGGTATAGTTATGAATATGGAAGATTGGATACTATTTTTGGATAAATTTTTAGAGTTATCTGACTATCCAATTTTGCTTGATAGTGGGAAAATATCTGCTTTAGAAGCCCAAATTAAAGCGGAAGCAGAATATGATAAATTTAGAGTTATCCAAGACAGAAACTATCTATCTGATTTTGACCTCGAAATTAAACAACTAACAAGTAAAAATGATAAACGATAGAGTTATACCTACAATGAAATGTCTGTCCCATAGGGATGCCTTTGGTATGAGACTCTTACGGAGGTTTTCGTCTGTGAGATTTCTTCGGAGGAATTTCTCCCGCACAGCGGGATTGTCGGTATATAACATAAAAATTGACCCGCAAAGCGGGACAATTTGTGTTGTGAATACAAATAAAAAAAAGATTTTTTAAGAATAATAATTTAGTAACAACTATATTTAAGAATGAAAAAAGAGAAAAAAACAGAACTCAAAGTTGGAATAACAGTAATTGTTGGAATTATTGTTTTACTTTGGGTACTTGGATGGGCAAAGAATTTTAGTTTCAGTTCTGATGAAAAAAACCTCACTATAGCATTTAAAAATGTAGCCGGTTTATCAATTGGGGATATTGTAGCTATTCAAGGAATTAAAGGAGGATATGTTGAGGATATTTACAACAAAAAGAATTCTGTAATTGTTGAAGTATTATTGCCCCCAAATTATGATTTAAGAGAAGATGCAAAATTTTCGATTATGATGTTAGATTTAATGGGCGGGAAAAAAATTGAGATTACGCCGGGGGAGTCTGCTACACCATTGGATTATTCAAAAGTTCAAAATGGCATATTTCTCGGTGATGTTTCAACAACTATGGCTATGCTTGGTTCGGTTCAGAACGATTTGGTTGATGTGATATATGAAATTAAAGATGCATTAAATTCGTTTAATAAGTTGATGAACCACTCAGAGTTTATTGATGAATTACAAATTAGTGTTGCATCTTTAAATCAGCTTATTGCTAAGACTGATAAAATCATATCTGAAAATGGGGATTCGTTCTCCGAATTACTTCAAAACAGTAACGAGTTAGTTACCAATTCAAATAAATTTATAGTTAAAAATAGTGCTAATATTGAAGCATCAATTGGCAGCATAAATGAAGTATTAAAAAGTACAGATGGACTTGTGTTAAAATTAAACAACTTTTTTGATGAAGTTAATAACCAAGAAAATAATCTTGGAAAACTAATGTACGATAAAGAGTTAGTTAAAGATTTATCGGTAACGTTAAAACAATTAAAAGAGTTGAGTGAAATAATAAATAGACAAATAAAGGAAAAAGGGTTAAAGGTTGATGCAAATATTTTTTAGATATTTATTTATACCGACAATGAAATGTCTGTGAGACTCTTACAGAGGTTTTCGGAATTCCAAAAGCGAATATTGTCGGTATATAACAACAAAATTGTCCCTCTGAGCGGGACAATTTGTATTGTGTATATAACTCTCTTTTTCTTTAGTTATTCTGTTTTAGCAAAATCGAATGCTCCAGTTAGAGCTAAAAATGGAATGGTTGTCTCCGCAAGTGATATTGCCTCTATGGTTGGAGTGGATATTCTTAAAAAGGGTGGAAATGCAATTGATGCTGCTGTTGCTACAGGGTTTGCTCTTGCAGTAACTTATCCGCAAGCTGGAAATATTGGTGGTGGCGGTTTTATGGTAATTCATCTTATGGATGGAACCAACACAACAATTGATTACCGAGAGAAAGCTCCGCAAGCAGCATACAGAGATATGTTTCTTGATGAAGATGGTAATTTCGATTTAAAGAAAAGTACAGAAGGGTGGGCATCTTCTGGTGTACCGGGCAGTGTTGCAGGAATGCTTTATGCACTTGAGAAGTATGGAACTATGAGTCGCGAAGAGATAATTATGCCCGCAATTAAATTAGCGAGTGGCGGATTCCCGATAAGCTACAGATTTGCTGATGTACTAAATAATTTCAAAAAGAGTTTTACTCGATATGAATCGACAAAAAGAATTTTTACTAAAGAGGATGAATATTTTACTGAAGGTGATTTGTTCGTTCAAAAGGATTTGGCACATACCCTCTCTTTAATAAAACAAAATGGTAGGGATGGATTTTACAAAGGTGAAATAGCAAATTTAATTTCGAGGCAATCAAAGGAGAATGGCGGATTTATTACATTAGATGATTTAACAAATTATTTTCCTGTTGAGCGAACTCCAATACTTGGCGAATATAGAGGAAGTAAAATTGTTTCGATGGGACCTCCATCATCTGGCGGAATTGCTTTGATAGAAGCATTAAACTCGCTTGAAAATTTCTCGTTCGATAAAGAGACATGGGGAAGTAGTGATTATATTCATATAGTTTCTGAAGTTCTTAAATATGTTTATGCAGATAGAGCAGAGCATCTTGGCGATGAAGATTTTTATCCAGTTCCAAAAGAGTGGTTAACTTCTAAAGAGCGTGGCAAAGAGATTGCGGCACTTGTTGAAGAAAGGGCTGTTCCATCAGATAGCATCTCTCATACAACTCCTCCGATAATGGAAAGTGAAGAGACCACTCATTATTCTGTTATTGATTTGTATGGAAATGCAGTTAGCGTTACAACTACATTAAATTCAACCTTTGGAAATAAAATTGTTGTTGAAGGTGCTGGTTTTATACTCAATAATGAAATGGATGATTTTTCAGCAAAGCCTGGCATACCAAATCAATTTGGATTACTTGGCGGTGTGGCAAACTCTATTGAGCCTAACAAAAGAATGCTAAGTGCAATGACACCAACTATAGTTCTTAACTCGGAGGATAAACCATACATCATTATTGGCTCTCCTGGAGGCTCAACAATTATTACAACCGTGATACAAATTATTCTAAATATTATCGATTTTGATATGGATATTCAAGAGGCAATTAACCGTCCACGTTTTCACCATCAATGGAAACCGGAAAGAATTGATTACGAACATCTCGGAATGACAGAAGATGTAAAAGCAAATTTGATTAAAAAAGGTCATTTTATAGGTAAAGAAAGAACACTTGGCAGAGCCGAAGGAATTATTGTTGATTACGAAAATAATATAATATGGGGTGCATCCGACCCACGCGGTTATGGAGAAGCAGTAGGTTATTAATAATATATGCACAACACAAATTGTCTGTTAGAGTCTCATACCTCCATAGGAGTCTCACAGACAAAGACATATAGGGACAGACACTTTATTGTTGGTATAGAAAAATTAGATTTGAATAAGTATGAGAATAAGTTATATTACACTATAAAAGTTAATTAGAGAATGAGATGGAAACAATAACAATAAATATTAAAAATGATAAACTAACCGATAAAGTAACAAGGTTTTTAGAACTTTTAAAAGATGACGGTTTAGAAATCATTAATAAAGAAGATTATGAAGACCTAAAGCTTTTAAGAGAAACTCGAGTTGAGGAATCTATTCCGTTTGAAGAGTATTTGAAAAATGAAAATTGAGATTCGGAAAAGTGCTATTAAGGATCTAAAAAGAATTGATAAAAAGTTTCTGAAACATATTCACTCTAAAATATTTGAACTCCAAGAATATCCCAAAATTGAAAACATCAAAAAACTAACTAATTTTGAACCATCTTACCGTTTAAGAATTGGCAATTATAGAGTTCTCTTTGATATATTGAATGATACTATTGTTATTGGTAGAGTGTTACACAGAAAAGAGAGTTATAAATAGATATACACAACCCAAATTGGTTTTCGGATAAAGAAAACAATTTGGTTGTTATATACCGACAATATTTGCTTTTGGAATTCCGATAACCTCTGTAAGAGTCTCACAGACATTTCATTGTCGGTATAATTAGTTTTTGCAATTATTATTGAAATTTGAGAAAAAATGGTTTTTGGAATAGGAATAGATTTAATAGAAATTGATAGAATTGAAAAAAGTATATCCAAATTTGGTGATAGTTTTTTAAATAAAATATTTACAAAAGGTGAAATAGAATACTCTTCTTCAAAAGGCTCACCCTACCAACACTACGCTGCACGTTTTGCTGCAAAAGAAGCAATTGCAAAAGCACTTTCAACGCCAGATAACAAAGGCTTCAATTGGAAAGATATCGAAGTTTACAACGAGGATAATGGATATCCAAACGCTAAATTATTTGGGAAAGTCAAAGAGATACTCGGTGATGATAAAGAACTGAAAATCTCAATAAGTCACTCGGATAATTACGCTACTTGTGTAGCTATTGTTTATTCTAAATGATTTTCGCGTTGGTTTTATAAAAAAATTGTAAAACAGATTACTATTAACACGACGGTAATAGGTTAGGATATCAGCATATAATTTCGTATATTTCCACTATGGAAAAACAAGATTTACGCAGAGTTAACGACAGCATCCGAGACACTATTCGGATGCGAGCAATAGCCTCAATAGAACGAGGAACTAAGAAAAAAGAAGTAGCCAAAATATTTGGAGTAAATGTAAACTCAATAACAAACTGGGTTAAGCGTTACAAAACAAATGGAAGCGAAGGTTTGGTGGGAGCCAAACGAGGCGTTAAATCAGCAGATAAAAAGTTATTATCTACTGAACAAGAATTATCAATACAGAACATGATTATAGATAAAATGCCAGACCAATTAAAACTATCATTTTCTCTATGGACACGTAAGGCAGTAAAAGAACTCATAGAAAGAGAGTTGG
>JAKIUC010000052.1 GCA_021647785.1 Melioribacteraceae bacterium
TACCAGTAAAAGTAGTTGGAGAAGCTCCTATGTTTGATCTTACTACAAAATGGCTGCTTTCTATCCCATCTTCATCTACGGCAGTTACATAATAATAATAGGTAAAATTACGTACTGCACTTGAATCGTGATAGAGTGTTTCTGTAACGTTTACAGTAGCTATACTATCATATAGTAATCTGTCTAAACTTCCTTCTCCCCTATAAATATTGTATGATACTGCTCCAACAACAGATGCCCATTCTATACTCACATAACCAGGTCCAGAGTTTATATCTATCCAAGTCGGTGGTACAAGATTCATTTTTGGTATTTTCATACCATTTGCAAATATCTCTCTTGCTTTTTGATAATTACCAACCATATCGTTTACACCAGCTGTACGGATTATATCATTTTTCCATGCTATATCTTCATCAGACCAGCCTGCTGGATATGTATTTGGATCATATTTTTCTCCCCATATTTTTCCTAAAGTATCTGCTTCTTGTGGTTCAATACCGCCAGCGAGATGTGCAAACCATAAATTTATTGTATCGCCAACTTCACTTTCAAATGGACCAAAGTAATACTCCATTTTTGCATCATAGTAGCCATTGGCGAGAAATGTTTTTTCAGTATCGCCATCAGGATTACGATAATGCGGATTACCATAACCACCCTGCGGTATAAATAGTCCGGGTTCTACTCCATATTTATATCTTGCTTGAAGAAATGCCTTGAATGATATCATATCGGAATGTCTTAATGCATGTGGAAATGTTTCAATACCCCACCAATGTAAGGGCGATGTTATCTTTTCGTGTTCCATCAAGCGTCCATCGGCATGAAGAAATCCATTTCCAAAATAATAGGGATAATAAAAACTTTGATTACCCTCGTGCCACTCACCTTCATCCTCCAATGTTGATTTTTTATTATCAGGGTTCCACTGATACATTAGTAATGCTGTGGTATCTGTAATACCATCTGTTACTCCATTACCCCAAAAGTTCCAATTAACTTCACTAACTCCACCCGGAAATTTTTCAGATTGAAATCCCGGAGAGTAACGCCTTCCAAATTTAAGCCATATTGCATTATAATGATTTGGCGTAAGTGTATCTTCCAGTATTGGATCTGTCCACCACTGATACCAATACCCTTCATTTATTATTTGCTGATGGTTAATTACAATATCTTGGTAATCCGGGTGACTCCAGGTATAGGTTGTTGTATATGCCGTTAATCCATAAATTGATCTTGCTCTATTTTCACCTTTCATTTCACAATCTAAATCTGGGTCAATTATAAAGGATGGGTCTTGATAGCGCCCTGCATTTACACCATCTACAGTAATTACCGGATAAGCATAACGCATATATTTTACCTGTGCATCATCTTCTGTTCCACCGAAAATTCCGTTTGATACCCCGCTAACAAAAGAAGACCATGGATGTTCTGCATCATCATCGGTTATAAACATTAGGTGATAACCACCTATGTTATTTAAATAACCTTGGTCTTCCCTGTAGTCTCCTGGATAAATAGCATTGTTTCTTAGTATATACGCAGATGTATTATTTTTAGGTTCAATTTTCCACATGAACCTTCCGCCATCCATAGTAATACCATATTTTTGTGCCATAATATCATTCATCAATTGAAGTGATAAAAAAAGGATAAAGCCTATAAGAAGTTTCAAGTTTTTCATATTTATTTAACTCCATTAAATAACAATTAACACTTCGACAAGTTCAGTGTGTCATAAACCAAAGAACCGACGAATAGGTTATAAATTAAAATGTCCATTCTACACCAAACCACATTTGTAAAGGTTCACCATAAAATATCCAATAAGGACCTTGTTCAAGCATATTTGTAATTTCAGGATGTTCAACATCACCAGGTGTTAAACCTAACCTTTCAATCTCCAAAAAGTAATCCCTATCAATAAAGCGTGTATAACTTTTTGCAGAACTAAGATATTTTCTCAAACCGGGATTAAAATATCTTGTATTTAGTACATTACGGATATCAAAAGAAAAAGTTAACTCTGCTGATCCGAAATCGATAGTCTTCATTACCCTCATATCTAGTCTGCTAAAATCTTTCCACTGAAGATTAAATGGATTAGTTTTATCAAGTTCCGAATTTTCGTTCCATGTTATCCACTCGCCTGCTTTCCATTGATACAAAAACGATAATGTTAATTCCGAGAAAATTGCATCTAATACATTATTATTAAACTCCGGTGAATAAATCATTAAATTTGCTCGTAATGCTGGTCTGGCTCTAGTAACTACAGGTAATGCTTCTCGCTCTACACGATCAATTATTGATGGAATTTCGCTATATCTTAAATATCCATAATCGCCCTCTGTTTTAGAACGATAGTCATAATTTATCCAACCACTTATTAGCCAATGTCTTGGTATCCTAATATCTACCTCAAATCCGCGAACACTTGCATAGCCGTTTGTAAAAGCTCTACTGTAAGAATAAGTGCTTCTATCAACCAATGTAGTATATTTTATTTCATTAGTAATGTCCCTATAATATCCGGAAATTGTAATTCTGAACCAGTCTTCAACCATTTGCTCAAATCCTAATTCGTATTGAATTACTTTTCTAAATTCTAAATTTGAATTAGAAATTCTCTTTAAAGATGCTGTTTGGTAACCGGGGCGATAATTATCATAAAAGAGTTGCTGTATAGTTGGACGTTGGTAAAAATAGCCGTAATTAAAAAATAATTTGCTGTTATCACTAATTGGATGAGCAACGCCAATTCTAGGAGAGATGTAAATTTTCCAGTTATCTCTTGATGATATTGAATCTGGCATTGAATATAATGTATCCTCTACATTCCCTTTACTATATGCATCATTCCATATGGGTAAATCAGGCTCTTCATTGAATGAACCATCCATTCTTATACCTGCATTAAGCACTAAGCCTTCAAATTCTATTTTATCCTGAAAGTAAGCGGCAAATTCATAATAAGGAATATCTCTTTTGAACCATGATTTTACTTGCTCTCGAACAAATTTTCCTTCATACGAATGAATATTATTTTTTCCGCCATAATCTAGTTTCATTCTGTTGTGTAAAACCCAAATTCCGGTCTTTATCAAATGTACTTTATCTAACTGGTTGGTATAATCTGCTTTGAAGGTAAAACTTTCACTTGATGAATAATCATAATTTCGGTTAGCTTGACCACCCAGAGAATGCTTTCCGAGTATATCGCTTCCTCCAAAAAAAACAAAATTAACAGAATCACCTACTGCTATAACTGGGAAAAATGGTGCTTGATCCAAACTATCACCACCTATTACTTTTACAATATTGCTCAAATCCCTATATGGCAGTGTAATATCTGCATTTTCTTCAGTTTTATTATAAGAGAAAACTACTTCAAAGAAGGAATTATCAGTTATTACATTATTATATTTTATTGCGTGGTTTATTACTTGTAAACTATTCAACTTTGTCAGACTTTCGGCATTATACATACCTGTAGAAATATCTCCCCCCGAAGCAAATACTTGCCCTGCTACTACCGCACTGCTCACCCAGTGACGAGGGTCTGCAATACCAGCAGAACCTGGTTCAAAAGCAGCCCCTTCTTGACGGCTAAAAATTCCATGATAAGAGAGTCTGTTACTTTTATTTATATTATAATTTAATTTCCAATTTCCAGAATACTCTGAATATTCTTTTTGAAAAAACTTAAATGGGTAAATACTTCGGTTATAATGCGTAGCTACGAAAAAATTTAATTTATTACTTGTAAATGGAACGGGTCCGGCAAGTGTTGCATCTATATTTAAATCAGGTTCATCGGAATACTCTTGTGAACGATGTCGCCACTTCCAAATCTCTAAAGCTTCTTCTGCATTAGTGCCATAGGGTACATTTTCCCTTAGCTTATTATAGGTATCATACTTATCAATTGTTGAATCTGCCCACCAATTATCCCAGCCTTGGAACAATAATGATTTTTCCTCTCCAGTCCAAGGCATGCTCTTGTAAACTGAATCCATACTTAAGAAACGACCCACATGATAATAGTTCTCGGCACTAAACATATTTGGTCCAAAATGTTTTTGCTGTATTGCACCTACATTTATATTGATTGAACCTGTGTAATTAGTTAAACTCTGTTTGGTTACTATATTGATAATACCTGATTGAGCTTGCCCATACTCGGCATTAAAGCCTCCTCGTATTACTTGAATCTCCTGAATTGCTCCCTTAGGCATATTGAGGACACTTACACCTGTTCGTGCATTCTGCATAGAAATATCATCAACATAAACTCCCACTTCGTCCATCTGTCCACCACGCATTTCAATTTGTCCTTTATCGTTTCGATAAACACCAGGTGCAAAAGCTATTACTTCACGTACATCTGAAGTAACCGGTAAGCTATTAATTTCATCTGGTGTTATTGAGGTTTGGGCATACGAAACATCAGTTTTTATCTTTTCTCTATCGGCTACTACAACTACCTCCCCCTCTAGTTCTAAAGAGATATCTGATAACAATACGTTTAATTTTGTTGTACGGTCAATACTTATTATTACTTTCTCTACATATTCAGTTCTAAAACCTATCGAGGAAATTTTTACTTTATACTCACCGGGGGGTATATTCAATATAGTATAGAAACCTTCAAAATCCGATGCTGCACCTATAGTTGTTCCGTCTAACATAATGTTGGCTCCTGGAATGGCTTCGCCTGTTTTAGAGTCGGTTATAGTTCCGGATAATTTACCTGTAATGCCAGCAAAAGTTGTTGAAAATAGAGATAGGAAAAAAAAGATAAGGATAAGAAAAATTCTAAAAAACGTAGTAAATTTTTTACTCATAATTTTGTATCCTCAATAAGTTGAGAGTATTTTGTAATAACTGTCTTAATTAAATAGATTTGCTTCCAAAGGTCAAGTTATAAACTGTAAAACAACGGTAAGAAAACAGTTGTATAACAATTTTCAGCGATTCGGGGGCAAATTAATTTCAATTAATAAACCGGTGAACCGGTTGAAATATGTGTAACTCCTTATTAACCAGTTTACTGGTTTTATAAGCACTTTTAGCCGGAAAAATGATTTTTCGTATATCCTATAACTTGTTACACGCAGTGCGGTACATGTATTTTTGTGCATCTTAATTTTGCTCCCGAATCGCTGACAATTTTGCTTATACTTTGTTTCTTAATTCACTAATACTTCTTTTCATTCTTCAGAACTTTCTTCTTAGTCAAAATTATAGAGTATAAAATTTTATTGCTGCTAACAGTTATAGAAGCCTTTACAAAACCTATTTTGAAAAATCATTTTTAGTAGAATGGCTTGGTATTTATTATACTTGGAGAAGGTAACGGAAAGAGTCCTTTGGACAAAGCATTCTTATACACACTGAATTAAGATGGTTAAAAAGAGAAATATTTTTCACTTTTAAGTATTGTAATATTACAAATATTTGTATATTACTAATCTTCTATCAAGAAAAGGATTTATTATAGAGATTACTCATTATTTTGCAAAACAATTGGATAATATATCAACTATGCTGGATAAAAAACAAAAACTTGAAATACTGAAAAATATTTGTGCAGGCAAAGAATTTAGTAAATCGAAGTTAAAATGTGATTTACTTGCATATCTAGTTAAATGTTCTATTACTGGTAATATTCCAAAAGAAACTACAATTGCAATAGATGTTTATGGTCGCGATAAAAACTTTAACCCTTCGGAAGATTCAATAGTTCGCTACAATGTACACAACCTTAGAAACAAACTGCATTATTATTATCAGAACGAAGGGAAATCTGAAAAAATAAGACTCACTATACCGAAAGGACACTATAAAGTTGAGTTCAAAGAGAAAAATTTTGTTAAGAAACAATTGAAACAGTTACTGTTATTAAAAGATAAAATTTTTTTCCATCATTACATCTATTTAACTATTATACTGTTACTGATAATTGCTCTATTTGTTTTTAGAAATAGTGGGAGCAATGTAAAGAACATTGATTCCCTTATCTGGAATGATATATTAGCTAATAATTTTCCCATTAAATTAGTTTTTGGTGACTATTTTACTTTTTTAGAACCTATATCAGATTCTAATTCAAGCCGGAGAGAAATTAGAGATTATCGAATAAATTCTCCGGCAGATTTAGAACCATTTAAAATTGCTGCTAAAAATAAAAATATAAGTCCCACGGATTTATCAATGCTGCCTCATCACACTCACGATAATTTAATCGACATACTTCCTATTTTATATAGTGTTTATGAAAAAGTAGGAACCACACGATCATCTCTCCTAACGTGGGAAGATATTAAATCAAGTAATATAATCTATTTTGGCAAATTTATTAATCTTAGGATATTAAAATATTACACTTCAAAATTAAATATTAAATTTGCCCAAAGTCCTCCGTTACTTTATGTTTTTAATAGTGATGGGGATACAATAAAAACTTTTCTTCGAACTCGTCCAATAGAAAAAAACAAGGAAACTGAATCGAATGATTTTTACAATAGAGATTATGCTCTTATCTCTAAATTACCTGGTCCTAATGGAAATTATATTTTTATATTTGCAGGGGTTGGACATATATCTCTAATAGAAACTGTAGATATGTTTACTTCACAATCTGGACTACGTTATATCGAAGAAAAAATGTTAAATAAATTTGATTCTATACCTCCTTATTTTGAAATGTTAGTTGAAATCAGCGGATTTAAGCGGACGGGTGTAAACCGTAAAATTGTTTATTTCGATGCAATTGATCCAAACTTAATGCTGAATTTTAAGGAGGTTGGGAAAGAATAGATTTTGACTTTCCCCTCTAAGTCTCAGTACATCATAAAAACATCACCTATTCTATACCAAATTTTTTCTGCATTTGTTCTAATGAAATACCTTTGGTTTCCGGCATTACAAAAATTACCCAAAATAATTGCCCTACCATACAAATTGCATAAAAAGTAAATGCGTGTCCGCCAGATACTTCAGCAATTATTGGGAAAGTCCAAGCTATGAGAGCAGCCATGAACCAATGTGTAAAACTGCCTAACGCCTGTCCACGAGCACGAATACGATTTGGAAATACTTCAGAGAGAAAAACCCAAATTACTGCACCCTGACCAAATGCATGTGACGCAACGAATAAGAGTAAACTAATAAGAACTATTGTACCACTTGCTTCCGTAAAATCGGTTCCATACATATAAAATGTTCCACCTATTATTGCAAGACTAATTATATAACCGACTGTCCCAATCAACATCAGGAACTTACGACCAAAATGATCAATAACTCCTAAAGCTGCAATTGTAAATATTAGGAACGTACCACCAATAGCAACCGATTGAAGAAGAGCAGATTCACCGCCAGCCCCAGCCATTTCAAATATTTTTGGTGCATAGTATAATACTGCATTTATTCCAGATAGTTGATTGAAAATTGCAATAGCAATTGCTAAAGATAAAGGTGTAAAATATTTCTTCGCAAAAAGTGGTTCTTTAGTAGTATGGTGTTCAACGTCCAAAGAACTTTGGATTGCTTCAATTTCTTCTTCAATATTGCCTTCATCTGTTCCACATTTGGCAAGTACTTCTTTTGCCTCATCAACACGTTTCTTAGCCATAAGCCATCTCGGACTGCACGGTGTAAAGAAAAGAAGAAAGAAAAACATAAGTGCCGGAAATGCTTCTACTCCAAACATCCAGCGCCACTCGAATGCACCAAGGTTAAAAGTGGAAATAAAATAATTTGAGAAATAAGCCATCAACATTCCGAGAACTATGTTAAGTTGGGTAATAGCAACGAGACGACCACGAAACTTTGCCGGCGATATTTCGGCAATATACATTGGGGATACAACCGAAGCACCACCAACTCCTATTCCTCCAATTAAACGAAAAAATAGGAATGAATACCAATCCCACGCAAAAGCACTTCCTACTGCAGAGACAAAATAGAGTATTGCAACTACAAATAGAATTTTTTTACGACCATATTTATCTGTTGGTTTTCCAATACCTATTGCACCAATAATTGTTCCAATTAGAGCACTTGCAACTGTAAAACCAAGCTCTGCTGAAGATAGTGAAAAGACATCTTGCAGCCACCCTGTAGTACCAGATATTACAGCAGTATCAAAACCAAAAAGAAGCCCGCCAAGTGCTGCTATGATAGTTGACCTTAATAAAACTATATTAATTTTCATATTCTAATCCTATTTTACTTAATTATTAATTATATAATTTTCTATTATAAATTTTTATTTAATCAATATTAATGAAACATTGCTTTTCAAAGTGGACTCATATTTTCAATCACTAACCACTGGTATCCGGGCAATACGGGGGTCAACCCAAACGTCATTTTCATCTGTGCTTTTTGTGGAGAACTCAGACACAACCGCCCCTTCTTCACCAGCTTGGAACCAGTGCCACGTGTTAGGAAGTAATGTATATTGGTCACCTGGATTAAGTACTATCTCATGCCAAACAGTATAATATTTTTCACTACCTTCCGGAGGTTTACATACAGGGTTTTTAGTTGCTTCACCTTTCACATATAGATAACACTTTCCCCATCGGCACCTAAAAGTTTCTTCTTTGCCAGGGCTGTCTTCCACCGGCGGGTGTCTGTGCTGTGGGCATGTTTGATACGGCAACATTACCAACTCTTTAGCACAACAACGCTCGGTATTTAAATAAGTTACAAGTGCTAATCCGGTTTTTTCAAATTCTCTAAGACCAAAATCAGCCACCTCAAGCTCAACTGCCTCTTTATCAGTTAGAAATATGCCTGCATTACTAAGCATTGCAGCACCTTTCATTCTAATTTCAAAAACCTCTTTTGAACTCAACATTTTTTCTCCAATTTCATCTATTTAAAAACTTGTAAATAATTGTATGCTGATATGTCTCACCAGGTCGAAGAACAGAAGATGGTAGATGAGGTTTGTTTGGTGTATCAGGGAAATGCTCAGGCTCTAAACATAATCCGGCATACTTCTGATAATCAACACCTTTACCTACTACACCACCTGAAATAAAATTGGAAGTATAAACCTGAAGAGCAGGTTCACTTGTGTAGGTTTCCATAACTCGCCCACTTTTAGGTTCATAAACTCGTGCAGCTATTTCGAGCCTCCCTTGGTTTTTCAGAGCATAGTTTAAATCGTACCCTCCGTTGTTACCTCCAAAGGCGGCTGGTGCATCTTTTATTCTATCACCTATTCTTCGTGGAATTGTAAAATCGAGAACTGTTGATTTTACAGCTCTTACTTCTCCAGTTGGGACTAACCAGTCTGTCTCAGCGGGGGCATAAAAATCAGCAAATATTGTTAGCTCGTGGTCAAGTATATCACCAGAATTATAGCCGGATAGATTAAAATAACTGTGGTGCGTAAGATTAACAATAGTTGGTTTATCAGTCTCAGCTTTATAACTTATTGTCAACTCGTTCTCGTTGTTAAGAGAATAAGTAACCGTAGTAGATAAATTACCTGGGTAACCTTCTTCACCATCTTTGCTCAAATATGTTAATTCAAGAACCAGACCTTCATCAGTCTCTTTTATTGAAGCATCCCAAACTACTCTATTAAAACCTTTGATACCGCCATGTAAATGGTTTGCACCATTGTTGATTGAAAGCTGATATTCTTTCCCATCAATAGAAAATTTTCCATTTGCTACACGACCAGCAAACCTACCAGCCGTAGTGCCAAAATAGTATGGATCATTTATGTAGCCATCCAAATTATCATAACCCAAAACAATATCGGCAAAATTGCCATCTCTATCTGGTGTTTTTAGTGTTGTTACTGTTGCACCATAGTTTATTATTGTAGCCTGCAAACCATTTGCATTTGTTAATGTAAACAAATCAACATTTTCACCATCTGGTGTTTTCCCATAAAATTGTTTAGTTATTGACATTTTTTGTGCATCCTCCATTTTATTCGTCTTACATATTAAAGAACTAACATTAACAAAAGCTATTAGTATAATTATTAAAATTACTCGGTTCATGTTGTCACCTATTTGTTAAAATGTTTGATTTGTTCTTTTTTATTCCTGATTAAGTATAAACTAACCACTGCTTTATACTTTCATTTAAGATGAAAAAATGTCGTTAATTTATTCATCAGCAATATCATTTGAAATGTAATTATTGAAAAACATTTTATTGACAAAAATATCTTGAAAATTCTCATCAGAATCTAATGAGATATGTTCAATCTTTGATATACTATTTTCGAGTGAGTAGTCATCCGTAAAGAGAAGCATTTTTGCCCCGATTAATGCACTGTTACCAAGTTTAGTAATTTTACTTTGATCTACCTCAATCATTCCAAGTCGTGTTACATTACTTAAATTGATAAAATTTCCAAATCCGCCAGCAATAAAGATGTGTGTAATGTCATCAAGAGATTTACAAAGTTTATCAACAAGAATTTGCAGCCCGGCAGCTAATGCTCCTTTTGCCAATTGGAATTCGCGCACATCCTTTTGTGTTAGAAAAACTCTATCACCAATTCTCAACTTTTCTTTTTCATCAACTATGGTTCCACCTGCATCAACTGAACCATTTTGTAAAAATACCGATACTGCATCTATCAATCCGCTTCCACAAATTCCAAGAGCATCCTGATTTCCTATAACGTGATAATCAATTCTTGTATCATTATTGTTTACAGAAGAAATGGCTCCCGACATTGCCGACATACCCATGTGAATAGTTGCACCTTCAAAAGCAGGCCCAGCAGCGGTTGATGCACAAACCATCCTATCGCTGCTACCAACTACTATCTCACCATTTGTTCCTAAATCTATTAGTGCAGTTAATTGAGTATGTTTATCCATACCCGAAGCAATTATGCCTGCATAAATATCACTGCCGATGAAACTACTAATTGGACGAACAAAAATTATCTTCACTTCGGAAGATAATTCCCAATCTAACTCAACCGGAGAATACTCTATTGATTCATTATTAGTTGTTGCAAATGGGAACATTGAAAGGGGCTGAACATCTAAGCCACAAAAAAGATGGTGCATTACTGAATTGCCAACTAAAACAATTTTTTTAAGATTTATATCTTTACTATTTAACAATAATTTTATTAAAGAATAAGTTTCCTCTCTAATAAGTTTTTTTAGCTCATCACTCCCGGCAGTTGTTAGTCCGTGCAAAATTCTGGACATTATATCTGAGCCAAATCTACTTTGAGGATTACGTGATGTTTGAACACCCAACACTTGGCTTGATGATAAATCGACTAATTGAGCAACAATTGTAGTTGTGCCAATATCAATTGCAATTCCGAAACCAACCAGCGGTGTAAAAGTAAATGCGGTATTATCTGCAAGTATTAATGATTCCAGTTGAGGTATTTCAATTGTAGTATCTTCAATCAATTCGCTATTACATGCTAATCTAAAATCTGAATCTAAACCAAGTTTGCAGTTTAACTCTTTGTACTGTTCATGATTTTTTACATCACCCGATAAAAGTTTCACCTTGCATCCACCACATAAACCTTTGCCACCACAAGGAAATTCAATACCATATTCAAATAACTTATCTATAAGAGGTGTACCTTTAATTACATCAAGGTCTTTACCGATTGGTTCAATTCTTAATTTTATTTTTTCTTTATAATTCTTATTCAAAGTTATCATCAATTCTGTTTTTCTTTTCATTTATATTTTTATGGCAGTTGAAATCAACACACAGATTACAAGGGAGTTCTAACTTGGCAACATCTTTTCCGTAACCAATAATTCCACTTAAAGATTTTTTTGGTTGCATCATTGAATAACTGGATAGCTTAATTCCGCAAAAATGTTTTGGCAAAAAAGTGAATAATTTCACTTGCTCTGAAATATCCCAGTTGCAATAACCTGGTGAATATATATTGCTAAATTCAAATTCTTTGCCAACAATATTTTCAATCTCTTTTTCCAGCCAGTCTGAAAATATTTCCACATAAGCCGAACCTATTAAATCACCTGCATAAGTAGCGAACGGATCATTACCATAAAACTTTCCGACCCATTCCTCAAACTTGCATCCTAATGTTAGTGCAAAAACAACACTTCCTTCAATGTTTTTTAGTCTTGAAGCAATTTTACTGCCAGTATAAAATTCAACATCGGCAAGTTTAATACCATTTGTAATAGTTGAAACTTCACCAACTGGTAGAACCTTAAAGCCGCAAACAGGGTTAATCACATCTAAAGATTGGAAGTATAGATTTTGTACTAATTCATAATAACCCGATGGGATATTGTTTTCAGAATATCCCATCGATAATAAAATATGGTCTAAATTTAATTTTAGTTTGTTTGAAGAAAGATTGTATTGAAATAGATTATTCAACATTTAGAGTAAGGGCTGTTTTACAATCCATAAGCTTCAAGTTTAAAGACATCACCATACATCATCTGCAAATGTTCAACAGCTTCGCTTTCGGTTTCTCCGAAAGAACTTATAGCGGTTTCCATTTTTGTCATCCATTCTTTTTCTGTATCTGATATACTTAGAACATTATTATCTAAAGCTTTTTGTATTGCACTAAATGCTATGGCAACAGCAGCTTTTGTTTGGGCGTAACCACCGGTGTTGGTTACTATTGATTTTGAAATATCAATTACAACTTCTGGGTCAAGCATCAATGCTTCAACAGAATGTGGCACATCACTTTTCACTAACATATCTCTCATCATTAATCCGTTACCACTATCAAGTGCAGTGTTGTAAAGTCTGCAATCATAGCTAAGCAATTCCATAAATGCTTCTGGCGCATTTCCACTTAAAAGCCGAACATTCTGTACCGATTCATTACTCCACAAATCTGCTGAAGCAGCTGCAATATTTCCAAGCGGGCTAAAATGTGCACAGCAAGCAGATTTACCTTCCATGCTTATCGGGTAACCAGTAATCGCTTTTATAATTGGACCCTCATAAGCACAATCTTTTGATGGACCAACAGCGCCTTGTTCAAATGCTGCCAAACTTCTTGGGGCACTTGCTGCTCTATCTATTGCAGCGAGAACACTTGGAAGCATTCCCTGCCCAGCTAACTGCATTGCAGTATTGGCAAACCCGCAAGCACTATCTCCACCCGAAATTATTCCATACCTATTTGCTATTTCAGTAATTTGCTTCCACAACCAACTCATATCCCTATGTGCTAATATTCCAAGACTTGCAACTATGCCGTACAAATCGCCATACATAAGTGCTTGGTCGTGAACTTCTTTACCGCCAACGGATTCTATCGATAATATATCTGCACCAGCTTGTGCACAAAGTTCAAATCCTTTTAATGTTTTTTCGGTTGGCAAACCTGTTCGTAAAAGTGGAGGATGATCAGCATCCCGTAAATCTAAAACCGTTACTCGCAAAGCGTTTGGAATACCAGTTTCAATATGAAATTTATTTAATTCATTTTTAATTAGTTCGGTTATTTCCGCTCCCCATTCAGGTGTATCGGTCATTGGTGGTAATTGTTCAAACTCTACAACGAAACCAGGCACGTTTAACGCTTTTGCACGTGCTAAAATATTAGTCATCATTTCAGAATAATGTCTTCGTACCTCGCCCATTGTTTCTTGCGTTATCAACATAGTTGGCAATGTAAAATTTATTTCGGGATAAACTTTGCCATCACCAATGGTAAGTAGGTTGCCGCATTTTACAGGATGCGGACTTATTCCCATTAATAATTCTTCATGTTTGTCGATAGTTAATTTATCGAAAATTTTCATCTTTGCTCCAAAGGGTATAATTACTCAATTTTTAATTATACAACAGATGCCAAATGTTTAGCAAATTTATTAGGATCAGGGAAGTAGCCATCAGCACCAATTTTATCGCTAAATTCTTGCGAGATTGGTGCTCCGCCGATATATATTTTTGTATCCGGGGAAACCTCTTTGATTGCCGTTGTGGTTGTTTCCATCTGCATCATTGTTGTAGTTAGTAGGGCACTCATGCCAATAACTGCATTAGGATATTCTTTTAGAGTTTCAATAAATTGTTCTGGTTTAACATCGGTTCCTAAATCGATAACATTCCAGCCGTTTCCAGTTAACACCATACGAACAATATTTTTACCAATATCGTGCAAATCGCCTGCAACTGTTCCAAGTATAAAATCACCTTTCAACTCAACTTCGCCAGAGTCAAAAAATGGTTTTAAGTGTACCATTGCTACATTCATTGCCTTTGCTGCAATCAGCATATCTGGGATAAATGCTTTACCGCTTTCAAACTTATCACCAACCGTTTTCATTCCAATCATCAGCCCATCATTTAAAATAGCAGCAGGTGCAACTGATTCTTCCAAAGCCTGTTTTGTTAGCTCGTCAGCTCCAAATTCACCTTTCATATCTGGCGGGAATGGTGATTTTTGGTTTACTTTTCCTCGTGCTATTGCAACAGCCAATTTGTTTAATAATTCATTCATGAACAGTTCCTTTATAAAATAAACAAAAAAATGTATAACTTAATTGTAACAAATATTTGATGTTTTTTGTTCTGAAGTAGAAGTATAAATAATATTGCTGAACAGACGCAAGTTATTTGCAGTTTTTACATGTTAGTTAATACTTTTAACTGCATCAAAAAGAGCAACTACATTTTCGATGGGTGTGTTACCTTGAATGTTATGAACAGTATTAAAAATATATCCGCCATTTTTGTTAAATATCCTGCAATGCTTTAATACTTCTTCCCGAACATCTTTTGGGGTTTTAAATGCAAGTGTGTCTTGAGTATCAACACCGCCACCCCAAAAAGTTAATTGCTCACCAAATTCTTCTTTTAATATTTTTGCATCCATATTGAACGCAGAAACTTGTACCGGATTAAGAATATCGAATCCACTCTCTATTAGTGCCGGAACAAGAGACTTTACCGCACCGCAAGTATGCTTAAATGTTTTCCATTCTGTATTAGAATGAATCCAGCCATTTATTTGTTTGTAGTATGGTTTGTACAATTCGTTATAAGTTTCTTCCGAACAAAATGTTGAATTTTGAGTTCCAAAATCAGTGCCGCAAATAAATACAGCATCTACATTATCTTTAACTGCATCTTTTATTTTAGCTAAATTTTCCAATGCAATTTCAGTTTGTTTTTCAAAAACTTTATGGATATAGTCTGGTCTAATCATTGTGGACATGTACCATTCTTCAATATCTCTTATCCCTTTCGGGTGTTTTATAAATGGAGCTGGAACTAATGCGATATCACCTAATGCAGTACCCGGAATTGACAAAACAACGGCTCTATTTTTTGCAGATGCACGTTTAGTTTTCTTTGAAAAATAATCCAATTCTTCATCAGATATCAATCCATATTCCTCTAAATTATCTTCCGGATTTAATTTTTCTTCATCAATCGGTTCCTGACGAACAATGCAATCAAAAAAATATCCATTCTTTGGCATGCGTCCGCTCGGAGGTACGGCTGTATCCCCTTCCGGATAAATAAGTGTATCACCTTTATCATCTTTTGTAGTATTAAAATGTTCTGATACAAGAACTTCTAACCCACTATCTAATTTCCACTCTTTCCAATTCTCATTAGGAAATCCGAATATTGTATTTAGAGGAAAAATCCCTTCTACATCAACTCCAAGTATTTCTTTTAAGTCATCATCTATATATCCAAGCATCTGATAAGGTTCATGTACTTTCACTAACCGTTTCTCTAATCCATAATATTCCCTAAGTGAAGCAACAATATTTACATGCATTCCAGTTACAGCAGTTGCTCCAAAATCTATTGCAATTTTATCAGGTTGTTTATGATTTAAACTTGATAATACTCTTTCTCTTGATGCCATTTATTCTTTCCTTATTAATCCGTTTCCATGATCTAAATATTTTTAAATTTAACCAATGTTAAATATCTAAGGTCTTTCCAATAGTTCTACTCTCCTCAGCTTTAAAACCAATTTCATGACTCGCAACAGATACACTAATAGGCGTAACTATAAGAGTCTCATCTTGTTGATAAACCGCTTGCAGAAAATCTTGCATTAAACCTAAATCACTTCCTCCATGCCCACCCTTTAGTCTTGGAATTTTCTTTACATCAATCACTGTTTTTTTATCGTTTTTAAATTCAGCAATTCCAATAAAAGCTGGTCTGTAGTTATAAAGATCACCTAATGTTCCTTGTATTTTAAAAAACCGCCCACCATTTTCGGCTATCCCAAGGGTAAATGAAGATGTAACTTTATCTTCAAATTCCATATTAACTACTTGATGATCTATTACATCGTTATCGCAACGCCAAACACATCGTCCGAAATCACCGGTTTCAAATGCATGTAGTAATGATTCTTGCGTAAAATTGGGAATATCAAGATGCTGCATAAAATCGTAATCTTGCTCAGCAAATTTACCCTGATACATTTTGAATGCGGAATAAGGGCATTCTTTTTCTATGGTGCAATTCGTACATCTCTCGCCGCTGTTTGCCGGTGCGTTCTCTTCTCTAAAATAAGTTAACGACCCAAAAGATGAGACTCGTTTAGATTTTTTACCCAACCACCAATAGATAATATCAAGATCATGACAAGATTTTGAAAGCAGCATCGGATTCGATTCCTTACTATTTCTCCACCTGCCTCGCACATAAGAATGCTGGTAGTGCATACGCCCAATAAGTTCGGAATGTTGAATATTTGTAATTTCACCCAATACCCCAGAATCAATTATTTCCTTTACTTTTTTATACATTCGATGGTATCTTAAAACATGGCATACAGCTACAATACAATTCTTCTCTGCAGCAAGATTGGCAATATCTTCTACTTCTTTAATATTTTGAGCAACTGGTTTCTCCAATAAAATATCATAACCTAAGTTTATTGCAGCCATTGTTGGTTCGTAATGCATGTTATCCATAGTGGTAATTATCATTATATCTGCAAATTTGGCTTTCTGCATTGCATGTTCCCAAGTGGTCCAAACATTCTCTTTGGGAATATTATATTTTTTGACAAATCGTTCTCTCTTGAAATCAATTGGTTCAGCAATACCAATTATTTTTAATTCTTTAGGAAACAAATCACAATACATTGCATAGGCAGTACCTCTATTGCCACCGCCAATAATTACAGCAGTTAAAGGTTTTTTAATTTCTACGTGGCGAGGGTCTTTAGGAATTCCAGTTTCTGTTTGCTGGCTATCAAACAATGTTAAACCTTTGTTAATAAATGGTGTTCCTAAAGCAACTAGCCCACCCAATTTTAGTGCGTTACGTCTTGATATTCTGTTTTTCAATTTTCTCTCCTTAAAATAATTTAACTTAATTTTCAAATAAAATTTTTGTAAAATATTTTTTTATAAAAAACCCACTTTATAGACTTATGCACGGTGGAGCATAATTATTTCTTGATATTTCTTTCATACACAATAAAATTTCGATAACGCACTGTTGTATTATACATGTGTCGGAAACCAATACGACCAAAATCCAATACAGGACCATTGTTAATATCAAATTTGTCTTCCACATCAAATACGGTCTTTCCATCAATTGAACCGTGTAAACGATTTCCTATTAGTACAAATCGTAATTTATGCCACTTACCCACTTCTATTCGGTCAGCGGCTCCGTAATGCATCATCTTTCCCCATGGATTTTTGGCAAAGAACTGTGTTTCCACATTTTTTCGTAAATCGGGATATTTGCGCATCAACTCCCAATGATAATTTCTGTTCTGCCCAATTAGAAAACCCATCTTGCCCGATTTCGATATTTGGTTGTCGTCAATAAAATCATTACGCTGCGGACCACTGGATGCAACAAGAAGCAGCATAAGTCCATCATCTTCTTCCGGCATAAATTCAAATTCAATCCATTGGTCTCCTTCAAAAGTTACGGGGCTCCACAAATACATACGTGTTTCATGATCCGAAAAATCGGGCGTATCAATCAACAAACCTTCATCGGTAATTTTCACTACATGCAAATCTTTATATTTATCCCCTGTCTGAAAAACCCAGCCATCCAAATCGTCTTTTTCAAGAAAGCTGCATTCATAAGATTTTTGCCATGTATCATCCAGTTTAATATCTAACGAGGGTCTATCAACAACAGTAAACTTATCTCTCAATATTTCATCTGCCGGATCATTGGTTACCGGACGGCTCTCAGAATATATTTTACCGGCTTCCTCCTTAGAAATAACACCTCCTTCAATTTGCAAATTACGCATTACAAACATGGGGTTGCCAATGTAAAGTCTGTCGCCCCAGTCAGTGAAGAACTCAGTTTTTTCAATATGTGCTACGTGAAAGCCATTAACATACATATTTATTTCTTTTTTCTTTTTATCCCAAGTGATAACAACATGATACCACATCCCTTTAAGAATCGTCATATCTTCTGCCCACAAAGATAATGGAGATGTAGTATTTCCATACGAAACTTTACTAGCTATATTTTCGTTAGTTGGTTCTGTATTATAATTGAAAAGTAAAGGCTTGTAACCTGTTTCCCAAAATAGACCAAAGCCCTTTTTTTCTCCGTTGCGTGCTGGGAAAAAATTTGAGAAAAAAGGATAGACAAAAGCATTTTCTACTCTATTGAAAACCCAATCTTTTGTTTTCCAATTTGCCAAGTCTTCCAAGGGGGAAAACCATAAGGAAATTGTTCCTTTGTTACTATGATGAGCTTCCGTTTCGATAAACGCTTTGGTCTGCATACTTGTTGGTCGAAAACCTTTAAGTCCTGAAATAGTAGGAAAACGATGGGGACCGTCTATAGTGAAATTAGTCGTATCGGTTAGAGCTGCAGAATATTGTTTGTTCCCACCAAATAAATCCGATGAATTAGCAGCCCCAGACAAAACGACTAAAGCAATGATAATGTTAATCACGGTTTTTTGAAATAGGCGTTGCAGAATTGAAGTTCCAGATTCCTGAGATTCTCTCTTTATTTTTACCATTTTTTTATTTCCTTTATTTAAAATCGTATTTTAAAAGATATGTTAATTTAACTCAAAAAAAGCATAGCACTCCTACGGTGCAAATTCCAAAACACAATTCTTAAAAAACAAATAAATTCCAAATTACAATACTTAAATTCAAAACTTATTGTTTGTTATTTTGTATTTGAGTATTGAGATTTATTTGTTGTTTGGTCATTGTTTTTGGTATTTTATTTCTTTACAAAAAAAACAACCTGTCCCGCCATGTTCCGTTCTTTTTGCGGAATCTTTTTTCGGGAAGGATTTAGTTGTTAATACTATAACACGCTCTGTGCAGCAATTTTTTCACCGTCAACAACTCGGTTCATGTAAAAAAACATCAAACTTTCCCCCGTCTTTCTTCAAGAATATGTCTTGTCTCTAATGCTCTCTCTGGTGAAATAGGATAAAATTTAAGAACTATTAAAGCAATTAGAGCTGTTACAACTACACCACCGGCAAGTATTGCACGCATTCCGAATATAGCTTCCGGTGTTTGTGCTCCTCCAAGTTGTTCATCAAACCCAACATAGTTAAGTGCGAGTCCAGCTCCGAGAAATGCGATAGAAAATCCAAACTTTTGAAACCAAGTATAGAGTGCTCCAAACATACCTTCGCGTCTATTGTGGTGTCTTCGTTCATCTTCATCACACACATCAGCCATCATTGCCGGCATTATCATTGCAATTCCTATCCAAATTGGTGCTCCAAGTATTGGGTCTAACAAAATTTTAATTGGGTTATCCGGTGTAAAGACAAACCATTTAACAACTCCACTCATAAGAAACATAACATAAACAATTGCTAAAGCTGTCTTCTTACTAAACCGTGATGAAATAAAGGTTAGTACTGGTATTGAAATAAAACCCATTACCGCGTAGGCTAATGTAAGATGTCCTTTCCAAATTGCACCTGTGGCAATATCACCATCAAACATGTGATAGACTATTAAATAATAATCCAAACTTGATGCGTAAATTCCACAAACTGTTTGTAAAATTGTTAATGTAATTAAAATCACGAAAGCATTATTTTTAAATGCTTCCTTTATGCTTACCCAAATTTTAACTTTATTTTGAGATGATGCCGCTTTATAATATCGTTCCTTTACTAACAAGCCGGGTAAAGAACCGCCAATAATAAATATGAAGATTCCGACTCCCCAACCCACGTATTGTACACCAACCATTGCAGCTCCAAAAACTGCCAACTGTGCGAGCGGAAAAAGGTATTGATTAACTGCTTCACCTATTTTAAAAAAGAAGGAAAAAAACCCCATTACTTTTGTTCGCTCGTTATAGTCGGGAGTCATCTCGTAGGTGAGACTTGTTAAAGGGACTGAAAAAATAGTGAAGCAAGTGTAGAAAAGAATAGAGGTAACAACAAACCACGCTAATATTGCGTCCTCGCTCCAGCCTGTGGGAACCATCCAAACTATACCAAACATTATACCTGTTAGAATAGCACCTCCAACTATATATGGTCTGCGCCTGCCATATTTGGAATGGGTGTTATCAGATATTTTTCCCATGAGCGGATCTGTAAAAGCATCCCAAAATCTAGGTATTGCCATAGCGATACCGAGAAGTGCAGGATTAACGCCTAAGGTCATCTGAAAAACTGGCCAAGCAAAATTATTGAAAAAGAAATTTCCGAAAAACAATGCCAGTCCGCCAAAGCCAATAGCCATTTTAGATTTGAGAGGTACTCGATCTTCCGGTGCAATAATAGGTTTTGAGTCTTTGTTCATGCAGTCTCAGCTAATAATATTTTTTTTAGTTTGTTTAATGTGTCTCTCTATTGATAAATACTAAAACCCTGATTAACTACTTCCCATCAAAATCATCTTTCAAAATATCTTCAACTGTAAATCGTTTAAGCATTGCTTTATATTTTTGTTTATAGATAGAATATAAATGAAGAATTTCCTGTTCCTCTCCTTCCCAATTACACCGTCTGCAATAGAACTGTTCTACCTCTTTTTCAAAAAGTAAGTCGTAATCAATTTCGCGTAAAAGACATATTGGGCATCTATAATTTATTTTGCCTGTTCTACCTTGAGACATGTATTTAACTCCTCGTTCAATTTTACTGTTTTATAAATTCCAATTTTTAAATTTGGTGCAAATGAATATCCTTCTTCAAAATATCCGGTACATTCAGCTTGTGTGGTTTGCAAACTTGCCTTGGTTTGAACATGAGGAATAATTGCAGTTGCAGCCTTTACATTTTGAATTGATTCTTCACGGCAGCGGTAATCGTAACTTACTTCTTTGCTCGTCCCGGAATTATCTTCAATAGAAAGCAAACAACCTGTGAGATCTTCAGGATATTCTGTAGTACCCCAACACGATGTTAGAAATTCATCAATTTCAACTTCAGCATTTGTGTCTGATGATTCAATAAGTTTACGTCTTATTTCAATTACGCCTGCATTTTCTATGAAGCGATATGTAGTTGCAATTTTAATAGTTAAACCTTTGAACTCTATTTCAACAGGTAAAACATCTAAGATTCTCACTCCATCTTCTTCACGATATTTACCTTGAGTACGGCAGGAGCTTAAATCGACCTCTTCCCCTTTGTATCTAACCTTACAGCTTTTAATTGCTCCTTCACCGGCGTAATGTGTAAAGGCTCCGGCTCTGTAACGCGATTGAACAATGTACGGGTAAGATGCGTCCTGATTAGCCTTAGTACCAGCACCACAAGGTCGTTCTAATTTGGAAGCATAGGGACGGAGGTCAGTAATAGCACCGCCCTGTTTAAGATCAACCGTTACGCGGAATTTAGAATCGGCATACCAGAAGGCTTGATTTTTTGTACCGTAAACTATGTCTTTCCAAAGTCCGCAAATTGGTCCGCTACGTGGCTGATTTTTTCTGAACCAATCTGCAAAGTCAGACATAGTCATGTCAACTAATTTATTCTCTTTTTTTAGTTTGCCATAGTAACCCAGAAAATCTTCATAACTTTTTTTGAGTATTCGGTAATCTGCTTCCCATCTTCCATTCTTGCCCATCCAACCGGGGCCCACGTAAGCAAGGTTGTAAGTAAAACCTTTATTAAATTTTTTCATTACCTGATATTGATCTATCAAGTTATACATGTATGGCAGACGATCACCTTCATAAATCAATCCGCGTATAATGTTTTGCGGATGCGTTCCAAACATATCGCCGGAGTTATCCATTATTGCCAGAAGGTCGCGCGATAGATGCGGTATTGCTACAATGCCAATATCGTCCTCTTCAGATTCAGCAATGGCATGTGTATTATGTTTTGACGGAACCCAAGCTGTCCACGGACTTCCATCCATTAACGTGTACCAAGAATAATTTGCATGTCTAAAAACTTTAGGACCTTCCTCGAAGCAAGTGGCAATAGCTGTTTTAACCATTGGGTATTTTTCTTTAATGAAGTTGATTAATTCTGCGTCCATAAAATAAGATCCGGTGGAAGTTGGATAGAATCCAAAGACTTCTTTAAACCGCTCAAAAGAATCTACGACAATTTTTTTCTTCATATCCATTGGAAAGAGCCACATTGCTAACTCCTTAGAGTTATATTTTTCACGGAACTCTTTGCAGTTAACACCAAGAAAAGTATGCCCAATTTCATCGCCATATTTTTCGTGATGTTCCTTTACCAAAGCAATCACTTCATCATTATACAAACTTGCGTATGTCATTTGAATTGTAGTTTTAAGATTATTGCGGTGAGCTATTTCTTGCTGCAGCTTAAAAATATCAATAGATTCGCCAACAACTTCTTTTTTACTTACCTCTTCCGATTTACCCTCTTGTGCGTCTGTATCTATATACTCAGGCACCAATTCCGGACGGTGCACTAGATTTAAAACAAATGTGTCCATTAAAAATTTTTCCTTTTATTTTTTAGTTTACCCAATTGTTGGATAATAGGAGTCTCACAGACTGTCAAGTTTCATCCCGCTTGCGGGATTAACAAAAACTTGTGTAATATTATTGTTCTACGTTTACTTATTTATAAAATTCTCTCGCTGTTTTTATCATCACTTTAATGTTCTCCGAAGGAGTAATAGCCGGTAATGCACAACCCGAATTCAAAACAAAACGATTTGATCCGGAATAAATTTCAAGTAATTCTATTGTTTTCTGCCTTACTAATTCCGGTGTACCCAAAGCTAAAACCCCACTTGGATCAATATTACCAAATAGAGTAACTTTGTCGTGATATATTTCATAAATTTTCTTCACATCAGCTTTGTAATCCAGTTCAATCATATCAGCTCCTGTTTTCAACATAGAAGAAAGAATAGATTCTGTATCACCGCAGATGTGTAGTCCGTAAGGGAGTCCAAATTCATGAGCAGTATCAGCCATCTTCTTTTCATACGGAAGAGCAAATTTTTCATACATCTCAGGGGAAATCATTTCGGGACCAGCGGGGCTATCACCATTAGAAACCATATCAACACCAGTTTGAGCCATCAATTTTATAAACTGACTACTTGTATCAGCTGCGTATTCAAGTAATTCGAAAATTTGATTCTCTTCTGCCATCATTAAATCAAGCATCCAATTTTGAGCGTTCCGCATCATGCTTGCAAGTGAAAAGGGTGCCTGATCACAATTGCCGCGTACATAAATCTCATCTTTAAAATACTCTTTTAATAATCTTACAGCTTCGAGCCAGATTTGAATATACTTGTAATCCTCAACTTTTACTAATTTCAGATTTTTTACATCATCCATACTTTGAATAGAGCCCTTATTTGACCGAGCTGGTTCATCAACCGGAAAATCTATTGGTACGGTTACAGCACCGGCTAAAGTTACTGTATCAATATCAATAAGTACCCCATCAAACTTGTATCTCTCCACAGAATCAATAAAACAATTGGCAATAATTTTAGGATCGTTTCTATATTGTTCCATTGTAACACCAAACTCTTTAGCAGCCATCATAAAATTATGCAGCATAATAGGTGTTTTGTCCGGCTTCTCGCCATTTAATGCTGCCTTTATTCTTTCATATCCATTCATCAATATTCCATTGGGTTATTCGTTTTTGATAAAGAATTAATTAAACATCCATTGTTTTTCCTGTATCTCTACTCTCTTCAGCTTTAAAACCAATTTTATGACTCTCCACAGATTCACTAATAGTTGAAGCGAGAAGGGAATCGTCATGCTGATAAACCGCCTGCAAAAAATCCTGCATTATACCAAAATCTCCACCACCATGACCCCCTTTGTGTCTTGGAAGTTTTTTTACATCAATCACTGTTTTTTTGTCGCCCTTAAATTCTGCAACACTAATAAAGGCAGGTTTGTAATTGTAAAGGTCTCCTAATGTTCCTTGAATTCGGAAAAACCTGCCATAATTTTCTGAAACGCCTAATGTAAATGAGGAAGTAACTTCATCTTCATATTCCATGTTAACTACTTGGTGATCAATTACATCATTATCACAACGCCAAACGCATCGTCCAAAATTACCTTTTTTGAGTGCGTTTAATATTGTCTGCTTTTCGTAATCGGGTATATCCAAATGCTGCATAAAATCATAATCTCTATCGAGATAAATTCCCAGATAAAGTTTTATTGCCGAGTATGGACAATCTTTTTCAATAGCACAATCTGTACATCTTTTTCCACTATTTTTTGGGGCATTGGCTTCCTTAAAAAAAGTTAGTGACCCGAAAGATGAAACTCGTTCGCATTTTTTATCTAACCAGTAATAGAGAATATCAAGATCATGACAAGACTTTGATAGCAGCATTGGAGTAGTTTCGTCAGCTTTTCTCCATCTGCCTCTTACATAAGAATGCTGCATATGAGTACGCGGAATAAGTTCGGAATGCTGAATATTCGTAATATCACCCATCACACCGGAATCAATTATTCTTTTTACTTCTTTATACATTCTATTGTATCTTAAAACATGGCATACACCAACAATGCATTTCTTTTCCGCTGCAAGATTTGCTATGTCCTGCACTTGTTTAATATTCTGAGCAATTGGTTTTTCCAGAAGAATATCATAACCTAAATTTATTGCCGCCATTGCTGGTTCGTAGTGCATGTTATCCATTGTTGTAATTATCATTATGTCTGCAAATTTTGCTTTCTGCATTGCATGTTTCCAAGTGGTATATATATTTCCCTTTGGAATATTATATTTTTCAGCAAACCGTTCTCTTTTGAAACCTATAGGTTCAGCAACGCCAACTATTTTCAATTGTTCAGGATATTCCTTACTGTACAATGGATAGGCATTTCCTCTATTTCCAGCACCAATAACTATTGCGGTTAAAGGTTTTTTAATTTTTACATGGCGGGGATCTGTTGGAATTCCAACCTCTGTTTGAGGATTATCAAACAATGTTAAACCTTTGCTTATAAAAGGTGTGCCTATTGCAACAATGCCGCCTAATTTTAGTGCGTTGCGTCTTGATATTGTGTTCTTCATTTTGTTCTCCTTAAAAAATTTCTTTTCTTTTTATCCCTTTGCGTCTCTGCGTCTTTTACCAAAGGTATTCTCACAGAAGCGGTTATTCTTTCTCTTTTTTCATCTCTAACCATAACCACTGGAATTTAATTGGTGCCTCTTTTTCCGCTTCTATTTCCAAGTAAATTTCATAGATTCCTTTATCGGGAAAGTTGATGTTACCGACTCTGATTGACGTAAAATTATCAATGTGATAGTTCTTGTTTGGTTCGGCAACCGTGAGACCAGTTGGATGAACATCATGTTTCCGGTTAGAATTAGCAGCGTTAACTAAAATAGTTCCTTTCGGTTTTTCTCCCTGAAAACTGTATGAAACATCGATGGTCATTGTTCCTGGTTTATCTACAAAAATTTTCCATTTGCATTGATACTTTTCATTTACCAAAGTATGGGCGGGTACCGTTCCTAATCTATCTATTTTTTTAACTATTCTATTTCCAACTTCAGAAATAAGGTTTTTATGAGTTAGTGAATATCCACCTTCCACAGTTTTGGCAACCAAGCCATCAATGATCTCCGGCTTATGATCATATTCCAATACTACCACAGAGATCAATGGATCCGGCTGTTCATAAGGTAAACTGATCTCTGTAAATACGTCATTGTGCTCAACGTATAAAGGGAGTTGTGATTTATCTTTTAGTATATATGATTTTACAGGTTTATCAGTAATTCCCGTAACAGGAAGTTTATGATTATAGGGCCAATTATAGAGATATAGATACAAATTATGTTTTCCATCTGTTAATGGTTTCCAGGTAATTTTTCCCCAACCATGTAGGTCTTCATCCAAATCAAAAGCTCCTGCACCATAAATCGATTCGCCATTTATATCTAACCATTCGCCCATTTTCAGCAAGCGTTGAGTTATTTCATAGGGAACGTCGCCATTTCCGCGAGGGCCAATGTTAAGCATTAAATTTCCATTAAGGCTCACATTGCCGATTAGTGACTTTAGCAAAGTGCTTGTCGATTTCCATCTTGTATCCGTAGCATGATATCCCCATGAATGGGCTACTGTTGCGGGTGATTGCCAGGGATAAGCAAACTTTTCGCTACCCAAGTGATTGTCCCCCATTGTTCTGTAATCCACATCGCTATCTTCTTCAATAGAGAGACCAAGCCGAGAATTTACCAGACAATCGGGCTGCAATTCACGGATCAGCCCTTTCAATTGCAGCAATTGTTCTTTGGTTACGAGTGTCTTTGAATGATGCATCCACATATCAAACCACATGAGGTCAATCGGTCCATAATTGGTGAGTAATTCTCTCATTTGCGGCATCACCTTTTCCTGCCAGTACTGATTGTATTGCTCCGCAGTTATCGGATAAATTTCTTTGGTGTGATCCCATCCATATTCATGTTCCCAATCCACCCAATGTGAATAATAGAGACCCAATTTCAATCCATGTTTCTTACATGCTTCCGCCACTTCCTTTACTATATCTCTTTTGGGGTTGGTATGAGCTGCCACATCATAATCCGAAACTTTGCTATCCCACAGTGCAAACCCGTCATGATGTTTGGCGGTAAAGGTTACATATTTCATCCCTGCTTTTTTTGCCAATATCACCCATTTTTCAGGGTCGATGGAATCCCAGTCAAACCGGTCGAGCAAAGTTAGATATTCCTCTTTTTCAATCCGATTTCGGTAATAAATCCATTCGGCATAATTGTTGTTGTTGCGAAGTTTCTCACCTTTCCAATAGCCTTCCGCCCCGCTATAGACGCCCCAATGGATAAACATGCCAAACCTGGCATCTACAAACCATTGTGCACGTTCGTTGGTTTGGGATTGACCTAGTAGGTTAGAAACTAAAATAATAAATCCGATAAAAAAGAACTGTAATTTGATTATATAAGATTGTTTCATTGAGTTTTGACTCTGTGATTGTTGTGTGGGCATATAACTTTCTCCATATATAGTGTTTGGTCGGTTATTCATAATACAATAGAAACAAAAGACTTACCGCTATTAGAAGGAATGAATGTTCTATATTGTTCTATTGCTCCATTGCTAAATTGTTGATAATAACTTGTAATAACAATAGAACAATGAAACAATAGAACAATTTTGTCTATTATTCGTTATATGAAAATAGTATAAATCCTTTGAATTAAATATGTTACACCTGTACCGCAAAGCGTGTAAGTATGCAACCTAACACTATATAGTTTTCATATTTATTCGTATTCCGTGCTAGAGTCGTGTCAAGTATTAAACCACGTAAATATCAAAGATCTTTGCACAGCATCCATTCTGGAAATCTTAATCCTACTCTTAATTCTTAATCTATTTTTTACTTTTCAACCTTCACTTTACGGTTTACCGCACTACAAAAATTCTTATCGTAAATAAATCATCTTACTCGTTTTTATTTGTTGGTTGTATCTAATTTGATAAAGATAAACACCTGACGTTACCGACTGACCGCTTGAGCTTTGGGCATTCCACTTAATATTATGGGAGCCAGCATTTATTTCTCCATTTACAAGCTCAACTACATTTTGACCTGCAATGTCGTAAACTATCAAGGTTACAAATCCTTTTTCCGGCAATTCATAGGTAATTGTGGTACTTGGGTTAAATGGATTTGGATAATTACCAATTGCAAATGTATGTGGAATTATTTCAGATTGCATATCATTAACTGATGTTACAGTTCCTGAAATTTCCATATAGTCAATATCTAAAATCCACTGGGCAATATTTGTTATCCGAATAGTATTGTTGCCAGCTTTAAAATCTGCATCGATGCTCACGTTTGCTCTCCAAGTTCCACGACCACCACTCTCAAATTTTTCAGAACTTGGTATAACATTCTCATTCACTTTAATTTCAGGAAACATAGTGCCATCACAGCCATAGCGAAACGTTAAGGCACCATTACCTGCACTCATTGAAACATTCCATTCAACATATTCATTTGCATTTAAATACTCATAACCCGTACCATTGTAGCCTGCATAATCATCAGCAAAACTTGATGTGCCAGTACCATCCTCGGCTTCAAGCATAATTGAACCATCTGTAACTGCTTCTGTTGAAAAACTCCACTCCGTTCCTGTTGTCGTTCCAATGGAATTGACTTCATCTATGCGCCAATAATAGGTTGTATTAATATCTAAAGCAGCAAGGTTATAACTTGCTGCAGACTGGCTGCCAATAAATGGGGGAGGGCTGTTAGTTCCAAAATAAATATCGTGGCTTGCAGCAACACTGCCGGGAAGCCAGCTTAAATTTAAAAATGTACTTATTGACTTAGCACTATCCGCAGGAGAAGGATTGCTTGATTGTGAAGGAGACTGAGACGTTGTTTCCACAATGGTACCTACCCAATGACCTGGAGCAGGTCTGTTAATGGGAACTATTGAACCTCCAATTATTGTTGTAGTCTTATTTGTATCAAAAATTCCTAAACTTATATTAACCCAATTAACTTCAAAATAAGTATCGGAATAGTTTGATAAATCAAGCGTTACCATTCCCTGTCCATTTTCAGTATAATATAGTATATACTTTTTACCAGGATCAGCTGCGAGATAAGCTTCGTCGCTCTCTCTATCCCCCAATAATTCTTGGTGAGGTTCAACGTCCCAAAACTTAATTTTCTCTTCAATTAATCTTACAGATTTTATATTGTTTTTTGCAATGTTGCTTATGCCAATGCCAGTGGTTGGTCTATGAAATCTTATACCAGCAACACCAGCTATTAAGCTGCGCCACCATTCTTCAATTGCATTATCTGTATCGCCAGGTCTCCAGGTACCCCATGGTTTGCCGTTAAGTGCAATATCATTACCATATACTTTAGTCATGTGAAGAAGAATATTTTTGTTCTTCGCATCATCGGCTATTCCCTTAATAAGATTCCAACTATTTTCATCCCGATTACGGTTGGTTGCTTGGGATACATCTATATAATCGTACATGTCTAAATTGGTAGATGCGTACTGCCAATCGGAACCTGTTACTCCTTCATAGATATACTCAGACATATCGGTTACTAAAACAGTTTTACCTGCTGATGATGCTTTGTTCCTAATGTAGTCTATCCAATATTCACCCCACTTTGGATCTTCGTGAGTTTCGTTATTCATGCAATAGAGTATATTATTATACTTAAATGTAACGGATAACATTTTATCAACAAATTTTTCCTGAAACCCGCGTACAAGATCATACTGAGCCTTGCGAGCTGAAGAAGCTGCAATATAATCGGGATGCCCCGGAACGCCTTTAAGAAAGGGATGGGTTCCATAGCTTGAATAGGAAGTTGCTAATCCTGATTGCCCTGTTGTATAGTTAATATTGTTATTCGGATTGAACGGGCTAACCGGCCATGATTTCCACGCACCATCTATTAAATCAAATCTGTCCCATATTTCTATTTGTATGATTATCCCTTTTGCTTCTGCTTCTGCAATAAACATTTCAAGACGTGTCCAAAAAGGTCCCGTCATAGTGTTAAAATCATATTTGTTCTCTGAGGTAGCACAAAAGTTAAAACCCTGGATACCCGCTGCCATTCCCGGATTCAAAACACAACGAAGTAAATTTCCGCCAACATCTGCTAATTCGTTAATAGCATTTTTTATTTCTGCTTCTGTACTTACCCCTTGGCTGCCATTGTTATCTTGAGTATCGTGATCTATAAAGGGGTTGTGTCCATGATTCCACCCGCCAATAAGTAAGGTCTTTTGATTTTTATATTCCCAATAGCGTCCATCAATACTTATTTGACCCAATACTGGTATGCTAAAAGTAAATGTTATCATAACAATCGATAATATTACAATAACACTATTCAATATATTAAATTTGCTTATAAACTTTTTCACTCTTTTATTATTTTTCATCTTTTTATAATTTTTCATTAACGGTAATTCTATTTTCTATTTTTGAATTATTTATCAGCCACCATTTTACATTATGTGAAATGGGACTATCGATATCATAAGCGCCAATATCATGACCAGGAATAATAGCCGGACTTCCTGATTGATATCGAAAATCCAAATTCTCCGGATTGTTAAACAATGGATTACCAATTATAATATTTGTGCCTATACCTTCACTCTCGTTTTGATAAAACAAGTTTCGATCAACAATAACCTCACTTCCAGGTGTGTAATTAAATATATCATCATCAATCAGTTTCTCATTATTCACAAAAATATTATCTCTTATATAAATTGAACTTGGTAAAAAAGGTTTTTTCATTGTACCATCTCCGTCTCTAACCTCAATCGGTTTTGCCAGGTTGTAAAAGATATTATTTACAATATTTAAATTTTGGTGAGGAGATGTTATTAGAATAGTAGGGTCGTTTTGACTATTAAAAAAAACATTGTTTCTGATAGTTATATTTCTCATCCTAGTATTACCTTTGCCCAGGAACATGACTGGTCCACTAGTAATATCAGCAAAAATATTATGCTCGTAAAGCAGCCCGCTATAAATATAATCACCATTTTTATCAACATGCTGATCCCCATTTACCTCTATCATAAAAACTGATCCGGGATTCCATAGTGTATTACCTTGCCCATGAATATAATTATAACGAATTTTCATGTTTCTTGAATTTCTTACATTTACTGCCGATACACATGCAGCAGGTCCTGCCCATGGTCCATTATGATCTATAATTTCATTATACTCAAAAATATGGTTATCCCCATGCACCTGAAACACTTCACGCGATGGTCTATAGAATTCATTATTTCTTGCCTCCCAGTGTGAACGATCTTCAAAACGAGGTTTGATAAAATTGGGTTCATCTTCATCATAAATAGTGTTGGCATCAAGCAAGATATTAATCCAACCATAACGGGTTAAATTATCTTCGAACCTCACATAATTTTGTCTTACTCGTTCAGATTCCTTTTTATACCCACGGCGGTGCAGTTCAAATAAACGTGTGAACATACGGAATTCAAATCCGCGAATGGTTACATATTCTAAATCTCCATCAAAAAGTGCACGCCCTTCACCATCAAGAAGTAATGTGCCTTTTTCATTCTCTTCAGGTCCGCCGTACCATGTTTCAATTTTAGAGTCATTCGGATCCTTCTCCCCAAAAGGTCTTAAAAATAATGTACCTGTATTATGATTATAAGTACGCATACCGGGGTTCACCATTTCCGTAATTTTTTCTGCCCATATTGTCGGTTCATCATCCTGAAGCAGCATATATGGAGCCACTGTAAATAAAGCTGTTTCTGAACTATCATCAAAAGTTTTTACCATATTGTTTTTGGTTTTCCAGGGCCACAGATTTTGGCTTGTCCATTCCTGTAAAGTATATCCGGGATTCGTTTTCCAAATTAGCGGGTTTTCATCTAATTGTGTCCATTCAGATTTAATCAAATAACCATCATCAAAAACTACTTTTTCGTACCATTGCCCGCTTTTACGCTTCACGCCGTTTTCTGAATTTGGAGGGCATGGCATTGCAGAAATTATGGTATAATTATCTGGCGTTCCTTTTAGATTCAGATTATAAATGGTACTTGTTTTTGTACTTTTATAAACCCCGCCTCTTAAAATTATCTTATCGGAGAGAGCACCACTTTTAACGCGGTCATTAACAACTGCAAGTGCCTTGTGTAATGATTTGAATGGTGCAGCAACTGAACCAGTATTTAAATCATTTCCTTTAATCGGGTTAACATAATAAGTATGTTCTCTGTCACTGCTCGTACATTGTATAAAGAATAACGAGCTAATTAAAGTAAGTAGGAGTGTAACATTTTTTAAGTTCATTTTTCCATGATAATTTAGATTATTAAATTGGTGTAGAAGAAGATAGATGTTTCCTTCATCTTCAATTAATGTTTTGTTAGTATTTGATTCAAATTAGTTAATTGAGCTAAGTAAGCTTTGTAACATAATATGGCTAATAAGTCACTAAATAATTTTCAAGATTTTGATAATTAAATCACTTTCGCGGGGAATTTTGAAATTGATAATGAGTAAAATATAAAAGGACTTTAGGTTCAGAAAAACGTAGATTGCTCGCTGCACTATGCAATCTACAATACAAGAAATTCCCTAATAATTTGTTTGGGTTTGTTTATAATATTTTTAAAAAACCCGATAGTTGTGAAACTATCGGGTGTGATAAAGAAAATTGATACACAAATTATTTCATGAGAATCATTTTCATGTTACTTACCTTATCGCCATATTTTACGCTGTAGAAATAAATTCCACTACTTACTCTGCCACTGGCGGAGCCAGCATTCCATGTTACATTTTTTACACCAGCAGATTGATGTGCTTTTACTAATGTTGTAATTTTTTCTCCAATTATACTATAAACACTTACCTCAACATCGCCTGCCTCTGGTAATGCATAAGTAATCGTAGTACTTGGATTGAATGGATTAGGATAATTTTGCGATACTATAAATGATTTAGGTAATAATTCATTTGTACCACCTTCAACATTAGTTACAACAGGATTATAGTTGATATTATTAGTCAGTAGTATTTTATCAATTTTAGTTCCTTCTTCCTGCTGCTTAATGCGTAAAACCTCACCATTATGCCAGGCACCTGGAGTGAAAGAAAAAACTTTAGCAG
>JAKIUC010000053.1 GCA_021647785.1 Melioribacteraceae bacterium
TTGTAAAAACGGAAGCAATTTAGCAACCAAGCCGTTAAACGCAATAAAATAATGGGAGATATCTATGGAAAAAACACTAACACCAGAAGATTTTCTATTAGTTATTTCTTCATTTTTTAATGAAACGAAAGAGGGTGTGATAATTTTGGATGTTACACAACTATCTTTTCCTATAGTGTACATTAATAAGGGCTTTTGCGATACTACCGGATATTCTATTAATGATGTTTTAGGGAAAGACTTATCTGTTATTTTTGACACCCATTCAAAAGACAACTCCTACAATGACCACATTAAGAATATTGAAAACCCAAAATCTTTTTCATTTATTTCCCAAATTGTGAAAAAAGATAGAAGTATTTTTGAGGCTTTTGTTTCGGGTACCCCAGTTCCATCATATAATAAAAACATTGAATATATATTCTTAATTATTGATGATATATCTGATAAGAAAAAATATATTGAAGAAAAAGCATCATTGAAGGCTTTAAGGGTTGTAATAAATACTATAAATGATGTTTTATTTAATTATATGAATTATCTAAAATTATTTCAAGATGAATTAGTGGAAATAAACGATGTGCTTAATGATCAACAATTGAAAAAGCTAACAAAGGAATACAAAGAAGAATATAGTCAAATATTTAATGCACTTACTAAATTTAGTGATTTATCCAGTTTTAAAACAAAAACGTTATCGGAAGGCTTTGAAATTCTTGATGTTAATTCATAAGCATATAATAAATAGGATCAGTTCAATTTTGAAGAGAGAAAAAGTAATTTCTTTTTCCCGAGTTCGAAGCCAGGTTTTAACAAAATAGATTTGTTATACATTGCAATACTTTCAGTCCATCTGCCACACTGCTCGTACACCCTTCCCAGATTATAATAAGTATAAAATTTGCCATCAAAATCATCAGCGTTTAAAGCCTCTTCAAACCAAACAATTGATTCCTCAATTTCACCTTGTTTCAAGAGATAAAAACCAATGTCACTATATGCCATACCATAATTTAAATCCACTTCAAGAGCTTTGTGGCACTGCTTAATTGCTTCATCAAAGTTTTGCTCTTTGCTAAAAGTCCAACCCAAATTTACATAAGCCTCTGCTGTAGGATGAATTTCAATTGAAGTTAAATAATTCAACTTCGCTTCAACTATCTCTCCCTGCATTTGGAAATCGAATGCTTTTTGGAAATATCTATTCGCTATTTTAATATTTTTAAATTCAAACATAATTTTACTAATTAAGTACTTTGTGAATATTCTACTGACATCTTAGAAAACTTGTGATATAAATCTTCTCTGGATTTACGCACTTGCGGTGCATTATTTACAACAGAATACCGAGACGCATTATTGAAAGCAAAATTTATGGCATTCTCTTTTTTTCTTTTCTCTGCACGGCTAACTATTTTTACCTTTTTGTTATCGATAAGTTTTCTATCAATTTTAGTTTGCGACTCTCTTAAACCTTTTACTTCCTTTTTCTTAAACTCGCTCTTAACACTTGGCTCTGTTTGAGATAGTTTATTAGTTTTAACTTTACTATGCTTTGCTTTATTCCGCATTTTTGTGGGTTTATTGTGCAAAAGTATTTTTGAACTAATCAACGAAATAACAATTACAAATACTAAAAGAACAAATACAACTAAAAGTGAGTTATATATTACAGATACTAGTTCCATTTCTTTCCTAACTTAAATTAATATTTTCAGTATTCTCTATTCGCAAGAACCATACCAATAAACATTGTTGGTTTTCTTTCGATTATGATATTATCAAATTACAAATGATGTATCATTATAAGATTTATTCTCAAATACTTTGTTTTTTGGAACAAATATTTAAAAAGACTGTAAGTATTATTGTGTGATGAATAACACTATTTATTCAAATTTGAAAAAAATAAATTGAAACTATTTTTATTTTTCTTATTATTGTACTGAATTATTCTTGGAGCAAAATGAAACTCACAATGATGGATAGAAGCACTTACTTTAAGGGACTATTGCTTCTAATAAAGCATGATAATATTGTAACGAGTGAAGAGAAATTGCTAATGACTAAAATTGGCAAAACCCTTGGGTTCGAAAAAATATTTATCGAAAATTCAATTAATGATTTATTTGAAAATGATTTTTTAACCAATGATGTTCCCGTTTTTTCTCATAGATCTTTTGCTGAAAGTTTTATCCTTGATGGATTAAAGGTAGCTTTTTCTGACAACGAGTTCTCTGCAGAAGAGTTAGAACACTTAACTGAAATTGCCACTAAAAATGGAATTGATAAAGAATGGTTGATGATGCTTATTGCAAAATATATTCAACATTCTGAAACCCTTAATACAAATGAATTTCTATTTGTAACAAAATATCTTAATGATAAAAAAATCACAACAGTGGATATCAAAGCTCAATCTGAACCCTCATCCTGAAGGTGGATTTTATAGAGAAGTCTATCGTTCGGATGAAGTTTTATTAAGTACTTCACTTGATGAAAGATATACAGGCTCACGTTCAATCTCAACTTCAATTTACTTTCTCTTAAAAGAAAATCAATTCTCTGCATTCCACAAAATTAAATCGGATGAACTTTGGCACTTCTACGATGGCTCGGCAATTAAACTTTATATAATTTCAGAAGATGGCAAGTTGGAAATTAAAAAAGTTGGTATCAACATTAGCGATAACGAGTTTCCGCAAATTACTATTCCAAAAAATGTGTGGTTTGCAGCAGAGCCAATTGATAAAGAGAGTTACACCTTAGTTGGATGCACAGTTGCACCAGGTTTTGATTTCAACGATTTTGAATTGGGTGAAAGAAAAGATTTACTCCAAAGTTTTCCTGAACATAAAGATTTAATTATTCGGTTTACCCCAGATTAAAGATCTTCAGCAAACATTTTGTATTGCTCCCACTGAGCCATTGCACTATCTAAGGGGAAAAGTGTACGAATCATAAAGGCTTCATCACGTTTTCCAAACTCAGCAGGTTCCCATTCCATATTTGAGTTAAATACAGTATTATCTTCAAAATTAATTATTGCCCAATGCCCCTCACCATTTACTCTTCTTTTCATCACAAGTTGAATTTTATCTTTTAGCTGAAATCGAGTGGCAAGATCGAACCATTTGGCTTTTTCTTCGGTAGTAATTTTCTAAACCTCCTAAATACAATACTTGTATATTAAAAGTTAATTCATTTTATATATTATTCTCTACATCATTATCGAATATATTTTTATTATTTTAATAGAAGAACATTTAAATATATTTTTAAAAACTATTATTCTTCAATTATTTATGAAATTTAGAACAGAAATTAAAATTGACAAACCACAATACTCCATTGAGCATAGTGACAAAGTATTAACTATTGGTTCTTGCTTTGCTGAAAATATTGCAGAGTATTTTAAAGCTACTCGTTTCAATATTTTAGGAAATCCTTTTGGAGTACTTTATAATCCAATCTCAATATATAACTCGTTAAAATTTACAGTTGATGAAAAGAAATTTTCTGAATCAGATTTAATTAAGCACCAAAGCGAGTGGCATAGTTTTTATCATCATAGTGATTTCTCAAATCATGATAAAGAAGCAGTGATAGATAATATTAATGCTTCAATTAAATCAACCAACTTATTTTTGAAAAGTGCTGACATAATTATTCTTACGTTTGGAACTTCTTATGTGTTTGAGCATTTGGAAAAAAAGATTGTAGTATCCAACTGCCACAAAATTCCACAAAAAGAATTTTCTCATTTTAGATTAACTCTCTCAAAAACAATTGATACAATTCAAAAAACATTACAGTTAATTAAAAGTGTAAATCCAAAAGTAAGATTTATTTTAACCGTAAGCCCAGTAAGGCATTGGAAGGATGGGGCTATTAACAATCAGTTAAGCAAAGCAAATTTATTACTCGCTATTAATGAAGTTGTTAATTCAGAAAACAACTCTCTCTATTTTCCATCGTATGAAATTGTAATGGATGATTTACGCGATTACCGATTCTATAATTCTGATTTAATTCATCCTAACAAATTGGCAACCGATTACATTTGGGAGAAATTCACAACTTCATTCTGCTCTGATAAATGTCTGATGATAATGAAGGAAGTTTCTAAAATTGTCTCTGGAAGAAATCATAAAGTTAGAAATATTAAATCTGATGAACATCAAAAGTTTGCTGCTTTGATGATTAATAAAATTGAGATGCTTCATAATAAGTATATTCATCTTAATCTAAATGATGACTTAGATTATTTCAAATCGCAAATAGAACGTGTAGTAAAACGTAAATCGTGAGTCGTAAATCGTGAAAACTTGTCTTGTTATTGCTACACACTGGGGTAAAGGTTGAGGCATAAATATCAAATACCTTTCTCAAAGCACCCAGCACCCAGTATCCAACTTCCAGTATCCAGAATCTAACTTCCAGTATCCAGAATCTCACCCCCATAAACTTGCGGAACAAAGGTTTGGTCTTCAAATGGCGGTCGGATATATCCCTTCCCTTTTTTACGTGGTGGTAGAGTAATTGGTTTAGGAGATAAATCTTCGTAAGGAATTTTACTTAACAAATGATGGATTGTATTTAAACGTGCACATTTTTTATTATCAGCTTCAACCACATACCAAGGGGCTTGTTTGATATCAGTATATTTAAACATTTCATCCTTTGCTTTAGAGTATTCAAGCCAACGTGCACGCGATTCTAAATCCATTGGACTTAATTTCCATCTACGTATTGGGTCGTGAATGCGTTTTTGAAATCGCTTCTCCTGCATATCATCACTAACTGAAAACCAATATTTGATTAGAATAATTCCTGAGCGAACTAACATCCTTTCAAATTCCGGACACGATCGCATAAACTCGTGATATTCCTTTTCAGTGCAGAAGTTCATTACTTTCTCAACTCCAGCTCTGTTGTACCAGCTTCTATCAAATAAAACCATCTCCCCAGCTGCAGGAAGGTGTGGAGCATACCGTTGAAAATACCATTGGGTTTTCTCCTTTTCTGTTGGTGTTCCAAGTGCAACAACTCTACAAATACGAGGATTTAATTTGTCCTGAATTCTCTTAATTGTACCCCCTTTTCCTGCTGCATCTCGTCCCTCAAAAATTACAACTACTTTTAAACCTTTGTGTTTAATCCACTCTTGGAGTTTTACTAATTCAATTTGAAGGTTGCCGAGTTCACGCTCATACTCTTTTTTGGATAATTTTTTATTCGTTAAATCAGATAATTTCTCATTTTCCATTGTAGCTCCAAAAGTTTTTTGCAAAATAAGTATGAATTAAATATAATTCCACATTTAATTTATATATACACAACATCCCGCATAGCGGGATTGTTATATACCGACAACTTTCAACTTTAAAAATCCGAAAACCTCTGTAAGAGTCTCACAGACATTTCATTGTCGGTATGCACAACCAAAATTGTCTGTAAGACTCTTGCATAAAATTCATTGTCGATATAATCGAATATTTTTCAAAATTATTAATTCGTAAAATATTGACGCTCATTTTTGAAATAGAATTAGTAACTTTCAAAAAAGAATATTTAATAATCGGAGAGATAGTATGGCTAAGAATTCATCGTTTGATGTCGTATCAGAAATAGATTTTCAGGAAGTAGATAACGCAGTAAACCAAGCTATTAAAGAGATTAAACAACGTTACGATTTGAAGGACTCTAAAACAGAAGTAACACTAAATAAAAATGATAAAGTTATTTTGGTTAATACAAAGGATGATTACTCACTTAAAGCCTCGTACGATATTCTTCAAACAAAATTTTTGAAGAGACAACTCTCACTTAAATCAATGCTTCCTGATGAAGCAGAGCCTGCTTCGGGTGGAAGATTACGACAAACAATAAATCTGCAAAGTGGAATCTCGAAAGATAACGGAAGAAAAATTACGAAGTTGGTTAAAGAATTAAAGTTAAAAGTTAGTGCACAAATTATGGATGAAAAAATTCGTGTACAAGGTGCTAAACGTGATGACTTACAAGCTGTTATAAATGCTATTAAAGAAGCAGACCTTGAGTTCCCTACTCAGTTTGTTAATTATAAATAGTTCTTTCAGATTTAGCAATTTTCAATTTGGCATCTTATTTTTAATTGAAAATTGTTTTATTGTCTCATTGTTCAATTGTTTCAAAATCACATATTCTAACAATTCAACCATTTAACAATATATCATTATATAACAGATACGCTACATTACCTCCCATATTTAAGGATATTGCAACACTTATGTTACATTATGTCTTGATATTTTCTTAATATATGATTATCTTTGTAACAGATAAGATACAATAACGTAGGAAATGATAGATAATGTATAACAAAAGCTACAATAATAATTTCTATTCAATGTCCGATTCATCTATTGTAAATGAAATTTGCAATGGTATAAAGCAAATGCGATTAAGCCAAAATATATCGCAGCAAGAACTTGCAAACCGCTCTGGGCTTAATAGAGTTACAATTAGCAGAATGGAATCTGGACGTGCAGTCTCCTTGCTTACATTGGTACAAACATTAAGAGCCTTAGATAAATTAGATATTTTAAATGCTTTTAATGAAGAGCCAGAAGTTAGCCCATTAAAACTTTTTGATATTCAAGAAAAGTATCGCAGAAAAGCATCCCCTAAAAAAACAAAAAAATGATAACCGTTGCGAAAGTAAAAATATGGAAAACACTAATTGGTGCTGTTGCTTGGGATGATGAAAAAGGAATTGCAACTTTTGAATATGATAAATCCTTTTTAAAAAAGGGTTGGGATATTGCCCCACTAACAATGCCAATTCAGCAAGCATTAAATGGGAAAACAATTTTTTCATTCCCTAATCTTAACAGAGATACTTTTAAAGGATTACCCGGACTTTTAGCAGATAGCTTGCCAGACACATTTGGAAATAAGTTAATTGATGCTTGGCTTGCAAGGCAGGGGCGGAACCCAAATAGCTTCAGTTCTGTTGAAAGGCTTTGCTACACTGGGCAAAGAGGAATGGGAGCTTTGGAGTACGAACCCGTGTTATCCCCATTTGAAAATAAATCGGACCAAGTTGAAATTAAGGAGTTAGTAAAATTAGCAAATCAAATTCTGAATGAAAGGAAAATTTTAACAGGCAATATTCATAAAGGAAATAGAGATGATTTATCAGCAATAATTAAAGTAGGAACATCAGCCGGCGGTGCTAGAGCTAAGGCTGTTATTGCGTACAATCCAATAACTGGTGATGTTCGCTCAGGACAAATTGATAACTTAAATGATTTTCAATATTGGATAATAAAATTTGATGGCGTTACCAACAAAGAGCTTGGCGACCCCAAAGGCTATGGTAAAATTGAATATGCCTACTATTTAATGGCAAGCGATGCAGGCATAAACATTATGGAATCTCGACTTCTTAAAGAGAATAGAAGAGCACATTTTATGACTAAGCGGTTTGATAGAATTGGGAATAACAAATTACATATGCAAACACTCTGTGCAATAGCTCACTTCGATTATAATTACTCAAACGCCTATTCCTACGAACAAGCATTTCAAGTAATGAGGGAGCTAAGATTACCATATTCTGAAATGGAACAGCTACTACGAAGAATGATTTTAAATGTTGTTGCTCGCAACCAAGATGACCACACAAAAAACATCTCTTTCCTAATGGATAAAAATGGGAAGTGGTCGCTATCCCCAGCGTACGATATCACTTATACGTATGACCCAAGCAACAAATGGATGAAAGCACACCAAATGAGTATCAACGGAAAAAGAGAAAAGATAACGAGAAAAGATATTTTGGAGTTAGCAAAAAATATGAATATAAAACGGGCTAAAATTATTATTGACGAAGTTATTGAATCTGTTTCTAAATGGAAATTGTTTGCACAAAAAGCTACTCTTCCAAATAACCAAATAAATGCAATTGAAAAAACTTTACAGTTGGAGATATAATCATGAAAAATCAAAACATAAAATATCAAGAGACACAAAATGCATATTGGATTATAACTCCAATGCTGGTAGTTATCTTTTTTTTAATACTCTCTTACATAAACCAGTGGGGAGATGACCCAATACCTCTTTCAGCCACTATCTTAACTTCGTTAGTATTTGTAGTTATTATTTTATTGTTCTTCAAACTTACTATAACAATTAACGAAACAAATATTACAGCTTCTTTTGGTTTTGGATTAATCAAAAAATCTATTGAATTAGAAAACATTAGCTTGCAATTGCTTGAAGAGATTAATACACCCTGGTATTATGGAATAGGAATACGAGTTACACCGTATGGAGTTTTATACAATACTAAGCCAGGTATGGCAATAAGGTTAAAATATAAAAACAGTGAAAAAGAATTTTTAATTGGGACTGAGAATATTGAAAAAATAAAAGAAGTGCTTTCCAAAGAGATTGACTGAATACTTTAATATTACAATAGACTAAATTTAGAACCAACTATATTGTTTGATACTAAGGGGGTGGAATAAAATAAGTCATTGATTTTAAATTGCTAACGTGTTACCGCAGAGCGGTACATATCTATTCCACCCCCTAAACTTATCTCTCCAAAATTTCTATTTCATTTTCCTTAGCAACAACAACATAATCAGCCATTTTGATAAACAGTCCGTGTTCAACTATTCCGGCACGTTTTTCTAACTTTCTTGCTAATTTTTTAGGATTTTTTATCACACCAAAATTTGCATCGAGTATGTAGTTGCCTTCATCTGTAATTAGTGAATTCCCTTCAACATCCAAACGCAGCTTTACTTTAGCACCAAGCAATTCTAAAAATTCTGCTTCAACATCAACAGCCATTTTAATTACTTCAATTGGAACTGCCCACTTTTCGCCAAGGTGTTTCGATACTTTCGATTCATCCACAATAATTATTAATTGCTTACTTGCTTGTGCAATTATTTTTTCACGAAGATGTGCAGCACCGCCGCCCTTTATTAAATTTAATTTTTCGTCAACTTCATCAGCACCATCAATTGTTAAATCGAGACTGGGATTGCTCGAAAGTGTAGCAGTTGGAATATTTAATTCATCTGCTAACTTCTCTGTGCTTTCAGAAGATGATACACCAACAATATTTTTTAACTCACCAGAATTTAATTTCTCGGCAAGAACATGGAGAACATGTTTGAATGTTGACCCACTTCCAAAGCCAAGCACCATCCCCGATTTTACAAATTCAACCGCTCTCTCTGCCGATTTTCGTTTTAATATATCTTGATTATTCATCCTAAATTCCATTTTTCTTGAATTTAAAATTACAAAAGAATCGGCTGAGTCTCATAGTTATTTAGGAATTCTTTATATTTGAATGTTATAAATTAGCCACTAAGGCACAAAGACACAAAGAAGTAAATTAAATACTCTTTTGTGTCTTTGTGCCTTAGTGGCTATAACAAATAATATAGTTGAAAGGCTAAAATCTAAAATGAATAAAAACAAAGTATATATAGAGACCTACGGCTGCCAGATGAACCTTGCTGATACTGAGGTTGTAATGGGAATTCTGAACAACAAAGGCTATGAGCTTACAAAAGAGATTGACTCCGCTGATGTTGTTTTATTAAACACATGCAGTGTACGCGATAATGCTGAACAACGCATTCACGGAAGGCTTGGAAATATTGGAACATTAAAACAGAAAAATCCGAACATGGTTATTGGCATACTTGGATGTATGGCAGAACGACTCCGAGATGATTTAATTAAAAAGAAAAAAATGGTTGATCTTGTTGTGGGACCTGACGAATATCGCAGATTACCAGAGCTTATTGATACAGCTTTTGCGGGCGGAAAAGGAATTGGAGTAAAACTATCGCGAACTGAAACCTACGAAGATATTGAACCATATAGAGAAGAGGGGCTTGCTGCTTGGATTTCTGTGATGCGTGGTTGCGATAAATTCTGCACATATTGCGTTGTTCCTTTTACTCGAGGCAGAGAGCGGAGCAGTAAACTTACTTCTGTCGTTGAAGAGGTGCGCTTACTTTCTGAAAGAGGATTTAGGGAAGTTACACTGCTCGGACAAAACGTAAACTCTTATTCCGATGGAGAAAATGATTTTGCAGACCTGCTTACTGCTTGTGCAGAAGTTGACAATAATTTGCGTATCAGATTTATGACATCACATCCGCAAGATTTATCTGATAAGTTGCTTTATATAATTTCTGAATATTCTAATATTTGCAATTATATTCATCTCCCCGTCCAGTCTGGCTCTGATAGGGTTTTGAAAGAGATGAACCGCACATACACAATTGAACATTATCTCGGAATTATTGAACGAGCAAGAAAAATTATTCCAAGTGTTACTTTTTCAACAGATATTATTGTTGGGTTTCCAACGGAAACAGAAGAAGAACACAAAATGACTTTAGATATAATGGCTAAGGTACGTTACGATGGTGCATTCATGTTCAAGTACTCTCCACGCAAGGGTACACGTGCGTTTAAGATGGAGGATGATATTCCGGAAAATGTGAAATCGCGAAGATTAACAGAAATAATTGACCAGCAGTTAAAAATAGCTTACGAAATAAATCAAGAATTAATTGGAACAGAAGATATTGTGCTTGTTGAAAACCTAAGCAAAAAATCTGACCAATTCTATTCCGGAAGAACGGACACAAACAAAATTGTAATTCTACCAATTGGAAATAATGTAAAGATTGGCGACTTTGTAAAAGTGAAACTCTACAAAGCAACATCAGCCACTTTGTTTGGAGATTTTATTGAAATTGTAGATGTTTATAGAAAATAATTCTGCTTGATATTTCTGTAAATTACTGTACATCAATTAGTACCGAGGGTATTCCTTTGGAACATTCTGTACTGAAACTTATTTTCTCTCTACTCAAATTGATAAAGAGTGAGAATTACTGTAATTTTAGTTTTCTAATCAACCAGATAAAGAAATGAAATATCTATTTTTTTTATTATTATTTCCCTCATTTGCATTTGCTCAAGTTGATATTGTGCCAACGTTAAAGCACATTGAAACTGGTGAAATTGAGGAAGCCCAAAGTGATTTCAGAAGATTAAATTCGCGTTACCCAAAGGATGCCAATGTGAAATTTTTGGATGCTGTCCTTACGGAAAATGGCGAAGAAGCCCTTTACAAATATTCTACAGTCCACACAAAGTATCCAAATTCTCAGTTTGCCGATGCAGCACTTTATCGGGTTTTCTCATACTACTATTCACTTGGGGTTTATAACAAAGCCGAAAAATATTTAACACAACTTAAAGAGAGCTATCCAAACTCGCCATATATAAAAGCAGCAAATAGAACTTTACCGAGCGAAGACTTTTTCATCCAGGCTGAAACTGAAGCATCCCCCAAAGAAACTCCACCAATTCGTACGGTAACTGCAAAGTATAAATATACAGTTCAAGCCGGTGCTTTCTTGAATAAAACTAATGCAAATAACCTAAAAAAGAAATTTGAAGCAAAAGGAATTTATGCTGATACCTACACAAAAGAGGTTGGTGGTTCGCTGCTAAATATTATTATTGTCGGCAAATTTGTTGATAAAGATTCCGCTCAGCCAATTCTTGATGAGTTAAAAAGGGATTACAAACTTAATGGAAGGGTTGTTTTGCTTAATTGATGGTTAGCTGCTTTGTGAGTTTTGAGTTAAATGATTAGTTTTAGAAATGAATTGATAAAAAAACAATTAACATATATTCTCAATAAACGTAATATGCTATATCCGAGAATTTGCAGAATAAACGCATTGCGTGTATTAAGAAAGTCATGCTTCATAATAAAGAAAGATTTCCAATCAATGAAAAAATGGACTAAATTTGTAGATTGAATTTAAATTGACGAGAATAAAATATGACATACTTTGATAAAATAAGAGAATTAACAAAACTTATACCAACAACAGTTGTTGATTTCTCCCAAGAAAGGGAGAGAACATCACCACCAACACAAGCATCTTCAAACTTTATTACAAATAAAGAACAAGGAGATTGGGCAGAAGATTTGATTTTTAGAGCGATAAACGAAACTTCAAAAAATTATGTAGCAGTTAGATATGGAAAATCTGATGATTTAATTGCTGGCGAAGTGGGTTTTGATAAATTTTACAATGATTTTCAAGACGAATTAGACACAATTGGTAAAAGACCCGACTTACTATTATTTGCCAAAGAAGACTTTAACTATGAATTAGGTTATGACATCAGTAAAATTGACCATAATGAAATAACAGAATATGTTAAAAAATCAATTGCCGGCTTAGAAATCCGTTCAAGTGCATTTCTTATTGATAAGTATGAAAATGAAATGCAAAATAGGACAACCACGCATTTAAGTAAAGCGATTGAAATTAGAGACAAGATTTTAGCAGAATATTCTGATTTGTTGGAGCATCCTAAAAAGAAACATTTTATTGAAATACTTAACGGAATAAACGAAGAAACAATAAATGCAGTTAGTTTCAGAAGACCAAGTTGGAACTCAACCGACAAGTTGCAAGAATTGACGGCACTTTTTAAGGAGTTAAAAGAAAACATTTCAATTGTTCAAAAACGTGATTATTTAAGCATAACCCCAAAAATTGAAGATATAAAAGTAGTTTACAAATGGGCTAAAACTTTTAATGTCCCACATTACTATTTCCAAGTATTTTTTGATAAATCCTATGGAATATCTTTTGAAAATATTTTATCACTAATAACTGAAACGGAAAAAGAAGGAGAATACTACGAAATAAGCAAAGACATCAAAAACCAGAATAAAACAACCATAAAAATAAATACTCGAAAGACAGAACAGATTGCCTATAAAATTGAAGAACCTGAGCATAATAGTGTTAGAAGAGAAATGGAACGTGGGCGACTATTATTTTATGTTTCATTCGAGAAAGGAACTGCATATTTAGATATTGAAAAGTTAAAATCATTATTGAACATTGAAGATTTTTAATATGATTTTAGAAAAGGAATATAAAAAACAAACAAGTATATCCCACCGTAAAAAATATGCTCAATTTTTTACACCTGAGCCTGTTGCCCAAATAATGGTTGATTGGATTTTGGATACACCAAAACTACAAACATTACTTGAACCCGCTTTTGGCTTGGGAGTTTTCTCAAGATTAGTATTAGAAAGAAAGGGAAATATTAACATTACAAGTTTTGATGTTGACCCAATTATTTTTGACATTGCCAAACAAAATTTTGAGAGTTTTTCAAATATTAATTATTTCTTGGAAGACTACCTTTTCAACGATTGGGATAATAAATACGATACGATTATTTGTAATCCACCTTACTTTAAATTTCACGATTATGAAAACAAGAAAACATTAGAAGAAATAAAAAATCGATTAAGAATTAATCTAAGCGGTTTTACAAATGTTTACACATTGTTTTTATTAAAATCAATTTTTCAACTCAATGAAAATGGACGTGCAGCCTATATTATCCCATCAGAATTTTTAAATTCTGACTATGGAAAATTAGTTAAAGAATATTTACTAAAATCCAAAGCATTAAGACATATTATTATTTTCGACTTTAAAGAAAATATTTTTGATGATGCTTTAACCACAAGTGCAATTGTTTTACTTCAAAAAAACAACACATCACAGAAAGTCTCTTTTTCAAATATTAATAATCTCTCAGAGTTAAAAGCATTTCCGAATATTCCTAAAATAGAGTTTGAGACAAAAATATTGAACCCAGATATTAAGTGGCGTAAATATTATCAAGAACAGAAAAGTGAAAGATATAAAGATTTAATACCATTTAAGAATGTTACAAAAGTTGTTAGGGGTATTGCAACTGGAGCTAATGAATATTTTACATTTAACCAAAGTAAAGCAAATAAATATAAAGTCATCAACGAATGTTTGTTGGCTTGTATAACAAAATCAAAAGATGTAACATCGCCATTTTTTACAAATGATGATTTTGAAAAATTAAAAAATGAAGATGCAAATATTTATTTGATTGATGCTTGTAAAAAGCAAAATGAAGAAAATATTCGAAAATACATTAAATTGGGAGAACACGAAGAAATAGACAAAAAATATTTAACATCAAAAAGAACACCTTGGTATTCTCTAGAAAATAGACCTCCATCACCTATTTGGGTTGGTGTGTTCAATAGAAATGGTATGAAATTTATTCGCAATGAAGCAAATATAAGTAATTTGACAACATTCCATTGTATTTACCCAAACTCAAACCTCTTTTACAAAATAAATATTGATTTATTATTTGCTTATTTATTGACAGATGTAGCAAAACAAATTTTTAGTGATAATAGGCGTGAATACGGTGATGGATTAAAGAAATTTGAACCTAATGATTTAAATAATGCCTTGATGTTAGATTTATCAAAATTGGATAATGAAACAGAAAATGAAATAATTAATTTATATACAGATTATAGGAATTCCGTTGTTAATAAAAAACCAGACGAAAAATATATAGAAGAAATAAATAAAATATTGATAAGAATATACGAAGCCTAACAAAGGCTATACCTAATGCGGGTTAGGAACTAAATATGAGCATTGTTGCAATAAATAGACATAGTAGTAAATTGAAAGTGTGGTGCTTCAAAAACCCGCACTACGCATAGCCAAACCGTTGCAAAATTAAATGTTGTAGTTGTTCACGTAGCCAACCCAAGCATCAAGGCGAATGCATTTACGCTTTGCCAATTTATTTTGTGAGGTAAATTGAAAGTTGTTACAATATTATGGTATCTTGACTCATTACACAAGAATCATTATGAAATTTTTAATTCTCAAAAAGAACATTTAGGGTAGGTGGATTTAGAAGGAATTTTGAATGTTGATAAAAAAGATAGTTATAAGAATGGGAAAATTGACATATAAAAACAACCCACAACAAAGACTATACGTAATTTAAGTACACTTTAGAAGTTTTTTTAACCAGCCAAAAAGAGAACAAAAACAACAAATGACGGTATGCGTGTAATTCAGTCTTAATGTCATTTGTCTTTATCAAAATTAGCTAAAATTCAATTCCTTTTGTAAATTTGTATTTTATATTATTAAATTATAATGACAACAGAAGAATTTCAAAATAAACACGGCATAATTGGTAATTCCAAAAGAACTAAAGATTTGGTTGATATTATTCAGCAAGTTGCAACTTCCGATATTTCAATTTTAATTACTGGTGAAAGTGGGGTTGGAAAGGAAGTATTTGCAAAAGCAATTCACGAAGCAAGTAACAGATCAAAAAATAGATTAGTAAATGTAAATTGTGGTGCAATTCCGGAAGGACTTCTTGAATCAGAATTATTCGGACACGAAAAGGGTTCGTTTACCGGTGCAACTGATGTACGAAAAGGATATTTTGAAATTGCAGATAAAGGTACTCTCTTCCTCGATGAAATTGGAGAAATGTCACTTACCACACAAGTAAAATTACTCCGGGTTTTAGAAACTAATGAATTTATGCGGCTTGGAAGTGAGCGTGTTACCTCCGTTGATGTTCGAATAATTGCAGCTACAAATAAATCACTTCAGCAGGAAGTTGAAAAAAAGAATTTTAGAAATGACCTCTATTTTAGATTAAAAGCTGTAACCTTAACCATACCACCGCTGCGTGAAAGAACCGAGGATATTCTTCCACTTGCAAATTATTTTATTACAAGCTACTCTGAAAGGAATAATCTGCCAGAGTTTGAGTTTAGTGAAGATGTACCCGATTTATTATTAAGCTACCATTGGCCCGGAAATATTAGAGAATTAAAAAACACTATTGAATCTCTACTTGCTTTAAATAAAACTGGGAAAATTACTGCTGAGTCATTCGACATGCTTCTATCTCCTCCAGTTACTTTTGAAGAAAATAGAAATCTACCTGTACATTTGGATAAACCATCCGATGCTCTTGATAGAGAAATGATTTACAGAGCATTGATTGAAATAAAAAAAGATGTTACGGAATTAAAGGATATTGCAAAACTTAACTTTAATAATATTACAAACAATGGCGTTCATGTTGATGAAATAGTTCCCATAACTGAGTTGGAAAAGAGAGCTATTAAGCATGCTTTAGAATATACAAAATGGAATAAAAAATTAACTGCTCAATTACTAAAAATTAGTGAGCGAACGCTTTACAGGAAATTAAAAGAATATGAAATTAGTTAATATTAATAATATAATTGCTATTACAATTATTGCTCTACTTTGGAGTTGCAGTTATTCTTTTACTGGTTCGTCGGTCCCGCCACACCTCAGTACAATTGCAATTCCTATAGTTAAAGATAAGAGTGGCTCCGGTGAACCAAACTTGAGTAACGATTTCACACAAAACCTTACCGACCAATTTTTTGATGATAACACTTTACAAATTGTAAACTCAGTAAATTCTGATGCCATTCTAATTGTTACAATTCTTTCAATGCCAGAGCGGACCGAAGTGGTATCAGGCGATAATGAAAAAGCTACAGCAAAAAGAATTACAATAAATGTAAAAGCAGTTTATAAAGATTTAGTTTTGAAGAAAACAATATTTGACAAACGAATCTCTAACTATGCAACTTTTGATGCCTCGCAGAACTATACATCGAATAGGCAAGAAGGTATTAAGGAAGCAATTGATAATGTTGTTTTTGATATACTGCTGGCTGTTGTATCGGATTGGTGACTTCTGCCAAAGGCATCCTCCGAGGGAGTCCGAGACATTCGGAGACTCCGCTCAGCCACTGTTTTACAACGCTTAGTCACTGATTGACTGTGCTCAGTCACTAATGGATTTGCTTATGCTGTTTTGTTGAGTCCACTCTTTTTTAAATCTTTGGAATAAAAAAAAACAATTGGAGATATTATTTACTTATGGAATTACACAATGGATAGCTTCCCACTTTCTGAATTAATTTTAATTCTTTATACGTTCTCTCTTACAATTCTACTTATCTTTTCAAGTAACGGATTTATAATGCTCTATTATAATAATAAATTCAAGAGAAAATTTTTCACAGAGACTTCAATCGATAAATCCAAAATTGTTACAATACAGTTACCGCTATTTAATGAAATGAATGTTGCTGAAAGGCTTATCAATGCTGTCTGTAAAATAGATTACCCAAAGAGTAGCTTAGAAATTCAAGTGCTTGATGACTCGACTGATGAAACTTCCAAAATAGTTTCTGAGTTGGTTAAACTGAGAAAGAGTGAAGGATATAATATAAAGCACATCCAAAGAGATAAACGAACTGGATACAAAGCTGGAGCACTAAAGGATGGATTGCAAAAAGCCAACGGTGAGTTCATCGCAATTTTTGATGCCGATTTTATTCCGCAAGCAAATTTTTTACAAAAAACCCTGCCTCGTTTTCATTCTAAAAATATAGGAATGGTACAAACCCGTTGGGAACACTTGAATGAAACGAGCTCTCTACTAACAAAGGTTCAGGCATTTGCTTTAAATGGTCACTTTGTAATTGAACAGGAAGTTAGAAATAAATCTGGCTTCTTTATTAACTTCAATGGTACCGGTGGTATTTGGAGAAAAGAGTGCATAGTGGATGCGGGAAATTGGCAAGCCGATACTCTTACAGAGGATCTCGATTTAAGTTTTAGAGCACAAATTAAGGGGTGGCGTTTTATTTACTTAAAAGACGTAACAACCCCAGCCGAATTGCCTTCCGAAATTAGCTCACTAAAAACTCAACAATTTCGCTGGACTAAAGGTTCAATTGAAACTGCAAAAAAATTACTCCCAACTATTTGGAGTTCCAAACTTAATTTAAGAATTAAACTTTACTCAACATTTCATCTAACTAATAATTTTATTTTTCCATTTGTTCTCTTAATAGGATTGCTGAATGTGCCTCTTCTTTTTATTAAGAATGGGGGGGAGTTTAATTCTATTATTAATTTTATGTCTCTTTTTATTCTTGCATTTATCAGCACTTTCTTTCTCTATATTTTAGCTCAAAAAGGTATTCACAAAAATTGGATTAAGCGTGGCTTAATTTTCCCTGTTTTTATTTCTGGTACTATGGGTATGGCTATTAATAATTCGCGTGCAGTTTTAGAGGGCTTACTTAATAAGAAAAGTGAGTTTATCCGAACTCCAAAATTCTCTTCTAATAAAGATATTGTTAATCAAAAAAAATATTTAACTACGCCTAAAATTTCATTTCAGCTACTGTTGGAAATTCTTTTTACTATCTACAGTTTAGCAGGAGTTATAATTGCAATTTATTTTATAGAGATTACAGCCCTCCCTTTTCATCTCATGTTTTTTATCGGATTTTTTTCAGTCTCTGCTCTCTCCTTAAAACAAGTTTTGATAAAAAATTGTTAAATTTATATTATGATTTTAGATAATGAATATAAAGCAATTTTTGAATTGAATAATAAATCGCCCCTTTTTACAAGAGTAGCGTTTGATGCAATAAGTGCTGGTGAATTTGAAAAAGCACTCTCAATTTTAAAGAATGGAATTGAACTCTTTGAAGAATACCCTACTCCATTTTTTTTGATGGGTGATTTGCTTGTTAGGCTCGGTAAAATTGAAGAGGCAGAAGATGCATTTCAAAAAGGGAATTTACTTTTAAATAATTCTGCTACTTTAGAATTTTATTTAAATTCATTTTCAACTAACATTGATATCACTACAAATGATATTGAGCCAACATCTTCAAAAAATAGTGATGATGATTTAACCGAATTAGCTGACAAATTAAAAACTGCAAAAATTGAAATTAATCATGAGGATGATTCCGCATCAAATGATTCAAACAAAAGTGAAAGTAAGGAGAACTTCAAACCACTAAAGGGACTTGTTTCGGAAACTCTTGCATCAATTTATTTTAACCAAGCCAACTACAAAGAGGCTAAAGCTATTTATGAAACATTAATTGATATCCAACCAGAGCGGACTGAATACTTCAAAAACAAACTTTCAGAAATTGATTCAAAAATGAGAGCTTGAAAGCTAGAGGATGATTGACTTAAGTCAACATAAAAAATTAACTTCCAATTTTTACAACCGTAATACAGAACAACTTGCTAAAGACTTGTTAGGTAAAATTCTTGTCCGAAGTATTTCTAATAAATTGCTTGCTGGAAAAATAGTAGAAACAGAAGCATACTTGTGCAGCACTGATGAAGCATCACATTCATTTAAAGGTAAATCGAACCGCAATAAAACTATGTTTAACTCTTATGGATTTCTCTATGTCTATCAGATTTATGGAATTCACTTCTGCTGCAATGTTGTTTCAGGTAGAGAGGATGAGGGTTCAGCAGTTTTAATCCGTGCTCTCGAACCAATTGAGAATATTGAAATAATGGGAAGACACAGATTTGGAGACGTTCCAATTACTCATAGAAATTTGGTTAACTTAACAAACGGTCCGGCAAAACTCTGCCAAGCTTTATCAATAAACCTTAGTGATAATGGGAGTAATCTATTAGATAACAAAATCTATATTCTGGATTCACCAAAGATTCCGCAGCAAAATATTATTCGAACAACAAGAATAGGAATAACAAAATCGAAAGAACTTCTTCTAAGGTTTTATATCAAAAATAATACCTTTGTTTCTAAGAGATAGTAACCTGTAGAGTTTTATCAACACTAATTTATTAAATCATCCACATTGAATAATGGCTATTGAGTTTATACTCCATTTGAACAATTAAATCTGGGCATAACTTTTGAATATCTCCTGCCAGCAATATTTGAATTTCAATTTATGCCATCTATAAAATAGATTCAATTTTGTAACATTTTTATTAACTTTATTCATTATTTAATGAGAGAACAATGAAACATATACTTCTATTTATTATTCTGACGGTAAGCACTTTTGCACAAACAAAAGAATTTAGAACAATTGAGAACAATGCTTTTACTGTTGGTGAAAAATTAACATTCAACGTTAAGTACGGATTTGTTACTGCAGGCGTGGCTGTTATGGAAATTCCGAAAATTAAAAGAATTGCCGGACGCGATGTTTATCATGTAATATTTAAAGTAAATTCACTTCCTAGCTTTGACCCATTTTATAAAGTACGCGATAGATACGAAACATACATTGATGTAAAAGCACTATTCCCTTGGCGGTTTGAACAGCATGTTCGCGAGGGTGGCTTCAGTATGGATTTTGCTGCATTCTTTGACCACCGTAAGGGCATTGCGAAAACAAGTAAAGGCTCGTATGAAATTCCTCCTAATGTAAATGATATTGTTTCATCATTTTTTTATGCCCGCACTTTGGATTATTCAAATCTTGAAATTGGAGATAAATTTGAACTCCATAATTTCTACAAGAAAAAAGTCTATCCGCTTGATGTTATCTATAAAGGGAAAGAGACTGTTGAAGTTGAAGCCGGTACGTTTGATTGCATTATGGTTGAGCCAGTTATTGTAGAAGGAGGGTTGTTCAAAACAGAAGGTAGAATTATAATTTGGTTAACAGATGACGATTTGAAAATTCCTGTAAAAGTAAAAACCAAAATACTAATTGGTTCTATTGATGCAGAGCTTGCTGAGTATGAGGGTTTGTTGAAATAGATTGATGTTCTTGTAGTCTTATCTTCAATAAAACTTGACCTTAATTTTCAAACTACTCTCTCCCCCTTTATCATCAAGACAAAGGATGCTGTTTAATCCATTCTTTGGTTTGAAAAATAATTTTTCACCTAACTTTGTTTTGCCAAAGTATTTTTTATTAATGTACCAGAACATTTCTTTCACATCAATATTTGACGTTGCTAAAAGCATCACTTCTTGATTTCCATTTTTCTCAAGATGATATTCAAACTCTGCTGATGGTGATAAAATCTTCAAACCATTTTTACCACCCATAACTTCGCAATTTATATTATGCTTTGGTGGTGAGTTAAAACTAACTCCTGATTTCTTATACCAAAGAGCTAACTCTGGCTTGAAGTACGGATAGAACATATTTTTATAATTCGCATCAGGTAAACAGCTTATACAGTAGGCTTCTGCTTCATCAGCACTCACATATATTTCATCTATGTGATTACATTTTTCATTTGATGAAATATCCTCGATGTAATAATCCCTAATAATATCAGTGCAATTCTCAGATGGTATTAAACCACTATTTTTACAAACATCTCTCATTGATATTCCATCCGGCTTTTTAAACCAATTATTAGAATTTTGATAATCGATAGAATTGAACAGATTAAATAGTAGTGGTACGGCTATTTCACTTCCTGAAAGAAAGGGTGAACCTTTTCCATCAAAGTTTCCCATCCACACACCGATAGTATAATTTTTATTATATCCAATTGCCCAAGCATCTCTGCGTCCGTACGAGGTTCCAGTTTTCCAAGCAATGTTAGGGAGCTTACTTACTGATGAAACAAGATTTGGAGATTCAGTTCGCTCCGAAGATGCTAATGTTTTTGAAATTAAGTAACTGGCTTCTTCTGAAAATATTCGTTTTCCCTTTACTCTACCTTGCCTGTTATAGTAATTATTTGCTTCCAAAATACCCTTGTTTGCTAATACCGAATAGGCAGTGGTAAGCTCTTCAAGTGTAACTCCGCACCCCCCCAGTATTGTTGATAATCCAAGAGTTTTTTCTTTTCTTTTAATTTCATCAAAACCTATCACCTCCAAAACATTTACGAATGGTTTAAACCCCACTTTAAGGAGCAGCCGCACTGCTGGTACATTCAATGAATTTATAAGTGCATATTGTATTGTAACTTCGCCATTAAATTCACGCTCATAATTTTCGGGTGTATAACTACTAAAGTCTGAAGGTACATCAAGCAATTTACTTTTAGGTGTAATTATTCCGTCATCAAACCCCTTTGCATAGAGCAACGGCTTTAGTGCAGAACCTGGTGAACGTATTGAAGTAATACCGTTAACTTGTCCTGAATTTTTATTGTTATAAAAATTTGACGACCCGCAATAAGCAACAACAGATTTTGTTGTGTTATCTATTATTAGCACTGCACCATTACTAATCCCTTTTCCTAAATTTCTTTTTACGTGATGAGTTAAATGTTTTTCACTCTTTAATTGAGTCTTAGGAATTAATGAAGTAAATATTTCACGCTCATTTGAAATAGACTTTACCATTTGAATAAAGTGAGGAGCAATCTTAGGGATACTATACCGATGTGATTCAACTTTTTCTTCAATTGCATCTGTAATAGATTCATCAGAAAAAAGATTATCCTTACCAAACTTTAAGAGCCAATTATTTCTTTTTTCAACTACACTTTTGTGAGGAATATCTAATCTATATTTGTTAGGATTGTTAGGAATAACCGTCAGTAGAACAGATTGTGAAAGACTCAACTTTTTTGGATGTTTGTTGAAGTATAGTAAAGACGCTGCTTTCACGCCCTCTATATTTCCACCCATTGGTATATTGGATAAATAGATTTCCAGTAATTCTATTTTGCTAAAGCGAAACTCTAATTGTATAGCTCTAAATATTTCAATAATTTTATTTAAGTATGAGCGTTCGGCTGGTGCCATCAGTCTAGCAATTTGCATTGTTATTGTCGATGCTCCGGAAACTCTTCCCTCACTACTAACATTGCTAACAAAGGCTCTAACAATTGAGAATGGATTAAACCCAAAGTGCCAGTAGAACCATCTGTCTTCCTTGTGAATAATTGCTTGCACCATCTCATGCGTAATTTCCGAGAGCTTAGTTTCTAATCGCCATTTATCATCGGATGTTAAAAATGCTGAGAGCATTGTACTATCCTTAGCATAAATAACTTGTGAATACTCTTTAAGTAGTGGTGGTGGAAATGCAATGTTAAGAAATATTCCTATCAGAATTATTGATAGGGATACTCTAAAAATATTTGAGTTAATAGTTCGTTTAAAATATTTTTCTGAATTAGTCGGATTCATTAAGTTTCATTTCAACTCTTTTAACAAATGAACTATCTTGAAAATATTTATAGATATCCTTACCTGGGCAAAGAGTTGTTTCCGAATAATCTTTATGAGTTTTAATTTCAGAGAGTGGAACGCTGAACTCCTTTGCCAGGTATGCCACTATTTCCACCAGTGATTTTTGCTGTACATCCGACAATGTTTGAACTTCATAGTTACCCATTATTTCTACCAATGCGTGTCCCGTTGGGTTATACTCGGTATTAGTATCCCCTGGATAATTAATAGGGCGGGCTTCGTAAATATTTCCAGCGAGGTCAATCATAAAATGATAAGGAATATCAATCCAATCTTTTTCTGCTCTACTCCATTTTTGCAAATTCTTAATTGATTCTATAGGGTCTTTATCAGCAGTAAATTTAACACCTCCGTGGTGAATAGTAATTTTATTAATTGTGGCTTCTTCTTTTCCCTTCTCTAATGGAAGCCAGCCCCAGTCAGCTCTTTTTACTACTTTTACATAATCGGCGTATTCTAATTCAGTAACTGAAAATTCCTTTTTGCTTTTTTCACAGCTAATTAAAATCAATATTCCCAGAACTATTATTATAACTCTTTTCATTTTTTTTCCATTTTATTTTTTAATTAATATTTTTTTATATCCACTATACGAATGAATCTCACCGTCATACATAGCCTCTGCCCCAATAGCAGGTAGGATAAACTTACCTTTGCTAACTGCACGCAATAAGTAGTAGTATTCCGTTGTACGTTTTCTTATCAAGTTTGTAAATATCAATAGCCTATCATCCCTAATATCTAAGTAATCAATTTGCATTTTATTCCTTACATTCCAATTTAATTGAGAGCCTGATTGTAGTCTTGGATTCTCAATTTCAAATCCAGCAGGAATTAAATCACTAATAACAATATTTTTAGCAGATTGTTCAAAACCAGTTAATGATATTTTTGCAACAATTAAATCACCTTGCTTATATACATTATTTGTAATCTCATTTCCAGTTTTATAATTGTAATATTTTTTTCTGATTTTAATATGAGAATCATTTTCTACAACTGGGGTATCAATCTTAACTCCTTCTGTTTCCCACGAATAAAAGACTTTACCACTTCCCTCAGCGGAGAGAACCATTCTTGATGTGTTAAGTTTCTTACCTTCTACTCTCAGATTATCACCAACAAATGTATCAATAGTTTTCTCATCAATTATTATTTCTACTTCTACATTGCTTTCACTATTCAGTGATGCAGCTTTCCCAAGAGCCAACATCGCAAAAGCCCTTTCCTGCGTGGAGTATATTGACTCTGATATTTTTGATAAATGCTTTACCATAAATGGAATCTTTTCATTCTCCGGATCAACCGAGAGCAATGTGTAGAGCATAATAGCATTTGCTCGTATTTCAGAATCATAATCACCTCCACTTTTGCGTTTAATTTTCTTAGTAGTAGTTTCAGTTGGTAATAATTCATAGAATGAATTCATCTTTCCACTCAATCCGTATGCAGCCGCTAATAAATATTGCGAGTCAATTGTAAGCAAATCAAGGTGTGCTTTGTAATAATTCATCATTGATATATCAGATCTTTTTGCAAGGGCAAGTACAAAGAGCGAATAGAGTACCTCCTTCCGAGCAGTTTTTTCTATTATAGTTTTATTATTTCCTTTTTGGGTTCTATCTTTCACTTGTTTCATCTTAGCTTTTGTACTTAAATATTTCAGAACATTATCTAAAATATTTCCCGAAACATTGTACCCAGCAGACTTAGCTTCAACTAAAAAATGAGCTGCATAAACTGTTGCCCACCAATTAGAATTATTTCTACCTTGCCAATTTCTGAATGAACCATCGTAGAGCTGCATCGATTCAATTTTTCTAATTCCCTCCATTACATAATACTTAGGATTTTTTGTCTTGTAATATTTTGGAGCAGCTAATTTTGCTAACTCTTCAAAGTATAGTTGTGGAAAGACTTTTGAAGTTGTCTGCTCCAAACATCCGTATGGATACCCAACGAGATATCTTAAATGCTTCGCTAACTTAATTGTTGGGAATTTACTTATTAAGATCGATGTATTTTGAGTCTCTTCCAAATATCCGTTTGGTATTTTTATATCTATATTTTCATCTGCTGAAATAACACCATCCCCAGTTTCAGTAACTAAAGCAGATGCTGGTCTTACAGAAATCTCAACTTCCTCTTTTACTTTAGCAACTCCGCTTGATTGAATGATGATTTTTCCAACTCCAATTTCTTTTTTCGTTACTATTTGAAATTGTGAAGACGTATTTTTACCTTTTTCCAAAGTAAGTTTTACATTCGTATCGGATACAACTCGTAATGGTCCCTCTACTTTTAGCGATATCTCCAACACACCAGTTAAGTTATTAGGATTTAAGATTGTAACATTTGATACCAAAGAATCACCAAGTGTTAAGAACCTTGGTATTTCTGCTTCGATAATTATTTTATCGGCAACTTTAATTCTTGCTTCTGCATTTCCAAACCGTTTGCCAGAGTATGCTAAAGCCATCAACCTTACTTCACCATTGTATTGGGGAATGTCAACTTCAACAATAACTTCTCCGTTGTTATCAGTACTTCTAATTCCACTCCAATAAGATAGAAGTTTAAATCGCTTTGATTTTACTGGATTAGTTCGCTTTTTAAATTCCTTAGCAAGTGCATCACCACCAGTAAAACTGGATTGACTGACTATCTCAGGCAGCAGTAGTTTATATAAATCAAAACTCTCAACACTCAATGGTCTTTTCGCATACATATAGCTATATGCATCTGGAGTTTTATAATCATTCAATTGTAAAATACCTTCATCCACAACTGCAAGAGTTATAAATATATCCTTCTCCGGCAAAGATTTAATTTTAATCTTTTGCTTAGTACGTGGTTCTATTTTAGTTGGTGCTGCAATTTGTAGTGGAAGCCAATTCGTTCTTTGCTCCACAGTTATTGACTTATATCCGTGTCCAACTAAAAATGGAGTTTCACTTCTTTCAGAATGCCCCTTAAATAAAGTAGCAGAGATGTAAATATTTGGTAAGTATTCTTCAGTGATATCAATTTTCAATTCTGCTGATTTATTTTTCACATCAATAATTTTGTAATCATAAATTTTATCTCGTTCAAATGAGACTAACATTTTTCCGGAAAATGGAGTTGTAAAAAGAATAGTTGCTTCATCTCCAGGTTCGTATGCTTCTTTGTCAAATAGTATTTCAACCTTTCCCTCTTTGTTTACTTCAAAAGTTGATGCAGTGGAACCGCCCCATCCGTAAACATAAAAGTCATCCTTTTGATAATCTTTACTTCCATTTTTGTAAATCCGAATCTCATAATGCCCACTCTTATCAACGGATAATTGATAATTTGTTTTCCCACTCAATAGAAGTTCCTTTTTCCATTCACTAATCTCCTTTTTCTCAGAGGCATAATAGAATCTATTATTGCTGCTCTTTTTCAAAACAGTTTGCCACTCATATCTAACTAACTCAACAATAGTTTCAAAGTTGTTTATTACATTATCCTCTTTATCAACAGCAATAAACTGATATTTGAGTTTACTATTTACACCGTAATAATATCCCTTAGAACGAATTCCAATAAAATGATTTTTTGGAAATACTCTAAACATTGCTGGTTTGTTTACAGTTCTACCGGTTAAATCAAACACACTTACAAATGCAGTTCCTTGAATATATCCACTGCTGGAAAGAGCTTTAGGAATTCTATAACTAAATACTCCTTTACCACTATCATCTAAAACATCATCAACAAATGAGTTTTCATAAAGTTGATCTCTTACAGATGAATTCGCAAAATTGAATTTTGGATAATTTTTGCTTTTAAATTTTTTCGATTTTAACTGAATATCGGCTTCATATTTTAATCCAGAAGCCTTTGCACCAAATAGAAATTCAGCATCTATTTCAAAATCCATTTTTTCATTTGGCAAATACTTTGCTTTATCTGTACTGACTGTAACACGAATCTTATCCGGAACAAATTCTTCAACTTTAAATTTATAGCTTCCAATCATCTCTTTGCTATTAACATAAAGCTCAGCAAAGTAAGTACCCGTCTGTGCATAATCAGGAAGTGTAAAAAAGAGTTCGAACGAACCTTGCTTATTCAATCTCTTTTTATATTCTGAAAATATTTTTCCAGTGGGTGAGATAACCTTAATATAAACTGGAAGTTCTTCCGGAAGTGTAATATTTTCATCCCTGACAATTCCAGATATTACAACCTCCTCTCCTGGTCTATAAATGTTACGAGCTGAATAGAGAAACGCATTAAAGAAATTTGAATACTGTGTAATGCCACCAACATCGAAGCGTGATGTTTCAATCTCTGTTTCTCTTAAATCGATGTAATTAAAATCATCATCCAATTCACAAGTGATTAAAATTGGCTCAGTTTCACCAATTGATTTTCTAATATTCTTAAAATGGATTACACCATCTTCATCTGTTTTCCCCTTAAACATAATTTGATTTTTTGATGAAATAATCTCAACCTTAACATTGGCAATAGGATTAGCACTACTTATTGAATTAACAAATACTATCAAATCACTTTCAGATTTTTTAGTTATAATTCCCATATCCGATATTGCAATCATCTTACTATCGCTTAACCACCGCCTATCATCCGATCTTACACTTATAGTATAAATCCCTTTTCGTTTATCTTTTAAAACACGATTAAGATTAATGTTAAAACTGTTCTGCCAATTTCTCTCTGAAGCTAATTTTTTCTTTTCACTAAATACTTCATCGCCATAATTCCCGTAGTAGTAGGCAATATTGTAATCGTAATCACCACTGTAGTAGTACGAATAGTTGTTAAGGAAGTGCAATAAATTATTTTTATAAATTCTTGCCACTTCAATTTCTACACCTTTTACATTTACCGTATTTACTTCTAAGTTTTCATTTCCACCAAGCAGTAAGTACTTCCCTTTTTTTGAACTAAAATTAATTGCAGGTTCAATATCAACAAGCGTTACAATCTGTTCATAATCAAATTCTAACTCACCGCCATATAAACCTGGCAAACCTTTTGAGATACTTAAAGTAACTGTTTGCGATTTCATAAAGTCTGCATCTATTTTGAAACCATTTTCACTTGATGATACTTTTATATCCTTTGCTGGTTTGAGTGTAATATGTTTCAATATTTCTTTAAGTTTTATTTTCTGAGTGGTGTTTACGAATATCCATCCATTAGTTCCATCGTACCCAGAGGAAACCCCCGTTATTGCAACACGCTTTAAGGGTGGAAGTCTATAAGAAAAGTGTCGTGTTTCTGTAGTTGGCATTTTCCCGTTAACAGATTTCAATCCCTTCTTAATTGTGATTACTAAATCTTGGTTTTTATCAGTTTGTTTTATCTCTCCTAAATCTACAGCAATTATTTTTGATGATTTGTCCGAAATTATTTCATAATTATTATTTACTTTTCCATTTATGGTTACTTTCAAATTCTGCTTTAACATATCGGGTAGCACTGGATAATTAAAAACCAGATTTGCTTTTACACTAATTCTATAATCTTCATCCTCTATTTGTGTCCAAAAATACTCTGCTTTAATTGCATCAAAGTATTGAGTGTGAAATTCATAGGTTTCAAAATCACTTGAGTATTGGGTGTTGTTCAGTACTTGGTCAGATATATTTGCTGTATATTTTTGGCTCGGTCTTAATGGATAATCTGGTGAAAATATTAGAGTCTTCGAATTTGTCCATTTATACTTACCAACAATTTTAGGTTCAAATTCAATTAACTCTTCACCAATCCATTTTTCAATTTTATCTGTTGGTGCAATGGATTTTGAAAAATGGACTTGAATATATGTGAGTGGAGTAGTTTCTCCAGCGGGGGAGAAACTTATAATTTCTACGCTATTATTATCTGAACAACTTATCAGAAATAACGAAAGAAATATTAACCCGAATAAAAAGAAATATTTAAGCTTCATAACTGCCTCTTATAAATTGATGTATTAAAACTATATAATAATCACGACTCTTTTTTCAAATAATAATCTTTCATATCTGTGGTTCTTAAAATTATGGGTCAATATGAATATCACTTTGTATATACTATTACAACCATAATTGCATTTTTTACAATTATAACAAATTGATTTTTTTAAAACCACAACGGTTATATGTTAGAATATCTATTAACATGTCGCTGCGATGCAGCTATACGACAATTCTTTCCATTTTCCGCCGTGATGGATTATGTGTCGTGGCGGATTATATCCACTAAAATACATATAGAGCCAATGTTTTTTCCAAGTAGCTAATCTTCATTCATTCCCACAACAGTTTTTCTACTTATTTTAATATCTAATAATGAGTCCCCTCTAAAAAGAGGGATATTTTTGCCGAAATATTTCGTTGAAAATTATAAGTACGATATAAGTAATTTTTGCACAAGTCTTTTCTTTTAGCTTTGCGATTCGTTCATTTATAATTGTATCATCATTTACATTTACTGGTTTTACAGAGATATCGGTTATAAGATTTAGTTTATTCTCATGATTGGCGGTTTCTCCGTGGGAGTCTTACAGACAACTATATTTACTGTTTGTCCTTTTGTTTGGGTATTATTACACGCTTTTGCGGTACAGGTCTTCTTTCTATAAGTTGCATCTAAATCATCCAGTGATTGAAGAGAACCACTATGTTTAGTGTTGGTCTTGAACATTTCTTCGCTGATTATTTATTGATTTTATTATCAGGAAGTTATTAATTATATTAAAATTTTCAAAATTATTTCTTACCCTTTTTAGAGGGGACTCATACATGTAATTGCTTTTCTACATATTTACGCTTATTTGTAATTATATCAAAACACTTTTGTAATTAGTCTTCTATATTAAGATAGTTTCACTTAACAAATAACTTTTCAACTCGCTCAGCAATGTATTCACCAATTGCCAGCGAGGCTGTTGCTGCTGGCGATGGTGCATTTAAAACGTGTATAATATTCTCTTTTTCAATTAGATAAAAATCATCAATCAGACCGCCAGATTTATCGCATGCTTGTGCGCGAACTCCAGCACCACCTTTGGATAAATCAGTTTCTTTAATCTGAGGAATTAGTTTCTGCAATGCTTTTACAAATGCACTTTTACTAAATGAACGGTAGAATTCCCCCATTCCAGTTCGCCAATATTTTTTTGCAACCATTAGGAATCCAAACCAAGTAAATGCTTGGAATGTATCCTTAAAACTAAAACTTGTACGAGAGTACCCCTCTCGTTTAAAAGAGAAAACAGCATTCGGTCCAGCTTCAACTCCACCATCAATCAGATTAGTAAAGTGAACTCCAAGAAATGGGAAGTTTGGGTCTGGCACTGGATAAATAAGAGTTTTAACTAAATGCTTTGCTTCATCTTTCAGTTTAAAATATTCACCTCTAAATGGAATAATCCGAACGTTCAAATCCTTCTCAGTTAAATTTGCAACTCTATCCGACTGCAGCCCCGCACAACTTATTATAAAATTAGTGTTATAGTTTGAATAAATTGATTTTTGGATTTTGTTTTTAAAAATGAACTTACCCTTGCCTCTCTTGAAAAGAAAGGGAATTGTTGTAAAATCAGAAAACCTCTGTAAGAGTTCTAAACAATTTTTGTTATCCACATTGCTATTTAATTTTGTTTTAATTGCATGAATTGAACTTTGAGATTCAATCCCAATTACCTCTTCGCCAAATTTTATTTCCACACCTTTTGCGAGCAGAACTTCTTTCATCTTTTCACATACAAGTTTGTAATCTATAATTCCAGTCTGCGGAACGTGGATGCCAGCAACACCCTTTACATGTGGTTCATATTCCAGCAACTCGGATTTATTCAACATTTTAAGATTTTGCAGACCATTCGCAACGCCACGCTGGTAAAGGGTTTCGAGATACTCTATCTCACTTTCGTCAGTGGCTACAACCACTTTGCCACAGAGGTTATATTCAATGTTATGTTTGTCGCAAAAATTTAAAAGCATTTTGTAACCACTTACACAATTTTTTGCTTTTAAACTTCCAGGTTTGTAGTAAATACCCGAGTGGATTACACCACTGTTGTTCCCTGTCTGATGCTTTGCAACACCCTCCTCTTTTTCAAGAATTGTAATTTTAACTTCTGGAAATTTTTCCCTAAGTTTTAACGCCGTTGCAAGACCAACAATGCCGGCACCTATTATTGTAAAGTTGTTCATAAAATTATGAGAAATTAAAATTCTATTTTATCCAGTATTGAATTTAACTTTTTATCAAATGTTATAATTTCAGATTTATCCATTTTGAAGTAAGCAACAAGAAGTGAATCTGCAAAATCTAAATTGTACTTTTCAAAAAGTTCTATATTGTCTTTTAACAAATATCTGAGTACAACATTTGCATCAACTATTTTCATACTTTTCTCTTACAGCAATTCCCCATGCGTTTTTCTCTTTTTCTATCAGTTGTAGATTGCCATAACTTTTTAATCCTCCGGCCAATGAAGATGTTTCATTCTTATTTAATTTATCTTCCCCACATTCAATAATAGTTATTTCAACATTTTTACCCTTAAATTTCTCTAATTCTCTTATTTTAAGAATTGAAGATTTTACTTTCCGTTTTATTTTAATTATTGACATTTTATTCTCCTTGAATACACTTTATTCTATTGTGTGCAATAATATTCTTTTCTGTTTGAAATGTCAATTAGATTATTCTATCTCATATTTGATATGTGCAAATAGATTCATCTTCCTCTAAATAATTTTTGAAATTAAATAGTACTCTTTTGTTTTTAATTGTGCAGAAAGCCTCTTTAACCTTTTGATATCCGAAATATCCCATGTTGTTTTAACTTCAAATGCAATTGATTTGTTTAGTATAAAATCTATCTCCAACCCCGTGCGTTTTTGAAAATAATTAATTTCACCATAGTTTTTCAAACTATTAAAAACTGCATTTCCCAATAAACTTCTATCAGAAACACTTGACAATAAATTCAGAATTCCGGTATCGCATAAAATATTTTTTGGTCAAGTATATTTTGTAAATCAAGAAAAATTTTATTCTTTGAATCTATTTTATCAAACAACATTTTTAACAACGATGTTTTGCCTGTACGCCGCATTCCTGTAAGAACAAGAATTTCTTTCTTTTTTAATCGTACAATTAGTGTTGGTTCTATTTCACGTTTAAAACAGATAGTGAAATGCGTGGAATTGTTTCTAATATGTCAAATACTACTCGATAAATTTATATATAATATGTCGTGTAGTGTTCGACAAATTCAGCTAATCAACTATATCTCTATTTAAATTTCATCAAAAAATCACGGATATTTTGCGGGATAATTTCCTAAAAAAAACTTATGAGACACGAATTACACTAATTTACACGAATAATTTTGAATATGTTCAAATTCTAAATCTTCTTTATTAATATATACTATGTTTGCATCTTTGAACTTTTCTTTTATTAAATCAATTATTTGAAGTAAAAAATAGCTTTTGCCTGTACGGCGTTGACCAACAATAACTTTGATGAGATTTTTATTAATATATGGTTCAATTTTTTTTGTATATATTTTACGAGTAAAACAACTCATAGTTAACCCCAAAAGTTTTGATTATAAACAAATCAACCCTTCCCCTCATTTTAATCATCTACACCTTTAGTAATCAATGCTCAATTATTTTACCTTGTTAAGAATTCTTTTATATTTGGAAACAAGGTATAGTGGAAGAGAAACAAGATTAAAATTAACCTTTTCCTTTCTCTTATTAATAAATATTGAATTGTCAACTTTAGTAATTGAGGGAATGTCAGTGTTAAATCGAAGCCCCAGATCCAACTTCTTTTCCACAACATATACATGAAGCGATTTTAGAGTACCAGTTTTTCCGGCTTTCACTTCGATAGGCAATAAGGCATCGTTAAAATCAGTAACAAAATCGATTTCTGCTTGAGCATTTTTGTAATTAGGGTCTCCTCAAATTGAGTTAAGTTATTGAAAACAAATGTGTTAAGGACAAAAAGCCCTTGCATATATGCAAAGGTATCCGTATATTTGTTATATAACTTTGCATTTAATAAATAAGCAGACCAA
>JAKIUC010000054.1 GCA_021647785.1 Melioribacteraceae bacterium
GCATCGCCCCAAGATTCGAATGAATGATTTATTGGAAGTGTGTAAGTATCTTGAGATGTTGATTCATTATATTCTTCAACAAGTGATACAACAAAATTAATGTTGCTTAAAGCCTCTTCATATTTTAATGATTTTGGAAAATGAAAGAGAGGATTAACGTCATAATGAATAACAGCAGCAACTTCATTGTTGTTCATCGAAGCAATTAATTTTTCAATATCTGGGAAGTGTAATTGTTTTCCGGTATTTACATAAGCTGTTTCAAAATTATAAAGTTTGCTATTTCCGAGAACCTCGTTCAGTAAATTAACTGCAATATGAACATCACTCGATAAAACATCACCGGCATATACAATCGATTTTCCCTTGTTTGCAATTAAATCTTCAACAAGATAATTTAGCTTAATTGAATCAAGTCCATTTTTACTTGCAACTTCATCCAAAGAATATTTGCTTAACTTACCTTTAACTCCAGAGTCTATAACTATTTGAGATGCACCTTTCTTAATTACTTCATTTAAAAGAGCCATCACAAAATCGTATTGTGCTTCTGGTTTCAATCTTAATCTATAATCAGAGTTAGCACCAGTTAAACTAAGCCCAGCTTCAACAACATAGAGTCTGTTAAAACTATCAACATTTTTAAAATCTCTTTTTGAACTGAATAATCTTGTATTCTCTATATAATTCCCTTCCTTCGCAAGAAAATCTCCTTCAAGAGAGAGAACTATATTTGCTTCATCCCATTTAATTGATGGTAGGTCTGCATTTCCGTAACTTTTGTACCATCCATATTTTCTGTTGCAATTATTAAATAAATCGAACGTATGAATTTCAGTTGATGGATACCGCTGCTTAAATTCATCCAACATCTTTTTTTCTGTTGGAGAGTTAATTGGGTTTGTAAGTAAAATAATTTTTTTATCCGATTGTGCAACAGCATCTAATCTTTTCACAATATCCGAATCAACATCAGTCCATTTTATTTCTTTTTTTAACTTTATTGGGTTTTGCAATCTCGATGGATCAAATAAATTGTAAATTGAGGATTGCCCGATAGCACAGATTTTCCCTTTGTTTATAGGGTGTTCATCATTTCCATCAACTTTTATTGGTCTTCCCTCTCGTGTTTTAATTAAAATTCCACAAGCCTCATTACATCCACTACAAGTTGAAGCATAAAAATTTGGCTTACCTGGTAAAATGCTTTCCGGACGGTTTGTGTATGGAACAATCTCCTTCTGATCATGATAATCTGTACATGCAGTAGCAGCAATAGCTGTGGATGCAGAAAGGAGTCCTAAAAATTTCCTTCTTGATAAACCACTCATACTTTTAATGTTGAACTCGTCCGTAACACCTTCCATAAATTCATCATTATTATTTTCAGAAGATACATTACTCTCAAGTTCGTTTAGGCTCTTCCAATATTTCTTGTTTTTTTCTAACATAATTTATTTTATACATTTATTTTTTTTAGATTTTCTATTATCAGCATTCTACTATCTGCTATTTAGCCTGTCTCACTCGCTGCTATCGAGATACCGGTTATCGAGCTTGTCGAGATACTGCTTGTTTATGAATATTGATCTTTTTTAGTTTTCTATATTTTGTAGATGCTAAAAGTTTAATCGGGAAAGCCGACAACAACATAGCTCCAAGAGTACCCTTTCCAGCAAGTGAAAAGAAATTACGTCTATCTGTTTTATTTTGGATAAAATTTTGCAAAATAATTTTCTCCTTTATCTATGACAAGCCGCACAGTAGCGCGGACCTTGTTTAACATTTTCAATGTATGGTAAAAATTTCTCTGGCTCTTTGTGGCAATCTAAACAAGCAGACATTGTAAATGATTTTACTTGTTTTATTACATCCATCTCTCTTACGTTTCCGTGGCAGCTTTCACAATCAATTCCGGTATTTACATGAACGCTATGATTAAAGTATGCATACTCGGGAACTTTATGAACCCTCTTCCATGGTAATATTTTTCCTGAATCATAATACTTCTTAAGTTTAATTATTTCCGGTCTATCTTTCCTTGATATTGTATGGCAGTTCATGCAAATATTTGTAGATGGAATTAGAGCTTGCTTGCCTTTTGTAACACCCGTATGGCAATACTGACAATCGATGCCCAAATCACCTGCATGAAGTTTGTGCGAATAGTCTATTGGTTGTATGGGCTGATAACCAACTCCATCCCTCTCCTGACGAGAAACGTAGAAAGTTGTTAAAAAGGAAACTGCAATAACAAAGATAATTAATGGGATACGTACTTTAAGAGTATAATCAAGTATAGTTTTCTTCATTTCTCTCCTATAAACAGAACCTAAATGAAATTTTAATTTTTAAAGTTTAATTTGATTTACAGTATTATTAAGACACGCTATTCTATTTATAATAACTGAAATAGCAAGTTAATCTTTTTTCAATAAAATGACAAAAATAATTTTAAATATTTTTGCTTCTGTTTTATTTGGGAAAACAAAACCCAACTTTTGCTTTATTTAAGTAACTTCTTTTGAACTCATTATTTTTGTATTCTAAAAATATTTAACGTCCCATAAAAGTTGGGTTTTTTCTGGAATAAATATCACCATAATATAGCTCCTCTGGAGCTTTTAGTAGCGTAGGTACGATCCGCCACCACGGATTATGGTAAATAAAATCATAAAGATAACACCATTCTTCAGTCCGCCGTGGCGGATTATCTGTTACTCAAATAGTAATAATTAGTATCTAAAACTACAGAAGGGTGTTTATCTGCAATATTTAAGAGAACTTTTGCAGGTCCTTCAGGTTTTCTTCTACCTTGTTCCCAATTCTGTAGTGTTGAGTGGCTAATACCTAATAACTGTGCAAATTTAATTTGAGATAAACCTAAACGTGTTCTTATCTCTTTAGGGTTAGGAGCAATATAAATAAATTCTCTCTCTGCCTCTTTTTCCCCTTTTAATATTTTTCCACCCTCTTTTATGCTTTGTTGAAGCTCTTCAAATAATTCATCTTTCATTTTAATTCCTCCTCAACTAACCTTTTTAGTAAATATTGTTGTTTCAATAATTTTCATGATGCAACATACGCCATTGACTGATGTTTGTCAATATTTTAAAACATCAGGAGTTACACCAAAAAGCTACACAAACGAGAGTTAAGTCCTTTTCTGTATGAATCAGTTAAAGAGGAAAAGAAGTGGAAAAGAAAAAATGGGGTAACTTTTTTATTGTTTTTGGGTAAACCTATTCTATGACTCTTCAGTTGCCTACTTTGCTTATTCGGTTGCCTTGGTCATAGTATTTGTTAAAGAATGGTCCTCGACAGCAAACGAAATATATTGATAATACTTCACTTTTAACTATTATCCACGCTTTTTCAAATAGTGCGGAAAACAGGAAAATATTTTTGCGAATTAAGAGAGCAGCAAGATTTATCGTTGTGTATAAACCAGTAAACTGGTTACAATTTCTTTATTCTTTTATTTCCCACTGATGAATCAGTGGGTTAGTAAGAACAATTATTTTGGATAGATATGGTTTGAAAAATATTTTTCTTCTGTTTCGTATATTTTATAATTTGGAAAGTGTTCTTTTCTTATTAAATTAAATATGGTTTTGCCAACAACAAATTAAACTTATTGTGAAATATGAAAATATATTTGGACAACTGTTCTTTTAATAGACCATTTGATGACCAATCATTTATGCGTATAAAACTTGAAACAGAAGCAAAGTTATTTATTCAAAAAAACATTCTGACTGGAAAGTTGCAATTAGTCTGGTCACATATTCTATAATTTGAAAATATGCAAAATCCATTTATTGAAAGAAAAAATACTATAATTGAATGGAAAAAAATAGCAACTGAGAAAATTGTGGAGAATAAGAATATTATCAACAAAGCATCCGAAATAACACGTTTTAGAGTTAAACCCAAAGATGCACTTCATGTTGCCTGTGCTATAGAAGGAAGAGCAGAGTATTTTTTAACAACAGATGATAAACTTTTGAAGAAACTGGCAAAAGCCAGAGAACTTATCGTAATTAACCCTGTTAATTTTATTCCTATTTTGGAGAATTTATAATGATTACTGATACAGAAATAAAAAAAAGAGGAATTAAAGCATTAATTTAATGACCTTGGCAACGTAGAAGCAGAACGTTTCATATCTCTAATAATTAGAGAACCTTTTGATTACACACAGTGGCAAAGAGAACTTTGGAGAGATGAATCTGTAGAAGAACTCAGCAAAAAAGCCATGAACGCAACAAAAATATTACCATAATCCGCCGTGGCGGATTATCCGCCATTGCGGAAATCCATCCCCAATAACGAATCAAGGTATTTTTCAAACCCAATAATAAATTCCTTTGTTAGTGCTTTATTTGCAGAGTACTTTGCACGAGAGTAAACAGCCGATTCGCTCATTCCACCCTCTCTACCACTTTTATCAAAGTTAAAGATTATTTCATTATTAGAATCGGTTAGTTCAATATTCATAAACCAGTTATAAAATATCTCTTTTCGCCCTAAATCTACTTCCTCATATTTAAGAGAAGAGGAAATTAAAAAATCTCCATTAGCTGCTATTTTGAAACCCTTTGAAGTAATAATACTTGACAAACTATTTTTAATATCTTCACTACTATCAGAAACAACAAATGTAATACTATTTGCTGCTTCCCCTTTTTTTCGATAAATAGAATTATATGCTGCAACTTTATCGGAAAAATCCGGATTATATGGAGAAATTATTGTTTGCTGCTGCATCAAACTAAGATTTTCATTCATAAGTTTTGAAGCTCTATTTAATGCAGCATATTTTTTAATCTTTGAATTAGCATTATCCGCATTTGCCTCCAATGAGAGAATTGAGGAATTTAAATTCTCAATCTTTTCATCATAAATAGCAGCCGTTTCTCGTCTATTTATATATGCTACAATATAATTATTCCCAACTTCATCAACGCTATGTTTACCATATTTTACATTCAATAATTTTTGATTTGATGAAACGTTTGTTCTTTTTTTTGTTGTCGATTCATAAGTTAACGATGAACCTTCAGCATCGGAGAATTCCGAGTAGTGTTCATTTAGGGTTTGGCTCATATCAATCTTTGATTCAAAAATTAATGCGAGTTTGCCCATTGCATTTTTCTCGGCATCCTTTCTGGTATCCCCTTCTCCAACAGCCGATAAATATTTTGATTCGGGATAATCTTTTTCAAGACTCTGATATAGATTGCTCGAAGTTTGTGCAGAGCAACTTGAAATTATAAAAAAAACGAAAAAAGAAATAATTTTTAGATACATCTTTTTGACCCCTTGATTTGTTTAACACAAAATAATGCATTATTTTTTATTATCAAAAACTATTAAGATTTTTATTATATATTTATAAATCAAGTTTAGATAATTTAATTTTAAGCTAAAAAAATATGAGGCTGCTATGAAAAACTTACTTACATTTATTTTTATTACTTCACTTATTTTATTTCTTGCCGGATGCGGCTCTTCACGTACTGTACAAAGGACTTCTTCCGATACTACTGTTGACCTTAGCGGCAGATGGAATGATACCGACTCGAGACTTACTGCAAAAAAAATGGTAGATGGTCTTTTAGATAGCCGTTGGATTACTAATTTCAAAAAAGAGAACGATAGAAGACCCGTAGTTATTGTTGGAAATATTAAAAACAATTCTTCCGAGCATATTCAAACAAAAATATTCTCGAAAGATATTGAACGAGAATTAATAAATAGTGGTGAAGTAAAATTTGTTGCCTCTTCTGCCGAGCGTGCCGAGATTAGAGATGAAAGATCAGAGCAACAGCAGTATTCATCAATGGAAACAGCTAAAAGGTTAGCCAACGAAACAGGTGCAGATTTTATGCTTAAAGGTGTAATTAGTACTCAGAACGATTCGTTTGATGGCGAAGCTGTAAAATTTTATCAAGTTGATTTAGAAATGATAAATCTTGAAACAAATGAAAAAGTTTGGATGGATTCAAAAAAAATCAAAAAACTTGTTGACCAAGCTGGTTACAAATTTTAATTTTTACTTTGATGATTAGCATTCGTAATATAATCACACTACTACTTTTACTTACTCTCATTGGATGTTCGAGCATCAGTACATCCAAAGAGCAATATAAAGAGATAGACAACTTTGTAAACCTCGAATTATTTTCTGAAGCAGTTGCATCGTTAGAAAAAAGTAAGGAAGAACATTACGATGAAAAAGACCGCGTTCTTTTTTGGATTGATTTAGGTTTGCTCCAACACTACGCCTACCAAGACTCGCTGGCTATTACCAATTTAACTCGGGCTGATTTTGCAATTGAAGAACTCTACACTAAAAGCATCTCAAAAGGTGTAACCTCAATGTTACTTAATGATAATGCACTTGATTACTCTGGCGAAGATTATGAAAATCTCTACATCAATGTTTTCAAGGCTCTCGCCTATTATCGTGAAGGTATGCGAGGCTCTGCTTTAGTTGAGATACGCAGGTTAATAGAGAAATTTGTTACACTTGAGCAGAAGTACGAGCAAGAGTTTAGTTCGTTAAAAAATTCGGATGAAATTAAAACAGAGGTTGAAGAAATTCCAGTAAATTTTTATAGCTCAGCCTTAGCCCACTATATTAGTATGATTCTTTTTATTAGTGATGGTGAATATGATGATGCTCGAATTTCAAGAGATAAATTTTATGATGCATTTGATAATCAAAGAGAACTTTATACTTTCCCCAAACCGAAATTAGATAACTTTTTAACTTTTTCGGATAAAACAAAAATATCCTTTATTACATTTACTGGTCGTGCCCCACTTAAGTACGAGTATATATTTCAAATAGATACATTCAAAAATTTAATTGTAATTTCAATTTTAGAAAATGGAATTTGGAAAGAGCTTAATACAATTCCTTGGTATGGTGTTGAAGGTGGAATTCATGCTAAGTTTGCTGTTCCCAAATTAAAAAAGCGCGGAAGCATTGTGCATACTGTTCAAGTATTTGTGGATGGTAAACATAAAAAGAATTTATTTAAAATTGAGAGCCTTGAAGATATAGCTTTTGAAACTTTTAAGAGAGAGGAAGGAATTATCTATTTGAAAAGTTTAGCCAGAACAGTCTCGAAAGCAATTGCAAATGAAGCATTAAATAAAGAGTTAGATAAAAAAACTGGTGGAGGTGATTGGGGTGGTTTAACTCGCTTACTTTCAGGTGCTTTAATTAATGCTACAGAGAATGCCGATTTAAGAATTGCCCACTACTTCCCAAGTTTTGCTTATGGCGGCGAAATTGAAATTGAACCTGGAATTCATAATATAGAGATTGTATATAAGGATAGAAATAACCAGACTATTGCAGTAGATAAATTTGAGAACTATGAAGTTTCAAAATATAAAAATATTGAATTATTAGAGACAGTCTTTTTACAATAATTAACATGAGGATAGTATGAAAAAGAACATTTTTTTAACATTAACAGTACTTACAATTTCATTATTAATGATTTCGTGCGGCGGTTCAAAATCTCTTTCAGAAACCGATACCGGTGATATTCCGGAATGGTATTTGAATACACCCACAGCCGAGAACTACATTTACGAAGCTGCATCAGCTACTTCTCGCGATATGGATTTAGCATTGAACAAAGCTGAAACAGAAGCGAGAGCAAAAGTTGGTAGAACAATGGAAGTTAAAGTGAACAGCATGCAAAAGAAATTTGAAGAAGAAGTTGGTGAAGGTGAAAATTCAGAATTTCTTTCTCAATTTACGCAAGCTACAAAAGTTATTGTCTCTACCGAGCTTACCGGAAGCAGAGTTAAAGAGAAGATGTTTGTAAAGGATGGTTCAAATTGGAGATGTTATGTATTGATGGAGTACCCAATTGGCTCTGCTCAAAAAGCTTTCCTCAACAAAATTAAATCGAACGATGCACTTTACACCCGCTTCCGCTCAAGTGATGCTATGAAGGAGATGGAAAAAGATGTAGAAAAATATGAAGAGTGGAAAAAGAATAATTAGATAGTGGCATTTGAATATCTAAAACCACAAAAAAAACCCATCCCGAATAGTGGGATGGGTTCAAGAAATAGAACTAAAAAAATACACCAACAGAGAAATGTTGTGTGTCTTTTAAAACTCCAAATTGCTGGTAGGCATAATCAATTGATAGACCAAGAGATGGAGTAAAATCGTATTTAAGTCCAAATCCAAGAGTTAAACCTTCTTCCGAATTATCTAAGAATAGAGATTTATAACCGGCTCGTAATGCAATCATATTAAAAACTTCATACTCCATTCCAACATTCATAGCTTGATCATTATCACTGGGGTTCAAAGCATCTGCAGCAATAGTAACTCTATGATCTCGCATCTCTATCAATTCCATTGCAAGACCAATTTTAAATGTTAAAGGTAGTGGCCATTTATCCGTATCTAATGTTGCAAGTATTTGGTCGTTATTTCCATAAATTGTTCTATCAATATCATGCTGAATATTTAAATCACTTCCGGATATCTGCATATCACCACCAAGATTAGTAATAGCAGCACCAATACGCAAACCATAAATATCAGAATGGAAAAGAACACCGAGATCTACAGCAATGGTTGATGCAGAAGAATTCCAGATGTTTTGTGAAATATATTTTACACTACCCCCTATCGAAAATCTATCAGTAAGATTTTTTGCATAAGTAATTGCAATTGACATATCATTAGCAGTAAAAGTTCCACCAGTTCCTTCTGGTTCACTTAGGGTTGTGAGTTCCATATCTCCATAATCAAGATTAGTAACAGAGATGCCAATAACTCCAGCATCATCCATATTTACAACTGTACCAGCCCAATTGTAATCGATATCTGCAAACCACTTTGAGTGAGCAAATAAAGCCCCACTTTTATTCATACGTGCTGCACCGGCTGGGTTCCAATAAATTGATGAAACATCATCAGCAGTTGCTACAAATGCTCCACCCATAGCAATAGAGCGAGGTCCAATTCCAATATTTAAAAACGGTGCAGCAGTTGAGCCAGTTTTAGATTGCCCAAATAAACTCACCGAAAAAGTTATCATTATGATTAATAATTTTATTCTCATTATCTTTCTCCGTTACTTTAACAAGGCAAATTTGCCGATTTTCTTTTCACCATTTTCAGTTTCAACAACAAAAATATAAACACCATAAGCTGCATCAAGATTTTCTTCGGTTCGTAAGTTCCAATAAACATTACCAACAAAAAGTTCATCCTGAGTAAGTGTACGAATTTTATCGCCGCGAACAGTAAATATTGAGATTTTAGAACCAGGCGGAACACGAGTAAATCTTATTTCTCTCTCTCCACGTCCACTTGTTTGGCTGCTTAATAATGCTGCTTCACCTCTATGTGTAACTACGTAGGGGTTAGGAACAACTTTAATTAAATCGAGATTAGTTGCGTTACCAGATTCATCCATACTAGGACCTTTAACTTTAAAGGTAACAACATCCGCTCTGCTAAAGGGTTTCGTTGTAGTAAGCATCAACTTACCTTTAGTCTCTAAAGGAATATCTGGTTCCAAGTAATTTATAACAACTTTCCATGTTCTAACGTAACTTCCTCCAATATGTTCTTTAAACCAAATATTATAAAAAGTGGTTAAACTACCACCAGAGAGATAAACATAATCAACCTCTTTTCCAGTAGTTTTACTGAGTACTTTTATATTGGTTTCAGTAGCTGGAATTCTTGTTAAGCCAGCAAGACCTATTGAATCGGGAACAGACATTCCAACATTAGAATCGAAAAATTGGATTTCATAATCATTAGGAAATGCAATACCATTATCTTTTGGCCAAGAACCATTTGTAAATACCTCAAATGTATAATTTGCGTTAGATGTATCTGGTATATCAATAAATCCTGAGTAGGATGTATCTAACTTAATCTCCCAATCGTTATAGATTTGCAATCTAAAGCCTTGAACAATATCTGTATTTCCAATAAATGTAGTATCCCTATTTATCAGCGTATCATAAGGTGCTACATAATAGTCGGAATTTACTTCAACGAGTTTTCCATTTACATAAACCGTATCTGTTCCTGTTGGCACTTGAATAGAATCACCAGGGTTAACTATTTCAGTATTATTAGATAGTGGAATATAAACAGTATCAGGAGTTTGTAAATCTATCAAAGTATAATCTTGAGTATAACCTTGTAGAGCAGTATCACGAAATGTAAGCTGGTACGAATAGTTATTGTTAATAGCTGCATCATCAATCATTTCAACAACAATCTCTCCAGTAGCTTTGTATGTATCATTCTTATCAAAGCTAAGCAAATCGGCTTTGTCATATCCGGTAGGTCTTCTACCTGGAGTAATGTATCCTGTGTTATCATCTGTTATAATATTTCCGGAGGCTTCGCGGAAAATAAATTTAGAATTTTCGGAAGGGAATATCTCTAAATCCTCTTCACCAGAATCATAAGCACAAACTGCATAATAATAAGTTATACCTGGCGTAACTGTCGAATCAATAAATCTATTAATAATACCAGTGTTATCACCGAGATAGTAAGTAGTACCTCCAACTTGCTCTAACATAGAAGCACTGGGATAGTAAAAGCCGCTAATTGAATCTGCAATATCATATTGTGCAATTGGTTTATCGAATGATAACACACCGAAAGCATTAGTTATTGAACGTGCATCACGGAAACCGGCATCAGTAGTTCTGTAAATTTTATAACCTTGGAAATCTTTTTTCTTTGTTATAAAATCTTTTGAACGCTCAGTAGGTCCATTATCCCAATAGAGAACTACATCACCATCAGCTTGTGTAATAGTAATCTTAGGTTTTCTTGGGGGCTGCGGAAACTTATATCCTGAATTGTATATCTGCTGTACAATTTTCTGGTTACTTTGAATATCTTTTAAATCTTCACCAAATAATAATGCTTCAGAAAAGCGTTCAATTGTTTGCGACATCAGAGGAAAGTACCCCGATGCATAAATAAAATCACCGTCCTGAGGAATTGGAGGAATTTCATCAAACCTTCCAGGAGTCATTCTTGCCCATAAAAGAGAATCGTTCGACATATCTGGAGAAGCAGCAATTCCAAAAAAATTGAATGCTGTTAAACCAATTTGGTCAGATTCATCAGGGTCTGTTCTACCAAAGTTTGGCTCACCTTGTGTAGGTACTCCATCACCTTCACCAGCATCTGGTCCTGGATAATTTTCATCATCTGGTCCTAAACCATCTTGTCCTAAATCATCCGAGTCAGGAGCCCAATCGCCATCTTCGTCAATATCATTATCCCTTCTTTCATCAATTAATAAATCATTAACTCCCTCGCCTGTAAGAAAATTTATATATTTTACCGGTTCTTGATTGTTAACCTCTCTCGAAGATATATGTAAAGATTCATTTTCATCAATCAAACCATCCAAATCATTATCAATTCCGTCATAAGCAGTAGAGTCGGGAATTGCAACACCATTTATAACCTTTCCAATATGCCCTTCTCTCAAAGGAACACCATCTTCAACAACAGTCATTTCTCCAAGAGAATAAACAGTATCGGGTAATGACCCAAGTGTATAGATTGTTCTTTTGTAAGTATCTTTTTCTATGAGTACAACTTTATCACCAGCAGATAAATTTCTCTCAAGAAAATCTGGGAAACTAAACATTGGTGATGAAGGGTCTTTTGAATCACCATCATTATCAATTCCATCAAAAGGATTACCTGGTGATTCTAAATAGGCATAACCAACATAACCAACTTTTTGCCCCTTGTTTCCAATTCCATCACTATCCCAAGAATAAGTAATTGATCTTTTAGTATCAAAAAAACCAAGATCATCACCACTATCACCATCGCCACCAGCAAGTGTACCAACAACTGTACCAAAATCTGCACGTCTATAATTTTCAGTACCTTCATTTCTAATATCCATCAACCAGAAAACAACATCTTCTGCGAGAAAACTTGCCCATTGAAATCCTCTTTGGATATATTGCAAACCCATTCCTTGACGCAATAAATCTGTGCTATCTGGAATCCAAAGCGTGGCTTCGTTAGCTTCATTAACTCCATTAAATTCATCATCATTTTGATCATCAGCAATAAAGTAACTCTCTTGATCTGCCTGCATTAACCCACGCCCAAAATAGCCCCACCATTCTGTATTGCCATCTGCATCAACATAATTAACTACATCAGGAAAACCACCAGGGTCTGCCCATCCGCCAATTGGCCACGAATCTTGTAAATGACTCATAGCCACAGATTCACCATTAGGATTTAGAAACCCAGGAATTGGGTCCCATCCCCAGAAGTAACCGGCAGTTGGATGCCGCTCATTACCTTGCCTATATCGAGGACCACGTGAGATTGTAACTGATTGAAGTGTTTTACCATTTGTATTAGTAAACTCAACACCAATTAATGGCGTAACATCACCAATATAGTTTTCGCCTGAACCGAGTGGCCACTCACCTCTAATATCAACTCCTTGACGGAAACCAGTTATTGCACCATCATTATAGAAAGAAATTCCAACTCTGTTTCCTGTATGAAATCCAATTTTTCTAAGAGTTGCATCTCCCTTACCTTGTGCAGCAATTTGCAGAGAAACAACAAATGAAAGCACAATAAAAATTTTGAATATTTTAAATATCATTTTTATACCTGAATATTTTTAAAAATTATATGATAAACCTAATTCAACTCGTCTTGGTTGAGAAAAGAAAGTAGGGTTAGTAAATTTTTCATCTAATGTATTATAATACATGTTCGGATTAATACGTGCAGCCTCGGTACTTGAAATAGTATAATAAGGGTCTCCAGTATCACCATAAACACCAGTAGGGTTTTCCCAATCGAGCAAGTTCATAATACGAACAAAAACTGAAATATAATTTTTACCAATTACAAAATCTTTATAAGCTCGCACGTCTATATTAAAATTAGTTGGTTTTGTATCACTATTTCTTGGATATGCATTTTGCGTTACACGTGTAAATTTGTTTACACCTGGGGTATAAGGTTGCCCTGTAAAGAAGTTGCTAATTATTGAGAACCCCCATTCGCGCGGTTTTGCATAAATAACAGAAACATTCAAAGTATGAGTTTGGTCCCAATCGAGGGGAGCAATAATTGTTTCTGGTAATGCACCACCAAGTACTGCATTACGAGCATCGGCTGGGTTTGAAGCATTACCTTTTGTCTCTGCAAATGTGTAATCTAGATTAACTGCCAACCCACCAGTAATACGCTGCGAGTATTTTAATGCAAATCCTTTCGAGAATCCAAAATCGGAATTTGCATAGCGACTATAACTTTGTGCTCTACCAAATACAAGTATTTCGTCAGATTGAGTTCCTGTTAAATCTCTAAAATCTTCAAAGAAAACAGTTACATCAATAGCAGAAAACTCTCCAATTTGCTGTTGAAGACCAATCTCACCTTTTACAGTTTTTTGCGGTCTTAAGTCAGCATTGCCAAATAGAGCCGAGTTTCCAGAGCCAACTCCTAACTCAAATTCCGGATTTGAATATAGAAACTCATATCTCGGCAATTGGAAGAAGTGACCGTATGAAAAGTGAATTACTCCTTTATCTGTAATAGGAAAAGCAAGACCAATACGGGGTGATATTTGTGTTTTTATTGTAGCATCATTATACCAGTACGCCAATCTATCGGCATCTGTTTTAATAGTTTCACCTGGGTCAATAATACCATTGCCATTATCATCATTAAATTTATTGCTTGGTCTTAATGGGTTTTTATAATTAGGGTCTGTTGGGTCGGCAAGTACAACACCATCCGGATTAAACAAATCAAACCTTAACCCTGCGTTGATAATCATATTAAAAGCTTCAATTTTAACTTGAGCATACCCAGAAAATTCAGTAGGATTATGAAGATACTCGTTGTTATCAACAGAAGATATTGGAGGAATTTCAACATTGTAAGGGAAAGCTCTTTGCCCATTTTCATCCAACTTTGCTACCAAATTTATATCGTGAAAATAGATTTCCTGCATTTTATAATCAGTACCAAATTGAAGATTTACTTGCCTGGTTAACTGCGAAACCCAATCAAATTTAGCTAAATATGTTTTTGTATATCTTTCAAATCTGCTATTGTCTGTGCCGCCAACATTATAACTATAAGCTGGAGTTTGCCGAAAAGTATTATCCACATATTCAGTTGGTTTATTCGGATTTCCAGTATAAATATTTTCAAAAAGATAGTGTTTGTATCTTTTATCAAAATAACTAACATTAATAGTATAGAAACTACTGCTTGAAATAGCATGATTAAAACTTAAGATTTGTGTGCTAGCATCTCTAAAGCGTTGTAAATTATTACCAGGTGTTAATTTTGCCCCCTCATTATAATCTTTATACCTCTGTCTATCACCAATAAAATTATAACTTAACTTCATCCCACTGCCAATTATATAGGTCAACTTCAATTGTCCAAAATATTTTCTAAATGGATTTAGAGAGACATACTTATCTGTTATGGCTGAGTCTAACTGATAAAAAGAACCATCAGCATTTTCACCAATAAACCAATAATCAGCACCACCAGAATTAGGTACTTCAGCAGCAAAGTCAGTAACAGCAAATTGGTCTCTACCATATAAATATCCAAGATTTTGATAATATCTTATGTTGGTATAGAAATACAATTTATCTTTCAGAATTGGTCCACTTAAACTACCTTCAATATTGCCCACAGTAATGGGAGAGAATTCATCAATATTCCAAAACACATCCGTTCTGTTTGAAATATAATCACCGCTATAGGCTTGAATAGAACCGGAGAAATTATTAGAACCATCTTTGGTAACAAGATTGATTACACCAGAAAGCGCCTGCCCATACTCAGCATTAAATGCACCACTAATAACTTGCATCTCTTTCACAGCATTTTGGTTTACTTCAACAACACTGCTGCCATCATAGGAGTCGGTTACAGGTACACCATCAATTTGGTATGCAACTTGCCCTGCTCTACCACCTCTAATGTGTATTCCACCATCGTTCCCAATTACTATACCTGCTTGAAGTGCAAGCACATCGCCCAAGTCAGTTACAGGTAACTCTCTAATTATATCATCACCAATAACAGCAGTAGAAGCCGTTAAATCTTTCTGGATAAGTGGTCTTGTAGCAATAACAACAACGTCTTCTGAAAGTGAAACAGAAGTTTCAGTAAGGGTAATATCTATATTTGTTGTTAAATCAATTGAAACTCTTACATTTTTTACAAGGGTTGAATTAAATCCAATAGCCGAGGCTTTAACTTCATAAGTACCAGGTGGTATATTAAGAATTGAATAATAACCATCAATATCTGATGCAGCACCGTAGTTTGTACCCATTACTATGATGTTTACAAAAGGAAGTGCATCTCCAGTTGCAGCATCAGTAATGCGTCCTGCAATTTTACCAGTAGTGGCAAGGTCGTAATCAGCCGAAATACTTGATACAGATAGTGATAAAAAAAGAAGAATTAGAACAAATAAACTTTTCCTCATAGTACCTCCCAATATTCAAAGGAATCATTTTAAAATAATTGCGAAAGTTAGGTAAATTAGTAAAAATATGAAAACACTAATTTTTATCTGTTTATAATTCATAAAAGCCTGTCATTCCCTTCCCGCCTTGCGGGATTAGCAGGAATCTTTCACATCTCTGTAGAAGTCTCACAGACATCCCCTTTGCCAAAGGCATTCCTTTGGAAGTGTGCAAAAATCAATAATGACGGTTTCATATTGCGGTAAACTGTAAGTGAAATGTGAACAATAACTGCGGATTATTCGTTATCTATTTGTACTTCGCTACGGCAAATTATTCCTATTGTTTAATTGGGATTAAATAATCTGCAATAAATTTTTCAATATCAGGTTCGTCATAATTATTTTTTGTATCAGAAGTTACAACTAAAACAATATCCATTTTAGGAATAAGAATTATAAACTGACCGCCGTACCCCCAAGCCATTTTAATTTCATATCCATTTATTTCGCGCAGCCACCAATAATAACCGTATGAATATATATCATCCACTCTTATCTGTTTTTTTAGAGAACTGCTAACCCAATCTAATGGAATAACTTTTGTACCGTTTAATTCACCTCCATTTAAATACAATTGCCCAAAGCGTGCTAATTCCCTTGGCGTTATGTAAAAATTATATCCACCAGAAGATATTTTCTGCGGGTCTCTACCCCAATGCTCCGTAGTTATATATAAATGATTAAAGAGATACTCGTGTGCAAATTCGCATAGATTTAGCCCTGTTGCTTTAGTTAAAACTGCTGCAAGCGTGTGCGATAATCCAGTACTATAATTAAAATTTTCACCAGGTAAACTAACAAGTTGTTGCTCTAAAATAGCTCTTACCCAGTTTTCACAATTTTCAATTAAATATTCTGTATCATCTTCAATCCAAAATAGACCGGCAGACATAGTAAGAAGATGTTTTAAAGTGATATCCAATTTCCTCGAATCATCCTCCGCATTAAAATACTCAGGTAAAATGTGTGAAACCTTTACATCTAAATTTTCAATAAAACCCTCACGTATAGCAATTCCAAACAGAGCTGAAAGCATACTCTTAGATGCAGAATGTACGTTGTTACTTTGCTGCGGACCGCTATCATTAAAATACTTTTCAACAACAATTTTATTTTTCCTAATAATAATAAGGCTAAATATTGAAGAAGATTTTTCAAGCGATGCAATTCCTGACGAAAGCAAAGCTGTATCAAGATTTTCCTCGTGAGGTGTTGATATCTGCCAAAACCATGAATCATCATAAGTATCAAAGTACGTTGGGTTAGTTTCATAAAAAGTTGTTTCTCCATCATCCCTTTGATAAAGACTATCACAATTAGGACGCTCGTAAACTGGAGATATTTCGGCTATTACTGGTTCGGTTTCATTGCATGAAAACAACAAAAACAATGCAGGGAATAAGAAACAACTATTTTTAAGGAGTATATATTTTATTTCCAATTTATTTTTACCACTTATCATTTTTTTAAGTAGAATATATAGATATAGTGTTGATTGTCAAATTCCCCGCAGTACTGGATAACAGCGTGTTTTTAAAAAAGATATTTTTAAACAAAAATTCTTTTCTTGAAAAATAAAAAATGCGATAAGTCAATAATAATAAAAAGTCTGTGAGACTCTCACAGATATTTCATTGTCGGTATAACTACAATGTTTTCACGTTTTACATTTGCCTTTTCACGTGCGATTTATCGCATTAGGGTTTACTTAAATATTGTTTTTTACTTTATAAAACATACTGAAAACAATAATAAAAATCTCTTTAGTAACCTAAAACTAAAAGCATTATTCTTTGTATATTTACTTTTTTAATAAATTAAACTGAAAAGATTGGATATAAAAAATATTTCATATAATAGAATTAGTTCAATTAAAACTGAATTAGTTGAGTGCAAAATTAGCTGCACAGAAATTGATGAGAAGCAATACAACTATGAGTTTACTGCATCCAGCGATAGAGATAAAATAAAGATACAAGCCTATTTTGGAAAAAAAGGGGTGAAAGTTGTTCTTCAAGGAAACAGAGATTCTTTGTTATATACTGAAATAAATCAGATTATTTTTGAGCAGCATCAACTTGATTTTATGAATAAAAAAAATGATGAGCCAAAATCATATATTGGTAGTGATGAATCTGGCAAGGGTGATGTTTTTGGTCCGTTAGTTACGACGGCTTTTTATGTTGATGAAAAAGTAAAAATTAAACTAACACAGTTAGGAGTAAGGGATAGTAAGGATTTAAGTGAAGTTCAAATTACTAAAATTGCAAAAATGATTAGAACTGAATTCCCAAATAACTTTGAAACTATTCCACTATATCCTGAAAAATACAATGAACTTTACAACAAATTCAATAATTTAAATGCACTGCTCACTTGGACTCATTCAAAAGCAATCTCAAACTTGCTTAATAAATTTGCTTGCAATAATGTAATAGTAGATAAGTTTAGCAACAGACCAATAAACATTTCAAGTAATAGTTCCGATAATAATATTGATATTTTACAAATACCAAAAGCTGAAAGTTATATTGGAGTTGCTGCAGCATCTATTATTGCAAGAGATACATTTAATTGGTGGTTTATTAAAATGAAAAATAATCTATTCGATTTTCCCAAAGGTGCTTCTAACAATGTTGAGCAGACTGTGAAGTTCTTCATTAAAAAATACTCGTTTGAAGAGATAAAAAAAGTTTCTAAAATTCATTTTAAAACAGTTCAAAAATACATTTAATAAATAGTTAGAACATTAGTGAGGATTTTATGCCGAGGAGAAAGCAAATAAAGCGTATCGGAATTTTAACAGGTGGTGGTGATTGTCCAGGGTTAAATGCGGTAATCCGTGGTGTTACCAAGCCAGCATTAGACCATGGGTTAAAAGTAATGGGAATTCTTGATGGTTTTGAAGGACTTGTAATTGGTAAAGCAATTCAACTTTACGATAAAGACGTTTCAGGAATTCTTTCCATCGGTGGAACAATTCTTGGCTCATCAAATAAAGGCGACCCCTTCCATTGGCCTGTGGAAGTTGAAGGCAAAATTAAAATTACTGATAAATCGAAAGAGGCTATTGAACATTATGACGCATGGGGGCTTGATGCACTTATAGCAATTGGCGGCGATGGAACAATGCACATTTCAAAAGGTCTATCTGAACTTGGAATGAATGTAGTTGGAGTTCCAAAAACAATTGATAACGATTTGGAAGCTACAGATTTAACATTCGGTCACGACTCAGCAGTTTATGTTATTACAGAAGCTATCGATAGATTGAGAACTACTGCATCCGCACATCATAGAGTGATGGTAATAGAAACAATGGGAAGATATGCCGGGTGGCTTGCACTTAATGGCGGATTAGCTGGCGGTGCCGATATAATTCTACTTCCGGAAATGCCATTTGATTGGGATGCAGTTTATGAGAAAGTAAAACGCCGCTCAATGATGGGGAAAAAATATAGCATTGTTTGTGTTGCCGAAGGTGCAAAGCCCAAAGGTGGTAAACTTGTAGTAATGAAAACAGATGCAAAAAGAACAGACCCAATTCAGCTTGGTGGAGTGGCGGCTGTTGTTGCTAAAAACATTGAAGATAACACTGGATTAGAGACTCGCTACACAATTTTAGGACATCTGCAGCGTGGAGGCGGACCTACAGCATTTGATAGAATTCTATCTACTAAATTTGGAACGTATGCAATTGATTTAGTAATAAAAAAGAAATTTGGACGTATGGTTGCCCTTAAAGGAAATGAAGTAAAAAGTGTAACTATTGAAAATGCAATTAAACATCAGAAATTAGTAAAACCAACTGACCAAGCTGTTCTCGCTGCTAAAGCAGTGGGAGTCTGTTTTGGTACAAAAGAGTTGTAAACTTTTATTTGCATAGAAATAAAAAATGTTTGTAATTTTATATTCGTTCTTTTTGAAATTTGAAGTTAGTATTGGGGTCGTAGCTCAGTTTGGTTAGAGCGCCTGCCTGTCACGCAGGAGGTCGTCCCGATGTTGCGGGAAGTCTCGTTGTTTTTGCAAAAAAAAGAAGTTTTTGACTTCCTTTTTTAGTTTTAAATTTGAGGGTGTAATGTATAATGATTATAAAAATAGTTTTCAAAAAAAATGCACTCATGAATTTACTTCCAAGTAGATTACTAAAATTAAAGAACTAAGGTTATGGATAAAAAGCATAAGTGCACATATATATTATTTAGCAAAGAATAATCCCAATTTGCTTAAAGCATACCTGTTTGCCTCTTATAATAAAAAAAACAATTCCATAGTGATATTGATTTAGAATTAGTGATAAATAATTTAGAGGATGACAAACGTTTCGACTTACAAGTTAAACTAACGTTACTTGCTTCTGATTTTGATTTAGGAATAGAACCACATCCAATATCTAACAAAGATTTTAATTATAACAATCCTTTTGTAGCAGAAATAATTAAGACTGGAATTGAAATTGAACCTCAATCGCCAAATATGTGGCATACTAACCACTGAAAACAGAGTTGAGCAGAATTATCTTTTGCCTTAAAAATATTTTATTAGATGTAACTATATTACATAACATTTTAAAATATTATAGTAGTTATGTCAAATCAAATAGAAAACATCTCAACATCTGAAACTGAATTTGCAGTACTCGATTTTGAAACAACAGGTGGTTCGGGTAAAAAAAACCGTGTAATTGAAATAGGAATTGTTCACGTAAAGAATTTGGAAATTGTAGATTCCTATCAAACCTTTATTAATCCTGGACTTCTTGTTCCATATTATATAACAAAAATTACTGGCATTACTGATGCAGATCTTCACGACGCTCCTTTTTTTGAAGATATAACTTCTGAGGTGCTTGATTTTATTGGGGATTCTGTACTTGTGGCACACAACCTCCCATTCGATTTTAGTTTTTTAAAACACGAGTTTATACGGGCTGATATTCTTCTTCCAAAAATGAATAGCTTATGTACATTAAAACTTGCACGAAAAATGTATCCTGAATTAAAAAGCAAATCGCTCGGAAATCTTGTTAAACATTTTGGGATACAACATAAGAATGTACATAGGGCTTTGGGAGATGCAATGGTTACTGCAAAGTTGTTAATTAAAATGATTACTCAACTAAAGAAGGACCAAAACATTTCAACTTTGGATCAGTTGCTTGCCTACCAATCAGTTGCTCCTATAAAATCTAACCTAAGAATTATTAAAAAGAAACTCGTAGTTGATTTTGCAAAAGCTCCCTTAACTCCTGGAGTCTATCTATTCAAAGATGCAAAAGGGAAAATTATTTATATCGGGAAAGCTAAAATAATTAAGAAGCGAGTAGCAAACTATTTTTCAAATACTGCTACAAGGAAGGCAAAACAGATTGTTCGTAAAGCATCCAGCTTGGAGTACATCCAAACAAATTCTGAATTAAGTGCTTTAATTTTGGAGGGTGAACTAATTAAAAAGCACAAACCCCCTATGAACACTATGCTTAAGAAATATCCACAGCAATATTTCATTAAAGTAAAACAGACGCACGACTACCCACACTTATCTTCTGTTTCTAAAATAGAGTTTGATGGGAACGATTACTTTGGACCATACAGCAATAGAGAGACTTCCAAAAATTTGATTGATATTGTAAACAAAACATACCAATTGCGTGAGTGTTCCGATAAAGAATTGAAGCGTGGGAAAAAATGTTATTTGCTTGACATTAAAAGGTGTGTTGCCCCTTGTATTTACCCGTGTAATGCAGATTACAGAAACGAGCTAACCTCTGCATACACTTTTCTATCTGGTGAAAATCAAGAAGCTGTAAATAAACTTCTCCGTAAAATGAAATCACTATCGGAGCAACAAAAATATGAAGAGGCTGCGGAGATAAGAGATATCACAAATCAGATTTTGAATCAACTAAATCGTGCATCCATTATTGCAGAACCAGTGAACAAAGCAAATGCACTTATTAAAATTACATCTAACTCTAACTTCGATTTTATTCTTTTTATTGATGGCAAATTATTAATTAAAAATTTGCCTTGCGAAAATGAAAATATTTTTGAGTTATCTATTGTAGATTATTATAATAATCAATCACACATTGATGAAAACCCTACTGCAAAAGATTTGGGAAGAATGAAGATAACCCTTAGCTGGCTTGTAAATAATAGGAACTCATTTAAGATTTTCTATTTAAAAGATTTTAATTCCGCTGATGATGTTTTTAAGAAAACACTTTTAATGGGTATGTAATTTTATAAGTTATCCAAGTTTACTACTGTTGCGTTAATTACAAAATGAAGGCTATAAATGAAAATCCACGATTAGACCAAACCTTCTTCATTTGTCCATTTTGCACATGAAACATTCATGACTCTTCGAGCCAAACTAGGAGATGTCTGTGAGACTCTCCCAAGGGGATTCCTACGGAGCTACGGAGATTATAAAAAAAGCATGTCATTCCCCCAAAGGGGCAGGCTGGCAATTTTTTAGCCGGAATCTAAAAAACAAAGCGAGATTCCCCCGAAGGGGTAAACTGTCTAAAAGCATGACGGAATGACAAGTTTTAGGAATTATAAACAGATGAAAAATGGTTTATTAAAGATTACAAGGGAAGAAGAAAAAAGTATAAATTCCCAGAGTATGTTGAATTTAAAACAAAACCACAGTTGGCAGTTGAAATGCTTGAGTATTATTATATTAGCAACACTCCGGAAAACACAAAACTGGAAACCTTCGTCTGGTTAAGTGGGCTTAGATGGGCAATAGTATCCCGACTTATCGGGAAAGAAACAAAAAGTGAATTAGGTATGGATCAGTATTAGGTCAGAAAATATCCAGGGGTGGAATCATCACATTTTAACTTGTATGCTATCTCACTTTTTTCTTTGGCACCTGAAAATCAGATTGAAAAAAAAGCACCGTCTATTACTCTGTCGTAGCTTAGAGTTCTACTTGAGGTTGTTTTACCTTTGAGAACTTATGATATTGATGGTGGTAATATCAATAATAAGATGGGTACAAATAATGGGAATACATCCTTTTAGAAAAATCATAGAGTTTATCTTTCACATAAAAAAAAGATTTAAGAATATAGTGGAATTATTATAAATGTCGTTGTAGGAATATTTTATCTACCCACTAAAATCCATATAGACCCACTTTTTAATTTTATCAAAAGAAGTATTAATTGGTTAAATGGAATTTTATAAAAATATTTTATTTTTCAAGATGTTCTCTTACAATTTTTTCTGTATCAAGAGCAATAACTAATTCTTCATTTGTTGAAATTCTTAAAATCCTTGCTTTAGAATTTTTTGCAGCTATATCCATATCTTCTCTAACAATTTTATTTTTCTCTAAATCTAATTCCAAACCAAGGTATTCCATATTTGAGCAAACGGCTTTTCTAACTTCAATAGAATTCTCACCAATTCCGCCAGTAAAAACTAATACATCTAAACCACCCATTGCAGCAATATAAGCACCCACATATTTTTTAATTCTATAAGTAAAAAGGTCAAATGCCATTTTAGCCCTTCTATCACCCTCAGCAACAGCTTCCTCTAACTCACGCATATCGGAACTTTCGCCGCTAACACCAATCAATCCGCTGTGCTTATTCAAAAGAGCATTCATTTCCCGCACATCTAAACCTTCCTTTCCCATAACATACGTAATTATTGATGGGTCGAGATCACCACTGCGAGTTCCCATCAACAATCCTTCTAACGGAGTGAACCCCATTGAAGTATCAACTGAAACTCCTTTATCAATTGCAGCAAGTGAGCCTCCATTACCGAGATGAGCAGTAATAATTTTCAATTCCTCATAAGGCTTTCCTAATAATTCTGCAGCTTTCTTTGATACAAACCGATGTGAGGTTCCGTGAAATCCGTAACGTCTAATTTTATAACGCCGATATAGCTCGTACGGTATTCCATAAAGATATGCATACGATGGCATTTTAGCATGAAACGCAGTATCAAAAACTCCAATTTGCGGAGTGTTTGGCAGATGCGACTGTGCAGCTTTTATACCTTTAATATTTGCTGGATTATGCAGCGGAGCCAACTCGATATTCTCCTTTAAAACTTCCATCACTTTATTTGTGATTAATACAGAGTCTGAAAAATCTTCACCACCATGAACAACTCTATGCCCAACCGCATCAATCTCCGTTTTATCTTTTATAACTCCATGATTTGGTGAAAGTAGAACAGCCAAAACATATTCTATAGCAATAGTATGGTCTAAAATTTCACCAACAATTTTTATTTTTTCTTTCCCTTTTGGTATATGAGTTAAAACAGCACTACTCATTCCAATTCTTTCAATCTGTCCTTTTGCAAGCACTTCTCTATTGCCAGTATCAATAAATTGATATTTTATAGAAGAGCTTCCCGAATTTAAAACTAATATTTTCATCTAATCCTCAACTGTAATTTTATTTCCATCTTCATCATATTTGAAAAAACCCTCACCACATTTTTTACCAAGTTTCTTATCACGAACTTTTTGCCGAAGGATGGGACACGGACGGTAACGTGGTTCTCCAAGTGCATTCCACAACTCTTGCATCCAGTGAAGCAACTCATCAAGACCAATGTTATCAGCTAATTCCAAAGGTCCAGTTTGTAAATTGTATCCAAGTTTCATAGCTACTTCAATATCTTCTGCGGATGCAATGCCTTCCAACAAAACATACATAGCTTCATTTAAATAAGGTACAATTACTCTTGTTGTAACAAACCCCGGATACTCATAAACTTCAATGGGTTTCTTCCCTATTTTCTTTGCAAAAGCTTTTGTGCGTGCAACTGTATCATCAGAAGTCTCTAATGCTTTTACAACTTCAACTAAGCTTACTTTTGGAACTGGATTTAAAAAGTGCATTCCAATTATTTTTTCCGGACGTTTTGTTGACTCTGCAATTTTTGTTAAACTTAAAGTAGAAGTATTTGAAACAAGAATTGTATCTGGAGTTGCAACTCTATCAAGAACAGAGAATATCTGTTTTTTCTGTTCAAAGCTCTCCTCAACAGCTTCAATTATAAAATCAGCTTCCCTTACTTCAGTTATATCTAAAGACCATTGTATTCTACTCATTATTGATTTCAGTTCGCTCTTTGTCATTGCCCATCGAGAAATCTCATATTCCATATTTCTAATTAAATGCTCTTTTGCCAAATCAACATTTTCTATAGTTTTCTCAATCATCAAAACATCAATTCCTGATGAAGAAATTGTTTGTGCTATTCCCTGCCCCATAACGCCAGCACCAATTATTGCTACTAACTCAATCTTATCTACTTCTTCAGGTTGGGCAAGTTCTCCCAATAAATCATCAAGAGTAACTTCAGTATTTTCAGCCATTTTGTTCCTTTTTAAAATTTTATTTTCTCATTTGAAACGTAATCAACTTGCAAATTCTATACCATCAAAATCTTTTATTTCCTTCGGTTTTAATAATCTTTTTTTCTAAAAATAAAAATACTTAAACCAATTATTAGAATTATATAAGCGGTTGAAGTAAATAGTGGCAGAGCACTGCTGATATAATTTCCTACAGCTAAATCTGTGTTTATTGATGACAAATCGGAGGTTTGCGGAACTAAATAATAGAGGAGCGAAAATATTCCGCTAACTATTTTATTATCAACGAAAGCAAATATAGTATCTCGCGAAGATAGAATTGGAGAGAAAATAAAAAATGTAAGATATGAAATTACCATTGGCAGCATCGAACTTCGGGTAATAATTCCGAGTAAAATAATCACCGAATATAGTGATGCAAATGCTAAAGTTATTGTAAATGCGGAGAGCAAAAATGAAGCATCCCAAACATTAAATTTTAAACCAATAAGAAGCCACAAGAAAAATATAGCATAAAAAATATTTATGAATACCATTGCTATGCCACCAAAAAACTTGCCAAGAATTACTTGGTCGCGAGAGACTGGTTTTGAAAGGATTAAATCGATATTACCCTTTTCAAGTAATGATGGAATAAATCCTGAAACTGAGAAAATTGAAATAAATAAACCACCTGCATAAAGTGGATAAATAATAAATAATTTTATTCCGTTTGCAATTGAATTATCAAAACTCGTAGTTGTACTACTTACAAATCCGTCAGTAAAAGACTCTGGTGAGATGAATGCAAAAAGGAGTGCAAAAACAACAATCACAAAAGTTGAAACTGAAAAGAAAAAGAGAAATATTTTTTTTGATAGAGCTTCCCTAAACGTAAGCAAAGATAGCGTATAAATGTTTTTCATTTTGTCCCCCCCCGTTCATCAGTAATTAGTGAAACAAAAAGTTCTTCCAAAGAGTTCTTTTGAATTGATATGGTTTTAATATTTATTCCATTTTTCCTAAGGTTATCAATAACAAAATTCAACTCTAAATTGTCCTTCACGTTTACACTCAACTTAGTACTACTCTCTAATTTAACATTAATATTTTTAAACGAAGTATTAGCAGAGGGAGTATTCATATACTTAGCATTTACAAAGTCGGAATCAATAGGGTTTGCAGTTTCAATTATGTAGGCTTCTTTTGTTGTAGTTAAGTCTTCCACCCTTCCAACTTTTAGAAGTTTTCCAGAATTCATTATTGCCACTCTATCACTAACCAATTCAACTTCCGATAATAAATGACTATTAAGAAATATTGTAGTTCCATTATTTTTTAAGTCAATTAAAATATCACGAATCTCTTTTCGCCCAATAGGGTCAACACCATCAGTAGGTTCATCCAAAAATATTAACTCCGGATTGTTCATCATAGCTTGTGCCAAACCAAGACGCTGCATCATTCCTTTCGAGTATTTACTCACTTTCATCTTCTTCCATTCGCTCATTCGCACTAAGAGCAAGAGTTCATCAATTCGTTTATCAATATTCTTAGTGCTGTTCCCACCAAGTTGTGAAAAATATTTTAATGTTTCTTCAGCAGTTAAATAATTTGGGAATCTATGATTTTCCGGAAGGAATCCAATTCTATTTTTTATTTTGTAATTACTTATATCCGAGCCAAGTATTGTAGCAGAGCCAGTTGTTGGAAATACAATACCAAGTAGAGTTTTAATTAAAGTTGTTTTACCAGCACCGTTTGGTCCTAACAATCCAAATATTTCACCCTTAGAGATAGAAAGCGAAAAATTGTTTAGTGCTTTAACTTCAATTTTACTTCTACCACCTTTATATATTTTTGTTAGTTCGTTTACTTCTATTGCATTCATATTTAAACTCATTTTGAAAATTAAAAATAATAAAAATTACTCTTAATATACACAACACAAAAAGTATTGACATTAGTAATACTTTTTGTGTATTATTGATTCATTATAAATTGAGATAAATTATGGCAGTAGCAAAAATTGCAATATCAATTGATGAAGTTATATTAAAACAAGTTGATAGATTAGTACAAAAAAAAATATATCCGAGTAGAAGCAGAGCTATTCAAGAAGCTGTTAAAGATAAGATTGAAAGAATTTCAAAAGTTCGTCTTGCAAACGAATGTGCTAAATTGAATTCTGGAGAAGAAACGAGTTTGGCAGAAGAAGGGATGGATATGGAGATTAAAGAATGGCAAGAATATTAAGGGGAGATATTTATTGGGCAAATTTGAATCCTACAATTGGCAATGAGCAAACTGGCTTTAGACCAATTTTAATTATCAGTGAAAATATATTTAATGAACGGTCAGGTACAATAATTGGATTAGCAATTACGAGTCAGGCACAAAAAGCAGGATTTCCACTTACATTTAAACTAACCACACAAGACTTGCCTAAAGAATCATGGGTGAAGATTAGCCAAATACGAACTTTATCCATTAAAAGAATTGGTAATTTTATTAGTCATGCAAGCCCTGAAGATTTAAATACTATAATTGCTGGTTTAAATGAAATTATTGGTAATTAAATCGTACAAATGCAAAAGATACTACAAAACATATTTGGTTTCAAAGAGTTTCGTCCTGGGCAGGAAGAAATTATTCAATCAATAATAAATGGAAATAATGTTCTTGCCGTTCTGCCTACTGGCGGAGGTAAATCACTCTGCTATCAAATTCCAGCATTGCTTGGCGAAACTTTTTCGATTGTTATTTCACCCTTGATAGCACTGATGAAAGACCAAGTTGATAGCTTAAATAAAAACGAGATTTTATCTGCATACATAAATAGCACAATGGATTTTCGAGAAGTTGAGCAAGTATTTCGCGACTTAGAAAATAGAAAATTGAAACTCTTATATATTTCTCCTGAACGGCTCGAAAACATTCAGTTTGCAGAGCGGATAAAATTATTAGACCCAAAATATATTTTTGTGGATGAAGCACATTGCATAAGTGAATGGGGACATAGCTTTAGACCAAGTTACAGAAGAATTATTGAATTTGCTGATAGTATTGGTAATAGCAATATTTCAGCATTCACTGCAACAGCAATACCTGAAGTACGGCGTGATATTGTGGAACATTTTAATTTTAATAATCCTCGAATATTTATCAAAGGTTTTGAACGAGATAATTTGCGTTTAAATGTATTGCGTACAAGTAGGAAAAAGGAGAAGGTTCTGGAATTGGTTTCAAACAATAGATTGCCGGCTGTTATTTATACCTCCACACGTAAAGCTGCTGAAGAGTTATCCGAGTTCCTAAATTTTAATAAACTTAAATCGGCTTATTACCACGCTGGCATTAAGCCTGAGCAACGTAGGATGATTCAAGATGATTTTATGAATGATAGAGTAAAGATAATCTGTGCCACAAACGCATTTGGAATGGGTGTTGATAAATCGGATATTCGCTTGTTAATACACTACAACATTCCAGCATCACTCGAAAATTATTATCAAGAAATTGGGCGTGCCGGTAGGGATGGTAAAACTGCAAAAGTATTTTTATTCTATGAGGATAGGGATTATCACATCCAAGATTATTTCATTAATAATAGTTATCCAACAATTGATGAGATTAAAACAGTTTACAATTCAATATGTAACAGTGCAAAAATTGCTGTTGGAAGTAGTTATGATAGAAGAATTTTATTAGATAATAACGTTATCAATATACTCTCGACTAATAAGATTAACCAAACAAAGATGAACGCTGCCCTATCTGTACTTGACGAAAACAATCTATTAGATTTTTCTGCCAATAATATTAGCTATTCGTTTATCAAGATTTTATTTGATAAAGATGACTTACGAACATTCATCGATAAATTTGCACAAGGTTTAAATAAAGACTTACTCATTCAATTGCTGCGAGATTTTAGTAACTCCATTTTTGTGCAAAAGAAAAGAATAGATATTAGCATTCTATCACAAAAGCTCTCTGTAAATCAAAAAGATATTGTTGAATCTTTAAAGAGGCTTTCCATTCCAGGAGTTATAGAGTATAGCGTTCCATTAGATAAACCATCGGTAAGACTTGTGGGAGAGCGGATTGCACCAACCAATTTAGTAATTGATGTTGAGCATTTTTACGACTTAAAAGAGAATGCAAAACTCAAATTAGATTTGATGCGTAACTTTGCTTTCACTGATAATTGTCGTTTCAAATTAATCTTAAATTATTTTGGAGAGGAATTGCCAGAGTATTCTTGCGGCAAATGTGATAACTGCAAAGATGAAACTTATAAAACCAGACCTCAAATAGAGTACCTTGAAGAGATTGTAATTGATACAATTCACCAAGCAGGTGGGCGACTTAGGCAAAATGATTTAATCAAGATATTGCTCGGTATTGTTAAGCATTCTATTTTGCAAAACAATCCAAATTATGGAGTTTGTAAACATTTCAAAAAAGATGATTTGTTAGATACTATTGATATACTTATCAATAAAGATTTAGCTAAAAAGTTTGACTCTCAATTAGCAATAACAGAACGAGGTAAAGATATATTTGCTATACCAGAGAATAATAATAAAGAGATAAATAGCAATATTGATAATTATAATTCTCAATTAGAAATATTTAATCTATTAAAAGAGGTACGAAAAAGAATCGCAAAGAAATTTTCACAATCTGAACAGATTATTTGTAACGATAATATTTTGAGGGAGGTGGCAAAAGAACTTCCAAGCTCACCAAGTAAATTGTTATCACTTAATGGTTTTACACAATGGATGTTTAATAAAATAGGTGAGGATATTCTCGAAGTGATATTAGAACACAAGTTAAAAAATAAAGACCGATATGAAAAAACAAAAGTTAAGAATGAGTTGCCCGAAAGTATTCAAAACACATTTGTTTTACTTCAAAAAAAATACTCGTTAGAGAGTATTGCTACACTTTCAAAGCTACCAGAGGCAATAATATCAATGCAAATAGAGACTATCTTAGAATATTTGCCTAAAACCGAAATTACTTCATTACTTAAGAAACATGAAATTGAGTTAATTAGAAAAGAGATTCTTGAAGGGAAAACTGAAATAAAGGAGATAAAAGAGAATCTCCCTTCATTCATTAGTTATGGTAAAATTAGAATAGTTCTTGCAAAAAACAAATAGGGAATCTATTTTCTTTTCTCTATTGTCCTAAGTGTATCCAAATATTCATCCGCTAAATTGAAAAAAGCATTCCACGTATCTTCATCGCTTTTATAGTCAGTGAGTGAAGATATATAAACTTCTTCAGTTATGTTATGGAATTTATATAAACTATCAACAGCAATTTTCATTGAATCTATATCAGTTTTGTAAATCTCCTCGGCAACAATAATATCAACATATAGCTGTGCTACCTCTTTTTGAGAAGGCTGTGTTGTGCCATCACAACTGGTTAAAATAATAAATAGACTAAATATTATATATTTCATTTTCTATAGTACCAGATTAAAAGATATCAGACCCATTAATCTTAGTCTTAATCAATTATTTTTAATCTCTTTTTATTAAAACTTTTACTTCTTTTTACTCGCTTCAAAAAGAATTTTTTTCTCTTCCACAGTTAAGTTCTGATACCCCGACTCACTAATTTTATCAAGTATTCTATCTATCTCAGAGGGAGTAGCATTTTGCCTTTTTTTCTTATCACTATTGATATCGTAAAACTCAGCATCTTGTATGTTTTTCTTGCCAAAGTGTATGCCACCACTCGGTTTTCTGAAACCTTTGCTACTGTTAGCCGTAAAATTTGATGCACTCTTTTTAACCTTATTAAACAGACTATCAATATTATAGTTGTTTTTCTTATCAAGCATTATAAATATTAATCCGGTTATTGCGCCGCCAATATGTGCTAAGTGAGCAACTACACTTGTATTGCCAACTGCCATAAAATCCATCAAAACGAAAAAAGCAATTATATACTTTGCCTTAACAGGAAAGAGGAAATAGACATAAATTTTTCTATCTGGAAAAAAGAGTGCGAATGCAATCATGATTCCATATACAGCACCAGATGCACCAATAGTATAAGCTAAGTGGCTTGAGAGCAATGGAGCAAGAAGTAGTTGGAAAGCTGCTGCCCCAACTCCTGAAAGGAGATAGAAGAATAGAAATTTTTTGGAACCCATTATATTTTCTATTTCATTTCCAAACATCCATAGCATAAACATGTTCCAGAATATGTGCATAAATCCACCATGCATAAACTGATAAGAAAATATTTGCCAAATTTGAAAATTAAAATCTTGTCCAAATGGATTTAAGGCAAAGTATCTACTCAGAATATACCCACCAGGATAATCACCGAACATGATATTTTCAAAAAGTGATTGAATTAAAAAAACTACAATATTTATAATTATAATCTGCTTAATAATTGGCGGCAATAAATTAAACCCGCCAAATCCTGCTTGCCTATTATAATCTCGTGATTCGTAACCCATAAATAAAACCTTTCTTAAAAAATAATTTTAAAAGTACTCTTTTTTAGAATCCTTTGCAAAATTTCAATTAATAATCCAACTCTATAGTTTGGTCATTATGTTCAACTTGTGATAAGAACTCAACATTAGAATTTTTTTCCTGTGCCCTGCTATATGCAAATGATGATTCAGCGATAAAAACAAGTTCATCAGTTTTATCAATATAAAGTGAGTTTGAACGAAGTCTTTTTATCTCTTCAATATCTTCCTCATTATCAAACTTTAACCAGAAAGCTTTATAGGCATTCATGTGAGAGAATTCTACAGTTGCACCAAACTCTTGTAATAATCTATACTTGATAACATCAAATTGCAATTCCCCAACAACACCAATTACTTTTCGGTTAGTATCGGGCTGAACAAAGAGTTGGGCTAAGCCTTCATCTGTAAGTTGGTTTAAGCCCTTTTCTAATTGCTTCGATTTGAATGGATCTTTATTTTGAACTACTCTAAATATTTCAGGAGAGAATCTTGGAATTCCCTTAAACATAAAATTCTCACCCTCTGTAAGAGTATCTCCAATTTTAAATGTTCCGGAATCATATAACCCAATAACATCACCGGGAAACGCTGATTCAACAAGTGATTTGCTTTGAGCCAAAAACGAAGCTGGATTTGGAAATTTAATATCACGGTTTAATCGAACATGATGATAATATTTATTACGTTCAAACTTGCCAGAGCATATTCTAATAAACGCCATTCTATCTCTATGCTTAGGGTCTAAGTTTGCATGAATTTTAAATACAAATCCACTAAACTTATTTTCTGTTGGTTCAATAATTCCCTTAGTAGTTTCGCGAGATACAGGAGTTGGGGCAATATCAACAAACGTATCGAGCAGCTCTTTAATTCCAAAATTGTTTAACGCACTTCCAAAAAAGACTGGAGCAAGATTACCAGCAAGATAATCTTCACGTGAAAACTCATCATAAATACCATCAACAAGTTCAATATCATCTTTTAATTTCGTAGCATCGTCGCCAAAAGTATTAAAAAGTTCCGGGTCATCAAGTCCAGCAAAAGATTTTATATCTTCCTCTATATATTGTTTGTTTGCTTGATAAAACTGAAACGAATTCTTCATAATATTGTAAACTCCCCTAAAACTAACACCCATACCAAACGGATAAGTTAGTGGACGAACTTTGATGGAAAGTTTTTTCTCTATTTCATCTAACAATTCAACCGGTTCTCTACCCTCTCTATCCAATTTATTTATTAAAACTATAACTGGAGT
>JAKIUC010000055.1 GCA_021647785.1 Melioribacteraceae bacterium
TTTAATGTGTGCATCCAACCAAATTTTTAGAAATTTACCAACCTCATCTTCTTCAACACTAAGCCCAACCTTTACTTTTGAGTTTAGGTCCTTAATTTTTGCAGTTATAATTTTGTGTTCTTGTTTGTGTGCCGCTAAATCTTCATAATTATTTTGTACAAGCAACCTCTCTTCTGTACCAAAATGAACTGCAACATATTCAACAAGTTCATCAAGTAATTTTCTAAGTGCACTCTCTGATTTGCCATTTCTTGCTGCTTCGTGGTATGCGTTACAATGGCTAAAAAGTTTTTGATGCTGCCTATCAATTAGGTGTACATTAACACTATAACTTTCATCCCATTCTATTAAAGCCATCTTAACTCCTTAAATTATTTATTAAAATATTATGTTTATTCTATCTCAACAGGGAAATTTAAAAATATCTTTGTACCTTCGTTTTTCTTACTTTCAATTCTCATATCTCCCTTCATTAGTTTTGTATATTCGCAGGCAATAGTTAGTCCAAGTCCTGCACCTTCGTAATTTCTTGAATGTCCATCAGGTTCTTCTTGCACAAATGGTTCTAATAAGTGAGAGATAATTTTTTCATTAATTCCAAGACCAGTATCTGCAATTGTAATAATTATATGGTCTTCCATTTTTTTTGAAGTTATTTTAATCTTCCCACTATCAGTATATTTAATTGCATTTTCAACAAGATTTAAAATAATTTTTTCAAATTTTATCCAGTCAACAGAACACAAATATTCACTATTATCTAAATCAAGTTCAAACTCTAAACCTCGTCTTTCTGCATCTTCAAGTTTTTTATTGTAAACAGCTTTCAGTATCTGGTTGCAATTAATTGAGACTGGCTCAAGAGTAACCTCGCCTGCCTCAATTTCAGAGACTTCAATAATATTTTCAAATAAATTAACTACTCTATTTAAAACATGTTTTAGCGAATCGGTTATTTCAACAACAGTTTCATAATCTCCTTCTTCAATACAATCAACCATTATATCGGAGTATCCTAAAATTGCTGTAAATGGCGTTCTAATTTCGTGCGACATATTTTGAAGAAATGTGGTTTTTAATCTATTAAGCTCCATCTCTTTTTTATAGAGTTCCTTTAATTGATCTTTCTTCATCTTTTCAATTGTGATATCTTTAAGGCTTACTATATAGAGCAGTTCGCTTTCATTTGTTTTCTCAATTGATGTTATTTTACCAGAGTAGATATTCTCCTTTTCTTGAAATTCAAATTCACAAACCCCAGTGGGAGAAATATTTAGTTCTAAAATTGATTCCTCAATTTTATTAATGAGAGGATTAGGGAGGAAATCTTCATATCTCTTTTGGTAGCAATAGTCTTTATCAACATTAAATATTGTAAGAAAATTATCATTCGCATTTTCGAAACAGATTAAATTATTACTCTTTTTTAGAATAATCAGTAAATCTGAAATATTATTAATTATCGATTTTAATCGTTTTTCTGATTTCTTTGTAATCTCATTTTTTAAAACATAGTATGATATATCATGAACAGTAAGTACAAAATTTAAAATCTTTCCTTCATCATTTAGAATAGGATTAAGCTTTAGTTCAAAGTAGAGCGGCTGCCCTTCAACAAACGAGAGCAAAATAGTTTCGCTCCACTCTTTCCCACTCTCTATTGAAGATAGAAGATTTTCCAATTTATCGGGTTGTAAGTATGGTGAAAAAAGGGATGAGATATGACTATTATATATATCATCTAACGTACAGCTAAATATTTTTTCGAACGAATTTGTAGCAAAGGAGATAATTCCTTTATAATCAAATATCATAACAGGAATTTTTCCATATTCCAAAGCAAAGTGGAGATTGCTAATTTTGTCTTCTATATATTTTTCATCTTTCTGGGCATTAAAAACAATTACAAAATAAGGGGAATTAAAAAGTATCACTTTTTCAATTTCAATCTGAAAATTAAAAACTTGTTCCTCTGTTTCATAAATAAATGAACTGTTAAACTCGGTTAATTCATTTTCGGATAGCTTTACAATTACACTTTGCAAGTTAGGCAATAACCCAAGTTTGCTAAGGTTTTCTTCTTTGTTAAGGTGAAATATCTCTGTGAATATTTGATTACTATATTTAATGTTCCCAACGCTATCAACAATAAGCCAGGCTTTTCTATTTGTGAGTTCAATTTTTTCTGGAGAATAATTTTGAGAATTTAGATCCATCATTAATTTCAATTCCTATATAGCACTAAGTGGTTTAATTTTTTGTAAAGAAATTTCAGTTGATTCGTTACGAAACTTTGCTGTTAAAGAGCCAGCATTTTTATTGGTTTGTTTCTCTATAAATTGTAGTAAAGTATTATTCAAATATTCAAAATCGTTTTGCAGTAGTTGGTACATACCTTCAAGTAATGTATCAATTAATTCGTAATTATATATGTTAAGTTCATTATTTAAATTAAGTGTGCCGAACCTATTAAATAGCATCTCTAAACCTCGCAATTCTTTTTGAAGGGGAAGTTTTTGAGAACTCTCTCCTATCGATATTTTAAATGTTGCTGAAATATCTTTCTCTAGCGAATTTTGAACCCCATCTTTAGAGATTCTATACACTAAGGAGTTTATTGTACTTAGTGTTTCTATATCCAAACTAACTTCAAAACAAAACCCATCGTAATTAAATTCAACAATTATTTTACCTTCGTTCGATTGATGATATTCCTTTAGCAACCAATTGGCTTGAGATAAATATTTTGATGCCGGTGAAAAAGAGATAGAATCATTTATATCAAATGATGAACCTGCATATGCACTTCCCTTATAACTGCCATACTTGCGCCGTTTCTGTTTATTGAAATCAGCTTCAAACGATATGTTTCCTATTCGCTCTAACATAATATAACTCCACGCTATACCGACAATGAAGTGGTGTTCAGAAATTCAAATATGATTATTGTACTTCAGCAAGTTCAGCAACCATCGGTATATAACAACACAAATTGTCCCCGCAACGAGGCAATTTGTGTTGTGTATATATTATCGCAAATTTTCGTAAAAATTTTAGTTGTTAATTTGGATTAAAGTGAAAGGATTAGAGTTCCTAACTCAACTTAATCATTTTTGTATCTGGGGTATAATTTTCTGTTGTTGGGTCTTTAAGTTTTGATAAATCAGATGCTAAATCGCTAATTCTTTTAATTGCCTCCTCAATCAATTCAAAATCTTCTTTATAATTATTTTTGCTATCTTCTAAAATTTCTGATTTCAGATCTTCAACAAATAATTTAAGACTCCCAAGAGGATTGTTAAGATTATGCCCAATTGTGGCTGCCATATGTAAAAGTGCTTTTTCACGTTCGGAATGTTTTAACTCGGCTTGTAGATTATAGATTCTAACCCCAGATCTAATTCGTGCAAGTAATTCTTGATTTTCAGTAGGTTTTAATAAAAAATCATCTGCACCAACATCCAAGCCTTTAACTCTATCTTTAACAGCGGAGCGTGCAGTAAGCATTATAAAATAAATAGATTTATATTTTTCATTCTGTTTAATTATATCACAAAGTTCAAGTCCATCCATCTGGGGCATTGTCCAATCGGCAATAATTACTTTGGGTTTATAATCTTGAAGTTTTTCTAAAGCTGCAATACCATTACTAACGGAGACTACTTCGTAGTTATCTTTAGTTAATAATTTACTAAGAATAAATCTTGTATCTGGTTCATCTTCTACAATTAAAATTTTCTCTTTTACGTCTTCCATAATTAAACTTTTAGTAATGATTAGAATATTGTTCCATCATTGAATCAATTTTGTTAATAAATAGTTTTACGTCACTAATAGGCTTTATAATATAATCATCTGCAAGGCTTTCATCAAATAAATGTTTCGATTGATAATCTACTGAATGTGCAGTAACCAACACAATTGGGGTCTCTTTTAGCGATTCAGTATTTTTAACTATTTGCGATAACACCACTCCATTTACTTTTTTGCCATTATAATAAGTGTTTTTTAAACTCAAATCCATAATAATTAAATCATATTTTTTCGAGTTTAACTTTTGGAAAAACATATCACCATCTTCTAATAAATCGGCTGCATAGCCCATTTTATTAAAAACAAATGAGTAAAATTCTTTCAAGAAAACATCGTCTTCCATTACAATTATGTTTTTCTTCATTTCACAAAAAGTTTTATTTATTGATATATTTAACTATTATACTAATTCTTCTATTTACAACACTAAAAGGATTATCTTTATCTTTTAAGCGTTTATCGGCGTAACCTCTTATTTCATCAACCTGACCTTCACCTAAACCGCCAGCTATTAGCGCTCTCCTTGCACTATTTGCCCTATCGGTACTAAGTTCATAGTTTGTATAACTTCCACCTTTATTAAGTGGACGAGCATCTGTGTGCCCTTCAATTGCAATTTTATTTGGAATTTTTGCTAATTTTTCCCCAACTTTTTGAAGAAAGCTATTTGCTTTTCCACTTAGTTTAGAACTACCAAGTTCAAAAAAAACATCCTCTGCAGATTCTAACATTTCAATTCTCATTCCATCATCAATCATTGTAATTTCCATCTGATCAAGTAATGGAAGAAAACTTGCATCCTCACTAAGACCATGAGTTAAATCTTCTTTCATTTCATCAAAACGTCTCTCTTCTTCCTCTTTGTTTATTCTATCTAAATCTTCCTGATTTATAGAATTAATTTGTACACCTAAATTCTTTTGGTCAATCATTGCTCTGCTTTTTAATGTGAAGCCAACAGGGTCTCTAAAATATCCGGCAACAGCATCTTGAATTTCGCCATCCTGACCTAAAATCCATAGAACTATAAATAGTGCCATCATAGCAGTTACAAAATCGGCATAAGCAACCTTCCAAGCACCACCGTGATGCCCACCACCTTTCTTTATTATTTTCTTTATTATTATGGGTTGTTTTTCATCAGCCATAATTACTAACTCTTTCCTCTTAAGAAGTTCTCTAGCTCTTCAAAGGTTGGGCGGTTATCTGTAAATATTGTTCTTCTTGCTATTTCCAAAGCTATCATTGGCGGGTTACCTTTTGCGTAGGCTAACACTGCTGTTTTAATTGTTTCTAAATGTCTATGTTTATCGTCAATATCATGATGTATTTTTGTTGCAATAGGTCCAACAGCACCATAGGCTAAAAGAATTCCGAGAAATGTTCCAACAAGTGCGGCTGCAACTAATTTTCCTACAACCTCTGCTCCTTCATTAATTGATGACATTGTAACAATAATTCCGAGAACAGCAGCAACAATCCCAATTGCGGGTAGCCCATCACCCAGTGTAGCCATACTTCCGGCAATAGGGGCGTTTTCTAATTCAAAGGTTTCAATTTCGGATTCCATTAGTTCTGCTAAATCGTGAGGAGGAACAGAGCCAGTAAGCATAACTTTCATAGAATCGCAAAAGAAATCGACCATAAAATCATCTTCAATAAACATTTTATTTTGTGTTAATATTTTACTCTCTTTGGGGTTTTCAATGTGTGATTCAATTGAAAGCAATCCATCTCTTTGAGCAACAAGAAAAAGTTCATTAAACGATTTAAAAAGTTCTAAATAATCTTTTTTAGAGACATGATAGCCCTTAATGGCTGCAATAGTAGCAGATATCATTTTTTTTATTAGTGGCATTGGTGTACTAATAAGAACACTACCTACAGCAGTACCACCAATTACTATAAACTCTGCAATTTGCACCAAAAGGATTAATTTACCACCGGCTATCATAAAACCGCCTAAAACAGAGACTATTACAACTATCAATCCTACTATCATAACATATTCCTATTTTGAAATTTTCATTTTATTTACTATCGTAAAGATTTCCTCAAACTTAAGTTCAATTAATTCCCAATTTATTTTTGGTTCAAGCAGTCTTCCATAAATCTCACCACCCATAATTGTTAATTCAGGATAACCAACGGCTCCGCCAGTACCCTTAATTTCATGGGTAATCAATTTTAATAATTCAATATTTTTTGTTTTTAACGATTCAATTATTCCACGTTCCTTTTCAGGAAAACTATTTAAGAAGAAGTTCCGTAGCTGCAAAGTAAGTTCTTTATCTTCTTTGTGCGAAAACCGTGTATCTCCTTTTGTTTTAACAAGAAAATCCTTCCCAAGAACTTCATTTACAGCAAGTATAATTATTTCCTTTTTCAACGGTTTAGAAATTACTCTTTCAGCACCGGCTTCAATAGCAGCAAGAACATTTCTTTTATTTGTATTTCCGCTAATAATAATAACTGGAATATGCTTTAGCTCATCCATCACCTTTATTACTTGAAGCATTTTAACACCATTTAAGTTTGGCATCAATAAATCGAGAAATATAATTACCGGCTTATACTCTAAAGCTTTTTGAACTCCTTCTAAGCCATCGTTGCTGGTAATTACATTGAGATTGCAATCGACAAAAAAACTTTGCAGTGCGTGTCTTGTAATCTCCGAATCATCAACTATTAAAACTGTTTTCTGCATTCTTATTTATCCATTTTATTTATGTTGGGTAATTTATTAATTTTGAGAGTAGGTATTTCAGCAACTCCCTCTTTGCTCTTTTCAGAAGCCATTTTTAGATTAGCTTTTACTTTTTCGTAAACTTCACCTCTAAAAATTTCTACCTCCAAAGGTGCTTCAATTCCAATTTTCACTTGGCTATCTGTAACAGAGAGAATTTTTATCTTAACATTAGAGTTTATTATTATTTCTTCATTAATTTTTCTTTTAAGTACCAGCATATTATCTCCTATTCAACAAAAAGTTTATAATTTACCGAATACTTATCTCTGTCCAAAATTTTCTGTTTTCCCTTCTTCTTATCTTGGTCAATATAGAGTGGGGCTTTTGTATTAACAGTTATTTTTAGTGGATCTTTGTCCAATGTTACAATTCCAAATGGTTCGTAATTTCCCTCCTGCGGATATGTGTCATCAAGCAGGTTAATTCCTACCATCGGAAATGATACTGCTGGTTCATCAACAGCATTTAACCAATAAAATAAAGTGTTCTCGGTTTGAATAAGAAGGTATCTCTTAAGATGTTCAAACCCGAAAAGTCCTTTTTCAATATTGATTACGTTTTCTTCAGCAAATTCTACTTCGCCAAATTGTTCTGTTTGTAGTTTCATATTACTCTGTGTTTTTTATTACAATTATATCTACTCTTCTATTTTTTGCTCTACCTTCGGGTGTCGAGTTATCATCAATAGGGTTATACTCGGCATACCCAACTACTGATACCTTATCCGGGTCAATATTTTCTGTCTCTATTAAATAGTAAGCAGTATTTAATGCACGTGATATAGAGAGGTGCCAATTTGATGGAAACTGTGCAGTATGTATCTGCACATTATCAGTATGTCCTTCCACTCTAATATCATTTGGTATTTTTTTTATGATACTAGCTACTAAACTTAATACTTCTTTAGCTCTTATGCTCAAATCAGCAGCACCCGAAACAAATAAAATATCATCAAGAATCCGAATTGTAACTCCACGCTGATTGTCTTCAATTGATACTGATCTATCTAATTCATTAATATTAATAATTTCATTTAATTCACTCTTTAAAAATTCCATCGGGTTTATAGCTACTTCCTTACCCCTTTTAAGTTGAGTAGGAATATTAACATCAATTTTAAATTTCTCACTTCCAAAAATGCTACCCATTGCTGTTGTCATTTTTTCATATTTTGCTGCATCAATATTAGAGATTGCATACAATATAATAAATAGAGCTAATAGCAGTGTAATTAAATCTGCATAAGTTATTAGATATCTATCAGCACCAGATTCATCATCATCTTCTAATTCCGAGAAATCTACAGTTCTAACATTTCTTTTTGTTCTTGTTGCGGAAGTAAGCTTACTAATCTCGTCTTCACGACCAGAGGTATTTCCCCGCTCATCATCCCGAGGGTTCCTTCCAGTGCTACTTCCATCATCTGTTTTTCGTTTAAGTGGCATTTTTTTAATTTATCGCTAATTGGTAACCAAAGTAAATTTGCACTTAACACACCCCAAAGAGTAGCAATAAATGCAGTTGCAATATTTCTTATTAATATATTTGGGTCGGAGCCAACATTTGCCAATGTTAATATCAAAGCCATTACTGTTCCGAGAATTCCCATTGTGGGGGCATAACCTCCCATCTTAGAAAAAATAGAAGCATTACTATAATGCCTCTCCTTCATAATTTTCATCTCTAAAAGAGCTATACTTTCAATTGTTTCAACTGTTGCACCATCAATTAAAAAGCGGATTAGTTTTTTAGGAAAAATATAGTCCAGCTTGTACATATCTTCTTCAATTGAAAGCAAACCTTTTTTTCTAGTTTTAACAGATAAATCATAATAAATAGTTATCAATTTTCTGGTGTCAAACTTTGCTGGAAAATATGCTACTTTCATAAGTTTGAAAATTTTTAAGAACTCATCCAAACCAAAACCAATAATTATAGCTGCAAAAGTTCCGCCAAAAACAATTAGTATTGGGGCAATAAGGAAAAGAGCTTCACTACTTCCTCCTTCCAATAAGTAGGAACCAAAAACTACACCAATACCGAGAACGAGTCCAAATAAAGCACCGTACTTTCTCATCATAAGAAATCCAACAACGACCTTGTTAAAAACATTGAAGACATTTTGTAAGAGAGCTGCAAACTGTAATCATAATTTTGCAGTTCAATAGTTGCTGCAGCCAAATCAATTTCACTCTCTTTAGAAATTAAACTTTCCAATGTTAAAATTTGATTTGCAGAAATCACTTTTGTATCAATTAGTTTGTTAGAAATATTACCAGCCTCAGAGAGATAATCGCGAACATTATTCCCAAAATTTTCCACAAAGGAAACATCTGCATCTGTTGGTTTAGTTCCACTATTTAAATTGTCTCTTATTTCAATTAACTTATTAAAAATATCTGTTCCATCAATAGCACCAAATAAATCGGAGCCAGAAACATTTAATTTCTGCGTTATATTTTTTGAAATTTTCACACGTCTATCACCAGAAACATCGGTTGCTTTTAACTCAATTGCCGATAAATCTGTTGTAAAACCATAAGGAACAGTAGAATCATCTGTACCTCCAAAAACAAACTGTCCATTAAATTCAATATTTGCCGCTTCAAGAATAATATTTAGTGAAGTATCAATTTGATTTGCAAAAGATTTCAAATTTCCATCATTACTCGGATTTTTAGTTTCAGCTAAATTTACAAGTATCTTTGTTGTTTCATCTAAAATATATTCTAAGCCTCTCATGCTTTCTTCTATAAAGGCAAGACTATTATCGGCATTTCCTATGAAATCTTTAGTTTGAGTAATGGTACTTCTGAACCGCATAATTTTAGCAGTACCAGAAGGTGAATCGGACGGACTATTAATTTTATTATTACTCGCTATTTGAGTTTGAAGTCTTTCCATTTGTGTTTTGGAATTATTCAAATTGCGAAGAAAATTACTCTGTAACATAGAATCTGAAATACGCATAATTTACACCAGTGTCATTAATGTATCTAACATTTCATCTGCCATTCTAATAAGTTTTGCAGATGCTTCATAAGCTTTTTGATATTTAAGTACATTCATCATCTCTTCATCAACCGATACTGCCGAAATTGAATCTTTTTGATTATTTAGCTGTTGTAAAACCAACGACCCCGATTCGGCTAATCGATCCACATTTTGTTTTTCGCTTCCTACTTCACTAATTAGTGTTGAATAGACATCTATTAGCCTTGCTCCATCTAAAACATCTTCATTGCCAATTTCAAAAAGCTGAATAGCCATATCTCCATTACCAGAAGTACCATCACTTGAAACGGCAATTTTATTATTATCATTTAAAATTTCATCTGTTATTTTAAGTTCGCCATTTTCATAACTCTCAAAAAAGTTAAATCCCGTTAGCGGGGTATCATCCAAATTATAACCTGTACTATGTACTGCATTTACAGATGTCATAAGCTGATTGATTATGGAATCTAACTTAGTCTGGTATGCTGGTATTTTGTTCGAGAAAACATCAACCAAAGCACCCATTTCACCGCTATTTAACGCAACCTCTTTTCCCCCTTCAATAGAAACCATAGCAATGTTACCTTCAGTGGTACTCATTTCAAATTGAGTAACACTTCCTTTATCTACAGCAAACACACCACCAATTGAAATGTTTACAGTCTCATCCTGTTCATAGTTTACAGATATATTTACAAGTTTACTTAAGTCATCCACTAAGCTGTCTCGCTTATCCATCAAGTCATTTGCATTCTGACCAATTGCGCGTGCTTCCGATATTTGCTTATTAATGCTCTGAATTCCACTCAGGTTATTATTAACTTCTCTTACTTTATCTCTAAATTCATTATAAATTGAGCCTCTAATAATTTGAAAGCTTTCATTAATATCTCCTACTTTGGAAGCCAAATTTTGAGCAGAATAAACTACATTGCCTCTTAGGGCAGATGAAGTTGGGTTAGCCGATAGTTCACTCCAGGAACTAAAGAACTGCCCCATAAGATTAGAAATTCCAAGATCTGATGGTTCATTAAATACGTTTTCTACTTGACTTAAAAGAAATGAACTTCTCTCATTAAAAGCAAATTTTTGGTTATTACTTGTTATTTGGCTTTCGGTGAGGGAGTTTCTAATTCTCTCTATGTCGTCCATCTTTACTCCGCTGCCCCACGTTATACCTGCATATTGTTGAGTTCTTGAAGTTGATATAATTGCCCGCTGCCTTCTGTAATCGGGGTTTCCAACATTGGCAATATTATTAGCAGCTACATCCATTGACTTTTGGTATGTTTGCATGCTTCTTCGCGATATGTCAAATAATCTACTAATTGCCATTATATTTTTCTATCTATTAATGATGTTTTTCGTGATTTAAGCAGCAGTGAAATTGTCTCTTTAACCAAACTACTTGCGTGTTCAATCAAAAACCGATTTTGGTGGTTCAATCCAGTCAATTCCTTAACTCGATTTCTAACCTTTAATCTTAACTCATTTATTTTTTTCAGCTTATCGGGGTTAAACAATTCTTTATACTCATTTACTAATATTGATAGTATTCTTGGTTTGCCATTCTCTTTTAATGAGTTAATTTCAAATAATCTGCTAACTAATTTTTGCTGACTTCTACTAATTTTATCTAAGTTTGAAAGAAGTGTAGATTCATTTGCATTAACTCTCTCGAGACCACCAAAATCGTTTTGTACAATTACTTTCTGTTTAAACTTTGCTGCACTAATTAAGGATAGAATTATTTTATCTTCCTTCTGCAACATATCATATAATTCTTTTTCCATCATGATTCTTCCTCCCAATATTTTAAATAACCTTTAACTCTATTGATGTAATTTTTTGTCTCCTCAAATGGAGGAATACCATTGTACTTTTTAACATTTCCAGGACCAGCATTATAAGCGGCAAGCGATAACTCGAGATCACCTTCAAAATTTTTCAACATTTTTGATAAATATTTTGCCCCGCCAAAAATATTATCTCTGGGGTTCCAAACATCTTTTACATTCATATCAGAAGCTGTTGAATCGATTAATTGCATTAGCCCCTTTGCATTAGCACTCGATATGGCTTTCGGGTTAGCCGCTGATTCAGTTAAAATAACTGAGCGAATTAAATTTTCATCAATATTAAATGTTTTAGAAGCATTGCTAATTATATTATCGTATTTCTTTAATCTATCTATCGAGCCTTTGCTTGGTGATATCGATTCTGAAGTATTGTTAAAATCTCTTTTAATTTTTCCTATCCCTTCGCTCTTAATTTCTTGTTTTATTTTATTCATATCTAAATTTTCGCCGATAACATTTTTGTAAATCATATCAGCCAAACCAAGCGATTTACTCTTACTAATATATGATGCTAATTCAGTTTCAAATATTGTATCAAAATAATCTCCGCCAAAACTCTCTTCGCCAAACATTCCGCCGGTAGTTTTATTCATACTCTTTAACATCATCGAGGTTAGCATACTCTCAAAATCTTGTGCAGCTTTAGCGAGTTTTGCTTTCTCTCTTGGTGTATGGGTAGTTTCAATAACCGGAGTTTCAGTAAAATGCTTTACGTTGTTCGTTATTTTTAATCCAATGTTGCTCATTATATAATCACCAATTCTGCTACTAATGCACCCGATTCTTTTAGAGCCTGAAATATTGAAATAATATCCTGCGGTGAAACTTTTAATGAATTTAATGCTGCTGCAACTTCCTGAACATTTGATGCACCATTTATAGCAATTGTTCTAGCAGTATCTTCAGTAACTTTAGGTACAAGATTATTAAAGAATACTGTTCTTCCCGTTCTTGCAAAAGCTCCAGGCTGCGATATTACCGGCATCGATTTTACATCAATATTTAGGTTTCCGTGAGTAATGCTAACCGGCATAATTTTAACGTGTGCACCGGCAACAACTGTACCTGTTCTTTCGTTCAGCACAACTTTTGCAATATAATCTATCATCACTTCCAGAGATTCAAGTTCTGATAAAAATTGAATCACATTCTCCTGTCTATCTGCTGGAATTGCAACAACAATCTCCGAGGCATCATTCGCTTTTGCTGTGCTTGTTCCAAAAGTAGAATTAATAATATTAATAACATTATTTGCCGTTGTTAAATCCGGAGTCTTTAGAAACAGACTTAGTCCGCTTGAGTAATCTACTGCCGGATTCATATCTCTTTTTAATATACCCCCTCTTGGAATTCTACCAGCAGCCGTATGGTTCTTTCCAACTCTACCACCAGAAGATGTTTGAACATCATAACCACCAACAGACATAGGACCTTGAGCAAAGCCATATACTTCACCATTCAATCCGGAGAGTGGAGTCATTAGCAGCGTGCCGCCTGCTAAACTTTTTGAATCGCCTAAGGATGATACATTGATATCGAACTTAGCCCCAGCTTTTAAGAATGAATTTAATGTTGCTGTAATCATAACTGCTGCTACATTTTTAGTTTTTAATTGTTCTTGAGAAACAGTTATTCCAAATCGTTTTAACATACTGGTTACTGACTGTATGGTAAATGTTGAACGATAGCTATCGCCAGTACCAGCAAGACCAACAACTAAACCGTAACCAATAATTTGTTCTTCTTCACTACCAGAGAGATAAGCAATATCCTTTATCCGTTGTGCTGACAAACTAACTTGCCAAAACAAAATCATCGTGAATATGTATAAAATTATCTTTTTCATTTTATTAACCTTTTATACTTTTTAGCTTTCTCTTTTAAAATAACCAGTGAAATAATTTTGTTACCCAACCAGGGGACTGTACTCTATCAATCTGTCCACTTCCTTCAAGAATAATTTCTGCATCAGAGATGTTGTAAGAAAGCACAGAATTATCAGCCTGAATATCAGATGGACGAACAATTCCACTAATTGAAATTAGTTGTTCTTCCCCGTTAATAGATATTTTTCGTTTACCAGTAATTCTCATATTACCATTTGAAAAAACAGTATCGATGGTTGCACTAATTTTTGTTTTAAATATACCTCTGCTTGATGTTGCTCCTCTTCCTTCAAAATCACTTGTAGTACCTAAATCCACAGTACCACCAGGTAGGGGATTACCAAACGCATCACCCGAAAAACTTGCACCAATTTCACTATCTCTCGAAGTAGTAGTACGTGCATCGTTTGTTGCTTGCGATGATTCAACAACTACTATTGTTATTGCATCACCAACTTGATTAGCCTTTTCATCCGAAAAAAGAGAATTGAAAGAATTCATTCTCATATCTTGTGCAGATAGAGTTATTGTAAATAGCAGTAATAATATTATTGTCTTATTCATTTGTATATCCTTTCCGCCTTTTGCGAAATTGTTGCATTGTTTCATAATTCACTCAATTATTAAAACATTTTTATAATCAATTACTTCCGCTTTATAAATATCATTATCCTTTGTGCGTATTCTTATAACATCGCCTATGCTTCCTTCTTGTCGCGAAAAAGCACTAAATGATATTAGAACATTCCCAATAATTGATGCAGCCCTAACTTTATCGCCAGGGAAAATAACAGGCATATTTTCTATACTCTCGGTAGTTAAAATATCACCCTTCCTTATATTGCGTCCGGCTCTTGCACCAATTACTTCTCCTAACGAGGCTACAATATTTCCACGTAATGCAGTAATCTCTTTTTCAACTAACTTAAAATCACTAACATTTATTGGGTCTCTTTTTTTTGTATCTTTTGTTGAGATATAAACTTTTTCGTAAATTTTTATCCTAACTGATATTGTTGTTCGTTTCTTATTCCCCTTTTTATCAATTAAGTAAGCCGAAATATATGCAGTACTTCCAATTACATTTATACCATCATCTTCATTAAAGTAAAGTTTATTTAATTCTTTTGGAGCTTTTACAACTTTGTATTCTACTCTTGAGTATTTACTAAACTCCTGTTCCAATCTGTTTTTAATCTCCTTTGGAAGATCATCAACCGAAGTAATAAACGATAATATGTATATAAATAACATTAACATTTTTTTATCTCTTAAGATTATTAGCCATTGTCATCATCTCCTCAACCGTCTTCACAGTTTTGGAATTAATTTCGTAAGCTCTTTGTGCACTAATCATTGCAATCATCTCTTCAACAATATCCACGTTTGATGATTCTAAATACCCTTGGTGTATCTCACCAAATCCATTTTCTCCTCCAGTTCCAAAAATTGGAATACCAGAAGACTCAGTCTCCTCATAGAGATTATCACCAAGTGCTTTTAATCCGCCAGGGTTCATAAATCTAATTAATTCTATATCTCCCATTGAAAAAGACTTACCATCGGCTTCGGTAAGTTCTACTAGCCCATCTCTGCTTATACTTATAGATATTGTATCTTCCGAAAGTGATATTTCCGGTTCTAATGCATACCCCATCGAGGTTACTAATTGTCCATTAGCATTTACTTTAAAAGAGCCATCACGGGTATAAAGAAATGTTCCGTCCGATTTCCTAATCTGGAAAAAGCCCTCACCATTTATTGCTAAATCAAACTGGTTATATGTGGGCTGTATATCACCCTGCTTAAATATCTTTTGAGTTGAAACTGGCTGCACACCATTTCCAATTTGAATTCTACTTTCATTTGTTTGCCCTTGAGGATTGGAAGAAGATGAAATAGTATTTGTTGGAACTTCCTGATACATTAAATCAGAAAATTCTGCTTTATTCTTTTTGAAAGCAGTTGTGTTCATATTTGCAATATTGTTTGAAATAACTTCAATATTGTATTGCTGGGCAAACATCCCAGAAGCTGCTGTTCTTAATGATCTTGTTGACATAAATTCCTCCCCTTAAAAAACCTTTCCAATTTGATTTGCTTTTTCTAACGATTCGTCGAGATACGACAGAATATTTTTGGCTGACTCATAATTTTTGGATAACGAAATCATACTTTCCATCTCTTCAATAGGGCTTACATTAGAGCTTTCCAAAAACCCTTGAGAAACTTCAAATTCACCATCGTTTACTTGAACAAAATCCTCATCACTTTTAAAATAAACTTCATAATCTTTAATTAGTTGTGTATCCTCTGCTCCTCTCATTATCATTAACTTATCAACTATTTTTTCCCCAACCTTTATCACCCCATCAGCAGAAATAGTAATTCTATTATCTTCATTATTCATTACATCTTTAAGATTAATCAACCCGCCCTCACCAATAACTTTATCGCCTTTTCTATTAGTCAAAAATCCTTCCTGCGAAATTGAGAACTTTCCATCGCGGGTTAATCTTTCACCACTCTCAGTTTCAACAGTAAAATAGGCATCTCCTTTTAACGCCAAGTCTAACGGATTACTTGTAAACAGATGTTCGCCAGCAGCAAAATCAGTTACTTGTTTGGTAACCATATTACCTTGCTCCATAAGTATTTGATAAAACGGCAAAGTTTTCTTATATCCGGAAGTCCCCATATTTGCTAAGTTATTTGCAATAACTCCTATCTGTTTCTCTCCAACTTGCAGATTTTGTCCTGCTTGGAATATTCCTTTTATCATGCTTGGTTCCTCGCTATGTTTGTTTCTGAACCGTAACTTTTAATATTATTAACTAAAAGGATTTCACCTTTTGCAATTTTTAATTTACGTGCTAAGGCAGTAATATTTTGTTCTCCAAAACAATTCTCAATTTTTTCCAGTAGCCCCATTCGTACTGGTGTTAATGAGTGATCTATTGGTTTACGTAAATTCTCTTCTCTCAGTAAACGAATATTTTCTTTGAATTGTTTCGATATTATTTTTTGCTGAATTTTTACTCTTCGCAAGAATACAAGAGATAGTACAATGGTTGCACTTAACATTAAAATTAAAATATTAAAAACTCCTGACGAAATATTTGGGAATGCTGCAATTCGTGAGTTTTTTTCTACTGATTCTTTTGTTATCATTTGGCTGCCGCCTTGGGCTTCAAGCATTTGAGCCTTAACAATTGCACGTACATCAACATTGCTTGAGTTTTGAGCTACAGCTGCAATGTTAATTAAGAAGATTGTTAGAATTAATATTTGTAAAAATCTTTTTATCATTTTTGCAATTTCCTTTTAAGTGGGAACTGTAGTGAAAAGGATGTTCCGCTTTCTTCGCTACTATTGTAAAAAACTTTCCCTTCATGTTTTCTCATTAAATTATTCATAATTGAAAGTGAAAGTTCAAACGAATCTCTTTTTTTACTATTCATGTTTCCAAAATTATCTGTTGTAAATACATTTATTAAAACCAAACCACTCTGAAAGCGAGTCTGTATCAAAATTCCGCCAGTTTCTGAATATCCATTTTTTATTAAGCTAAATAGATTTGAAAATATTTGATTCAGCAAATTTGAATTACTAAGTATTGGAGGAATGTTCTCTCCCAAATCAAGAATACACTCATAATTGTTATTCTTAATTGATGACATTAAAACGTCCACATATTCCGAGACTTCATCATTTAAGTTGCAAGGGGTTGTAACTGTTGCATCATTATTAACACTTGCAAATTTGGATAAACGGTTCATTACAGTTTCAATCTTTTTTACTTGGTTATTAATGGTTTGTAATACATCTTTATCAACATTTGAATGTTCGTTTTTAATAAAATCGGAGCAACTCATTATAACTTGAGTTGGCTTCATTATATCTTCAACTATTCCATTTGTTAATTCACCAACCGCAGCAAGTTTTGAATCGTTAGATAATTTACTTTTGTAAGTAAGAGATTCTTTTATAGCTTCATTTATTTTTTCTTGATTAATAATCATCGAAACTTTTGGATAAATTAAACCTGTTAATAAATGAACTGCCTTCATTTCAAACGAATCATCTTTTAATTCACTTAATGGAGTCTGCACAACCAAAATGCCTTTTTTCTGGTTTCGTTCAATTATCGGAATTATTAGATAATTTAGATTTGGAGCATGTTTTTCATTTCTACTTAAGTTAGGAAGTATTACAGCTTTCTTTTTTTCAAAAACCCAACTAATTATTCCATTTTTTAATGATGTTTCAACTGTATGCCTAATTCTTCTATCGCATCTTTCTGTTACAGGAAGTAGTTCGTATTCATTATCATTAAAAAGAAAAAGATGAGCTTCTTCAACCGTAAAAAGTGTACGAAGATTTTTTACAAAAAGATTAATTATTAATTGTACATCATTCAAGTTTCTTATTTGAGTATTTACATTGCTAATGGTAGTAAAAAATGACTCGAACCTATTTTTGTTACCCATTGCAGAAGTATTAATAAAACGTAACGCAGTTTCATTAGTTTTGCTTAATGACTCTTCTTCTAATGTTTTATAGAGTGTGTCATACATATGGGCGCTATTTTTAATTACTTTCATCTGTTAGATATTTTATATTAAACTTCTAATTGATTCAATCTGTTCTTTAATAAATTCGTTATAAGATTCTATGAATTCTTCCAAACTCTCTTTGCTTGAAAATCCTAATGTCTCTATAATAGATTCATCTAAAACCAAGTCTGTTTCCCAATCTACCATCCCAATTTTCTGAACAGTAGTTATATAATCTGCTAAGTGTATAACAGAAGTTAATGCTTTATCCATATTTGCCACAGATGGTGTATGATGGAATTTAACTGCATCAACAATTATTTTTGGAAGTCCCCAATTTTCCAAAACTAACTCAGCAACTTCGGCATGAGTTAAAGTTAAAATCTCTTTTTCAGCAATAGTATGATTAATTCCAGTAGATGCTAATTCATATATTTCGTCAAATTCTGACTTAAAATCTCTGTGAATTATTGAAATAGCAAAATCGTGCAAAAACCCTACTACAAAAGCTTCGCCACAATTTGTAATATCTAAATCCATTGCAATTTTACGAGATAAATTTGCAGTAATAAATGAGTGTAGCCAAAAATCATCAGGATTAAAATATTTACTCCGTTCCATTTTGAATGACTGCATAAACGCAATTGCAAAAACAACTTTTTTAATCTCTTTTAACCCAAGAACAAAAACAGCAAAACTCATAGTAGAGACTTCTCGTCTTAAACCATAAATTGGAGAGTTAGCGATGGTTAAAATTTTGGATATAAAACTTTGATCTTTCGAAATAATTTTAACCAAATCTGATTTGCTGCTATTTGGATCATTCAATATTCGCAATGCTTCATCTGCAATTTGCGGTAAAGCAGGTAGAGTGTTAATCTTCTCTAAAATTTTTTCTATGTTCTCTTGATTTTTCACTAACATCATAATAATAACTCCTAAAATGGAAGAGATTCCAACTGGTTTTGAAGATGTTCTTTATAGCTTTCTATAAAACTATCAACATATTCTTTACTGCCAAGCCCAAGAATCTCAATTGCCTTTTCATCTATTTCTAATCCGGAATCCCATCTGAACGCACCGCATTCCAAAACATTTGTTGTATAATCGGCTAAATGGATTATAGTTGATAATAGAATATTATCACTATTTTCTGATGGGTTGTGGTGGAAATAAATTGCCTCACCAAGATTTGCAGGAAGGTGCCATTTATCGCAAAGTATTTTGCCAATTTCCTGATGTGTTAAATCCATAACTTCTTGTTCAGCAAATTTGTAACTAACCGATTTGTTTGTAACTAAATCACAGATTTTAATAAAATCTTTGTTGAAATATTTCTGAGTTACAACAATACCTAAATCATGCAATAAGCCAGCAGTAAATGCCTCACTTGTTTTTTGATATCCCAAATCATCTGCAATTGCTTTTGCAGCCATAGCTGTCATAAACGAATGTTCCCAAAATTCCCTTCTGTCCCAATATTCCGAATCCTCATTTTTAAATGTATCGAACATTGAAAGAGCAATAACTATTTGGCGAACTTGGTCGAAACCAAGTACAAGAACTGCAAAATCGATACTCGGTACTTTTCTTGGTAATCCATATAGGGGTGAGTTTGCAACTGTTAAAATTCTTGCTACAAGAGCTTGGTCTTTATTAATTAAACTACTAATATCTGTAGTGCTAGTCATAGGATCATCCAAAAGGTCTAAAACATGCTTTGTAATTGAAGGAATAGAGGGTAGGTTTCTAATACTAAGCAAATAATTTTTTCTACGACTATCTTTAATTTCAATTTCGTTCATTTTAAACGCCAACTTCTTGTAACTTCCCTTTTAGGGAATCTAAAATTCGTGAGTGAATCTGTGATATTCGCGAGACTGTAATATCTAAAACTTCTGATATTTCTCGATAGTTTAGGTGCTCAAAGTAATAAAGAGTAATTATCAATCTATCCCTTTCAGATAAATCCTTAATACATTCCATCAATCTCTCTTTAGCTTCATTTTTTTCAGCTGTTTCTTCAGGAAGCTCAACATCTGATGGAATTACTTCGTGCAGTGTTCCGCTATCATCATTTCCAGAAGTTCTATCCAAAGATACATTTAGAAAATAAGGTTCACCAGGTTCATCAAATGGTGAAAATCTTGGTTTAATTTGAGCTTTCCTAAGCTCATCTATTATTTTTCCTCTAATTCTCTGTATGGCATAAGTTTCAAATTTTGTTCCAAACTCTGGGTCAAAGCGTTCAACTGCTTCGCTTAAACCTTCAATTCCAAACTGGAAATAATCTCTACTATCAAAGATGTTGAGATTAACAAATTTGGAATGGTGAATTACATAGTGGACTAAATTTGTGTAACACAATAACAATTGCTTCTTAAGTACCTCTGTAGGAGCTTGTTTGTATTGTGTCCAAAGTGTTGTGGTCTCCATTTTTTCACTTCCCGCTTAAGTTTTCTGATAATTCATTCCCTTTCTCAAAGGTTTTTTTATTTATCGAGCGGATAAAGACTATTGCAAGAACGCCTAGCATACTGGTAAGAAATAAAAATATTGCAAATGAACGAATAAGAACATCAACCAACGATAAATTCATCTGGCTAAAAAAGATTATCGATAAAAAGAAAAATAACATTCCTACATTCATTACTATCTTGTTCATACATTTCCTCGATTTATTTACACATTTTATGCAAAGACTATACCAAATTATTTTTGTAATTTATCTTTGTTTTTTTGATGTAAATCAACTATGTAAATAATTTCAGTGAATTGATTGGTTATTATTAGCCATGTGATGAATTCATGATATTTCCTAACGAGGCAAAATATTTGGAGTTAGAGGTATTTATTAATAAAAGATAGTGATTAATATTTTGTTGTTAGTGATTAGTATTTTAGGCTAAGTTCTCCTACAAGGATGCCATTGGCATAATTATCTCAGCAAATAATGTCGTGCCGATGGCACTAATTACGTCTATCTTGTAGTGATATTACCATAATGTCACTCCTCTGGAGTTTTTAGTATCGTAGATACGAAATTATGGTAAACAAACATCTAAGCCAATAAAACAAGTACCATTCCGCAAAAAGAGACGGAACAGGTAGGTACGATACTTCTCTATTTATACATTGTTGTCATAATTAGAACTTAGCCGTATTTTATAACTAATAAATTATTTAGGCGGGAGAGTGAAGTATCTGTTTTTGTATGTTGCTCTTAAAGACAATAAGCAAGTTTAACAACAAATAATTTGTAGTGCCTATCGTTTTTCATTTTAAAACACCGAATTCTTTTTACCCACCCCTAAATCCCCTCCCAGTAGGGGACTTTTTGCACCATTCCGCAAAGCGGAATGAATCTTTCCCCTCTTAAGAGGGGATTAAGGGGTGTGTCCTGTTTTCATTTATGCAACACCCATATTTCTAAATTATCTAGCTTTTTGACCCAAAATAAAAGTATTTCACAAAAGTCAAATTAATTCGCTTTTTAGGCTATTATCAATGCTTTCTCAAATAGTGCAGCAAACAGGTAAATATTTTTGTGAATTAAGAGAGCAGTAAGATTTATCTTGGTGTATAAACCAGTAAACTGGTTACAATTTCTTTATTCTTTTATTTCCCACTGATGAATCTGTGGGTTAATGAGAATGATTGTTTTTATCCGCCCCTAAATCCCCTCCTCGGAGGGGATTTAGTATCTTATCAGTAATATTCGTGTTATTTTTGGCAGAAAATTACAAATGACAACATTCAAATAGCAAATAAATCCCAAATATCAATATCAATATCAAAATTCCAAAAAACGAGACACATTAACACAAATTTCTTGTTTGGAATTTGAATTTTATAAATTGAAATTTATTTGTAATTTATCTTTTTGAGATTTGTCTTTTCCAGTTCATCTGGGTTAGGGGTGGGTAAAAGTAAAAGTTGATTTGTTCTTTAGAATTCTCAACAATTTAATCGAATATAAAGATAACAAGGCTCCTAAACTATTTGTAAATCAAAAAAAAACCACAGCATAAAATGTCTGTGGTTTTTATCAAATATCTGATATTTATTGCTTCTAAATTATTTTATCAGCAGCATCTTTTTTGTGTTTATAAAATTTAAACCATTACTATTTGTAGCTATAATTCTGTATAAATAAACACCACCGGCTAATTTTGAAGCATCAAAAGAAATTTCATGAAAGCCAGCACTTATTTCTGAATTCAAAAGAGTTACAATTTCTTGTCCTGTAATATCAAAAATAGTTAAATTTACCATTGCACTTTCGGGTAAGCTATAATTAATTATTGTAGATGGATTGAACGGATTTGGATAATTTTGACTGAGTGAAAACTCTTTTGGTATTGCAGGCGATAAATCGTCAATATCTGTTAAAATTGAAACCTCTGCAGTATCAAATACTGTTTCTACTTGATCTGTTAAGGAAACAATAATTGTTGCGTTAATATCTTCATTAGTTGCTGGTGTCCAAGCAAATGCTCCATCACTACTTATTGTTGCTCCAGTTGGTGCAGAGTGTATAACAAACGTTAAGGGATCATCATTTGGATCTTCTCCAGCATATTGAAAACTTAAAAGATTCCCTTCTGTTATTGTTGTATCTGGCATTGTCTTTGTAAAATATGGAGCTTCATTTGCAGAGATTACTGTAATACTTGTAGTATCATAAACCATTATTTGTCCATCACTAAGTCCTGCAATAACTAAATCATATATTCCAGCTTGCCCTCTCGTTGGAGTCCAGCTAAAATTTCCAATTGAATCTATTTCAACGCCTACAGGACCAGAATCTAATGAAAAAGTTAAAGGGTCATCATCAGGGTCAACTCCTGTATATAAATAATCGAGTGTTTCCAACTCTACTATTGTGGTATCTGGTAATGTATTAGTGAAATATGGGTTTCTGTTACTTTCTGTTACAGTTATTTGAGTTGTGTCATAAACAGTATCCATACCATCGGTTAAGCTAACTATTACTTCATATTCTCCTGCTTCATCATAAGTTGGAGTCCAGGCAAAATCACCACCTGCATCCAAAATTGCTCCACCAGGTCCTGAAACAAGTGCAAATGTTAACGAGTCATTATCCGGATCATTTCCTGTGTATAAATAAGTTAAATACTCATTTTCAGCAATTGTTGTATCGGGTAATGTATTTACAAATGAAGGTGGTTGATTAGGTAATTCAGTTACACTGCCATCATAAAATAAAACCGCAACTTGTGCAAATGATGTTGTTCGAACATCGGCAGTAGCCTTATTAAAAGTTAAATCTGAATTCCCTCCAGTATAACTAAATTCTATATCTGCAATTAAAATATCACTGGCGGTTACACCTGCTGCATTAATGTATCCTAATTTTAGAACTCCGCTTACAACATTTGAAGTAAAAGTTCCTCCAATAGTATAATCATGTACTGCAACAAATGTTAATGATGTTTCATCAAAATCTATATCCAAATTAAAAGAGCCAACATCTGTAAGATTTCTTGCACTAAATGGTATATTAATATTCTGATTTGCTCTTTCCACTACATCACTAAGATACATTTCAGAATCACTTATAGTTATACTTCCATCAGTATATTCAACACTAATAGGATTCAAATCTTTATCACCAACTTGACTACTGGGTTGAAATGCTAATGAAGTATTTCCAGTTAGTAATTCAAATTCTAAATCAGCCATAGCTCCAAAAACATGATTAAACCCTAAACTATTGAACATGCCGAGACTTACAATTCCATTTGCCGCATTGGAAATAAAACCTGGTAAGTTTAGAGTACCAATTCCAATAAATTTAGCAACTGTAGTATCATAAGCTATATATAAATTCATTGAACCGATATCAACTAAATCTAAACCTGATAGTTCAACAGAGACCGTATCTCCAGGAACTCCATTTACATCATTTAATTCAATTTTAACAGGTGCTACTACACCTTCTGAAATACTGCCATTTATGAAAGGTACATTATAAACCTGATAGGGATTACTTCTAGAAAATTCAACAAAATCAAATTCAATAGAGGTGGATCCACCAAAATAGTTAAATTTTAAATCAAATATTTTACCATTAGCTAAATCAATTGGGGGACTACCAAACCAGGATACTATTACTAAAGTATCTCCATTAGAGTTTGCTTGAAAAAACCCACTAGTAATACTGTTATTTTCAACAACTCCTGTATATGACATCACAGCTGGGTCAAATCTAATTTCTAATGTTATAGCCCCAACTGTATTAAGCGTGGTAATATTTACTGGTACAAGTACTTCGGTACCACCCACTTCAATCAAATCAGGAATGGATATAGTTGCATCCTGTGCAAAGAAATTTGCAAAAGAAAAGATTAACAATACGCTAACTAAAAGTACTTTTTTCATTTTAATACCTCATACTTATTATATAATTATTTTAAACAATCCTTAGTCTCATTTAGCTCTTAAAGCACCTCATATGTAGTGCCAAGTTTAAATTATATCTTAATTACATTAAGTTTCATTACTAAGTTCTAATGTTTTGTACACAGGACACTTTTACAACATTTACAAAAGCCCAACTTTTGTTTTGTTAGATAGCTCTTCGTCCCTCAAATTTTTGTGCATTCACAAAACACTATGCAATGAAAAAGTTGGGCTTTTCCATTATAATTGTTGTTCTAATTACACCAAAGGTATCCCTCTGGGAGAACTTAACTGTATTTACTAAAAAACCATTCAAAGACTATTAACAAAGTCTGTAAGTAATAAGTAAATACCAGTAAAATATCATTCAAATAATGCTATTACACAATATTATAGATACAATGTAAAACTATTTTTTAAATAAAAGAATTAGTTTAAATATACAAAAAGAGCCACATAAATGTGGCTCTTTTTAGGGGTAAAAATTGAGGTGTGATTTACTTCACAAGCATCATTTTCTTAACAATTTGGAAGTTTTTGCTTCCATCAATTGATTCAGCTTGAATACTATAGAAATAAACACCACTTGATAGGTTTGCAGCATTAAATTGGACTTCATGATAACCTGCGGTTAAATCAGAATCGACCAATTTAGTAACTAACTGACCTAATGTGTTATATACATTTATTTTTACGCTACTTTGTAATGGTAATGCATATTGAATAATTGTTGAAGGATTAAAAGGATTTGGATAGTTCTGAGATATTTCATAATTCACAGGAATTTCCAAACCAACTTTAACATCAACAACCCTATCTGTGAAATCAGCGAGTTTACCAAGAACAAATGCATTATTAGCGTTGTCACGGATACCTTGTAAATCATCACCAGCAACAATTGCAAATGTTTTAATTACAGTTCCACCGTCAGATATTGTTCCAACATTTGTACCAATCCACAATCTTTGGTCACCAACACCAGGTTCATCATTTTCATCAAATGTAGTGATGAATCCATATCCAGCTTGTCTAAGGGAAGCTACATCAGCTTCATTAGAAGGAGCAACTTTTGCACCATCCATATTATCAATAGCTACAACACCAAAGTATGGTCCATTTGTACCATCAGCATAAACATATGCTAATTCTTCAGCTTTAGAATATCCGCCAGTATTAGTTGTATAAGGATCAGCATCATAATCCATAAAGATACCAGCACTGAAACCTTCAATGTCGGAACCTGTATTATTACTAAAAGCATATTCAATGTAAACAACTTCATCGCCTGTTTTAGAATATGTTTTTTGAGTAATATCTAATCCATAAGGATTAGCAGCTAAACCGTCAGTGAAAATAGCATCCGATACTTGATCAAAATCAACAGTACCTTGTGTTTCTGCATAAAATCCTGATGTAAAATCTGAATCAATATTTGTTAAATCAAAGAAGTTTGCAGGATTATTATTGTTTGCTTGTCCATTAACTGAACCTCTTGCAGAAGTACCAAATACAGGACCGCCTCTCCAAAGACCATTAGCACCTTTCCAAACAACACCAACACCATAATTAATGCCGTCAAATTTATTTGCTCCTATTGTACCATTATTGAATACAGAAACACTTAAATCTCCTGGAGTATGATCTAATGTCATTATACCTTCTTCCCAGAAAAATACATCACTAGAATCACGAGGTAGTATTTTGTAATTACTAAATGAGTAATCACCAACACCAGTAACAGTTACAATAGCACCACTATCAGGAGTTGATTTATAGAAAACATCATCAGTTCTTACAGAACCTGTAGAATCGGTTAATTCCCATTCTCCATATCCTAAATCAGCATCAGTAACCATAGCTTGTTCTATTCTAACTAATACACCTTCATAAGGTTCACCGAACTCAGATGCTGTAATAACAACAGGAGCAGGTAATGTATTACCAGAACTATTGACATTAAATTCATAAATATCAACTAATTCGGTTTTGCCCCAATACTCTTTTACAAAAGCAGTAACTGTAACTTCATCACCAACAGTAGGAGCATTATCTCTATCATAAACAAAAACACCATTCCATGCACCAGTAGAATCTTGCAAGAAATATGTATTAGTTTTAGCAGCAGTAACAATACCAGTAGTTTTAATAGCTAAACCATTGTATTTAGAATCACCACCACCTTCTTGTATCTCTTTAATAGAAACAACTTTTTGTTCAGGAACAGAAGTAGCTCTTACTTCGAAATTATCAAACATAACTTCGCCATAGCCACCATTGTATTTATAAATTCCTGGATATCCAATTGCTAAAAATGGATCTGAATCAGTATATGGTCCACCAGGAAGAAGTTGTCCATCCATAAAGGCTTCAAATTCGCCTTCGTGAACTCGTACTTTAAAGTTATGGAAACCTGTTTCGAGTGCAGGAAAATCTACACCTGGATCCCATCTTTTAAGCGTATGCCAAACACCATTATAGCCTTGCATTCTTAACTGACCATTATTAGAAGAAGATGAATTTCTATAAACGAATCTATAAAATTCAAATTCACTACCAGCCATTCTAATAGCTAATCCAGTATATAATGAAGCAGTTGCATCAGCAGGTCCTACAATATAAATATCAGCTTGTACAGTATAATTACTTAAAGCTAATGATTGAGGATGTATCATTCCAGTATATGCAGAGTCGCCAAAAACAACTACATGGCTACCCCATGCACTACCAGTTGAGTCAACTACATTAATAGTTCCAGCAGCAGATAAATAATTATACAACCAATCATTATCTAAACTTCCATCAGTTGCGTACTCGTTTATTTCATAAACAAAAACAGTACCATCAGTAACAGTAACAACAGCTGTATCATATACCATTGTTGTACCGTCACTTAAACCAGCGATAACATCATAAATACCAGATTGACCATTTACTGGAGTAAAGCTAAACTGACCAGCAGAATCGATTGAAGCACCAGTTGGTCCAGATACAAGTGAAAAAGTTATAGCTGCATTACCTGAGTGAGTTCCAGTATAAAGGAAATCAAGAGTATTAGTAGCTTCAACTGTTGTATCAGGTAAAGTATTAACAAAAGATGGAATCATTAATTCAACAATTGAACCATCTTCAAATACAAGAGCTACAGGGTTAAAATCAGTATCTTGAACATCTGCAGAAGCAGCATCAAAAGTAATAGCAGAGCTACCGCCAGAATAGTTAAAAACTATATCAGCAATATCTCCGTCAACTAAATCTAAACCAGAAGCATTAAAATAACCTAATGATAATGTTCCACCAACTTCATTTCCAACAAGTGAACCACTAATTACATTATCAAATCTGACAAATTCTAAAACAGAATCGTCATACATTACATCGATATTGAATGAACCAATATTAGTAAGTTTCAATGCAGATAAAGGTACACTAACTTCTGTACCTGCAACTGCAGAAACATCACCTAAAAGCATTGATTCTAAAATAATAAGCTCACCAACAGAACCACCAGTTAGTAGAGCAGGTATGTTATTAAAACTAACATCTTGTACAAAACTTGATGCATCAAATTCCAAATCAGTATTTCCAGCAATAACAACAAATTTTAATGTTGCTAAAACACCAGAGCTATGATCAAAACCATTTGCATCAAACATACCAAGATTAACTCTATTAGCCACACCATTAGCTGTAAAGTCAGCTAAATTTATGTTACCCATTCCAACAAAAGTTGCTTTCGAATCATCATAATTAATGTAGAGATTCATAGCACCTATGTTTTCAAGGTTAACAGCCGTCATTTCAACTTCAACTGTATCTCCGGGTAAACCAGTTTCATCACTTAAGTCAATTGATATTGGTTCTGCCCCAACTGAACCATCATTGAATACTGAATTAATAGGGTTAGAGAGAGCATCAGCAAGTTGATTAGTTCCCACGAAACTAACAGCACTTGTTCCACCATTGTAAACAAACTTTAAGTCCAATATCTTTGCAGCAATATCAACAGGAGTTGTGTTAAACCAAGCAATACTAATAGTATTACCTTGCGGATTAACAACAAAAGAGCCTCCGATTAGATTGTTATTTGCTACTTCAACAAATGTTAAAACAGATGTATCATATTCAACATTTAGATTAACACTTCCTAAATCGTTAACGGTAGCATTGATAGGAACCAATACTTCATCACCAGTAGGAGAAGTAACATTAGGTATTGAAACTTCAGTTTGACCCAATAGCGAATAAGTGAGCAATACGAGAAAACTTAATATTGGGATAATTTTATTCATTGATAATACCTCTTAATTAAAAAATGGTCTTTGTTAATTAAAAGAAGACCTACGATGTAGGTCTTCTTGAAATAACATCTAATTAAATTACTTCATTAGAATCATTTTCTTAGTCATTACGAAGTTTTTGCTACCTTCAACAGTAACTCTGTAAAGGTAAACACCACTTGCCAAGTTAGAAGCGTTGAAGTTAACTTCGTAAGCTCCAGCAACTTGTTTAGTATTAACAAGTGTTCCAACTCTTTGACCTAATGAATTGTAAACAGTTAAAGTAACTTTACCATTTTCTGGTAAATCATACTGAATAGTAGTAGATGGGTTGAATGGGTTAGGATAGTTTTGTCTTAATGCAAAAACATCAGGAATACCAATAGCAACTACAGGTATCTTGATTCCAGCATTAATGTTTTTAGCCATTCTATCAGTCATTTCAGCACCATCTAATAATTCAAGGCTAACTTCATCAGCTTTGCCAAATTTATCAGTAGCTTTGAATTTAAGTGTTGCTAACGCATCACCATCTTTAACGTTTATATCTTTAGAACCTAAGTTAACCCATGCAATTGAAATTACATCTTCAACAACATTAGCTACTAAAGTACCACCGTTTTCAGTAGAAATTCCAAGGAACTCTACTTTTTCGAGGTCATATTTTAGTTTGAATGTAAATGAACCAATTTCTGTTAATTCAGTTATAGAAATAGGTAATTCAAATTCAGATTCTTTTTTAATATTTAATACTTCGTCGCTGTTAACAGCAATGTTAGAGACTTTCGCTAATCCTAATGCAGGACTATAATCGCTTCTAGCATCACCAGCAGCAATTCCCATAAGATTTTGTGTTATGTCTTGTGTTCCAGCAGTAACTGCAGCAGTTTCAAATTGCCAGTCATCTATTTGGAAATCATCAATACCAACAGATCTGTTAAGAATTGCAAGAGCATCTGAAGAAGTGATGTTTCCAACACCTACAACATCTGCAGCAACTTTTTGTAAATCACTATTTAAGAAATTACTATCAGGGTTAACAACATATAGTTGTGTTTCAAGAGCGTCAGACGCTAAAGCACCACCCCATTGGGTCGTTTTCGCAGCAGTAATTGTATATTCACCAGACGTAACATCTGTAAATGAATAAGCACCAGTTGCGTCAGTTACATCTGTCCATTGGTTAACACCATCAGAAAGTGTAACAGTAACAGCATCTAATAGTTCTGCACTAACGTTGTAAGATACAACACCATTTATATCAACTGTAGTAACTTGAACTACAACAATTGCAGTAGTAGTATCCCACGCTTGGTTATCTGTAACAAACATGCGAAGAATATAAACTGCTGTATCTGTAACAACAGGAGTCCATCCAATTGTTGCACTTGTATCATCTTGTGAAACGATAGATAAAGTTTGTGGATTAGGAGTAGCAAGTGAGAATGTTAATGCATCCATATCCAAATCTTCAGCAACATATTTAAATGTTAATTGGTCGCCAACAAATATTGTTGTATCAGGTAACACAACAGTAAATACTGGAGGAGAATTAACATCATTTACAACAACAGTTACAGAATCATCTGCACTTAAATCACCATCAGATACATTAGCAACTAATACATAAGTACCAGCTTGTGTAAATGAAGGAGTCCAAGTATAAACACCAGTAGCAGTCATTGCACCATGATCAGCAGAATCAACAACTACACCACCCATTAATAATGTGTGTGTAAATGTTAAAGGATCTCCATCTGGGTCAGATGCATTAGGACCAAAGTCTAATGTTAATAATGAATTTTCAGCAACAGTTGTATCTGGCATTGGAGTATCAACAACTGGAGCTCTATTTACATCACCTACAGTGAATGTACTTAAAGTATCTGTAGTACCACCTTCACCATCAGTAACTCTAACAGTTAAATCAAATGTATCTCCCATTTGACCAAATGAAGGAATCATTACTAATTCGCCAGTAACAGCATCAAGTGAGATACTATCAGGAGCAGTACCTACATTTGATAATATTACATATCTTAATGAATCATTGTCAACATCATCATCAGCTGCAACATATGTAAAGTTGTATTCTTGACCTTCACCAATCTCTACAGAATCTGCAGGAGCAGCTGTAAAGTAAGGAAGTTGATTTGTATTTGTAACTGTTACTGTAAGTGTATCTATAGTAGATTGTGCATAAGTATCAGTAGCAGTAATAATAATTAAATGATCACCTTCATCTGCGAATCCAGGTGTCCAAGTAACAGTTTGAGCTACATCATCCCATACAGCACCAGTAGGAACAACTGCTGTAACATCATCAGCATTATCACCAATATCAGGATCTGTTATTGTATAGTCAACAACTAATGTATCAACATCTTCTGCTATTGTAATAGCGTCAGCAACTATTGGAGTTGAAACACTGTTAACTTCAGCAACTTTATCAACCACTGGAGGTTTGTTTGATTGACTGTATGTAAATAATGCACCTTGTGATGTAATACCACCAGTAGCATCAATAACTTTTACTAAAGGATGATCTGCAGCTATTGTAGAGTTATCATAATTAGCTTCTAAACCTTGTAAAACCCAAGGATTAGCAGTATTACCATGACCTCTTCTAATCAATCTAACATTACCAATTCCGTCCAATACGTAATCTGAATAACCTTCAGCTTGGAATTCAACATCAAATTTGTATGATGGTGCTAAAGAGAGATCAGATAAAACTTTCCATGAGAAATCAGGATAGTTTGTAATTGTTTGGCTTGCTAATGTCATTGGTAAACCAGTTGTTCCACCAGGTGAAGCATCATCTGGATTAACCAATAAGTTAATAGAGGATTGAGGAGAAGTTTTGAAGTAGAATATTGCTGGTCTGTAATTACCAGAAGCATCACCAGTTGGATATTCAACTTTACTGATATCTATTGTTGTTGTCTTATCAATAAATTTCTCAACATTTCCTGCAATAACACCACTTACTCTTGAATAACCTTGAGTTGGTTGATTTGATAAATTCAAGCTTTGCTTAAGAATAATTTTGCTTGTAGCATCTGTTTCAAAAACACCTTTAGTAAGCGTTAAATCAATAGGGGTTGTAGCAAAGTCTAAGTTAGCACCAACAAGTGTTACAACACTGTTGTCGTTTGTTTTATTTAATGTAATCTTAGAATTAGCATCAACTATTTGATTAGTTGACAACTTAAATTCTGCATTATTAGCACCACCAAGTACTACAGTACCTGCAGCAGTTGTGAACCATTCACCAGCTTTTTCTTCGAAATCGCCTAATAATGTTACTTGATTACCAACAGCTGACATAACAATATTACCACCATTAAGAGTTAGTTTTCCATCAACTGTAATCTGGAAATTAAGAGTTAAGTTTCCTTTAACAGTAATGTTACCTGTAACATTAGGAGATTCTGTTG
>JAKIUC010000056.1 GCA_021647785.1 Melioribacteraceae bacterium
AAATTCAACTCCTTGAAAAGACATATGAACCTCAATGTAAGAAAAGTTTATTTAGCATTCGTAAGAATATAATAAAAAACATTAAAATACAATGATTGTATTAAGTCAAATGAAATGCACTATAGTACCATCATCGAACATGAATATTACTTTGTTAGAATCTGAATCTGGCCATCCCCAAGTCGGTAATTCTAAAGGAGGGTTTAATCCAGCAATCACAACATTATCTATTGAAGAAAAAGGAGTACCATTTAAATCTATAGCATTATTCATATCCACAATAAATTTTATTTCTGCTTCATTCAATGTAATCATAGTAATTCCTCCTGTATCATTAAAACCGTGTGCTGGAAGAATTACAAAACCATTGGTTATATCTGTGTCTGTTATAGTATATCTATAGAAGTAGCCATATTCTATAAATGTTTTATTCTCAGAAATATACTCTGAACTGTAATAAAACAATTCACCATCAAAAGTTTCAAAATTTCCAGAACCAACATAGATATTTGTATCTGTAACTGAAGGAGAAAGTATTATATTGTCCGACCAATTATCAAATGAAGTACGTATAAATAAAGTATCTGTTGCGGGATCAAATCTTGCAGCAGCAATTTCTAATTCCATATTTACTTGAAATGTAATGGTTACTTCTGTAAGTGATTGTGCAGTTAACAAGCTAACTAAAAAAAATAGAAATAAAATTAAGATGTTCTTTCTCATATATCATATTCCCTAATTATGATTTCAAAACTTAAGAACTTCAACATTCAAAATTTATTGTTCAATATTCATCATTTAAAATAAAAAGAATAATATTAATTACCTATTCTTGAACTTTTTTCTTCTTCTTTTCGATGTTATGCAGTTCAGCTTTTAAAGTAATTTCCTTCTCTGTATCAACAGGAGATTCAAGTAAAATTCTTGCAATGTTTGTTGAGTGGCTACTTATTCTTTTCAAAAGTTCAATTAACTCCAAGTGGATTTGACTCGATTCTAATGTTCCAGGAACTTCATCTAACAATCTATCAAAGTGAGTTCGCCTCAGTTCAAGTTCCAGCAGTCGGTATTTTTTATACTTTTTCTTGATGTGTTTAGCATCCTGAAGATTCACATCTTTAAAGAAATCGATAGCTCTACTTATCTGCTTTACAGTTGTGAGATGATACTCTTTAATTTCTTTCTGACCTTCTTCTGAAAAGTGAAGATTCAATTGATTCTTTTTCTCTGCCAGTGGAACTAACCTTTTAGCAATAACATCCCCAATTTGTTCAATTTCAGTTGCTGTATTCATCATCTGAAAAATTTCATCGGAGCGTTCTTCAATAATTGATTCTTGACTTACCTTTCTTAAGTATCTATTTATTTTGATATTTAAAAAATCAATTTCATTCTCTTTCTCAATTATTTTATCCAATTTATCAGGGTCAAAATTCATAAATGGAGGTAGTATATCTTCAATCATCTCTTTAACTTTTAAAGCCATTCTAATAATTTCTGCTTTAGTTAAACTAAGAGCTAATGCCGGAGTAGATATTAGGTCTTCCTCTAAATATTTAGTTTTGAATTGGTCATCTTCCTCTTCCTCAATATCGGGCAGTATTTTAATTATCAAATTGGAAGCAAAACTAATTAATGGCAATAAAACTATAGTTAGTATAATATTAAAAAATGTATGTGCGTTGGCTATCTGACGAGGAATGGCAGCGTAATTATCTGGCGATGTAATATCAACACCCTCTACCGGAGAGAATGTTCTAATTAAATCGGCAAAGGTGGGTATCCACCAAGCAAAAAGTATTAAGCCCATAACTTTAAATAGTGAATGTGCCAGTGCAACTCGCTTTGCTTCCCTTCCGCTATTAATGCTTGCCAGCCCTGCTGTAATGCTTGTTCCAAAGTTTGAACCTAAGAGGAGTGGAATTGCTGCTTCAAGAGTTATCAATCCTTGCGAACCAAGTACAATAATAATCCCGATAAATGCACTGCTGCTTTGAATTAATGCTGTAAAAATAGTGCCAATCAAAATACCGAGAATTGGGTTTTCAAGTTTCAAAAGTAAATCGATAAATGGTTGATATGTTCGCAGCGGATACATTGAATCGGACATCAGCCACATTCCTAAAAACAGAATTCCAAAACCAAGAATTCCTTCACCAATATTTTTAAGTTTTTTCGATTTTGAAATAAACACTAAAAGAAATCCGATACCCACAATAAGAAGCGAGTAGTCTGTTAATTTAAATGCAATAAGCTGAGCGGTAATTGTAGTTCCAATTGATGCACCAAGAATTATACCGAGCGATTGCGTAAAGGTCATTAACTGAGCCTGCACAAAACTAACGAGCATTACAGTTGTAGCACTGCTGCTTTGTATTATCATCGTAATAAATGCACCAACCCCAACAGCTATAAACCTATTATTAGTAATTGTACTTAAGATATTTCTCATTCTGCTGCCGGCAGTTTTCTTAAGCCCTTCACTCATCATCTCCATTCCAAAAAGGAAGAGTGCAAGTCCGCCAATTAAACCGCTAATAAGATAAAAGACCCAACTCGATTCGCGTGCATAAGCCTTAAAGTAGGCAATATCATTTTTACCAGAATAATTATTTATCCGTGCAGAAAATTCGTAATCCCCTTTTTTTGAACCAATCATTACAATGCTTTCAGCTATTCCATCTTCGTTTGTATAGACTGTATCTTCACTTAAACTTGTACCAACAGATTTTTGCGGTGTTGATAGAATTGCGAAATAGACTGGTACGCCTTTTATCGGTTCATCACCATTATACAATACTTTTACTCGTAAAGGATTTTGAAGTAGTGAATTAGCTGTTGAATGGAATACTTTTGTAAGTCTGTTTTTTGAGTTTTGATTCCCTAAAATCTCAATTGACATTTTAGTTGAATCGAAAGGGGGTAGATTAAAATCTTTAAATTCAGTTCCAAAAATGTTTGCTACTAACAGAATAAAAAATAATAGAGTTGAATAAAATTTAAAGTGCTTAGTTTCCATTACAGATTTCCAAAATATTTCTATAAAAAAATTCCTAAAATAATTTCTGCACCATGTTGCAGGGAGTTAGAATAATAAAAATTATTGAAATAAGCTAATTTATTTTGGATAGATGAAACATTCATCCCGCAAGGCGGGACGGCTCAAGTGATTTTTGGGTGGATAAAATATTACATTTGTAATTTAAGAATTGATAAGTAACAGTGCCACATAATCCCAGAGGGATTAAATTTTTGTAAAAAAAGATTGCAATATTTCCCAATCCCAGGGATTGAATTATTTTTTGATTCCAATTTGTTATTAAAAATGGAATCCCTCTGGGATTCTTATTCATTTTGTTTTTTTTGGTCTCTAGTAAAGTGTAACTCCTAACGGAGTTATTAAAGACATAATTAAATTTGACATAACAAAAGGAGAGTAAGAGGCATTATAGATAGAGACTTTTTTTTTCATAGAGTATACCGACAATGAAATGGTTTTTGGATTTTTAAAGTTGAAAGTTGTCGGTATATAATCCCGCTGGGCGGGACTATGCGGGATGTTGTGTATATTTTAGTATTATACGTAATTTATTTTATCCACCGAAAAATCACTTGAACCGGCGGGACGGGAATGACAGAATGGAGGAAATTATAAACAGATGAGAATAGTTATGAAAAACTCTAAATTATAAATAATAGGAAAACTTAGTGATTACTGATGAACATGGAGTAAGTGAAGAAATCTGTTTTAATCCCTGATTAAGGGGGTGGAATAAAAACCTGTACCGCAGGAGCGTGTATAAGTCATTGATCTTAAATTTCTAACTTGTGTAATGCAGTGCGGTACATGTATTTTTGTACATCTTAAATTTGCTCCCGAATCGCTGCAAAATTTTCGACCTCAAAATTAATTTTTATAAATATCTCCTCTGCGTCCAATATGATCTACATAAATAGTTTTCCTTTGGCTATCTAACCAAAAAATAACACGAATATTCCCTACTCTAATCCGCATATATCCACTCCAATCCCCTACCATATTTATTAGACCGAAATATTGGTTTGGATTAATTGACAATTTAACAAGAGCATCTTTGATTTTATTCTTTTGTTTATCGGTTATTTTATCAAGAAATTTAACTGCACGCTTATGAAGTACAATTTTAAACACTATAAATCATCTAATGAAATATAATTTTCAGATAAAGTTTTTTTTCTATCACATTTGGCAACCCTTAAGTCTTCAACAGCTTCTTTATCTAAATCAATCCCAAGCATCTCTTCTATTTGCTTAAACTCATTCCAAGGTATTATAACATCGGACGGTTTACCATTTTCGTCACTCACTATTTTTTTATGGAGAACTATCATTTTTCACCTCGCTTTAATATATTTTGTACAGAAATATACATTGCGGGAAATCAATTTACAATAAATAATTTCTTCTACAGCAATTCGGTGTCAACACAAAAATGTATTGTCCTTACGTGCTTGAACACTTATAACATCTAATAACGTCTCCATGATTTTCTCTTAATTTTTGAAATGATAATATCTTTGAAATTCAAAACCCTTTATTTTTCCCTTCTTATAATATAGATGTGTTTTAGTCTCTTTTGTATCAGAGTTCCCAAATCCCTCAACAATAATTTGAGCATCAAAATAGTTAACAAAGTTATTAGCAATTTCAGCTTCAATTATTTTTTCTGCTTCCGGAATAATAAATGAGTTTAAAGTTTTAACAGAATTGTGAGTGGTGAGATGATCAATATGCCAGTGGACTTTTTTCTTTCTCCTCAGATGTCTTGCGATACGAGATTTTAAGTTTTTTTGAGCACTACCTACGTAGTAATAATAACCTTTGGGAAAAGTAAATCCAATAAATTTCTTTGCTGAAATTGAAAAATCCTTTTCAGCAAATAATTCGAGAATATAAATCCCTTTATCAGAATTAGTTGTTTTTTGCACCTTCTCTAATCCAAGTTTTAATTCCATCCACTTGGTTTTTTGTTAATGGACGAACTATTGAACCAATTGGGGGCATTACTGGAACGCCAAGTCCTTCAATTCTCCAGACCAATCTGCTTGTTTCAACATTCCCAGGGTCAACAATTCCTGGGTAAACTACATTAGCCCAATTTGAAACGCTATAGTCACCAGCACGTGTACCATCATCATGGCATCCGGATGTACCGCATTTTACATTTAACACAGGTTGAATGTATTCGTTGTAGCTAACATCTTTGCTTGGTATAACTATATTATCTAAGTCTTGGATTGATAAACTATCGTCACATGCAGAAAGAATTAGTAAGAGTAGTAAAGAAAATATTATGTATTTAGTTAAAAATCGGGTCATTTTATAATTCATTTATTTTATTAGACAAATTTCAAATTCTAATTTAATATATTATTTAGTTAAAATTATTGTTTTAGGAGAAATAATGAAAAAGTTAACGGTTGCTTTAACAATGTTCCATATTTTTAGTTCCATACTAATTGCTCAGGCAAATTTACTACGCTCGGGTCCGATGGTTGGATATTCAGAAATGCGTGAAGTTATGTTGTGGGTTCAAACATTTGATGAAGCAGAAGTTAAAATTGGCTATTGGATTAAAGATAGTTCATCAGCAAAAGAATATACGGATGCAGTTACTACAGAAAAAAGTAGAGCTTTTACCGCACATCTAATTGCAGATATTTTAGAACCAGGCTTAACTTATGAATATGAACTATATATTAATGGTGAAGCGGTTGAACGTCCCTATCCGCTTGAGTTTCAGACACAAGTTTTATGGCAATGGAGAACCGACCCGCCAAATTTCTCTTTTGCTTTTGGAAGTGGTGCTTTTATAAATGAAGCAAAATATGATAGACCCAAACCTTACGGTGGCGATTATGAGATTTATGAATCAATATTTAAAATCCATCCAGATTTTATGGTATGGGGTGGCGATAATATCTATTTAAGGGAAGCAGATGTTAACTCTTGGACTGGAATTTTGCACCGTAATTCTTTCCATCGTGAGCAGGAATATTTGCAAGCTCTCTGGGGTTCAATACATCACTATGCAATTTGGGATGACCACGATTTTGGACCCGATAACAGCAACAGAAGTTTTCTTCATAAAGAGAAAACACTTGAGGCATTTAAACTCTTTTGGGCAAACCCAACCTATGGCGTAAATGGAAACCCTGGAACTACCACATACTTTGAATGGGGAGATGTAGCATTTTTTATGATGGATAACCGATATTACAGAACTCCGAATAGGAGGAAAACCGGTAAACGTGAAGTATATGGTGATGAGCAAGTTGAATGGCTAATTGATGCACTTGTAAAGAGCAAAGCACCATTTAAATTTATTGTGAGTGGAAATGAAATTATATCGGACAATGCTTATGAAGAGAATTACATTAATTATGGTGAGGAGAGAGATAGAGTTTTCTCCTTAATAAAAGAAGAGGGAATTGAAGGAGTAATTTTCTTAACTGGTGATAGACATTTTACAGAACTCTCAAAAATGGATAGAGAGGGTACATATCCATTATACGATTTCACAATTTCCCCTTTTACATCGGGTGCAAACTGGCGTAAGATGGAAAACAATAGTTACAGAGTTGAAGGTACTTATATAGCAAAAAGGAATTTTGCAATTTTTGAGCTTACCGGAGAGAGAAAAAATAGAGAATTAAAATGTTCTATTTATAATAAAGATGGCGAGAAACTCTGGGATTATAAAATAAATGAAAACGAGTTAAAATAGATGATTAAATTTACAATTTTTAATAAATTCACAGTTTGAAAAATTATATTAAAATACTTCTAATCTTAATTTCTTCTTTTACTTTCGGACAGGAAATTGATTTACTTGAATTGAAAAAAATTGAGTTTTCTGGCAATAGCTATTTCTCTAATCTCGAACTTAAAGATGTAGTTGCGTTTAGAGAATCGCCAAATTCAATATCCCAATGGCTAGGTGAAGAAGCTCTCTATTTTGATTCCCTTTTAATTGGAGAAGAACTTCTGCGTTTAAAATCTTTCTATTTTAATCATGGGTTTTTTCAAACAGTAATTTCTGCAAAGTTTAATATCGATTCTACCAAAAAATCTGCTGAACTAACCTTTAATATTCGTGAGGGTAACTCTACTTATTATAATAATATTTCAGTTCATGGAGTCGATTCCTTAGAATCGAGTGAAATTTTATATATACGTGATTATTCAAAAATTGATACAGCGGAGATATATTCATACAGAAAAATAACGGGAATAAACCTAAACATGATAAACTATCTTCGAAATAATGGTTACATGTTTGCCTCAATTGATAGTACTTTAATCTATATAGATACGTTAAAAAACAGAATAGATATTGATGTTTTTATTGATGTTGGTGAAAAATATTCCATTTTGGATGTTATAGTTGAGAAAAGTGGTGTAGGGAAAGATGAAGTTGATGATGAGTTAATAAAGGAAATTACAGGTATTGGAAATAACGAAATTTATAGTCAATTTAAAACTCAGAGAGGACAGAGTAGGTTATATAAAACAAATCTATTTACAACTGCTAGTGTAAAAAGTTCAATTTTAGATACGGTTAATAATAAAGTACCAATAAAAATTGAGACTGAAATAGGGAGCATGTATGAAGTTACTCCTGAAGTAATTATGAATAACGAAGATAACCGATTTAATCTTGGTCTTGGTCTTGGGTTTTCTAAAAGAAATTTTTTTGGTGGTGCAAGAGTCCTTACGCTTAATGGCTCTATTGCAGCCCAAAATATTTTTGAATTTGTTTCAAATATGTCAGTTAACGATACATCTGTAATTGGGTATGCCGATTTAAGATTGATAATGGAACAACCTTTTCTTTTTGATAAAAATATTGATACGCGGTACGAAATATATTCAACTCTGCAAAAAAGATTGAATGAGTATAATACAACAGTACTTGGTTTTAATGTGAACTTAGATTTTGAACTTCCTCCTTTTGTTTACTTAACATCATTTGGAACATCTTGGAATCTTGAAAATTTAAGTGTACTTTATCAAGAAAGTTATCTTAATAATATATTTACAACTATGCTTTATGCAGAAACAGACTGGGACACGTTAAAAGTTGATACTGTTGCAACTTTCTTAACTAATCAAATTTCAAAATCTACGCAAACTAATAACACACTCCTTTCCTTTAATTTTGGTGCAAATAAAACTAACGATTTTGGCTTCCCGACAAAAGGATATAAATTAAATCTTCTATTGGCTAATGCTAACTTTTTACAATTTGCTTTAAGTAAAATGTCAAACTTTGAATTAAATGCTCCTCTCTATTACAAAGTTCAAATAGATTTTAGTCTTTTCCCATCTCTATATTATTCCAAAGAGGATGCATTTGGTATTAAACTACGGGTAGGAAATATTCATGTATATGATGGTATTGAAACTAGTGTTCCATATAATCAACGGTTTACTAGTGGAGGAAGTAACTCTTTGCGTGGCTGGCAATCGCGCGAGTTGGTACCAGAATTTACTTCTGGCAGTTTCGACCTAAATTCAATTTCCCCAGCCGATTTTGAATCTATATTTTTAGATAAAGCATTACCTGGTGGGTTATTTCAATTTGAAGGGAGTATTGAGACAAGAAATAGAATTATTGGAAATATTGGAGGTGCAGTGTTTCTCGATTTTGGAAATACTTGGAGTAATGCCAAAGCATTTAGATTTGATGAAATTGCAATATCTGCCGGATTTGGTTTTAGATATTATACGGATTTTATTCCATTCAGAATTGATTTTGGTATAAAGTTGTATGATCCCGATCCAAATTCCCAAAGGATATCGGAAAGATCTTTTTGGAATGATTTACTTCAAATTCATTTTGCAATTGGAGAGGCATTTTAATTGATTAGGTTTGGATAGAGAAAGGGCTAATAATCAATTTCTATTCAATGCTGTTTATAATATTGAACGTACTTGGATTAGGAACTCAATGAAAAATAAAGCACAAGAAGATTACTTAGAATTAATTTGTAAATTATTTGCTTGACTTTAGGAACGAGTAGCGTTAATATCATAATATATGATTAAAAGTTTTTCAGATAAACAGACAGAGGATTTATTTAATCGTCAAAAAGTTAGAAAACTTCCTCCAACTATTCTTAAAGTAGCATACAGGAAGTTGCTTTTAATTGATGCTGCTGGACGAGTTGATGATTTAAGAGTTCCATCAGGTAGCAGACTTGAAAAGTTATCAGGTAATTTGTCTGGAAAATATAGCGTTAGAATTAATAACCAGTGGAGAATTATTTTTCTATGGAAAGAGGATAATGCTTATGAAGTAGAAATTATTGATTATCATTAAAGGTCAAATATTATGAACACAAAAATTAATCCAATTCATCCTGGTGAAATCTTACTTGAAGAATTTCTCAATCCTATGGAGATATCTCAATATCGGTTAGCAAAAGATATTAGTGTACCTCCAAGAAGAATAAACGAAATTGTTTTAGGCAAAAGGTCTATTACAACAGATACAGCATTGAGGTTGTCAGAATTTTTTGGACTCTCGGAAAACTTTTGGTTAAATCTACAAATGAGGTATAATCTTGAAGTTGGAAAAGACAAACTTAAAGGACGCTTAAAACGAGAAGTTAAAAGATTTGCTGTTGTAAGTTAATAATCGATTAAAGGGAAATTTCTTTTGAATCTTATGATAAAGATAGACTCAAATCAGAAGCCGAACTAATTAAAAAAGAATTAAGCAAAATTTTACTTAATAATATACTTAGTTTGTACTTTAAGTCAACAGGACTAAATACTTCTAAAATTAGAAAGCCTAATTATAGAGTAAAACAAGACTTTTTTAGTCATGGGGCTATAGCTTCCGCCTTCGCAAAAAAGCTATGGCGGACAAGCAGTTTTCGGAAAAATTATTTTGGGGCTATAGCTCAGTTGGGAGAGCGCCTCGCTGGCAGCGAGGAGGTCAGCGGTTCGAACCCGCTTAGCTCCACATAAGTAATAACAACAACTTAAGCCACTTTATCAAGTGGCTTTTTTATTATATCGCTACTAAAAGTAATCTATATTTAAGTTATTCATTCATTTATTATTAATAATCTATATAATTATTAGTATTTTATAATTAATAAATTTAAAAAGATTAAAAGAACTTAAAACATCAAACATGGATATTTTAGATAAAAATTCAAAATTAATTCTAAGTCTTCTTATGGAAGAAGAATCAAAAACTCTCACGGGCGATGAAATTAAAAAGATAACTAACTTATCTACAAAGCATATAAATAGTGCTGTTACATATCTTACTGGTTGTGGAGCAATTGATTCTAATTTTGATAATCCTTATCGTGAATATGTTGACTATGGTGAATATAAATTTGGTATGATAAGAGAGGGTGATTATGGGGAGGCCTATTATGAGCATTTTAAAAAAGAAGCTAATCAAGAACCCATTGGGATAAATTTGAAACCTAATAATACAAATGAATATAACTCTAAAAGTGTTTGGAAATTAATAGAAGTTGAGTATAATGTCTCTAAACAAATTTTTGGGAAGAAAATTAATTTTGTTGAAGATAAATTTAAACGTGAAATCATTTTTCGTGATGTAGGGCAGGCATTTTATTTAGCTAAAAATGGTTTTTACAAACCATCAATAATTTTATCTGGTGGAGTTGCTGAAGAATTACTTCGTCTTTATCTCAAAGCACATAATATTAAGCCCGAAAGAAATACATTTGATAAATACCTTAAATCATGTACTGATAATAAATTACTTAAATCAGCGATACATAAATTATCAGATTCCCTTAGAGAATTTAGAAATATTGTTCACCTGGAAAAAGAAGAATCAAAGAAACAGTCATTGTCAAAATCTTCAGCTCTTGGAGCAGTCGCAGCAATATTTACCCTCATTAATGATTTTGAATCAAATAATAATATAGATAGACAGTAATCTAAAAACCCAATATGGTATAATATAAGTATAGAAGTCTATCTCCCGATTTAGCCCACAAACCTGATAAAACCAATCGCACCCCGAATTGTTCCGAAAGAAGCATTTTCAGCTAAAAGCAGCGAAAATCAATATAGTGTGTCGACCACATCCGTAAATCAATCTCTATATGATTTACGGACGTGGTCGACACAATCTAAGACATAGATTTGTTTCAAAGCTTTCTAAAAGTGGGTTGCCCTTGTATGAAATTATGATTAGACTTGGACATTCTAATTTGAAGATGACTCAAAATTATCTTCAATTATTGCTTTAAATGGCTACGGAGTGGCTATTAAAATATTACAAAATGTACCAATATATAGACTATTTGGTAACCTTAACTCGTTTATAAACAATATATTAACTTTTGCGGACTGACTGGCAGTCAAGAGGTCAGCGGTTCGAACCCGCTTAGCTCCACAAAAGGTTCTATTCTATCAATTACGAAAGTACTTTAATAATATTTTGGGTAACTACATCTATAGGGTCTGTTCCGTTAAGAATAGCTAAAGTATATTTGTCTTTATAGTAATCAATTACTGGGAAGGTAGTTTTTCTATAAATCTCTAATCTTTTTCTAACCACACTATCTTTATCGTCTTCACGTTTAATACACGTATTTCTTGCCCCGCAGTTCGGACATGTTTGAGTGTCATCAAGATCTTTAATATTCACAATTGTTGCACATTCAGTACATAATCTCCTGTTGGTAAGTCTGTTTACAACTATCTCTGTATCCGCTTTCAGAATAACAAAATAAGGATTTTCAATTTTAAGTTCTTCAAATATTCTATCAAGAAGTCCACATTGTGTAATAGTTCTCGGAAAGCCATCTAAAATAAAACCCTTTTTATAATCCATATTTATAAGTGTTTCTTTAACTAACCTACCTATTAAATTATCGGGTACTAAATCTCCCCTCTCAACAACTTCCTTTGCTGCATTACCAAGGTCAGTCCTTTCTGCAATAGCATGGCGAAGAATATCACCAGTAGAAATATGTTTAATATTATATTTTTGGGAAAGAATTTTTGCTTGTGTTCCCTTGCCAACCCCCGGAGCACCAAAAAGAATAATTTGCATAATTTAAAAAGTTAGTTAAGAAATATTGGATGTCTTAAAATAATTTAACTCTATGAAAGTTACAACATATTAAAACTATAATTTTATCTATTTTGAATTTCTTTTTATTCTAAAATAGTTTTTTAGAATACTCGTGGCTTCTAATTCATAAATTCCGGAATAAATATTTACTTTGTGATTTAATTTATTTTCTTCCGGTATGTTATAAAGAGAGCCACATGCACCAGTTTTAGGTTCATAAGCTGCAAAATATAAATTCTCAATCTTTGAAAGTGTTATTGCACCTGTACACATAACGCACGGTTCAACAGTTACATATAAATCACATTCATTTAACTGCTTACTTTCTAAAGTATTTGCGGCTGAAGTTATTGCAAGTATCTCTGCATGGGCAGTAGGGTCATTCAATCTTTCAACTTGGTTATAACCTCGTCCAATAATTCTGTTATCTTTTACAACAACAGCTCCAATTGGAACCTCATCTTCCTCATAAGCAATTTCTGCCAACTTTAGAGCTTCAAACATAAATTTGTATTTATTTTCATCAAATAACATATTGCTCCTTTGGTGCAAACTCCAAACCAGAAATTACAATGCTCTAAAAAACATTTTATTATTTATTGTTTGTCTCTTGGAATTTACTCACACACAATTTATCTTTGAGTGCGAGTTTTGTACGCCCGGAAGGATTCGAACCCTCGACCCCCAGAGCCGAAATCTGGTGCTCTATCCATCTGAGCTACGGACGCATATTTAATTGAACTGCAAACATAATGGAATAATTCTCTAAATACAATTTGCAAAGTTTGGGTTTAGTATTCCGCAAAACTATCCTTATTTTTATCACTATATATTTTATAAAATTTGAGTAAAGTTTTGATTAAAAAGAACATAGCTATTATTGGAGGTGGTCCATCTGCTTTAATTGCTGCTGATATTCTGAGCAAACAAAATAGTGTAACTATTTACGAAAAGAATAAAGCAGTAGGAAGTAAATTTTTAATTGCTGGTAAAGGTGGGTTCAATCTTACAAATTCTTTGGCAGGAATTGAACTTGCTAATAAATATACTCCAAAAGAATTTATGAAAGATGCAATCCTCGCCTTTGATTCAAAGGCTTTAAGAGAGTGGTTTTCTGAAATTGGCATTGAAACATTTGTTGGAACAAGTGGAAGAGTATTCCCCAAAAAGGGAATTAAACCTGCTGAGGTTTTAAATGCTATTAAAAATAAACTCAATTCGCAAAATGTTAAGTTTGAATATGAAAGCGAGTTTGTTGGGTTTGATGAGAACCAATGTATAAAAATGAATTTTAATGGTAAATTAAAAACGCTACTTGCTGATAATTATATTTTTGCATTGGGTGGTGCATCATGGTCTATTACTGGCTCTGATGGAAAATGGAAAAAGTATTTTGAAGAGATTGGAGTAAACACAATTCCATTTGAATCTTCAAACTGTGGAGTAAATATTAATTGGGAGAGTCATATTATAAAAAATCATTCTGGTAAACCACTTAAGAATATTTCTGTATCTGTTGGAGGTACTGTAAACAAAGGGGAAGCTGTAATAACAGAATACGGATTGGAGGGAAATGTAATTTATCCATTAATTCCAGAAGTAAGAAAATTATTAAAAAATTGTGGGAAAGCAAATATAATTATTGACTTCAAACCAGAAAACACTATTGCGGATTTGCTCAAAAAGGTTGGTAGCAAGAGTGTATCATCCAAAGATTATGGGAAGATATTTAATTTAAAAAGGGAACAGTTAGCTTTAATTAAAAGCTATTCAACTAAAGAAGAGTATTTATCATCACATTCTTTTATTAAGAAGATAAAAGGATTAGAAATTAAAGTTGAATCTTTGCGGGATATTGAAGAATCAATCTCAACTATTGGCGGTATTGATGTTGAAGAATTAAATCAAAATTTCTCGCTCAAAAAATATCCCAAAATTTACTGCATTGGCGAAATGATAAATTGGGATGCACCAACCGGAGGCTTCCTATTGCAAGGTGCATTTTCGATGGGATATTATTCAGCTAAATCGATAGTGCTTAGAAAAAATATTCCATATTAATCTTCATACCTGTAGAATTTAGAGACTCATTTTTATTTTTCAGTTTTATATTTAAATAAGTTAAGTCTAAACTAATCAAAAAATTATCTCTCCCTGTATATGATGTTCTAAGAAAGAGCTGCGGAACAAGTCCATCAATTGTTGTATCGCTACCAGATATAAAAGAATTGATTTTAAAACCGAGTGCAAAACCAATAGGAACATCTGAAACATTAAGTAAATCGAAATCCGTTGAAGCTGCAACTGTGTAATAGAGTTTGTTACTATTTCTTCTATCAACAGATTCTCCATATGCAAACTCACTTAAAAGCGATACCCCAAACAATTTACTTGGTGCCCACGCAAGTCTAAAACCAAAACCTCCTACTATGAAATTTCTAGAAATAACCATTTTGTTTCCAGGAGTAAATCCTCCTGAATCAACAACACCTTTAACAAAATCGAAGAGATTTACTAAAGTACCATTACTGTTCCATAAATTAAGAGTTGTTGAGAGCATTATTTTTTCAGATTGATAAAGTTTTATTAACCATCCAAGTTCTAATTCCGTAGTTGCATTCATCCCTTGTGCAAGTAAAGTCTGGGCGTTGTCACCTAATCTACTTGTTACCCCAAATTTGGCAAACATACCTAACCAATCATTAACAGCATATTGGTATTCAAATGCAAGATTAATAAAAAGCAAACTACCACGCAACCCTACTAAATGGCTTTCTCCAATTTCTATTATTGGTACTTCCAATCCCACAGCCTCTCCAAAGCCGAGTGTATTCCTTATGTTGGTTGTAATAAAAGGGGATTTAACAAATGGATTTAAAACGAATTTGTGGTTATTTAGTACTGGGATTGTTCCACTATAGTTCTCTTGCAAAGTAGAATTTTGTGCAATAACATTGGTGGAAAATAAAACGAAAAAGATATTGACTAATATTACATATTTTAAATATTTCATAATAAAATTTAATCCTTTATAATTTCTTTTTGAAAGAAGATAGTTGTATTAAAAATCTAAATCGTAAAGAATACCAATTAGTAACTGTAAACCTGAATTCTTAAATTCTGGAGAAATTCCTGTTGAAGAGGATTCTGGAAAATTACTAGCATTTAGCAAGCCCTGTGAATACCTTCCTTCAATAAATACGTTAAAAATTGAGACTGGAAATTTAGCACCAACAGCAAAATTCACCGAAAGTTCAAACGAATTTATTTTATCTGAAAGGTCTCCCTTTCCTTCAATATTTGCATATTCAAATTCTGCTGATTGCAGAAAGCCTAAATCGAAACCACCAGAAACATACATTACTTTGCTTGCAGCAACCTTTATCATTATCGGAATAGTTAAATACGATGTATTTACAATTACACTATCTCGCTGCTCTTTATAACTTGGTAAATCATAAGAAATAGTTGTCCCTTTAGGCAGAATCATTGGTTGAAGACTTAAAGTAATCTCATCATTAAATTGATAATCTACAATTAGTCCTCCGCCAAATCCAGTAAGCCCAGTATATTCAGTGCTTGATGGCGGATTCCCAGATATATTAGCATTACTTAAAATACCAAATGCACCAATAGAGAGTTGGGCAGAAATTGAATTTGTTATAAAAAACAATAACACTAAAAATGCTATTTTATAAAATTTCATGATTCCTCATTTAATTTATTTGAAACTCAAAATAGACTTTATACAATATAATATCAAATAGTTCGTGTTATTGTTAAAAAGATATAATATCCATTTTAAATATAAATAATTTGTATATTCGTATAAAGCTTTGCACTTATGTTAAAATTCAAATCTGCCAAATAAAACAAATATAAATAACATACTACTTGACACCATCAAAAATTTTGATTGTTAAGTGATAGAACTCGATATGAAAAAAGAATATATACTGCTGCTTTACACGGATGGATTGCTTGAGTTGCAAAATGATAAAGGTAAATTGTTCATGTATGAGAAACTTACTGAATTATTCTCAAAAAGTAACTGAGAACTCACCAAATGAAATAGTAATTTTTCTTAAAAATGCAATAGTAAACTGGGCAGATGGCAAAGATTCGGATTACGATATTACGTTTGTAGTAAATAAAAGTAAAGTGAGTTTAGAAAGTAAATCAAGTATAATTTTAAAATAGGATAACATAATAATGATTAAACGAATATTCTTTTTAAACTTGTTTATAGTATGTGTATTAACAGCACAGCAAAATTATCACTTTAAAAAGTTTTCAGCATCCGAAGAATTATCTAACACGAATGTAGAGGATTTTTTTCAGGACAGTTATGGATTTATGTGGATAGCTACCGATGATGGATTGAACAGATACGATGGTAATTCAATTAAAATTTATAAGAACAAACAGGGTGATGCTGAATCCTTACCGGATAACGATACGGATCAAATTATTGAGGACCTTGATAAAAATTTGTGGGTCGCTTGTTTTAATGCAATCGGGAAACTTGATAGGAAAACTGATAAATTCAAACGGTATTCTCTTGATTATCTACAATTTAAAAGTCAACCTACTATTTATTCAGCTATGTTAGATGATAAAGGACGCGTATGGTTTTCATTGAGTGAACTGGGAATAATTAGATACGACAAAGAAACCGATAAATTTGTTAATATTAAATTGAATGAAAAAAATGAAGTTACTTCTTGGGGAACAGTACATAGTGTTACTCAATTAAGAAACGGAGTGATACTCGCTGCAGATGCTGCAACCGGGTTAAAAAAATATAACCACTCAACTGATGAGTTTGAACCGTTTTATTTAAAACCGGGATATAGTCCAAAAGGTATTGTCGAAATTTTCGAAGGAAGTTCAGGTAACATTTGGTTCTGTGGCTTAGGTAAACTTATAAAATTTTCCCCGACACAATACTCGGTGAAAGAAATTAATTTAACAGATTATTCCAAAGTAAAAACTAAATACTCTAATCATACAGGAATTGTTGAAGATTTTGCCGGTAATCTGTGGGTTACGGTCTGGACACACGGTTTGTTTATGGTTGATAAGCAGCTAGAAAATATAGTCCAGTATAATAATAATCCTGCAAATATGAACACGGTTATTGCTAATAGAAACACTTCACTTTATAGAGATAAATATGGCATTATTTGGATTCCCGCTAACGGAGGAATAACTCAGATTGATCCTAATTCAAACCAATTCAAGTTTGATCCCATTGTAGCATCTACTAAAAATAGTAACCAAGCTATTGTTAGTAGTATTACGGGATCACCTGAAATCAAATCAAAAATTATTGTCGGGACAGATACCGAAGGGTTACTTGCTTATGATATCACTTCAAAAAAGATTACAAAAATAGAGTTAAATGATGCTACCATTAAAAGTGATTCTAATAATTCAATAAATGATTTTGATATCGATTATTTGGGAAATATTTGGTTTTCAATTAATAACAGCCCGCTCAAAAAATATGATTATAAATCTAAAAAAATATTAACATTTGAATCTCCGCATTTACAAAAAACAGCAACACCTCTTACTATTCGTTCAATAGATATCAGTCATAGCAATGAAGTTTGGGTCTCTTCAAACCAAGGAGTCGATATATTTTATCCGAAAACAAATTCTTTTACTTCTGTTCCAAGAATAATGGATAAAAAACTTAGTCCGGAACTTCAGAATATTATTACAAAAATAAGGAATGAAAAAACGCCTCTAAGTTCAATCTTGAAAGTTGATGAGGGCGAGAATAGTAAAAAGAAATTTTTATTAGAAAAAAAAACAAACGTAGTATTGGTGGGACTTGGTGAAGGTAGGGCGAGTATGGGTATGTTCGATAGAGGAAGTTTAAACGACGTTTCAGGAAAAGTTATTTGGAAAATGTCGGATATTTACGAAACATTTTATGCAGGTGGTGGTTTTAAAAATCGAACGGCTATTAAAACATTGAATCTCCCCAAAGGAGAGTATCAATTAAATTATTACTCAGATATCGGGCATTTGTTTGGTGATTGGAATGTGCCTGCCCCCGCAGATTCTAATTATTGGGGTATAGAAGTCTATCAAGTTTCATTGGATGAGTCAAAAGAAATAGATTTACTTCTTAACCAAGATTTGGATAACTCATCATTTCTTCCGTTTGAAAGAGCGAGAGAAGTTCATTTCAGCAATAAATTCTCGAATACTATTTGGATTGGTACATTTACAAATAGTTTCTTCCGCTATGATCTAAATACAGGAAAGTACAAACAATATAATTTTGATAAAAATAATTTAACAGATGCTAGTCACAACATAAGATCTATTTATGAAGATATTGATGGAATTCTATGGGTTGGTACTTATGCAAGTTTAATCAGACTTGACCCTCAAACCGATGAATATAATATATTTACAACAGATGAAGGTTTGCCAGGTGGGATAATTTCCAGCATTGTTGAAGACAATTTTGGAGCATTATGGATTTATTCTTCAGGTGGACTTTCAAAACTAAATAAAAATGCTCCAATTGATGAATATGTTTTTGTTAATTATGATAACCGAGACGGGATTGAAGGATTAACTCAGTCAAAAGCCGTTTGGAAGAATGAAAATGGTAAATTATTTTTTGGGGGAAAAGGAGGTGTAATTTCATTCACTCCCGGCAATCTTAACATTGTTAAACCAGATGTAGTTGTTTATGATTTTAAAATTGATGACATCTCTATTTATGAAGATTCTTTAAACTTTACTATAACAGATGGAATCTATGATACTGAATTTATCGAATTGCCATATTATCAAAATGATATCTCATTTGAATTTTCTTCAATTCATTTTTCGAGACCGGATAAAAATAAAATAAGTTATCAACTTGATGGATTTAATTCAAAGTGGTACGAGTCGGATAGAAATTTTGCATCATTCACTAATTTGGATCCAGGCAAATATGTTTTTCGTGTAAAAGGTTCGAACGGAGATGGAATATGGAATGAAGAAGGACGTGCAATATCAATCATTATTAATCCTCCTTGGTGGCAAACTACATTTGCGTATATCTTTTATGGAGTAATATTTTTGCTGATAATTTTTGGCGTAGATCGCTTTCAACGCAGAAGATTATTTGCCAAAGCAAAAGAGAGAATGAAATTTCAGGAAGTTGAACACAGGGTAGAAACTGCTGAATTGCAGGCAAAAGCCGCAGAAGCCCAAGCCCAAGTTATGGAAGTTGAAAATGAACGAAAAACAAAAGAACTGGAAGAAGCAAGGCAATTGCAATTATCAATGCTGCCCAAGGAATTACCGAAATTGCCTCATTTGGATATTGCAGTTTACATGAAAACCGCAACAGAGGTGGGTGGTGATTATTATGATTTTTCAACCAAAGAAGATGGGTCAATAAATATTGCAATTGGTGATGCAACCGGACACGGATTGAAAGCAGGCATACTTGTATCGATGATGAAATCACTTTTTACTGCAAACTCAAATAATAAAGAAATTAAAGAATTTTTTGAAACTTCAAATGGAGCATTAAAAAAATCGAATCTTAAAAGAATGATGATGGGATTTGCAATGCTCAATATTGATGGAAATAAAGTAACACTTATGAATGCCGGTATGCCCCCCATTTATCACTACAAAAATGAATTAAAAAGTTTAGTAGAGATTAATGTTAATGGAGTGCCATTGGGAGCACTTAAAATTACAAATTATGAACAAAGGGAAATCTCAGTAAATAAAAATGATATAATAATAATGATGAGCGATGGATTCCCCGAACTGAAAAATGACAATGGAGAATTATTGGATTATAGAAGAGTAGAAGAAGAAATAAAAAAAGTTGTAAATGATATTCCGGAAAAAATTATTGAACATCTCAAAAATGTAGGTGAAGATTGGGTTAATGGAAATACTCCGGATGATGACGTTACTTTTGTGGTTATAAAAGTAAAATGATGCCTGTCCGGCGAAGTTCATTTTTTGAACGAATGTGGAATGTAACTTTTGTAGTTTTAAAGGTAAAGTGATGAATGTACGGCAGCGTCTATTTTTTGATGGCGATGGAATGTGTCCTTTGTTGTAATAAAGGTTAAGTTAGTTTATGAGAAAATCTTCGAGATTCAATTAAATGTTTGAATAATTGTATTAGCAAATTAATTATCAATTAAATAATCAATGAGGTAACATGAAACATCGAATAATTCAAGTTATAGTAATTCTTCTTTTTGCAACATCTTTGTTTGCTCAAGCACGTTCAACAGCATTTACAGGTGCAAAAATATATAGAGCCGTAGGACCAATAATTACAAATGGTGTATTGATTATACAAGATGGTTTAATCTCGAAAGTTGGTTCAAAAGATAAGGTTTCAATTCCTGCATATGCAGAGGTTATTGATGTAAAAGGGAAGGTGATTATGCCTGGATTGGTTGATACTCATTCACACATAGGCGTTGACTGGGGATGGGATTTGGATTCCCCTACACAACCCGATCTTAGAGTGTTGGATGCAATTAATCCAACCCATGATAGTTTTAATAGAGCAAGAGCAGGGGGAATAACTACCATTCACATAATGAATGGTTCGGGTTACTTGATGAGCGGGCAAACGGTTTATCTTAAGACGAAGAAAACCAATAACGTTAAAGACATGCTCTTTTGCGATGATATGGTAAATGGAATTTGCGGTGGAATGAAAATGGCGAATGGCACAAATTCTATTTACGAAAAACCATTCCCCGGAACGCGCGGCAAATCTGCTGCGATTGTTCGTGAACTTTTTTACAAGGCAAAAGATTATAAAAATAAGCTTTATAAATCTAAAGACGATCCGGAAAAAACACCCTCCTTTGATATCGGGTTAAATGCTGTGGTTGAAATTCTTGATGGTAAAAGAATGGTGCATCATCATACTCATAGGGCTGATGATATTTTAACTATTTTAAGATTAAAGAATGAATTTGGATTTAAAGTTGTACTTCATCACGTAAGCGAAGGATGGAAAGTTGCTGATGAAATTGCACAAGCAAAAGTTCCATGTTCAGTTATTGTTATTGATTCTCCTGGTGGAAAGTTGGAAGCGGTGGGATATAGGTTCGATACAGCTAAAATTCTCTCCGATGCTGGGGTTGATGTAGCAATCCATACGGATGATTGGATTACCGATTCAAGAATGTTTTTACGTAGTGCTGCATTGAGTATGCGAGCTGGGCTTTCTGAGGAAATTGCGGTTAAAGCTTTAACAATAAATGGTGCAAAAATGCTTGAACTTCAGGACAGAGTAGGTTCCTTGGAAGTTGGCAAAGATGCTGATTTTATTTTGCTATCAGGTGATCCATTTTCGGTTTATACCAAGATAGAAGAAACATGGATTGATGGTAAAATTGTATTTGATCGTGCAAATCCGGAAGATTATAAATACGCGGTTGGCGGATATAATGTTTACAGAAGTGGCGGACATACACATAATTCTGAAGGAGGTTTAGACTAATGAAAAAATATTTTATAATACCGATACACGTAATTATTTTACTCGTTTTGATTTCATGTTATAATTTTGCACAGATTGCTGTTAAAGGAGATATAGTATATACAATGGCTGGTGAAGCGATTAAAGATGGCATAGTTTTGATTGAGAACAACAAAATAGAAAAAGTTGGAACTCAATCAGAAGTTGCAATTCCAGATGGTTATAAAATTATAGAGGGAGCAGTTGTTACTCCAGGTTTAATAGATGCACATACCGTTGTTGGACTTTCCGGTATCTATAACCAAAAACATGATCAAGACCAGATTGAGTATTCCAATCCAATTCAACCTGAATTAAGAGCACTTGATGCTTTTAACCCTAACGAGGTATTGATTAAATGGTTAGCCGGATTTGGTGTTACTACTGTGAATACAGGCCATGCTCCAGGTGCACTCTCTAGTGGTCAAACAATGATTGTAAAAACCAATAGTAAAATTGGAGATTCTATCCTCGATAGTGTTTTTGCGGTTGTTTTTTCACTTGGGTCAGAAGTATCGAGTAAATTCAAAAACCCTAAAACTAGACCAAAAGGAATTGCAATGCTCCGTTCTGCTTTTTTTAATGCTCAAAATTACATGAAAAAAATGTCTAAAGGAGAAGGAGAGTTCAATCTAAAAAATGAAATTTTATCCGAGATACTAAACAAAAATGTGAAGGCAATTTTCACTGCAAATAGTTCGATAGATATTTTAGGAGCAATTCGTTTGGCTGATGAATTTAATTTTGATTTGATTTTGGATGGAGCCGCGGAAGCTTATCTTGTTCTTAATGAAATTAAAAAAGCAGATGTACCGGTTATTCTACATCCTATGATGGCTAGAACAAATAATATTTCGTATGAAACACCGATGATACTTAAGGATAAAGGTATTCTCTTTGCTATCCAGGGAGGTTACGAATCCTACGTACCAAAAGTGAGAAATATACTTTTTGAAGCAGCAATTGCAGCAGCAAATGGATTAACATTTAATGAGGCATTAGCATCAATAACTATTGACGCTGCAGAAATTCTTGGAATTGATAACCGTATTGGAAGCATCGAAGTTGGTAAGGATGCAGACATTGCTGTATTTGACGGCGATCCGTTTGAATATACAACGCATACTTGCGAAGTAATTATTAATGGTGAGGTAATAAAAACTGAATGTAAGTAGAGTTTGCTGAAAAGATGTTTAGCTGTGTTGTGTAACGAGTAAGCGGTGTAAAAATAAATAATTTGCATTCTAAATAGTTTTTAAAATAAAATTTATTTCTATATTAAATTTAGAAATATTAAAATTTTTTATATTAAAAACTAATTGGAGCAAAAATGAAAAAAAAATTAACAATTCTGTTTGCTATAATGTTAATAACATCAATCACTTATTCACAAGAAATTGGTGTTCGGTTTGGAGAATCTACAGGTGGAAATGTAGCTCTTGATGGAATATTTTCTTTAGGTCAATTTAGCCGTGTGCATGGTGATATCTCTTTTGGTGAAAATGGAGTGGGAATTGACCTTTTATGGAATTTCATTTATCGTCCCTTAAGTGGCGAAGCTATTAAATGGTACGCTGGAGTTGGACCATTTGTTAATTTCGATGGTTCATTCGGACTTGGAATTGTTGGTGAACTTGGGTTAGAGTACCGTTTTATTGGTGATCCAATTTCTATTAGTGCAGATTGGAGACCATCATTCAGAATTATTGATTATACAGATATTGATTTTGGTGGTTTTGGATTTAATATAAGATATATATTTTAGTTAAACTTTTTATGACCGTGGATTTTTTAATGAATGAAACGGTCATTCACTTTAGGGGGTGGAATAGACCCGTACCGCTGCGTGTACCTGTACCGCACTGCGGTAACAAATTAGCAATTTAAGAACAATGACTTATTTTATTCCACCCCCTTAATTTCAAATCAATTATTTTTTAATACTTGGAAGTGTAAAAATAAATTTACTCCCTTTCCCTAATTCACTTTCTACCCATATTTTGCCACCATTATTATTAACCAATTCTTTGCACAGAATTAGACCGACCCCTGTTCCTTCTTCCCCTTGTGTTCCAAGGGTTGTATGATGAACATCAATTCTAAAAAGACTATCCATTTCTTCCTGGCTCATTCCAATGCCATGGTCATAAACAGTTATTACAACTTCGTTCTTTCTCTTTTCTGCTAATATTTTTACTAAATTTCCTTCATTTGTATATTTTATTCCATTAGCAACAAGATTTCTTAAAATGGTACTAACCATATTTCTATCCGCATATACAAGTGTGGTTTCATCAAGTTCTGATGATAATGAAACACCCTTAACTAGTGCATTTTCTTTCAATAATTTAACAACTCTTTCAGCTTCTTCCGATAGTCTGAAAAGAATGGGGTTGTACTCCATACGCCCAGTTTGAGCGCGCGACCATTCAAGCAAACCTTCTAATAAACTATAAACATTTCTTGAAACGCTATAGAGAGAAGCAATTGATTCCTTAATCTCATCTTCTGTAAGAGACTCATAATCAGTGTGGAGCATTTCTGTATAACCTAATAAACCTTGAAATGGGTTTTTTAAATCGTGTGCAAGAATTGAAAAGAATTTATCCTTTGAACTATTTAACTCTTTCAAAAGATTATTGGTTTTCCTTTGTGTCCTAAATTTTGAAACTAAAAGAATAATAATTATTAAGGTAACAAGTGAAATTATTAGCAAATAATAATTGTTTCTTGTGCTAAACTCAATTTCTTTTAGTAGTAATTTATTTTCAATCTCCTTTTTATTTGTAGCAAATAGAGTTTGCAAGTCTGCAAATCTACCCATGTTTTCAGTACTATAAATGCTATCCTTAATAGTAATATATTTGTTTAATGATGCAAGTGCCTTTTCGGGCATTTTTTTTTCAGTATAAAGTTTTGATAAATATAAATAACTCAACATTTCTTGATCGAGATGACCTGATTGAATAGCTAATTTGTTAGCTACATCTAACTTTTTTTGTGCTTCTTGATACTTATGCTGCTTTTGCAGGATTAATCCTAATTTATTTAGGTTTATAATTTGTCCAGCAACATTACTAATTTTTTCATCAATTAATAGAGCAGCATTTACATTATTGAAAGCCCTTTTAAATTCATCCTTTGCTATATAAATGTCACCAAGCAAGGAAAGTATATTACTTACACCTTTACGATATTTAATTTTATTATTTATTTTTAATGCTTTTTTATAATAAAATTTTGCCGAATCTAACCTCTTCTCAGAAAAATGGATCAATCCAATATTTGTTATCGAATTAGAATATCCTCTCATATCGTTACTTTCTAATCTTAGTTTACTTGCTTCTTTTAAGAAGGATAAGGCTTTCTCATAATCACCATGGTAAATATAAATTTCACCCAAATAATTTAGACTATATGCCATCCCAATTTTATGATTAAGATTCTCAAAAATTTGATAACCCAATAAAACATTTTCTAACGCCACTGAGTAGGATGCCTTTTTTAAGTAGTAGTCGGTAAGGTTATTGTAGGTATAACCAATTTGTACAGAATCTTTAAGAACATTTGCAAGATTTAAGGCGTGCTTAAAATAGTCGTATGATTTTTCTAAGTCTCCAAGTTTTCTATAAACAACTCCCAAATAGTTTAATGCTTTTGGTTTTAGTGAAATAAGTTCTTTGTCATCAATTATTTGAAGAGCACTTTTACCAAACTCTAAAGCAAGGTAAGGGTCTTGTGTTCTATATATCCAACAAGAATCCAGTAGGGAATTAATTTTGGGTAAGCTATCTTTTAAAATACCCGGAATAGTTTCAGTTGTTCTACCAACTGCAAGAGGCGCATTAAATATAAAATAAACAATAGCAATAGATATAAGTATTATTTTGTATCTCATATTCTTCTTTTTAAGTTTTAATATACTCGAATATTATTTTATAAACTTAACAAATTTATCTATTCTTTATACTAATTATTTCTGATGCAATACTAATTGCAATTTCTTCAGGAGATTCTGCACCAATTTTCAGACCAATTGGTGTATATATTTTCTCCAATAAATCATCAGTAATTCCAGCATCTTTTAGATATGAAACAATACTATCAATTTTTCTTTTGCTCCCCATTGAACCAATATATTTTAAGTCCATTTTAATTACTGATATAAGCGCATCTTTATCGCTGCTATGGTTTGGAGTAACAACAACAACGTATGATTTACTTCCCTCAAGTATATACTCGTTAATTTTATTATATGAAGTAATTATTTTTTTATTTGCATAAATATTTTCATCCATAGTCTGCACATCTTTCCGATGGTCAAACACTACAACATAAAAATCCAAAGTTGACATTATTTGTGAAACAGCAAGCCCAACATGCCCGCCACCAATTACATAAACAGTATTTGGAATTCCAATATTCTCTTCAAATTCCCAACTACTGTTTGGCTCGATCTTTATAGATATTTCATCATCTCCAATTTTATTTGGAATAAATAAAAAACTATTATCTGTTATTGAAAGAATTCCATTTACTCTTTTATCTAAAGCCTCTATAATGGAATCAATAGTTCCAATATTTTTTTTTGATAAAGATTTAAAAACAATTGTTTGAACACCACCACAGATTAGACCCGATTTATCACCTTTCGCTAAATTGTTATGGTGTAATTTCCTTACAATATTTAGTTGTTCATTTTTGATAAAAGCATTCTTCATTTCTGAAACAATATCAAACTCCATAATTCCACCTCCAATAGTACCAATGGAGGTACCATCATCAGCAATAGCCATCTTAAACCCAGTTCTACCTGGCGATGCACTACTTGCATCTGCAACAATGAGTAAAACAACACTCTTATCCGATAATATTTTATCGGAGATATATTTCCATAGTTTTAATTCTTTCATAATTTAGATTTTCAGATTAAGAGATGTGAGACATAAGATTCTTAATCTTACTCCTAATCTTAATCTGCTGTTTTTCATATTTGACAATTCCCTTTTTTATAATCATCATTGAAACTCTCCCAAGTAGTTTAACACTCTAACCCAAGAATACCTCAAAAGTAATATTTATCTAACTTTAACTATATAACGCTAATAAAACTTTCTCCGGAGTTAGTGGTGCCGAAATCTCAAACTCCTTATTTGGTCTAACACTATTCATTGCATCAAGTATTGCAAAGTATGCACCAATGCCATACATAAAGGGTGGTTCGCCAATTGCTTTTGAATTAAATGGTCCAAAACGGTTTTCAGAATTCTCCAAAAACTTAACCTCAATTTCTTTTGGAATAGAATAAATATCTGGTACTTTATAGGTAGAAAGAGTGTTTGCTAATAATTTTCCATTAGCAGAATGTCTAATTTCCTCTATAGTCATCCAGCCAATACCCTGCACCAGTGCACCTTCCACTTGTCCAATATCAATATTTCTATTAAGACTCTTTCCAAAATCGTGCATTATTTTAACAGAATCAAATTTATACGTTCCTCTAATTACATCCAATGTTACAGTCGATATCGCAGTTCCATAAACATGATATGCAAAAGGGGAGCCTTTATTTATATCTCTATCAAAATAAATTTCTGGGGTTCTGTAGTAGGCTTGTGCTGATAGACTTATTCTACCAAAATAAGCTTTACTAATTAAATCGCTCCATATAAGATTGGATGCTTCTCCATTTATAAATACTTTTTCGTTCTCAATTTTTATATCATCTTCTTCGGAAGCATTCAGTTCAGTACGTGCAAAATCAATTAAGCGGTTTAATATCTGTTTGCATGCTAAGATGGTTGCATTCCCATTCATATCGGCTGCACTACTTGCAGCTGTAGGAGAAGTATTTGCAGCACGTGTTGTATTTGTCGATTCAACTTTTACTTTAGTAATATCAATTGAGAAAATTTTTGAAGCAGCAGTTGCAATTTTTGCATTTACACCTTGTCCCATTTCCACCGCTCCAGTACTGATGCCAACACTTCCATCAGTATAAACATGCACCAATGCACTTGCCTGGTTTAAGAATGAACTTGTGAAGGAAATTCCAAAGCAGATTGGCATAAAGGAAATACCCTTTTTAAACAGTGAATTGTTTTTGTTAAATTTATTTTTTTTCTCAATCAACTCTTTTGAATTAAACAAATTCACCGCACTATCCCACGAGGAGATTGCTTGTGAGTTCTCTACTTTCTGTCCGTAGTAGAACAAGTCATTATTTTTCAAAAGATTTATTCTTTGAATATCATACGCTTGTAATCCCAATGCTGAAGCAGCTTTCACAATTGCGGCTTCAATTACAAACATTCCTTGCGGACCTCCAAAACCTCGGAACGCTGTGTTGGGGGGTAAATTTGTTTTGCAACTAATTCCAGTGGCTTTTACATTTGGAATGTAGTAACAATTAGTTGCATGAAATAATGTTCTATCAAGCACAGCAGTGGATAGGTCAGCAACAGCACCGGCATTTTGATAAAATGTTACTTCGTATGCAAGAATCTTTCCATCTTTAGTTAAACCCATTTTATAATCAGAGGAGTAAGGATGTCGTTTACCTGTCATACGTAAATCATCTTCTCGTGAGAGAACAAGTTTAATCGGCTTATCTAAAATGAATGCTGCAAGTGCAGAGAGTACACCCCAAACTGTTGCTTGGTCTTCTTTCCCTCCAAAAGCACCACCAAGTCTTAGAACATCAACTTCAACCTGGTGCATTGGTACTCCAAGTACTTTTGCTGCTTTACGTTGAACACCAGTTGGACTCTGTGTTGACGAGATAATTTTAATTTTATTCCCTTCAATAGGAATAGATATTGCTCCCTGTGTTTCGAGGTACAGATGTTCTTGACCACCAGAATCAATAGTCCCATCAATTATTGTATCACAATTGTTCCATGCATCACTAACATTCCCAGAGGAAAAAGTTACTGGTGGAGCTATCAAAGAGTTTTTTGAGAATGCTTCTCTTGGGTTGGTTATTATTGGAAGTTCTTCAAATTCTATTTCAATTTCTTTAACAGCTTTTCGTGCATTTGTAACAGAATCAGCTAATACAATAGCAATTGGTTCACCTATAAAATGGACTTCATCTTCAGCAAGTAATGTTTCATCTTCAATTATTCCACCAATTTGATTTTCACTTGGGATATCTTTAGCCGTTAAAATTGCAGAAACACCTTTGCTCACCTTTGCTTTCTCAAGACTCAAGTTAACAATTTTACCATGAGCTATTTTAGAATCAAAAACAACAGCATGTAAAGTCCCCTCTGGTAGTGGATAATCATCAATGTAAATCGATTTACCCTTGATATGACTTACTGCATCAAAGTTTTTCATAGCAACACCTCCACATCAATTAGTTCAGGAAAGAGTTTTATGAAATGTGCTTTTAACAATTGGCTTAGTAAAATTCTTTTATATTCGGCACTGCCTCTAATATCACTTATTGGAGAAATTTCAGATTGAACAATATTTAATGCGTCCAAAATGGTTTCAGAACTTACTCCTTTCCCTTTCAGAAAGTTAGAAGTCTCACTCAAGTATAGTGGAATAGGGGCAATTCCACCAGCAGATAGATGTGCAGAATTGATTATTCTATTTGTTACTGAAATATTTAATGCTGAATTTACACTTGCAATATCAAGATAAGTTCTTTTACTAACTTTCTCGAAGTTAAAATATTCATTCTCTGTGGGTAACTGAAATATAATATCTTCTATAATCTCATCTTCATATAAATCAAATGTTTTATAACCTTTGTGAAACTGATTAAGATTAATTATTCTAAAGTTGTTATTATTACAAATTCTGAGTTTTGCATTAAGTGCTAAAAAGATAATTGCAGAATCTCCAATAGGGGAGGCGTTTACTAAGTTCCCACCAATTGTTGCACTATTTCTGATAGGGAGCGAAGCAAACATTTCTAATTGCTTCATAAGACTTGGAAAATGTTTTTTAATTATTTCTGAATTCTTAAATTCCTCAATTGTTATAGAAGCACCAACAACACATTCATTATCTATAACTTGAATATTATTTAATCCAAAGTTTTTTGCAAAACTGACATCTTCATTCATGAGTGAATCAGCATGTTGAACAAATAAATCTGTACCGCCTCCAATTATTGTACTTTTACTGATACACTTATTCGCTGGTTTTATATCAAAAGATTTTAGCTTTTCCTCAATCTCCAAAAAGTACTTTGGAAGAATGTCTCTCTCTACCAAAGCAATAATGCGTGATTGACTTTCAAGGTTTAACGAATTTATTTTCTCAACTACATTCTCGGCAGTTCGTTTAATGGATGAATATCCTGTACAGCGACAAATATTTCCGGCAATCGAAGTTTCAGCATCTATGTTATTTAACTCCTTATGTTCAATAACATATCCTGTTAGCGAATTAACAAACCCTGGAGTGCAAAATCCACATTGTGTAGCTCCCTCATTATTAAATTCTTCTTGGATTGGAGTTAATCTTTCGTTGTTTAATCCTTCAATGGTAACAACATGTTTTCCGTCTGCATTCCCAATAGGGTAGAGGCAAGAGTTTACAGATTTATACTTTAACTGGTCATTATTAATCTCACCAACCAATACAGTACAAGCACCGCAATCTCCCTCGCGGCAACCTTCTTTAGTTCCTTTTAAGCTTTCATCAACTCTTATAAAATCGAGTAATGTTTTAGCAGGGTGAACGTTTGTAGATATTTTTTTAGCGTTTAAGAAAAACTCAATATTTTCTGCCATAGTTTCAATCTTCAAATAAATAAACTTTAAGTTTGAAAAATAGGGTAAAAATTGCAAGTAGAAAATATGTTGTAGGGATGAAAATATAATTAAGTTTTGCTAAAGGGATGGGATTCCTCTGTAAGAGTCTCACAGACCTTTGGGAGAACCCACGGTACCCATGAAAGTGCACAAGACTTATTGCGGAGGGGGTGGGATTCGAACCCACGGTACCCGTGAAGGTACACACGCTTTCTCCTATTGGATCCCTTTGGGGCAAGCGTGCCAGATAAGCCACTTCTGCACCCCTCCGAGCAAAAAAAATAAAAATTAAATAATATTATTTTTCTTTAACCAAATATTACCATCAATACTCTTGAAGAACATTTCCCGCTTCATAGCATCAGAACGAGTTTCAAATTTCTCGGAATATATAATTTCCCAAGGACGGTGACCTTTAGTAAATTTACTTTTACCAGAATTATGAATCTTTAATCTATTCTCCAAGTTAGAAGTACTTCCATAATAATGGATTCCATCTTTTAAACTGCGCAATATATAAGTAAAATAAATCATACAAAAAAAATAATATCTCTTATAAAAAACTATAAAAATGTTTCAAACATTTTGCGGAGGGGGTGGGATTCCTCTGCAAGAGTCCCTTTGGGAGAACCCACGGTACCCGTGAAGGTACACACGCTTTCTCCTACTGGATCCCTTTGGGGCAAGCGTGCCAGATAAGCCACTTCTGCACCCCTCCGAGCAAAAAAAATAAAAATTAAAAAATATCACTTATAACAAACTAAAAAAAATCTTCAAACATTTTGCGGAGGGGGTGGGATTCGAACCCACGGTACGCTTTCAC
>JAKIUC010000007.1 GCA_021647785.1 Melioribacteraceae bacterium
GATAAAAAAGATGGATTATAAAAAGACGAGCAGTTTGAAAATAACTTATGGAAGATAAGCCTAATGGAATTTTCAATTTTAAAGCAAAAATATGAAGCTCTCATTCAAGAAAACCAAGTCTTAAAATCGGAAAACAAAAAACTAAGAATTCAACTCGGGTTAATTGAACCGAAAAAAGAAACCCCCAAAACCACCACACACATTGCCAACCAAATTACATCCGTAAATAAAAATTCACAATCATCTTTAAAAATTAAACTTTTTTTGTCACTCTTTAAAGGCAGAACCGATGTGTATGCCAAAAAATGGATAAGCAAAAAGGGTACAAAAGGTTATTCGCCCGTATGCTTAAATGAATGGGAGCAAGGTATTTGTAAAAAACCACAAATAAAATGTTCTCAATGCAATCACAAATTATATAGTAAATTAAATAAAAATGTAATTGAAAATCATCTTCGAGGGAATTTAATTATTGGCATATATCCATTGTTAAATGACGATACATGTTCATTTCTTGCAATCGATTTTGATAATAGAGGTTGGCAAAATGATATTACAGCACTACGAAAAACTTGTGATAAATTTAATATTCCAATTGCAGTAGAGCGTTCAAGTTCTGGAAACGGAGGTCATATTTGGTTTTTCTTTAATAATCCAATGCCAGCACAGCAAGCTCGTAAATTTGGAACATCACTTTTAACAAGTGCAATGAATCAAAGACACGAAATAAAATTTAATTCATACGATAGACTTTTCCCTTATCAAGATAGAATGCCACAAGGAGGATTTGGTAATTTAATAGCACTGCCTTTGCAAAAAGAAGCAAGAAAAATAAGTAATACACTTTTTGTTGATGATAATTTTGAAGCCTACACTGATCAATGGATGTTTTTAAACAATGTGAAGAAAATTTCAGTTGATGAAGTTGAACTGTATATTAAAAAATTTAATATTGGAAATGAATTAGGGCAACTAAGAATTTCAGAGGATGAGGAAGAAGCAAAACCGTGGAATAGCAAACAACACAAATTGGCAAAAAGTGATTTCCCTCAAAAGATAAAATATGTAAAAGCTAATATGCTCTATATTCTAAAAGTTGGAATTTCGCAAAAAGGATTAAATTCAATTAAACGGTTAGCTGCTTTCAAAAACCCAGAATTTTATAAAGCACAGGCAATGCGACTTTCAACATTTAACAAACCACGCATAATTTCCTGTTCTGATGAAAGTGAGAATTTTCTTTTAATTCCAAGAGGATGCGAAACGGAATTAAACAACCTTCTAAGTAGTTGCAAAGTTGATTTTCGCAAAACTACAGAAACAAAAAAAGGTAAAAAGATTAATGTTTCTTTTAATGGAATTCTTAGAGATGAACAAAAGTTAGCTTTTAACGAACTAATTAGATACAATGATGGAGTGCTTTCTGCAACTACTGCTTTTGGTAAAACTGTAATTGCTGCTAAATTAATTACACATCATAAAGTAAATACACTAATTTTAGTCCATCGAAAACAACTTCTTTTCCAATGGATGAAACGGTTATCTGAATTTATAAATTTTGAAGAAAAAATTATTAAAGGAAAAACGGAAAATGATATTGGTCAGTTTGGTGGTGGAAAAGATAATAGAACAGGTATTGTTGATGTTGCAATATTTCAATCTGTAAACAGAAGTGGAGAGATAAAGAAGTTTGTGAGTGAATACGGCATGGTGATTGTAGATGAATGCCATCACGTATCAGCATTCAGCTTTGAGCAAACTTTGCAAAAAGTAAATGCAAAATATATATATGGATTAACAGCCACACCAACTCGAAAAGATGGACATCATCCAATTATATTTATGTATTGTGGTCCAATAAGATACAAAGTAGATGCAAAAAAACAAGCAGAGAAAAGTCCGTTTGAGTATTTCATAATTCCAAAATTTACACGTTTTAAAGCACCAATAGATTGGGATGAAAAGAGTGTTTCAATTCAAGAACTATACTCTGAAATTGTAAATAACGAAGCACGAAATCAACAAATAGTTAATGATGTAATAGAGAGTTACCAAAAAGGTAGAAACTCGTTGATACTTACAGAGCGAACTGCACACGTTAAATTATTAGCAAAAAAGATAAAAGCCACAATACCAAATACAATTATTTTAACTGGCACTTTGGGAACAAAAGCAATGAGGGAAATATTAAAACTAATTTCTGAAACTCCTAAAAATGAACAAGTAACAATTATTGCAACAGGTAAATATATTGGTGAAGGCTTTGATGAGCCACGTTTAGATACACTTTTTTTGGTAATGCCTATATCGTGGAAAGGAACTTTGCAGCAATATGCAGGACGATTAAACAGATTGTATGAAACCAAAAAGGAAGTTCAAATTTTTGATTATGTTGATATTCACGTGAAAATGTTTCAAAGAATGTATGAAAAAAGATTGTCAGGTTATGCTTCTTTAGGATACAAAATAAAAGGGGAAGGCTTATCTACAAAATCAATAGATGTTATTTTTAATCAGCTAAATTTTTTACCAGTATTCAATGACGATATTATTAGTTCTGGTAAAGAAATTTTTATTGTAAGTCCATTTTTAAGCAAATACCGAATCTCTAAAATAATTCAAATTCTTAATGTAGTAATAAAAAGAAACATTCATATTACTATATTAACAAGACCATCAGAGGATTTTGGAAATAGGAACAAAAATAATTTTAAGGAAAATAGAAATTTAGAACAGCTATTTGAGGAATTAATAAAAATAGGCGTTAACTTAAAATTCAAATCAAATATTCATCAAAAGTTTGCAATTATTGATAACCGAATTGTTTGGTACGGAAGTATAAATTTATTAAGCTTTGGCAAATCGGAAGAGAGCATAATGCGTTTAGATAGCTCCAATATTGCCAATGAGTTATTGGATAGCATTAATGGTTGAAATATACTAACCGTGATTTAGTTTTTGGAAATTGAATATCACGAAAGAGTTACCGAATTCTCGCATTTGAAATGCACCTCTTTCAATCTTGTATTTGGTACTCAAATCTAATATCTGACAGTCTGAAATCTAAATCTTGTAATCTATTCCAAAAAGGTTGCGATTATCTTGTAATCTATTCCAAAAAAGTTATTTTTTTGTTGTAAGGAATAGAATGATAACGAGAGAATTACAAAATCTTTCCAAAATTCTACATTTTTCCTATTCCATTTCATCCCCAAATAAACTATTTTTTACAATTAAATTATTTTTAATTAGGAAGTAGAATGAACCATAATATTTATGAGCTGAGCATACAAGAAGTAAAAGAAGATTTAGTAAAATCGGAATTGATTTATAGGCGTGGAAATGACTTAGTTAAAAATGAAATGTGTACTTTGGTTGGTGAAGTTGGGAATAAGTTCGATTTTCTTGTAGAAGATAGATTCTCTGATTTTAAGGTTGTTGTTGAGATTGATGATAACAGCACATCGTACAGTTGTGATTGTGCTTCCCATTTGGATTGTTGTCATCACGCAGCCGCTGCATTAATTAAGACATCTCAAATTTTAGAGGAGAGGGGTGAAGCACCAAAAGAAATTGGGGCTTATTCACGTAAAGAGATGATTAAACGCGTATTAGATGAACGAAAGAAAAAAGCATCTAATGAGGAATATAAAATTAAGTATGCTGATAATATTTATGGAATCCATAAGGTAAAAACTAAATTTCATAAAGTTTATAAAGTAACTATTCGCGATTTTGAAGCAGGGAATGGGTATTGTTCTTGTCCCGATTATAAGACGAATAAATTGGGAACATGTAAACATTTAATTTATGCAATCGAAAAAGTTAAATCCGATTTCCCAATTACCAAACTTGCTCAATCACAGAAATATCCATTTGTTGAAATATTTTGTGATCCGTTTTATGATTACAACATTTCATATTTCGCAGCATCAGATACTCCACCTGAAATAAGTGAATTATTAGCTAATTATTTTGGTAGTGAGCAATATATCCTCGAAGATAATTATCCTAATTTTTTGCAGTTTTTAAATAAAGCAGATGAAGAAAAGCAAATACTTGTTAGACCCGAAGTTGTTGAAAAAATAGATAAATATTTTGAGGTTGAATCGATAAACAGACTTAGTAAAACAATTACTCCGGATTTTACAAAAATTAAGGCGGAGTTATTTGATTATCAAAAAGAGGGAATTCTCTTTTCGTTATTCAAAAAAGGAAATATAATAGCGGATGAAATGGGATTGGGTAAAACACTACAGGCAATTGCCATTGCAATTTTCAAAAAGGATATTTATAACTTTGAGAAAGTTTTAATTGTAGCACCTTCATCCTTAAAATATCAATGGAAAAAAGAGATTGAAAAGTTTAGTGATGAAACGGTTGAAATTGTTGAAGGAACGAGAGATGAGCGGCATAAAACTTATAAAATGAGCAAAAGCTATTTTCTAATTGCAAATTATGAAGCTGTATTGCGTGATGTAACTGTTATTAAAAATTATCCTCCGGATATGGTGATACTTGATGAAGCACAAAAAATTAAAAATTACGATACAAAAACTTCATCAGCAGTAAAATCGATTCCTAAAAAACATGCACTTGTTATTACAGGAACTCCATTGGAAAATCGCTTATTAGACCTTTATTCAATTATGAATTTCATTGAACCGGAATTATTGGCACCGCAATGGGAGTTCTCTATGAATCACTGCTATTTTGATAAATCGAAAAGGAATAAAATTACAGGTTATTATAATTTGCAAATTCTAAAAGAAAAGCTGAGTGATTTTATAATAAGACGAGAAAAAGCTGATGTTTTTGATGAATTGCCAGATATCCAAGAGATTAATGTACCTATTGAGTTATCAGTTGAGCAAGCGGAAATGCACTCCGGATTTGCACGAGCCTTAGCCCCAATAATATCGAAAAAACACAAAACCATTTATGATATGCAACGGATATTCCAACTCTTATCAAGTATGCGGATGGTTTGTAACTCGACATATTTGATTGATAAAGAGACCAATATTTCCCCCAAATTGGATGAATTAAAAACAATTTTATTGGATAAACTTAGCATAGTTTCAAAAAAGCGAAAAGTAATAATTTTTTCGGAATGGAAAACAATGCTCCACTTAATTAGCAATATGTTAAATGCAAATAGTATAAAACATGTTACGCTTTCGGGTGAAGTTGCTGTAAAGAATAGAACAGCATTAATTGAACAATTTGAAAATGACATAGATTCGTTAGTCTTTCTTTCAACAGAAGCTGGCGGTACAGGGCTAAATATGCAATTTGCTGATACTGTAATTAATTTTGAACTCCCTTGGAATCCGGCAAAAAAGAATCAAAGATTTGGCAGAATAAATAGAATTGGACAGAAAAGTTCTAAACTTACTGCAATAAATATGGTTGCACTAAATAGCATTGAAGAGAGAATAGCCGATGGAATTATTGTAAAGGAATCACTCTTTGATGCAGTTCTTAATGAAGGTGATTTAACAGAGGAAGTCGATTTTGCAGCAAAAGGACGCTCAACATTTATTGATAAAGTGAAAGAAATGATAGAACCAATAAATGAGAAAATTTCTACTGAAGAAGAGGATGAGGAAATAGAACAGAAAGAGCATGCGAAAATTTATAATTTGTTTTCCGAAATGGAAGATGAAAATGACATTGATGAAAGCTCTGAATATGATTTCCCCAAAGATGAAAAGGTTACAAAAGAAGATGTTGAAAAAGCACCAACCCCTGTTGTAGCAAAGCCTGAAGATATTGAAGCAACTTTAAACCAAGGTATGCAATTCTTAAATGGCGTATTTAAAATGGCAACTGGCAAAGAGCTTTTATCTGATAAAGAAGGAATAAAAGTTGACCGTGAAACAGGCGAAGTTGTTATGAAATTTAAGCTGCCTGGTTTTTAATTATGTTAGTCTTTGTTCATAGTTGCTCAATTGTATGAGACTTATTTTGTTTGTGTAATCCAAGAAAGTTGTGTTTTGTTGTGTGAAAAAATAAAATGATAAAAAGAAAATTAAAAAACATTGTTGAATCGAAGTTACACAAAGGGAAAGCAATAATTTTAATAGGAGCTCGCCAAGTAGGTAAAACGACTCTATTAAAATTAATGTTCAATAATACTGATAATTTTATATGGCTAAACGGTGATGAAATTGATTTTATTGAAGAATCAGATGGTAAAATAAAGAGTTATGAATTTAAATGGAATCCAAATTCTAAAGTTAAAAAACCTAAATTATTCTTAAATACTTATACTACAGCGAGTTATCAAGTAATACACAAAGATAATTTTGAATCTTTTTTATGAAATCTGAGAGTCCAATAGATTTTACAACATTACTAAAAAAATATAAGACACTTGTTAAAGAAAACCAAACCTTACAATCTGAAAACAAAAAGCTAAAAATTAAACTCGGTTTAATTGAACATGAAATCGAAAAAGTATGCAAAGCATCCTTTGGAAAAATTACCTCGCACACATCCAACCAAATTACATCCGTAAATAAAAACTCATCCACAACAACAAAACTCAAACTATTTACTTCTCTCTTTAAAGGTAGAACTGATGTTTACGCCAAAAAGTGGGTAAGCATCAAATTAAATGAGTGGAGGCAAGGTATTTGTAAAAAACCACAAATAAAATGTTCTCAATACAATCATAAATTATACGATGTATTAAATGATAGAGAGATTGAGGGAATAAAAACAATAACATTTGAAGTGAAAACTTACAGTAGTTTCAGTCATTCAAGAGGTTTTAAGGGTCTTGAATGACTGATTGCTGTATAAAAGTTAATCCAAATTATTCTACATAGTTAAAGACATAATTGATTTTGCAGTGTGTAATCTATTTTCCGCTTCATCAAAAACTATTGAGATTTCCGGATTGTCTAAAATCTCATCAGTTACCTCGTTATTTCTATCTGCAGGGAGTGCGTGCATTAGTTTTACATTTTTATCAGCTAATTTAATTCTGCGGTCATCGCAAATCCAGTCTTTATGTTTTGCAAGATTTTCTGACATCTCAGCTTTACACGATTCTTCATTATCCAAAAACTCCTGAACGCCGTATGCACCAAATCCGCCCCAGTTCTTGGGTATAACAATCTGCGCACCTTCAAACCCTTCATCCATATCGTTAGTGAATTTAATAGAGCCGCCGCTTTCTTCTGCATTTCTTTTAGCTTTCTCAACAATGTAATCACTTAATGGAAATTCTTTTGGATGTGCAATTGTTAAATCAATTCCATAACGTGGAAAGAGGAGAGCCTGTGTTTGTGGTACGGAGAGAGGCTTTGAGTGAGTATCGGCATAAGCCCAAGAGACTGTAACTTTTAATCCTTTTGGGTTCCTATCAAAATGCTCAAAGATTGTCTGCAAATCCGCAAGCCCTTGGAATGGGTGATAAACATCATCCTGCAAAGATATAATTGGTTTTTTTGAAGTAGAAGCCATCTCGTCAAGATACTTTTTGCCGATGCCATAAAAACAGTTACGTACAGCAATACCGTGACCCATACGAGATAAAATAATTGCTGTATCCTTTGCAACTTCGCCGTGCGATATTTGCATTTTGTCGGCAGTTAAATCGTGAGCATGCCCGCCAAGCTGAGTCATACCAGCCTCCATCGAGTTTCTTGTGCGAGTTGATTGCTCAAAGAAAATCATAAAAAGAGTTTTCCAAGGTAAATGCAAGTGTTGCTCTTCTTTATGAAATTGCTCTTTTAACTCCATTGATCTTTGGAATACTACATCCAATTCTTCTTTTGTCCAGTCGTCGCAAGACAAAAAGTGTTTTCCTTTTAAATCCATAATTTTATTCCTTTTATTAATACTTCATTACAAACATTGCATAAAAAGCTGATGCACCTTCAAGATCATCTATTGGAACTTTCTCATTTGGTGCATGGGCAAGTACTTCGTTGCCAGGTCCAAACCCCATAGTTGGAATATTGTAGTACCCACTTGTTGTTACACCATTTGTCGAGAACGTCCACTTATCAACTTTGGGGTTCTTGTTAAATAGTTCTTTGTACGCAGCAACACCAGTCTGAACAAGGGGATGGTCTTCCTCCAATTTCCAAGTTGGATAATATTTCTCCATTCCATATTCTAAACCAGTATATGCTGTTTCCTTATATTGGAGAAGCTCAACCTTAGCGTTCATATCTTTTACAATTTCCTTAATTTGATTTAGTGCAAGTTCTTTATCCTCGCCCCAAGTTAATCTTCTATCGAGATGAATGCGTGCAAAGTCAGATACTGCACAAAGTGATGGAGACTTTGATTTGAATTCAGAAATAGTTATTGAACCTTTCCCAAGAAACTCATCATCAGCAAGTCTTTCATTTAGTTTCTCAATTTCCAATGCAGCTCTCGAAGCCATATAGATAGCGTTCTTTCCACGTTCCGGAGCGGAGCCGTGTGATGAAACTCCAAAGAATGAAACGCCAATTTCCATTCTTCCGCGATGCCCGCGATAGATGTTCATATCAGTTGGCTCAGTAATAATAACGCAATCCGGTTTTATTTTTTCTTCCTCCACAATATATTTCCAGCAGAGTCCATCACAATCTTCCTCCATTACAGTTCCGGTAACAAGCAAAGTGATATCTTCCGGAATTCCAATCTCTTTTAAAATCCGTCCTGCAGTAACAGCAGCAATAGGACCAGCCTCTTGATCAACAGTTCCGCGTCCGTGAACAAACCCATCTTTAATTTCACCACCGAGGGGATCAAAATCCCAATTATCTAAATTGCCTATATCGACAGTGTCTATATGTCCATCAATAGCAATTACTTTTTTGCCATTCCCAATTCTGCCAATTACATTCCCAAGTCCGTCAATTCTTGCTTCATCAAAACCCGCTTCTTCCATCATCTCCTTTATTGCGTAAGCAACATCTTTCTCCTCACCGCTTAGTGATTTCATTTTAATAATACGCGATAAATTTTTTGCTGTATAATCACGGTACTCTTTTGCTTTAGTTTTAATTTGTTCTGCTAATGTCATAATGTTTCCTTCTTCTTTTAATCAATACTTACGCATAACTTAATAGCTACAGAATAATCAACAAACCGTTAAAACGGTTAAAAGACTTTTATGTTACTATTTACCCACGACTTAAGTCGTGGGTAAATAAAAAATCAAAACAAACATCTGAACCGTTTTAACGGTTTACATTTCCTTAATTTAACTTGCCATTAAAATTATAATTACTCTGTTACTCTTTTCCAAATTTGTTAAATAATTTAGCACCTTGTTTAAATATTTTTGAAGTAATTTTAGTTTCATCAATATTAGTAAGGGTATAATCTTTCATTAAAACTTTTCCGTTTTGTACTACTGTTTTTACAGGTCGTTCAATAATTCCGTATAAATAATGTCCCCAAAAGTTTTCGCTATTAAATGGAGTTGGTGGAATGTAGTCCCAAATGATTAGATCTGCTCTATCTCCAATATTTAATGAAGGGAAATCATCAAAGAATTGTTTTACAAATTTGTGCTGATTATAATATGAATTAATCATAAAGCCAAAAGCATCATAAAACGAAAACGCAGAGTGGCGTAGCTGCAAAAACAACTGCTTGAACGAACGGGCAATGTTGGCGTGCATTCCATCTGTGCCAACAAGAACTGTCGTAGATTTTGGCACCATTTTAAAATTTGGCAAACCGACTGAGTTATTCAGATTGGAATCCAAGTTATACGCTATTGCAGAATTAGATGCTTCCAATATTTTATAATCATTTTCTGTGAGGTGTATTCCATGTGCCAATATAGATTTGCTGTTGAGCAATCCAAAATCATTAAATCGTTCAATTGGTTTTTTACCATACTGTGTAAGGCTAATATCGTTGTCCGATTTATCTTCTGCAAGATGTACATGAATTCCAATATTATTGTGCTGAACAAATTCTGAAACTTGTTCAAGTGTTTTATCCTCAACAGTGAATGAAGCATGTAAACCAAATAGAGCTTTGATGTTTTCATTTGTTCCATTCAAAAAGAAATTCTGATTCTCCTCAATGGCTTGCTGCGAAAGGAGATTTCCATTTCTATCAGAAGTTTCAAAACATAAAACTCCACGAAGCCCAGTATTCTCAATAATATCCGCAATGGTCGAGAGACTTCCAGTGGTGCTATTTGGTGAAGCATGGTGGTCATAAATATAAGTAACTCCATTACGTATTGACTCAATCACAGCCATTTCCGCAGATGCTTTAACCATTTCCAAATCTAAATCGAGGTCTATCTTCCACCAGAGACTCTTAAGAATGTTTTGGAAGGATGACATATCCCCCTTTATTGGCAAGCCTTTTGCCAATCTGGAGTATATGTGATCGTGAAAGTTTACAAGTGGAATTGTAACAACTCTTCCGCCAGCATCAATTATATTTTCATCACTTGCATTTGAAATTGAAGTAGAATCATGCTCTATAATTTTTGTAATCTTTCCATCCTCAATTACAATATCTCCAAATATTGGATTGATTGATTCATCTGCTATTTGACAAATCCAGGCATTTATTATTTTTGTGTTTTTTTGCATTATCTCTTTATTTTTAATTTGTGCCAATTTGTGAAATTCGTGTCTTGTTTCGTCTCTTAATTAAAAACTCCACAATACTATTTACTCATAACTCTATTATTAAAATCATCAATCAATCTATCCCATTCCGGAACTATCCCAAAACGCTCTCTCCAATAATTCTCGTCATACCATTGAGCATTAAGTTCTTCCACTTCTTTCCCTTGCTGTTCAATCCAAGTAAAGTATTTCAAATTATGAATTGCTTTTTTATCGTAGTATGTTAATTCCTTAAAGTAATCAATACTCTGCCGTATTAGTGAAGACTCAAAAACTTTAGCGGCATCAACATTTGTAAATGGACCATTATTAGTATTCATCTCTTTCAATCGGGACTGATACATTTCAGCAGAGTCAGTAAAGATGGTGAAAATCACATCATTCTCATTATACTCAAAATGTTTCGCAAGTTTAATTGAACTTAAAATGTTACTAATGCCTGATATTCCAAGAAGGGACAATTTACCGATTCTGCTTTTATCAACTCCAATGCTTGCGAGATATTCGTGTCCTTCCCTTTCGTTAAAAAGTCTTAAAAGACGCATTGCATCTTCATCGTCAATGGCAGCAACGGCATCAGTGTTTTTAACATTATGAACCCAAGGAATATGTTTGTCGCCAATCCCTTCAATTCTGTGTCCGCCAAAACCATTATTTAAAAGTGTAGGGCATTGAAGTGCTTCGGAAGCAACAACTTTTAGGTCGTTTGAAATGGTTCGTAAATAATCACCCGCAGCAATAGTACCAGCAGAGCCAGTAGCACTAACGTAACCGCTTATCCGCTGGTTCTCATTTTTGATTTTATTAAAAAGTTTTTCAATTGTATATCCGGTTATTTCATAGTGCCATATTGGATTTCCGAATTGGTCGAATTGATTGAAGATTAAGTACTGGTCACTCTCTGCAACAAGTTCGTGGCATTTATCATAAATTTCTTTTACGTTACTTTCGCAGCCATGAGTTGCGTAAACCTCATCTGTTCTTTCGTGAAGCCAGTCAAATCTTTCTCTACTCATTTCCTCCGGAAGTATTGCAACAGAATGGACTCCGAGAAGATTGGAATTAAAAACTCCACCACGGCAGTAGTTACCGGTAGAGGGCCAAACGGCTTTGTGATGGTCAGGGTTAAATCGTCCAGTTATTAGATAGGGAGCTAAGCATCCGTAAGTTGCACCAACTTTGTGTGCACCTGTTGGGAAGTGTTTTCCAACTAATCCAACAATTCTTGCATTTACTCCTGTAATCTCTTTTGGAATTTCGAGATAATTGATATCCCCAATTCCGCCAGTAGCTGGGTCGTTTCTCCAGTTAATTCTAAATAGATTTAATGGATGAGGTTCTTCTATATCAACATTTTTAAGTTTATTAATTATTTCATCTGAAATTCTGTTTGGGTGTTTAAGTTGGCTAAAAGTTGGTAAAAGTATCTCTCTTTCTTTGCAGCGTTCAACAGTTTTTGTCAGGAAATCTTCGTTCTCAATATTCCACAACCAGTTCATCAGTACCTCATTATCGTTCAAAAAATCGGGGAACAAATATACTATAAATAAATCATATTAGTTATAAATTCTGGGTGTGTGAATAATAATTGTGTGAATAATAATTAAGGATGTATATTACTTTACTTTTGTGTTATTAGTTTTAAACTAATAATTGCTTTTAGTGAAATGAGTACTTAAATTAAATAACCAATTATCACATATTTAGAATTAAAAAGGAATGGACTATTGAGAATAAATCTACAATTTTAACTTTACCCACATTTGTTATTAAAAAGAATCCGCTACAGCAGACTATTGTATAATCGGGGTTTACAAAGTTATTGTTAGAAAAACTTCTAATTAGCCTACCTCCTCTTTTCTTTAAAATGGAGAAACATAAGTATGAAGCATTATAAAATTGCTGTTACCATTTTATTATTTTTTTCATCCACTCTCTTTGCTGGTACAACAGGAAAAATTGCAGGACGTGTTACAGATGCAGCAACTGGCGAACCTCTTCCATTTGCCAATGTTATTGTTATGGGAACTACAATGGGTGCTGCAACTGATTTTGATGGCTACTTTAATATTCTAAATGTATTACCTGGCACTTATAAAGTAAAAGCCTCCACAATTGGTTACAACGGTGTTACCATTGAGGGTGTTCAAGTAAATATTGATCTTACAACTAATTTGACTTTTGAATTGTATGCTACAAGTATAACATTAAGTGAAGATGTTGTTGTAAGAGCTGAACAATCTGTAATCAAAAAGGATGTAGCATCAAATCAAAAAAGTATTAATACAGATGAAATTAATGCACTTCCAGTAACTAATATAAATGATTTATTACAACTACAGGCTGGTATCGAACCAGATTTATCTGTAAGAGGCGGTGACCCAAATGAAACCCTCTTTATGGTTGATGGTTTTTCAATGAGTGATTCCAGAACTAACAGACCAATATCTAATCTTCCGCTAAGTGCTGTTCAGCAAATATCAGTAACTACCGGCGGGTTTAGTGCAGAGTATGCAAACGTACGGTCGGGTATTGTTAATGTTGTTACTCGTGAAGGTGATAAAGAAAAATATCAAGCAGTAGTAAACTATAGAATGAGCCCCGCGACCCCAAAGCATTTTGGAATTTCTCCGTACGATGCAAACGCATATTGGCTGCGTCCGTACTTAGATCCGGAAACTGCAATGGATGGAACAGAGGCTTGGGATAAATATGATGCACGCCAATACCCAACGTGGGATGGGTGGAGAGCATTTTCTGAATTGACTTTAAGGGATGATGACCCAACAAATGATTTAACTGCTGAGCAGGCAAAGAGAATTTTTGAATGGCAATATAGAAAGCAAGGTGATATAAAGAAGCCTGATTACAATATTGATTTTGGCTTTGGCGGTCCAGTTCCATTTGCAAAACCGTTAGGGAATTTAAGATTTTTTGCAAGTTTCAAGAGAGAAGAGAATCAATATTTAATGGAGCTATCTCGTGCATCAAAATTAGATGAAACGATGATGATAAAACTTACATCCAATTTAAGTAAAGCAATGAAGTTAGATGTTATTGCATCGTATGGAGAAACCTATGGTACTTCAGGTTCAAGAATTGGTGGAACTAATATTCTTTCTACCACAGAGGATGTTGCCAACACAATAAACACAAGTAGTTTTACGGTTCCATGGCGTATTCATACAAACTTATATTACTCGCCTACTACAGTTTATAACCATATGCTATCTGCAAAACTTACTCATGTTTTAAGTGCAAGTACTTTTTATGAAGTTCAAGCCAAGAAGTTAGGTGCAAAATATTATACAACCAATATGGGGTATCGTGATACAACAAAAAGGTTTGAAGTATTTCCAGGATATTTTTTGGATGAAGCACCAATAGGGTTTTGGGGTAGTCCTGTAACTTCAATTGATGGCACTCTGGGAATGGGTGGTGCTGTAAGTACCTCTCGCGATTTTACTGAGACCAGTACGTACTCTGTTCGTTTCGATTTGGTTAGCCAGCTTGACAATCATAACCAAATTAAAACTGGTGTTGAATTTATTTATGATGATTTTAATATGGTTTTTGGACAAGAGAATTTCTTTTTACCGGAAGGAAATGTATGGACTAATATTAAGCAATCTCCTTATAAAGCCTTAGCTTTTATTCAAGATAAATTAGAGTTTGAAGGGTTGGTAGCCACAGTTGGAGTTTTAGCAGAGTACTCTAACCCCAATGGCAACTGGTATAATATTGGTCCTTATGATGCTGATTTTTTCTCGCAAAACTACAGCCCTGAAGATGAAGCGTTGTTTAAAACTGAAGCATCGGAAGCACAATTTACGCTTAGTCCGCGTATAGCAATTTCGCATCCTATTACTGAAACATCAAAACTTTATTTTAATTACGGGCATTTCTATCAAAAATCGGTAGCAGAAAATCTTTACGAAGAGAGAAGAAAAGCAAACAATCAGTTAACAGTATTTGGAGACCCTTCAACAGATCAAGCAAGAACAGTTGCTTACGAGTTGGGTTTTGATCAATCACTTTTTGACCAATTTTTACTTCGTGTTTCGGGATATTACAAAGATATAACAAGACAAGAAATGTATGTTCGTTATATCAGTACTGATGGAAAAGCAAACTATCGTAAATTAAAGAGTAATGATTACGAAGATATTTTTGGTTTTGAAGTTGACTTATCGCGAATGCAGGGCGATTGGATAAAGGGTAATATTAACTTTGAATATAGAGTTGGAACATCTGGCTATTTTGGACCTCTATTTCAGTACGAGAACCCAAGCGACCAACGGGAATACCTCAGACGAAACCCAAGCATAGAAAGACCACGCCCAATACCTAAGGTTAAATCTTGGCTCGATTTTCACACACCATATAATTTTGGACCCAAAGTATTTAATCAATTTGTACTTGGCGATTGGCATGCAAATGTTATTACAAGATGGACTGCTGGCGAGTGGGATACTTGGAACCCGCAGCAAGTTCCGGGAATAGAATATAATGTACAATGGGAATCGATGTGGAATGTTGATCTGAAAATTTCTAAAGTTTTTAGTTTTGGTGATATTGATGTAAAGTTTTTTGCTGATATTTTTAATGTTTTTGATTTAAAACAATTCTCGAATTATTCTTTCCGTAATATTCATGATAGAAACGATTATATGTATTCACTTCATTTACCCGAAAATGTGGTTAATGAATTAGGCTATTTGAATAATATTCCGGGTAATGATCAGCTTGGCGATTACAGACCAACTGGAGTTGATTTTGTTCCGATTGAATGGGTTAGTGATATAAATGACCCGAACATTAACCCAAATAGTAGAGCACTCTATTATGATGCATCAACAGAAAGGTATATGCAGTATGTGGATGGTGGATGGAGTAGAGCTGATGCTGCTAAAGTTCAAGATGTATTGACTAATAAAGCATATATCGATATGCCTAATCAGTCATTCTTTACATTTCTGAACCCGAGAAATATTTTCGTAGGAATTTCTGTAAGCTATAAATTATGATGAAAAATTAATATAAAAGGTTTTATGATGATCAGAAAAAACAAAATGTGGATTTCTAAAATATCTATGATTTCTATTATAATGCTGTTGGTTACTGATGTTTATATAAGTGATGAAACAAAATGGATAGCTGTTGGTAATTTGCATAGCTGGTTTTCAAGTGCCGGAGCTGAAATTGAGCTTGGTAGAACAGGGGCAATTCCAGACCAGCAGGATGGATTGAGATGGCCTGCACAATTTAAATATCAAGATGCACTAGCTGGAAAAGCACTATGGATTGGCGTTAAAAATTATAATGACCCAAAAGCCGGAAAGGTTTATCCTTATAAAGTTGTTCATGTTGGTCCTCGCGGGTTTGATGAGGAAACAGAAGTTATGCCGGTATCTATGAAGTTAGTAGGAAAATTTAAACATCCAGGTGTTTATGTTGATGGTGTTGGTGCAGGCAAATTAGATTATCTCGATTTTGTTGACTCTGTTGATGAAAATATGTCGGCTGATAGAGTACTTATTAATAAAGTTCATACTTCAATTGGCATTACAATGACTCGTAAAATATATGCCTTCAGTCAGCAGAACCATGACAACTATTACATTTACGATTATGTTTTAGAAAATACAGGAATAATTAATCTTGAGGGAGATGTAATTAAAAAAACTTTGGAAGATTTAGTTTTATTTTTGCAATACAGATATGCACCAGTGCGTGAATCGGGTCCAAACGGTTATGATTGGCTTCCGCAAAATACTTCTTGGGGACGTTCGACAATGAATCATTCTATCTATACGCATCCAACAACTGGCGATCCTTTTCGTATGCAATACTCCTGGTTAGGAAAACACTCGCAAGCGGGTTACGATAATATAGGCGGGGCTGATATTGGCGGAGGTTCAAGTGTTGGCGATGGACATCTCGGTTCTGCACAAATTGTTGGTTTCGTTACACTACATGCTGATACATCTCCAAGTGATAACACAGATGATATTACCCAACCAACCGCAACTGAAGTTGTAGATTCTGATGGTGCAATTACTTTTGGTAATGACCAATATAATACTGCCCAAATGGCTAATGAATATAAAGCAATGACTGCAGGTCGTCCAGCTCAATCCCACGCAGAATTGGTTGGTGATACTTTTGCAGATCAGTTTGGAACAACTGCAGGCGGATATTCTCAAGGTCAAGGATTTGGACCTTATACTTTAGCTCATGGCGAAAGTCTTCGTTTTGTAATAGCGGAAGGAGTTGGAGGCTTAAATAGAGAGATGCAATACAAAATTGGCGGTCAGTGGATAACTGAAACTACTCCATATGTATTACCAGATGGTTCGGAAACAACAAATAGAAATGAATTTAAAAACACTTGGGTTTTTACCGGAATTGACTCATTGGTTCAAACATTCGATAGAGCAATTGTTACTTTTAAAGATAGCTTTTATGTTCCTGCACCACCACCGCCGCCAGCAGAATTTCTTGTTAACTCATTAGGAAACCGAGTTGAACTGCAATGGACAAGCGAATCAGAGGATGATTCAAAATTTGTTGGGTATAAAATTTATCGCTCAATCCATACACCTGATACAACTTTTGAAATGCGAATAGATTTAAAACCTTCTGATTTAACAATGGAAGGGAAATATTATGTTTACAACGATACATCTTTAAGTAGAGGATTTGATTATTACTACTATATTACTGCTTATGATGATGGTTCAACAAATGATATTAAACTGAATGTTCCACTTGAAAGCAGTAAGTTTTATACTATGACGGTTGAGCCGGCACGCTTAAAAAGATTACCAGGAAATAGCCTAGCTGATATTAGAGTAGTTCCAAATCCATATAATATTCGTTCACGAGAGTTACAATATGGCAGCAGTGGTGCCGATAGAATAATGTTTTTAGATATTCCGGGAATATGCACAATAAAAATTTATACCGAGCGTGGTGATTTAATTGAAACTATTGAACACGATGATAATAGTGGTGATGCAGCATGGAATTCAGTAACACAATATAGACAGGTTGTGGTTAGTGGAGTTTATATTGCAGTAATCACAACTCCGGAAGGTGAAAGAGCAATTAGAAAATTTGTAATAATTAGGTAAAATAAATTTACATTGAAAAAGAAAAAAATAAATATTAAAAATACTTTTGCAGTTCTTTCTGTTCTGTGTGCCATGGCTGTAAATATATTTGCTGGAACAACTGGTAAAATTTCAGGCAAAATTACTGATAATGAAACTGGAATGCCTTTACCCGGTGCAAATATTATAATTGAAGGAACAAGTATTGGAACTGCTTCCGATATTGATGGCAATTATTCAATATTGAATATCTCTCCGGGAATTTACACTATTAAATTTTCGATGGTTGGGTTTGCAGATGTTTTTGTTAAAGAAGTACAAGTTGAAATTGATTTAACTACAAATGTTAATGTTCAACTAACAACAACTTCAATTAGCAGTGCAGAGGTTATAATAGTTGCCGAACGCCCCGTAGTTGCTCGTGATGTTTCAAGCAGCCAAATGAATATTACTGGGAAGAGCATTGAATCGCTCCCTGTAACTACTGTTGAGCAAGTTATAGCTTTGCAAGCAGGAGTTCAGCAAAATAGTAGCGGTATTATTGTGCGTGGCGGCAGTGCTAACCAAACTGTTTTTATGGTTGATGGATTTTCCCAAAACGATGAACGTGCAAATCTTCCATATACAACTGTGAGTTTAAGTTCAGTAAAAGAGATTAAAGTTCAGACAGGTGGTTTTAATGCAGAGTATGGAAATCTTCGTTCAGGTCTAATAAATGTTGTTACTAAAGAAGGAAGCAGAACAAAATATAGTGCAACAGTTAGTTTCAGAATGGCACCTGCTGCGGCAAAGCATTTTGGAAATTCTATTTACGATCCTTATTCATATTTTAATAGACCATACAACGACCCCGATGTAATGTGGGAAGGTACAAATAGTGGTGCGTGGGATAGCTATATGCAGCGTCAGTATCCGCAATTTGAGGGTTGGAATTCTATTAGCGAAAGTACATTACGTAACGCAGATGAAGCAACACACCTTACTCCTGCAGCAGCAAAGCAAATATACAATTGGGAACATCGTAGAGTTGGAGATATCGAAAAGCCAGATTATAACGTGGATGTTGGTTTTGGCGGACCTGTACCTTTTGTTAGCAGCATGTTAGGAGATCTTCGTTTCTACTTCTCTTATTTTAATACAAATGAAATGTTTGTTTTCCCTCTTTCAAGAGATTCTTATAAAGAAGATTATAGTCAAATTAAATTTATCTCAAATATCTCTACAGGTCTTAAACTTACAGTAAGTGGAATGTATGGCGAGATAAATTCTGTTTCCGCTTATAATTGGAACCCTCCAACGGGAAGTGTTTTACGTTCTACTGCTGGTGTTGCAAATTTGGTAAATAGAGAAAATCTTTATATGCCTGGTTATTACAGTCCATCCGATATTTATAGAACTTCTGTTGGTGCAAAATTGACTCATGTTTTTTCGGCAGAAACATTTTATGAAATTAAAGTACAACACAAAATTAATAGATATAACACTTTTGAATTACCTGGAAGAGATACAAGCAAAATTTTTGAAGTTGTTCCAGATTATTTTGTTGATGAAGCACCCTATGGATACTGGGGAGAAAGTGTTAGCGGCATTGATGGAATGTCTCTTGGCGGTTGGATGAACCTTGGGCGTGATAAGAGTGTGAACTCAACAACATCATTTAAGTTTGATTATACAAGCCAAATGAACCAAAGCAATATGGTAAAGGCTGGATTTGAAGTTGTATATAATAATTATGATATAAACACAGGCACATTTAGTCCTTCGATGACAACCTGGACACGAAGCCAAATTTACGAACTTACTCCATTTAGATTATCTGCGTATGCACAAGATAAATTGGAGTATGAAGGGTTTGTGATGAATGTTGGTTTACGTGCCGATTATTCTGCTCCAAATTCTAATTGGTATCAACTCACAGAGTATGACCAAAATTTGCAAGCTGGTTATGGAAACTCTATTGAAGAAAATGTTCCAACAGAGAAAGTTTCCGGTCTGCTATATTTAAGTCCACGATTAGGGATATCACATCCAATAACAACTAACTCGAAGTTGTATTTCAACTATGGTCACTTTAAGTCAGAGCCATCCTCATCTTTTCGTTTTTTATTGCAAAGAGAATCAAATGGAATGGTTAAGTTTATTGGTAATCCAAATATGGAACCAGAAAAGACAATTGCATACGAGTTAGGGTTTTCTCAAAATATATCTGATATGTTTTTGTTAAATATTGCTGCCTATTATAAAGATATTACAAACCAACCAGGTTGGATATTTTATCAAAACACAAATTCTTCAGTTTCATATAATACTTCGGCTAACAATAATTATCAAGATATTAGAGGGTTCGAGGTTACTCTATCAAAAACACGCGGCGATTGGTTTAGAGGATTTATAAACTATACTTATGATGTAAGAACTTCCGGCTATTTTGGATTGACTCGTTATTATGAAGACCCAATTAAACAAAGAGATTATCTAACATTGAATCCGTATCAGTCTAAGCCTCAACCACAACCTTATGCCCGATTAAATGTAGAGTTTTTAACTCCGGCTAATTATGGTTCAGAAGTTGGTGGAATTTACCCTTTGGGTAGTTGGAGTTTTAACGTACTTGCTGATTGGCGTTCGGGTGCTTACAATACATTTAATCCCAAGAGTTTACCAGGAATTATTGACAACGTGCAATGGGTTGATTGGTTTAATATTGATATCCGTCTCTCAAAAACTATTGTTCTGGAGAGTTTTAATTTGCAATTTTATCTCGATGTTTCAAATGTGCTGAATTTAAAAAATCTTAGTTCTGCTGGGTTTTCCGATAGGTTTGATAGACTTGATTATATGGAATCGCTTCATTTTGATTGGGAAGAAGGTGCTGAAAAGGGGAACGATAAAGTTGGCGATTATAGAGCAGCAGGTGTCGAGTATGTTAATATCGAATCTGTAGAAAATATTAATCAGGTTGTTCAACCAAATACCGCAACTCTTTATTACGATTCGGGAATGGATAGATATTTTCAATATGAAAATAATGGCTGGCAGCGAGCTAATCAATCATATGTACAGAGTGTTATCTCTAATAAAGCGTATATAGATAATCCAAATATTCAGGCATTTACATTTTTGAATCCACGCACAATAACGCTTGGAATAAGAATAGATTTTTAGCAGGAAAAATTAAAAGTGAAAAATAAATTAAAACACATATTACTCTGGGTCTTTGCAGCAAGTCAACTTTTTGCTCAAGTCCAATCATCCGATAAAAGGTATGTAAGAATCGGTTCACTCCAAAGTCACTTCTCGGCTTATGGTTCAGAGCGTGCTTGGAATAGTTCATACTATGAAGGAATGAGATGGCCCGCTGATTATGCTTTTCAAGATAATTCAGTAATTAAACGCTCGTGGATTGGAATTGAGGATTTTACAGATGTTTACGGAAAGTACTGGGAAAAATATGCAGCTTACCTTGCTGCAGATAATGTTGGTGAAACTATCTTTCCTGTGGAATTAAAGCAAACAGCAAAGTTTACACCAACCAAAGTTATTGTTGATGGTAATAGTTTGTACGATTTATATCTGAATGATATTGATGATTACGATAGTTCTATTGTTGCTGATAGAGTTATATCGAATGTAGTTAATACCTATATGGGGCTTACGGTTTCCAGAACAGTTTATGCTTTTAGTCAACAGTATCACGATAACTATTTCATAAAAGTTTATACATATACAAATACTGGAAATATTGATTACGATGATGATATTGAATTAACAGCACCAATAAAAGGTTTAAGAATTGGATGGGGAACACGTTACAGTGCATCTCGTGAAGGTGCTATGAATATTGGCGATGGAACATCTTGGGGTAAACATTTTTGGGTTACAAAGCGTGGCGAAAATTATCCGGAACACCAAAATGATGTGATTGATGAAACTAACCCAATTGTTGATTGGATAAGGTGCGGCTTTGGATGGGCAGGTCAATCTGGTACAAATGGGTTCAATAATATTGGAGGACCAGAAAGAACAAAGAATGGACGACTAACAGCAATTCAACACGTGGGTTCTGCAATTCTGCATGTAGATAAAAGTGCAGCAGATAAAAGTGATGATGCAAACCAGCCCTTAACACTTGGCTGGCATGCTGGAGATACTTATCCAAAGTTGGGCAACTCGCGAGATGTAACCCCTATGATTCAAGTATATAACATGTTAAGTGGAATTCCTAATAAAGGTCTTGGTGGAACTGACCGTTTTGATGAAACAAATCTTGGTACACCAGGAACAACCGAGTATTTAACCAATAATGTTGATCCATATACAATTCACAATGATGGCGGTGGAACAAATATTTGGGTCAATTACGGACCGTTCGATTTGGCACATGGCGAAAGTATAACAATAGTTGAAGCCGAGGGTGTTGCTGGTTTAAATAGGGAAGAAGCCGAAGCGATTGGTAAAGATTGGTTGGATGCTACTGGTAGTGAAACATTCCTTTTACCCGATGGAACAACCACATCAAACAAAGATGTATTTAAAAACAGTTGGGTCTATACTGGTAAAGATTCTATTATGCAGACTTTCGGAAGAGCTAAAAGAAATTTCGATTCTGGATTTGGAATTCCAAAAGCACCAGAACCACCAGCACTATTTGAAATTAAATCTCAAGGCGATAAAATTAATTTATCGTGGTATGCTTCGGCTTCAGAATCAGAGTCTAATTTTAAAGGCTATAAAATATTTAGAGCTATTGGCAAACCTGATACAACATATCAGGAAATCTATTTTGCACCAGTTGGCGAATATGAGTATAACGACACGGAAGCTGCACGAGGATTTTCATATTACTACTATATTGTTTCTGTTACTGATGGAAGCAAAAATAGTTCGGGTGCAGCAAACCCTACTGGTGAGTTAATTAGTAGCAGGTTCTATACAAAAACAACACAGCCAGCATTTTTAAGAAGAAAGCCTGGCAACAGTTTGGAGAATATACGCGTAGTTCCTAATCCATTTAATGTTAGAGCACGCGAATTACAATTTACTGGTGAACCTGATAAAATTATGTTTTTAGATATACCAGGTTACTGTACTATTAAAATTTATACAGAACGTGGAGATTTAATTAAAGAAATAAATCACGATAACGGAAGTGGAGATGAAACTTGGAATTCCGTTACTTCTTCGAGGCAAGTTGTAACCAGTGGTGTTTATATTGCCGTATTTACTACTCCGGAAGGAGAAAGAGCTATCAGAAAATTTGTAATAATCCGTTAGGAGATTAAAATTCTTAGGAGCATAAAATGTTAAACAAAGTGAAATCCCGTTTTTCCTCGGGGAAAAACAATATTACCAATGTATTAGCCAGAATACTCTTATTTATCTTTTTGGTCAGTTCAAATACATTCGGACAAGATAATCAGAAACTTGCACAGACTGGGTTTCAATTTCTTACTGTAGGTACAAATGCACGCTCGGCAGCTTTGGGTGAGGCATTTACAACACAAGATGGAACTGCTATTGCAATGTTTCATAACCCTGCTGGGTTATCACGCATGACTACTTCATCTGATGTTACAATAAGCCAAATGACATGGATTGCTGATATTAATTACTACTCCGGAGCGGTTTCGTTAAACCTTGATTCCTACGGAGTTTTTGGTTTTAGTTTTAACTATGTCGATTATGGCGAGTTCCTTTGGACAAAAGTTGATCCAACATCTGAAAAAGGTTATTCTGATATTCCAGGTTGGGGAATGCCAACATCTTATATGATGGGAATTAGTTATGGAAAAGAACTATCCGATAAATTTGCAGTGGGCGGAACTATTAAATATGCTAATCAAAATTTAGGTTCAAGTTATGTTCCTGTAGATTATATAACATTGGATGATGGAAGAGATTCAATAGTTGTTGGTACCGAAGAATATAACAAAGGAGTTATTGCTTTCGATTTTGGTACAATTTATAAAACCGGATTTAAGAGCTTAGCTTTTGGAATGTCGATAAGAAATTTTGCGAGTGAGCAAAAATATGAAAAAGAGAGTTTTCAACTTCCACTTATGTTCAGAATTGGTATATCAATGGATTTAATGGATTTCTTCGATTCGGTTAGTGAGATTAACAAATTTAAGCTATCTATCGATGCTGTACACCCGCGCTCATTTCCTGAATATTTATCAATTGGCGGAGAGTATGTTTTTAGTGATATATTCTATTTGAGGCTTGGCTATATTACTTCGCAAAGTGATTATAGTTATTCAGTTGGTGCAGGTGTAAATTATTTTGGTGTGTCGGTTAACTATGCCTACACTCCATTTAATACATTTAATGATGTTAACAGATTTACAGTTGGATTTGCATTTTAAAAAAGTAAAATGATTACAAAGCGTAGAGACATACTACGGAATGTCAGCTAGTAGTAGAAGAATTAGAAATAAAAGTTACTTCAAGGAGAGATATAATGTTAAAGAGAATAAAAAAACTGCTTCTCTTATCAATAATTAGTGGAATAAGTTTATTCACTTTTATACAATGCACAAACGATTATCCAAACAGTGTTTATAATCCGGATGCAGCGTTTAAACCAAATCCCACAATTACTAAAATGCAGCCAGATTCTGCACTTGCCGGCATTGATGAAATTACAATTGTCGGAACTAATTTTTCAACTATTCCCGATGAAAACTTAGTCTATTTTAATGGAGCAAAAGCTACTGTTCTTTCTTCCGATGCAAATAATATAGTAGTGCAAGCTCCAAATCTTCCTTTAGATTCAATAAGGGTGCAGGTAAGTATTTCTGGTGCTTTAAATTTTGCAGAATTTACACCATATAAGTTAATGCCTGCAATTATTAATTATAGCGATTTTGATAAGTTTGATGAGACATCAGGTCTTGCAATGGATGCGGATGAAAATCTTTTTGTGTCGTTAGATTCTCCATCGCGTATAGTTAAAGTTGGAACAGATCAAGTTAGAAATGAATATACAGCAACGTTGCGTAAATCGACACAAATGAAGTATGGACCAGACGGAACTATATTTTATGTAAATGCAATTCAGTATCTATTAAAAGTTAAAGCTGATGGTGCTGGAGATGAATTATTTGCCGTGCTTCCTGGAGCTGCTTACGATTTAGATTTTGATCAAAACATGAATCTATATTGCGGTGGTGGTGCCGGTGGTATTTATCGTGTAAAAATGGATAAATCGAACGAGACAAAATATCAATATACAGATGTTTATATTCACGCTCTTCGAGTATTTAACAACTACCTTTACGTTGGTGCAACTTACAAAGGTGATGATGCCGGTCATGTTAAGGAAGGAATTTGGAGACATGAAATTACTTCGGCAGATGGTGATTTAGGGGAGAAAGAATTAGTCTTCGATTTCGGTAAATCTTTTGTTGGCTATACTGTTCTATCACTTGCCTTCGATGTTGATGGTTTAATGTATATTGGCTCAGATGCTCCGGAAGGAATTATTGTTGTTAATGTGGATGGAACATTTCAACCCTTATATGAAGGTGTAATGGAAGGCGAAGCCTATGCTATGACTTGGGGAAATGATGGTTTTCTCTATGTTACAAGAAAAAGCACCGATGAACAGAAACGAAGAATTTTAAGAATAAATATGAGAAAAACAACAGCACCCTATTTTGGAAGGAACTAATGTTTTCAAGTTTGTGTGAGACAGACTATCTTTTTAGAGCAGAAATTATTAACTTAATAAGAATAAATATCAATTAAGATATAAAAGTAAAACCAACTAATTAATTAATCAATTCATATTACGGGAGGTACTATGAACAGAATAATGAGATTATTTATATCATTATTTTTTATTGCGAGCATGTTAACAGCTCAGTCGTGGCAGTTTGATAAAGTTTTTCTTGATCTAAATGCCCCACAATCAAACGGAACAGGTTTCCATGGTGTTGCAGTGGATCCAAATGGAAACATCTGGATGGCTGTTTACGGAGACTTAGTAACGGAAGTACTTATAGATGGTACTGATACAACATGGACACGACCAATTTTGGTTATGGATCCAAATGGTAATCATTTACCATTCTCACCACTTTATTTATTAGAATATCCCAACAGTACTGTAGATACACTTACAGATAACCCACGCGGATTAAATACAGATAAAGATGGAAATATTCTTTACACAGCATATAATACAATTTATAGAATTGATTATACTAATGGTAAAGGGTTAAATAAATTTTCACCTCAAAATGGTGCATCTTTAACTAATGCAGCACAATCAGCAGCAGATGGAAATATCTACACTGGTTACGTTGTACCTGGTGGAAAACCAATTTTTATGTTGGATAATGATTTCACATTGTTAGGAAATGCAACAGACTCTATTTTCTATATTAACAGATCTGTTACAGTTAGTGATAATGGACAAGACCTTTATACAGGTTCAACATGGAGTGGTTTTGGAGTTTCACATTTTAATTCTTCTGCTCCTGGTTTAATTAACTTTGCACCAGTTGACACATTAGGAAACTGGTACGATTATTATGATGAAACATTAGATAGCACATACGATGTAATGTTATGGGCAAGTACAGTTGCAATTGGTCCTGATGGCTTATTATGGGCTGGTAACTTGCGTCCAGATTGGTCTGGTCCAAAAGGTGGTGCATGGTATGCTTATGATGTAACAACTGGTGATTTGAAAGAGACTGTAGGTGTTTCTCTTGGAGATTCAACTGCTGGTGGAATGCGTTCCCCTCGTGGTATTGCATGGACAGCTGATGGCACTACAATGTACACAGCCGATTTTGATTATAGTGTTATTCAAGTTTGGCAAAAAGGTGCAGCATCAACAGTACCAATTACATTTGAAGTTGACATGAGTGTACAAGTAAACAAAGGCAACTTTGATGCAGCAACAGGTACAGTAACAATAGCCGGTACAATGAATGGCTGGGATGCAGGTGCCACATCAATGTCTGATGGTGATGGAGACTTGGTCTATTCAGTAACATTAGACCTAACAGAAGGTGATGCACATGAATTTAAGTTTGTAAAAAATGGTGACGGATGGGAATCAGTACCAAATAGAATGTACACAGTACCTGGAAGTGCTGATACATTCTTAGCATATTTTGATGATGATGATGGACGTGAATTATCAACCATAGCAATCTCATTCCAATGTAATATGGAGTTAGAAATAGCAGCAGCACGTTTTAATCCTGCAACCGATACCTTATCCGCACGAGGTTCATTTAATGGCTGGTCAGATGTAACAATGCTAAGCCCATCAGCAACCAATCCAAACATCTACGAAGGAGCAGCACAATATGAAACCTTTGATGGAGATGTAATTTACTATAAATTTGCATATACAACACCGAGTGGTACTAATTGGGAAACAAATCCACCAGAATCGGATAACTACGAACATACAGTAAATGCAACAGATATTTCAAACGGATTTACAGTTGTACCATTACGTGGTTATAACAACGCAACATTGGAAACCGTAGTAAACCAAGAATCAGTAATAAGATTTGTGGTTGATATGAATGGAGCAAAAGATGCCAATGGAGTAGATTTCCCATCGATAGATAATGTAGCAATAGCAGGAGCCAATCCTCCACTTGCATGGCCTGGTGGTGGCTGGCCAGATGATGACCCGAATGTAATCTTCTTATTTGATGATGGCACAAATGGTGATGATGTAGCTGGCGATAAAATCTTTAGTAAAGAGATTACATTCCCAATCTATTCTCCATTAACCATTCAGTATAAGTATGGAGCAAACTGGGGCTTATCATCCAACAATGGAATAAATGATAATGAAGCTGGTGTTGGAGCAGATCACTTCTTAACCTTATTCCCAAGTTTCTGGTATGGCGATGCAGTTGACGTATTTGGTGTAATGGGAGAAAAAGATATAGTAAATGGAGTTGAGCAATTGGGAAGTGAAATACCAGCAAGATATGAGTTGGGACAGAACTATCCAAATCCGTTTAACCCAAGTACAGTAATCAATTTCTCAATACCAGAGAGTGGATTAGTAACCTTGAAAGTATTTAACATTCTCGGACAAGAAGTAGTAGAATTAGTAAACGATGTAAAATCAGCAGGTACTTATGAAGTATCTTTTGACGCATCTGGCTTAACAACAGGGATGTATGTTTACAAAATACAATCAGGTAATTACACAGCAACAAAGAAAATGATGTTGATAAAATAAAGCATACGAAGTATGCGTTTATTTTATGACAGTCCCGTTTTCGGGGATGTTGATAAAATAAAAAAAATGTAGAGGCGACCCGTTGGGTCGTCTTTCAAAAATATTTTAACAAAACATATATTTTAAAACCCCCATATCATTTTTTGGTTTGGGGGTTTTGTGTTTTCTGTAAAAAACTGAATTCTCCCATAAGAATGAGACTCCTATCTACAGAGGATGCCATTGACATAATTACTACCTGATAAATAATACTGTGATTATGCAGAAAAGCCCAACTTTTATGGGTCAGTAATATTTTAAAATTACGAAAACACTGAGTAAAAAATATTTGCTTTAAATAGAACAAAAGTTGGGCTTTTAGAGATTTCGTTTTTGCAGAAATTCCATTTTAAACTATTTTTAATAATACTTTTAGGAAAATATAATGTTTCAAATAACAAAAATATTAGCAATATCGTTAATTATAATTTCAAACATAATTGCACAAACAGTTCCTGTTACACTTCATTACGAACCAGAAATAACTGAATTTACAACTTTAAGATTAGTCGGAAATTTTAATGGGTGGAATAATGGTGATGATGAAATGATAATGACAGACCCCGATGGTGACGGAGTGTATGAAATTACAAAAGACTTTACCAAAGGTGTGGAACACATGTACAAATTTGTTTTTGATGCAAACTGGTCTTTTGCATGGAATGACCCTGATAATCCTGACATAAAAATATCAGACAATAACAATTCAATCTTAAATGTAACCGACCCATACATAACATACTTATTGCCACGAGGTAGAAACTCTGCCTACGAAACCTATTTTGATAAATCGATTGAAGGGGAACCTATTAGAGCAATTTTTGCTTACACAGAGGATAACCCAATTGATTTAAATACACTAATTGTTACTATTGATGGGATACCAATTGATAACCCTACGCAATATTATATTGAAGAGAAAAAAGAATTTTTCTATCAAACACCTACGCCTCTTCCTGAAGGCAATCATACCATCGTTGTTTCAATTACTTCTCCTCTTGGTACAGTAACTAAAACATCCACATTCAAAAGAAAGCCTGGTTTGATAGTTTATAAAACACCATTAGATTTTTTCTATGATGAAAATAATACGGGTTCATCAATTATACAAAATATTAACTCAGTTTCGTTGGTAGGTGATTTTAACAATTGGAATGAATTGTTTGATAAGATGCAAGATAACAATAGCGATGGCTTGTGGGAAGTTACATCCTATCTTGAAGAGGGGAGCTATGAATATAAATTTAAGTTAAATGGCGGGCTATGGATAAACGACCCTGATGAACCAAGCTTCAGTGTTAATACAGATAATAATCAATTCTCTGTTGTTATCGATTCTATTCCATCAATAAAACTTACTACTCCAAATGAAAGCACAACATTTAAAATAGACCCGGCAGAATTTTCTTTTGAAGCTCTATTAAGACCAGGAGCAAAATGGCAAGTTGATGAGGCATCAATTATTGTAAGGGTAAATAATGTGCCGGTTACTTCAACATATTTTTCCGATACAAGTTTAGTTACTTCCGCAATTACTTTAACTGGTGAAGGTAATCATCAAGTAAGTATCGAGTTCACTAATAGTGCGGGTTTATCTGCATCAGAAACTTTTACTTATGGAATTTACACAAATGAAACTGGGTTTTATTATGCCGATGCAATTGATGATGAACCATACAGCTATCCGGCTGGTGTGCCACAAGGTAGCTGCGATATAATTTCTGTGCTTATTGATGAAGTGCAAACTCACGATTCACTAATGTTCACAGTTGAGTTCGAAAATATTTCTGATAGAACCAGGCTCGGACTTTTAATTACTAATCAAGTTTCAAACTCAGCGGCAGACCCACTGGAACTGGAAATATTAACGGAAGATTGGCAAAATAATGGAGTCTTTGTACCAATTGGTAAACCGGGTAACTCATATGAAAACACTCTTAAAGAAAATCGATTTTGGGAAGGTAGAGACCCTGTTGTTATTAGTGATAAGGCTTTAATAGTAAATTCAGATGGTAATAATTTAGAGTTTGCAATTAGTGTGGCATACTTAGATAGTTTGCTCGGCAGTTGGACAAGAGAAAGAAACTTTTATCTCTTTTCCTATTTGGCTAATGATGATATGAGTGGAAACGGATTTGAAGTTACATCAAATGAAGGAGGCAGCGATAGTATTGAAGATCCGGATATTTATGATGCAGCATTTTTCAGAAGTGGATTTTGGCAAGACAGGGTTTTCTCTAACTACATTCCTGCCGGTGGAAAAATGGGTCCCAGATTTGTTTCCCTAAATGGAGATGGCAGAGGTCAAAAATCACTTTCAGCAAGTGATATTTCAGATAGTCTTGCAACTTACGGACCAGCAATTATATTTCTAACCCCTTCGGTTACTTATTGGTATCAGGATGTTATAGTGAAAGGAACTATTAGCGACCCCGATATTACTGAAGCTACATTTTCATTTAATGGTGTTGAAAGTAGTGTAACTGTTAAGAATTCGGAATTTGCTGTACCTGTTCTTCTCGAAGAGGGAGAGAATGTTATATTTGTAAGAGCCACTGATAACAAGGGGTTCGAGTCAACATCAAAAAACATTGTGTTAAGTTATGAAAGGGATGCTGAACCAACTGTAACTATTAGTGGAGCGCTAAATGGTAGAAGTGTTTCACTTACTGCAAATGCTTCATCGCCCGATGGTTTAGATTTTACATATTCGTGGATTGATGATGAAAATAATCCGGCATATCTTTTTGGTACTGCATCAAGTAAAACTATACAGTTCGATGTTCCAGCAGAGGAAGGTGAATATTATATAGACGTTGTAGCAAGAGATTCGCAAGGTAAAACTACAAAAGCAAGAAAACTAATTTTTGCTAAAAATGATTCTGTTTATTTTGCACAAATTAACGACCACGCTTCGTGGATTGATGAAGCAATTTTTTATGAAATATATCCAAGAAGTTATAGCCCTACTGGAAATTTTGAAGGTATAAAAAATAAAATTCCCGATATGGTAGATTTAGGAATTAATGCAATTTGGTTTATGCCAATTTATACTGGTCCAACTCCTCACGGATATGAAATAACCGACTATTTCGGTTTTGAAGAAGACTTTGGCGATGCCGATGATTTTAGAGATTTGATGGAAAGCCTACATGCTGCTGGAATAAAAGTGATTTTAGATTTTGTAGTTAACCACACCTCAATTCAACATAGGTTTATGCAGAATGTTTTAGAGTATAAAGAAAACTCACCTTGGGCAGATTTCTATCTCTGGGATGGCGAAGCAGGAAATTCTAACTACGAGTATTTCTTCGATTGGGCAAGCCTTCCAAATCTAAATCATAATAATAAAGATGTACGCGAGTACTTTATTAAAGCTGCAAAATATTGGATTACTGAGTTCGATATTGATGGTTACAGATGTGATGTTGCCTGGGGAGTTGAAGAGCGAAACTCCGACTTCTGGCAAGAGTGGAGGACTGCACTAAAAAATATTAAACCAGAGGTCTTTTTGCAGGCAGAGGCTTCATCCTCTCAAAATATCTACTACTCAAATAGGTTTGATTCAGCGAATGATTGGGATTTGCGAAATAAAATAATTGGAGCAACAAATAATACAACTTCAATTAATACTTTGGATTCAGAGTTAAGAAAAAACTATCTCTCATACGCACGTCCATTTAGGTTTGTAGAAAACCACGATGAAGTTAGAGTTGCATCTTCGCACGATACACAAAGGTCAAAGTTAATGCACACCATTTTACTAACTGCAAGTGGAGTTCCTTTAATTTACTCTGGCGGCGAAGTTGGTGAGGTTACTAATAGAGGTTTAATTGATTGGAGTGACCCGGATAATATAAGACCATATTTTAAATCATTAGTTAAGATTAGAAACAATTATTTAAGTAATCCAATTCTTGATAGGGTTGAAAACTCTTACCCTAACACTATTTATACATATAGTTCTACAAGTGGAGATAATATTCTTTTAACTTATGCAAATTTTAGTGCAGGCAATAATAGTGGAGCTACAATTAATAAAAGCGAATTACCTAATGATGGAACAACTACCTACTATCTCACAAATCTGTTTGATGGTGAAGTAATAGAAATACCTTCAAGCACAACAGATATAACACTTGAACCTTTAGATGGGTACGAAGCAGTTGTTTACTATTATGGAACAGAACCAGTTATAGTTGATATAAATGAAGAAGATAATTTAATAGTTAGTGATTATCAGCTTAGCCAAAACTATCCTAATCCATTTAATCCATCTACTAAAATAACATACCAAATACCGGATTCTGGTTTGGTTACTTTAAAAGTATATGATGTTCTCGGAAGAGAAGTTGCCGAACTTGTAAATAGTGAACAGCCAACTGGTAAATATACCGTTACTCTAAATGGGGCAAATCTTTCAAGCGGAATTTATTTTTACACTATGCGAGCGGGTGATTTTGTAGCAACAAAGAAACTTCTTTTGTTGAAATAGGTTTATTAAAAAATAAAAAGCTCAGTTATTTTAACTGAGCTTTTTTTAAATGTTTAACCATAGCAATCAACATACCGATTCCTGCCCCAAGAGCAATCCCCACACCAGTTCCAAATGCAATGTTTTATTACGACTCCGATTTCAGCTCCAGCCGCAACTCCAACACCTGTACCTAATGCCATGCTCAAGCCAATACGTTTGTTTTTAGTTTTGCATTAAAGTAATTTAGGAACAAAAGGGATTATAAATCGTCTTAGTGGATGGTTTGTTGGCTGTCTTAGTATTTATAATATTTAATTAATAGATTTTATTTTTATTCAGATTTCTTATTATTTTGTATTAGAAGATAAGAATATTCATATTGAATTAGATGATGATGAATGCGATCTCTTGGATAGTATCTATTTACCTTCTAAATATCCAGTTGGAAGTGCATTGCCCGATTATTATCCGGATTACGAAACAACAAAGAATTGCCTTGCAATTGCTCAAAAAGTATTTGAGGAAACAAAAAACAGATTAAGCGAATAGTTAGTTGCTTCCTGCTAAAAGAAGCGGGACGACAGCCCCGCAGTTTGTAAAAAAACAAAATAATTAATTCAGAGGAATTTTGGCTGCTGGAAATCCAATAAAAAGATTGTTCGATTTATATACAAGTGAGCTATCGTTTGATGAAATTGAACGAATGATTAAAAAAGAATCTGCTGCAGTTTACGAGTTTTACAAAACAGAGATTCCAAAACCGATTCCATTTCAAAATAAATTTAACCGCTCTATAGTTTTTATCCGCTCATTATTTAATGCTTTCTTGTTAAAACTTTCTCCCGCACGTAGGGTGTTTTATCTTTCTGCGTTACTAATTTTTGTTGTTGGTATTTTAAGCATAAATAATGCATATCTAATTTTTTCATTTTTAATTCTAAATATTTTAATTGCATTTGAACTGGCAGATAAACTTATTGTAAAAGATGATATTGTGTTGGCAAAAAAAATCCAAGAAAGTTTAATGCCAGAAGCACCCTTCAACAATAAGCATTTTGAGATAGCGGCTCATAGCCAAGCAGCACATGAAGTTGGAGGTGATTATTTTGACATAATAGAATCTCCTAAAACAGAGAAAACATTTGTTGTAATTGGAGATATTTCCGGAAAAGGGATGGCTGCTGCCCTTTATATGGTAAGGGTTCAAGCAATTCTTCAATTCTTAATTGAAAAGTTTTCCGATACAAAAAAAATTACTGTTGAATTAAAAAAGTACTTTGCAAAAAAATTAAAGCGTGATTATTTCTTAACAATATCACTTGCTTCAATTGATAAAAGAGGTAAAATAAAATTTGTTCGAGCTGGGCATTCACCTCTTATTCATTTTAAAAGCAAAGCAAAAATATTTTGTGAACTAAGCCCTACCGGAATTGGAATAGGTTTTAATGATAAAGGGATGTTTGAAAAAACACTTGTTGAGGCGACTATTAAGTGTGAACCAAATGATATCCTCTGTTTTTATACTGATGGTGTAACAGAAGCAATGAATATTAGAAGAACCCAATTTGGTGTTGAGAGATTGAAAAATATAATTGTAGAAAACAATGAAAAATCTGTTGATGAAATAAAAGAAAAAATACTTGAAACAATAAACAGGTTCAGAGGGGATGCTGATATTAGTGATGATTTATCAATTGTTTTATTGAAAGCGAAGTAGGTTATAATTTTGGCTACATTTTATTTTGATGCATCTGTCAGAATAATGATAATTTATTACACGCTCCTCCTATAACAGTATTACCATTTAAATCCTTATTTTTTTTTGTAAAGAAATTGTAAGGGTAAAAAACATTATATTTTTCTTTTCTTAGCCTTTGCCTCAGCCTTGCGGTTTACCACCATATGCGGTACATGTGTTTTTCATTTCGCCGCTGCGAATTAGTTTTGACCCTACATTGCTCTTCTTTTTTTTTTGAATTTTTATAATCTATCTTCTTTTACTATTTTGCAATAATCGAATGAACTATAGTGATAATGAATTGGTTTTCAAATTAGAAAATAATTAGTAGAGAAGAAATATGAAGATACTGTTGGTCTATAATAATTTTGCGGGTAATGGTCGGGCAAAAAAGAATCTACCGCAAGTAGAGAGTCTATTCAAAAAATATAAAATTAATTTTGATATAGCCATAACAAAGTATTCGGGACACGGAATTGAAATAGTTGGCAATGCTGATTTATCTAAATACGATGGCATTGTTGCGGCAGGGGGTGACGGCACTCTCTTTGAAGTGATTAATGGTTATTTCAAAAACTCATCCGAGCAAACCATTCCATTGGGAGTTTTACCCGTAGGAACAGGAAACGCATTTGCACGTGATTTAGAATTAGACACTACTAAAATTGAAGAGGCAATTGAAATTATTAGTAAGCAGAAATTACGAAAAGTTGATGTGGGCAAGTTCTCTACGGAGGGAAAGGATTATTATTTCTTAAATATTATTGGTGCAGGCTTTGTTGCTGATGCAAATAAAACAGCTCAGAGCTTTAAAATATTTGGAAATTTTTCATACATAATTGGTGTGTTTTATAGGATACTTGTTTTAAAATTCACGAAGCTCAAATTGGAATTTGATGGGAAAAAACTGGAAACTGAATCCACATTTATCGAAGTTTCAAATACTCGCTATACTGGTGCAGATTTTTTAATGGCACCAAATGCTGAAATAGATGACGGCTTACTCGATATTACACTTGTTAAAAAAATATCCCGCCTAAAGTTACTTCAAACATTTCCTAAAATATTTACTGGTGAACATATTTTGATAAATGAAATTGAGACACATAAAGCAAAGCATATTAAAATTGAAACTGACAAGCCGCTGATATTAACCCCAGATGGCGAGTTGTTAGGAACAACACCAGTTGAAATTGAATGTTTAAAACATGCTATCGAGGTTTTTTGGAAATGAGATATATTCTATCTTTATATCTATGGTTGGTTTTATTTATTTATTCTCTATTCTTCCTTGTTTTCGCAATCATCGTTTCATATATTTTTCCAATAAAAAAATATACTCCTTGGCTGCAAAAACTTTTACAGTTTATTTTTACAATTATGTTTATTAAGGTTGAGATAGAAGGTTCTGAAAATATTACACCCGACAAAACATATCTTTATATGGCAAACCATGTCTCTCTTTTCGACCTTCCTCTCTTGGGTGGTTTTATTCCAGGCTATGCTCGAGGGGTAGAAGCAAACAGGCAGCACGCTTGGCCCCTTTATGGCTGGGCTATGCGGCGACTTGGAAACATTCCAATAGATAGGAAAAACATTTTTAGTTCACTAAGCAGCATTAGCAAAACGGCGAGTATTTTAACAGAAGGTAAATCGATGATAATTTTACCCGAAGGACATCGTACAATGGATGGAGAGCTTCGCCAATTTAAGAGCTTCCCCTTTCTGCTGGCAAAAAAAACAGAAGTTGAAATTTTACCAATTGGACTCTCGGGTTTATACAGACTTAAAAATAAAAACTCTTGGATAATAAACCCAAACACTGTTAAAATTAAATTTGGAAAGCCAATTGGGGTTAAAACAATCAAAGAACTCCCCACAAAAGAATTACGTGATAAAGTACGAGATGAGATTAATAATTTAATTGAGTATTTGTAAAATAGTTTATCATAAAATTAGAAAATTTTAGGAGACTATAAATTCTTTTCCAACACAGGTAAAAATCCTTTTTTGTCCAGCATTTTTATAATTACTCTTAATAGATAATTATTATCAAAGCGAATAATATATTTTCTTCTCCCTTCTTTTTCAGGAATTAGCATTTTCTTTTCAATGAGTTTTCTTATTTGACGAGAAATTTCCGATTCCACTTTCCCCTTAAAAATCTCTTTTAAATCACCCGCTTGTATTACCTGTTTTTCAACAACCTTTTTTAATATTTTTTCTTCAATATTAGTTATATATTTTCTTTCAAGTCCATTTTTAAGTGCAGGTAATAATATCTCTTTTCGCAAAAATGTATAGTCCACCAATTTGTCTATCTTTTTAATTTCTTCACTTAACCCGCTTAGTACATACTCAACCCAAGCCAAGATTCCGTTATCAGTTCCTTTATCTGCTTTTGCAAGAAAGTTATAATACTCTCTTCTGTCGCTACAAAATACAGCAGTGGGGTTTATAATTCTGCCAACATTAACATTGAAGCCAGCCTTAAGAAGCATTGCATAAGATAACAAACGAACTGTTCTACCATTTCCGTTTCCAAAAGGGTGCACCCATACAAAACGGTGATGTGCAATTGCAATTTTAATTAAATCATATTTTGCACCGTGATTTTTTTCTATGAATTCAAACAACTCAGTCATGTAGTCTTCCACTTTTAAGTAATCTGGCGGAAGATGTTCTGATTTTATAATTCTGGGATTTACCTTTCTATAAATCCCAGGTGCTGAATCCCCTTCACCTATGGGAGGTACTTCTAATTCAGATACTATTAGTTTATGTAATTCTCTAATAAACATTTTATTTATCGAAAATTCCTTTATGTTTTCTTCAATAAAAGAGATTGCTATTTCAATATTTTTAATCTCTCTTATTCCAGCAGAAAGGTTATCTTGATTATCATCTAACTTTGTTTCAATATACTCGGCTAAGGTTGTATTGTTTCCCTCTATTCTTGCCGAACCGATACTTTCAAGTGTGTGAAAGATCTGTTTTAATTGAACGAAAACTTTCGGGTGAGTAGTACCGCTAAGTTTTATTCTTCGGAGGTAATCTAACTCTATTATTAAATCGGTAAGATGAGAACCGAAAGAAGGCTCAACTATTTTCAAATCAGAATGGATAAACTTTGCTTTTAACATTTAAATGATATCCTTTAATCATTTAACTAACTTTGTTTAGCAATTTAACAAATAAAGGTGTTAACTGCTTGTTTTATTTAACATTACGAAGCAACTTTTTTTACAAACATTTAACAAACGTCTAACAAACATTTAACAAATCTCTAACAAACAGTTTATCAATATTCTAATTCTTAGTAACTTCAAATTCATTTTAATTACCCACTTTAAAGAAATTAAAGATTTAATAGAATGTAGAATTGCGAAAACTATAGAAGTTGAAAATTATTCATTCTCTAAAATAGCATTTAGATTATTTAGACCACTCTGTAAATCCTCCTATCCCACCTCCAAAATGTAAATATTGGTTTTCTCTAAACTCAGCTCTAATACAAACCCAAACATCTCCATTAGTTTAATAGATTTTATGTTTTTGGGGTCAACCTCACCTTCAATTATGGTTAGTTTCATTTCCACAAAAGCAAACTTTATAACTTCTGCTATCACTTCTTTCATTACTCCAGTACCTTGAAATTTTGGAAGTAGCTCAAAACCAATCTCAGCTTTTGTTTCATCTTCTGATATTTGCCAAAGTGTTATTGTTCCAATAATTTCTGAATTGTTTTTTGGAAAAATTCCCCAATAGATTAACTCGTTTCGTTTAATACATTCATTTATCTTTTCTATAAAAGCCAAGCCATCACTGATTGTTTTCGCTAATGGTCTATCAAGATATTTTGCAACCTCTTTGTTAGAACGTATTTCAAATATTTTTTCGGCATCACTTTTCTTAAACTGCCGAAGTTCAAATCTATTTGTTTTCAATTCTGGAAATGGTTTGAAGTTTATTCTATTCATAAATATTCTCCTTTAGTAACCAAGCACTGATGGTAGCCAAAGCACTAATTCCGGATAAAGAATTAATAGTGTTAATCCGACCAACTGAATTGCCACATAGGGCAATACCCCTTTGTAAATGTGTTTAGTTGTAACCCCTTCGGGTGCAACACCTTTAAGAAAGAACAAGGCAAAGCCAAATGGCGGAGTTAAAAATGAGGTTTGCAAATTAACAGCAATAAGAACTCCAATCCAGAGTAGGTCAATACCAAGGTGAACAAAAATAGGAGCAACAACAGGAACAATTATAAATGTAATTTCTATGAAGTCTATAAAAAAGCCAGCAATAAATATTATCAGCATAACTATTATAAGAAAGTGATGCGACTCAACACTATTGCTTATAATTAAATTTGTTAAAACAATATCTCCTCCCATTCCTCTAAAAACAAGACCAAAGGCAGCAGCACCAACGAGAATCATAAAAGTCATACTGGTTAAAGTCATTGTTCGCATCATTACATCGTCCAGAATTTTTTTGTTGAACTTACCCCTAACAACTGTAAGCATAGTTGCACCAAATGCACCCACAGCTGCTGCTTCCGTAGGCGAAGCAATTCCGGCAAAGATGGAGCCAAGCACAGCAGTTATTAAAAAGAAGGGTGCAATAAACGCTATTAGTATTTTCTTGAACTTATTCGATTTTTTGAATTCTAATAAATCCTCCTTTGGCATTGATGGTGCGAGTTTTGGTTTTACAATTGCAATTATTATCAGCCAAGTTAAGTAGAGAAAGACCAAAAGAAATCCGGGAATAACCGCGCCAATAAAGAGTTCACCAACTGAAATATTTAAAACACTGCCAAGTAAAACAAGTACTATGCTCGGCGGAATTATTTGTCCGAGCGTTCCTGAAGCAGAAATAATTCCTGTTGCAACTTCCGGACTGTATCCTTTTTTTAACATTGTGGGAAGTGTTAACACTCCCATAGTTACAACGGTTGCTCCAACAATTCCAGTAGCAGCGGCAAGTAATGCTCCAACAATTAAAACAGATATTGCAATACCTCCACGCAATTTGCCAAAAAGAAGTGCCATCGTTTCAAGAAGTTCTTCCGCTAATCCGGATTTTTCAAACATTACTCCCATATATATAAAGAGTGGAACTGCTAGGAGAATAAAGTTATTCATAACTCCCCATATACGCATTGGGAGAAGATTGAAAAAATTTAATCCAAATGTAAAGAGTCCGAAAATTAATGAAACTCCGCCAAGAGTAAAGGCAACAGGGAAGCCAGCCATTAGCATTAACAGAACTACTCCGAAAAACATTAATGGTAAATATTCCATTAGCTTGTTTTCTCCTTACCATTTTTAATTTCAAGAATTGATTTAAATAGTAAAGAAAAACTTTGCAATAATAGAAGTGTAAAAGAGATGGGAATAAATGCTTTTAAAATATAACGAGCTGGCAGTCCACCTGGGTCAGGGGATGATTCATTTAGAGCAAACGAATTAAGAACATAGTTATGTGATGCGTATATAATTAAAAGTGTAAATGGAATTAAAAAGACAATTGTACCAGCAATATTTAGCCATGCTTTTTGTTTAACACCAAACTTAGAATAAAACAAATCAACACGAACATGGTTATCATTCTGAAGTGTAAACGCAGCACCCATCAAGAAAAGAATTGCAAACAAATGCCATTCCAATTCCTGAATAGCAACACTAGACTCATTAAAAACATATCGGGTAACAACATCAAAAACAACAACCAGCACAAGAGCCGTTGTTAACCACGATGTATATTTCCCAATGGTGGCATTAGTTTTATCAATAAACTCAACATATCTATTTAGAAATTTCATTTTCACTTTCTAATATTTCATAATACTTTCTAATTAGATCTTCGTAATCTTTAGAATATCCTTCATTAATAATTTTTAACAGTTCATCTTTTATTTTATCCTTTTCAGAATTTAGCTTTAACTCGCCCGGTGATTTTCTTACAAAATTATTTGAGCTGCTCGATTCTCTGTTTTTCTCGAAATCCCTTTCGTTTATTGACCTTTGTGCATCTAAAAGTTTTGATAATATATTTTTCTGACTCTGAATAAGATCATCATCAATTTTTTCTGTATTCATATTTGTGATTACTTCTCTCATCTCCTCAAGAATTTTTTCCAAATTTGATGTGAGTGTTTTTGATTCACCCCTCTCTTTACTCTCTTTGTTTAATTGCTCTAAAGATTTCCTAATCATCTCCTGCTGCTGCGATAACCTTTGCAGTCCTGCTTGCTGCTGCGGGGTTAACCTGCCACCTTGCTTTAACTGTTGCGTTAATTTGTTAAGCCCCATCTGCTGTTGAGACATCTTCTGCATTTGCTGCATCATAGACATCATTCCACCACCAGAACCACCACTCATCATTTGCTCCATATTTCCTTTCATCATTGAGGCTGCTTCGTTTAAGTATTTCATAGCTCCCGTTTGCCCCTGCATTGCCATATTACTATTTCTATTCTGCATTGCCTGCATGGCTTTGTTCATTTCCATACGGGCATTGCCAAGTGCCTTACCCATTTCCGGAGTAATTGCAAAAGTTTTTTGAGATAAGTCTGATAGTTGCCTAAGTGTCTTATCTAACCCATCCGAGATTTTTTGCTGTGCTTGAATGTTCTCCATAAACTGATTTGAATTTGGATTACTTTTCTCAGTCTTGTTTTTCAAAGCCTCTTCATCCTTCGATAGGGAAATTAAGTTTTCAATCCCTTTCATCATTTCAAAGAGTACTTGCATTTGGTTTTGCTGCTGCATTTGCTGCTGCATCTGCATCATTTGGTTTTTCATCTGTTCCATATTTTGAGACATCTGCTGCATCTGTTCCATTGCATCCATCTTCATCTCTTCTTGCAGCATCTCCTTCATCTTTTCTGATAGCTCCTCATTTTTTTGAGCATCCATCTCTTTCTGCAGTTTATCCATTGTATCATTGGGCATCTCTTTAAACTCACTCATTTTTTCTTGGAGTTTATTCATCTCCTCTTTAAGCTGCTCAAGTTGTTTTGATATCTCCTCTTCCTTTTTTGCTAAATCATTTTTCTCCGATTCATTTGAAATATCACTTTTCTCAGTTTTATTTTTTAGTTCATCAATCTTTTCTTGAAGTTCCTCCGTTCTCTTAATAACTTCATCCATTTTTTGCTCAACCTGAATTCGTTTTAATAAATTAAGAGTTCGCTCAATACTTTTCTTGAACATCTCCTCATTAAACTTCATATCATCAAGCGATTGCTGGGCTTTGTCACGATTCATCGATTGCATCTCTTGCTGTAACTTCTCCAAAGCACGTTTCATATCTTCACTATTCATTTCATCCATTAGTTTTTGGAGTTCATTATACTTTTGAAGTGTCTCTTTCGATAGAAGATTGTTATCGTCTAAATTCTTTTTTGCATCATTTAGTTTTTTTTGAGTCTCTTTAATTTTATTTTGTAATTTCTCAAATCGTTCTGCGGTCTCCTCTATTTTCTTCTTTTCATCCCAAGTAATTTCTTTATCATCCTTCTTTAATTCGTTGCTCAAATTTTTCATATCCTCTTTAAGTTTTTCAGCTTCTTTTAAAGTCTCCTCTAAGTCAAGCTCTACTTGGTCTTGAGCAATATCCGCACTCTTAAATAATTCTTCCATTGTTGGAACACGGAGTTGAAATGTTTTTGATTTTGCAGATTTCGGACCGCTAACATAGTCGTTATCAAAAACTTCAAAATAGAATGTAACAATATCCCCAGCAGCTAACATTAGCTTGGATGTTTCCCAGATAAAAAACAATTCCTGATTTACATTATTGTTGTCGATAGAAATTGATTCTGATGAATACTCCTCAGCAGGTATGCCGAAACTTGTGAAAGAAAGTCGATGTTTTAAAAGCAATTTACTAAATCCAAAATCGTCACCTATTTTAATTTGTGTATTTATTAATTCAGATTTTGTAAGTGTAACATCTCCCTCTGGCTTTTCTATCTCAATGGTTGGATAATTATCAACTATTGTTTTAATTCTGTATTCAATTGGGTAAGCATTTTTATTCTTGTTTGTATCAACTATTGAAATTCGATATTTATCATTCTTTGTAATTGTAAAATTAGTTACTCCTTTCTTACCATTAATCTGTAAACGATTCAATGTGCTATTATTAAAAACCACAACTCCTTTTTCTAAATATTTATTTGATGAAATATTTAGCTCAACCTTACTCCCCAATAGTGCAGTGATATTTCCATTCTCCTTTTGGATGGTTGTTTCTAATCCAGAGTACTTTGGAGGAATAATTTTTAATTGGAGTTGACTAATTATTGGTCTATTAATTACTCTAATCTCAAACTGTTCACTGTCAATACCATTAGCAGTAGCATAAAATATTGTGCTTGTTTTTATTGAGTTAATCTGATAATTAAAAACATTATTTGTATCCGGGTACAATGTTCGCCCTGTAAAGACTTGGTTTTCTCTATCTTTTATCAGAAGTGTAACTTCATTTGGTTTCTCACCAATTGTTACAATTTTAATTTTTACATTTTCACCCTTTGTTACAGTGATGTTTTGCGGCTCAATATAAAATTGAATTTTTGCAGGTATCTTGAATTCAATATCATAATTTAGTATTCGATGAGCAGAGACTCTCAACCCAGCAAATGCAGCAAACAAAGCAGTGCTGAATAAGATAGCTGCTGCGAGAGCTAACATATGAGTTTTTAATCTATCAAATGATGCTGTTAAATTAAAATCAACTGATTTAGTCTTTTCAATTTCTGATAAAATTGCAGCATCCGCTAAATTGCTATTTATTTTATCAGACTCACTTTCATACAATTGAATTACATTTAAAAGTTTATCTTTTATATCTGGAAAACGATTTCCAACCAACTTAGCAAGTTCAAAAATCTCTTTGCTGGTAAAGGGTTTAATAAGTTTAATTATCGGGAGAAGTAAAAAATATAAGCCCAAAAGAATTGTAGAAACAATTCCTGCAAAAAAGAGAATTGTTCTCTCTTCAACAGAATTAAAGCCAAAATATTCTGTTAGACTTATAATTAAATTAATAAGCAAAACGAGAACAACAAAAAGACTTAAACCCTTTAATAAATCAATAAGTTTTATTTTTCTATTAAGTCTATTTAATCGAGCTTTTACTTCTAATATTTTTTTTTCTGTTATATTCAACTTAAACTAATTTGTTAATGCGTAAATAATAATATTTGCTCCAAACTGTAAAGCCTCTAATCGTTTATTATCCGGATTGTTGTGTGCATTTTTATCCGCCCAGCCATCACTCGGATTGCTTTCAAAAGTATAATATACTGCTAACCTTTTATCTATAAAAAGTCCAAAGCCTTGTGGCGGCTTGTTATTATGCTCATGTGTTTTAGGTGGTCCGTAATTAAAATCATACAGAGTATGATAAATTTCATGGTCAAAAGGTAGTTCAACAAATTCTTGATTACGAAAAACTTTTTTGAATTCTCGCCTAATAGCATTGTTCATTCCGTAGTCGTCATCAACGTATATAAATCCGCCACGTTCAAGATATTTTCTAATTCTGATAACTTCGCTCTCTGAAAAAACAATATTTCCATGCCCTGTAATAAATAAAAATGGATAATTAAAAATATCGTCGCTCGAAATTTCAACAAAAACATATTGGGGATTTACTTTAATAGTTGTCTCTTTATTAATAAACTTCAATAAATTTATCTCCGCAGATGGGTCGTTATACCAATCGCCGCCGCCGCTATATTTTAATCGGGCAATTTGAAATTCAGGCTTCGCCTGGGAAAACAAATCAGCAAAAAGAAAAAGGGCAATAAATAATATTATTTTAATTCTATTTTTTTTCATTACACTTTTACTCTTAATATCTTCAATAAGTCTCTAAACTTCTCATTGTTAGAATTTAGTAGAACTTCAAAATTACTTAACTCTCTTCTTATTTTGTAATTCTTCCTAAGTGAATCAAATTGTTCTATTTTCTTATCTATTGGTAAATCCAATCCTTGTCGCATAAGTTCATCATCCTCAATGATGTTATAAGATTTATTAAATATTTTCAACAACAATTCTTCTACTCTCTCTTTTCCGCTGCATTCAATTCTGTTATCAACAACCTCTGTAAGTTTTGGTTTCCAATTTGGATTAATACCCAAATGTTTTGACAAAGCATTATAAATCATTACAGTTCCGTTAACTTTGCCTTCGTAAGAGTATCCTGCAATATGCGGAGTGCCAATGTTAACAAGCCTTAATAATTCCGAATCGTAATTTGGTTCTGTCTCCCAAACGTCTATAACTGAATGAATATTATTTTTGCTTTCCAATCTCTTTTTTAGAACTGCATTGCTAACCACCGGACCACGTGATGAATTAATTAAAATAACATCTTCTTTTATTAGATTTATATTTTCCTTATTTAAGAGATGTACAGTTTTATCAATTCCACTTTTGTTTAATGGTACATGGAAGGTAACAACATCACACTTTAATGCTTCTTCAAGAGTAGAGAAGCGCCTCTCGTTTGTTGTTCGCTGAAGTGGCGGGTCATTAACAACAACTCGCATTCCCAAAGCCTCTGCAATGGCTGCAACTTTTCTGCCAATGTTTCCGTACCCCACAACACCTACGCTGAGGTTATTTAAATTGAATTTATATTTATTTGTAAAATAAGTAAGGGCAGAAAAAACATACTCGGCAACCGAATATGAATTACATCCGGCAGCACTTGAAAAAGCAATCTCCTTCTTTTCTAAATAATTTTGATTGATGTGATCTGTGCCGATAGTTGCTGTTCCAACAAATTTTATAGACGAGTTATCGAGCAACTCTTCATTTACTTTTGTAATTGATCTAACAATTAGTGCATCAGCGTTTTTGCAAACAGAAGCATTTATCTCTCTTCCATTGTGCAATTCTACTTTGCCAAAATTCTCGAAAGCCTCTCTACCAAAGGGAATATTTTCATCTACTATTATTTTCATTTCAAATCGTCCTGCTCAAACGGATTACCTTTTTTATAAGAGATTTTTAAATTCCTAACATCCTCTTCCAATTCTTCATCTTCCCAATCATACTTTTTGAATGGGTCTTTTTTTCTGTAAAATATTGCTAAAACCAATCCTGTTAAAAATCCAAAAAGATGTGACTCCCACGAAACACCCTCTTTTGTTGGAAAAATTCCTATAACCATTCCACCATATAAAAAAGATGTAAGTAACGATAATGTTATTGCCCTTCTATCTTTCTTAATTATTCCACTAAAAAAAAGGAATGATGCCAAACCATAAACTATTCCGCTTGCTCCAATATGGTAGCTTTCTCTTGCAAAAAGCCAAACCAAAAAATTTGTGAATAAATAAATAATTGGAATTGCACTTTTTGAACTCTCAGGGTAAAAGTAATAAATGGATGTTCCCAAAACTAAAAGCGGAATTGCGTTAGAAAACAAATGCTTAATGTTTGAATGAATTAGAGGAGCTGTAACTATTCCAACCAATCCTGATATTTCTCGTGGAAGAATTCCGAATTGAACAAAACTATAACCTGATAGGTATTTGGTTAATTCAATTATTAAAATTAAAAGAAGGAAGAGAGTTGGTAATTTAAGGCTATCTAGAAATTTCTTTCTCTCTTCTGTCATAATTATATAGTAGTAAACTGTAGAATATTATTGAAAATATTCCTTCATTGGAGTAAAGTAATTATCCTTCCATTCTTTGCGGTATTTTTTTCCATCACCTTCCGGAAGGTTTTCGTGAACAAATACTAATTTTGTTGACCCTTTTAAGTCTTCAAAATTTATTGTTATTGTAGAGTTTTCGCTATCTTCTGGAAATTCTGTTGTTCTCCAATCCATAATAATTTTTTTTGATAGAATCATTTGTTTTATTTCTCCCTCAACAAATCCATCCAAAGTGGAGAACTTACTTCCAACTTTTTTTTCAATTATTGCTTTTCCTTTTGAAAAAGTAGAATGTTTCTCACTATCAAACCAAGCTTGATATACAACTTTTGGCTCAACGGGGAGCGTTACAGATAGCTTTATATTATCAGACATACAATTCTCCTATTTTTCAAACCAATTTATCGAAACTCTATCTGCAAAGCAAACTTATGAAGTTTAAATAATTAAAATTAGACTTAAATATTTTCATCTTTATTCGATAATGTTGTATCTAATAAATTAAAAAAGAAATACTATGAGCCGAGAAACAGAAATAAAAATTCAATTATTTTTTCTACTTTTATTGATATGTACAAGTCAGATTTTTTCTTCAAATGAAATTAAAACTGATATTACAAGCATAACCATAAATAATGTAGTTCTTGAAAACCCGTTTGCATCAGATATTATTATTGAGCCAAATGATAAAATCACTTTCCATTTTGGTAAAAACTATAAGTTTTCATCAAATAAAGGGTTGGTATATTTAATTAATTTTAACAATGGTGAAATAAAAAAAACAATCAAAGAGAATAAAATAACTTTTTCGAAATTAAAAGAGGGTGTTTATCCGTTAAGCGTACAAGCTTTTGTTGATGAAAACAATGAAATAATTCCGCTAACTATAAAATTTATTGTTAGAACTAAAACATCTGAATTTTCCAGCTCGCAATTATTAAATTTACCCCCAATAGCAATATATATTCTGCTTTCAATTTTACTGTTAGAGTTTATTCTAATTCTTTATCTACTATTTATTAAACGAGATAAAAAACTTATAATTACCGAACAAGAAGAATTTGTAAACTTAGACCAGGCTTATAGTGCTCTTAAAAAAAGCTATAAAGATTTAAATGATGCTAATAGAACTTTGGACTTTAACATAAAAAAAATGCAGAGAATTATTGGAAATTTGGAAAATGCAAACTTAGAATTATTAAGTCAGAAAGAATCGCTCCTCACAAAGAAAACCCAGTTAGAAGAACTTCATGCACAAAAAGAAGAAGTATATGCTATAGCTGTTCATGATTTAAAAAACCCTGCTGCTGCAATACGCGGGTTAATTGAATTGCTTGACGATTATGATTTAACCGCACAAGAACAGCAAGAAATTATGGAGGGAATTGTTGCCTCGTCAGAAAGCATATTTAAACTAACTGCCGAGTTAACAGAATCAATCTCTAAAGAAAGCATAGATAATGAAAAAGCAATAAATCTGGAAACAGCATCATTAAAGAAAGTGATCGATACCGTTTTTACAATCAACAGTGCCTATGCAAATAAAAAGGGTGTTCGGTTAATAAATAGATCATCCAAATCATTACCAAATTTTACTTTTGATCCTAATAAGATGAAAGAAGTTTTAGATAATTTAATTAATAATGCAATAAAATTTGGCACAAAGGATACTGAAGTTATTCTTGAATCGTTTTTTACAGATACAAAGTTAACTGTTGAAATTAGTGACAATGGCGTTGGTATGTCTGATGAAGATCTTAAAAAGATATTTAGTAAGGGTGGAAAACTCTCTGCTAAACCAACTGGTGATGAAAGCAGTACCGGGCTTGGTTTGTGGATTGTAAAAAAACTTGTTGAAGCACATAATGGTAAAATATGGGTAAAAAGTAAACTTGAGAAAGGCTCAACTTTTGTTATTGAAATACCAACTAACCTAACTTCTGATAAGGTGGATTGATTTGACACTATTATCAAGATATCTCACTACTTTTTATATCTTTTTCAAGAGAATTAATATGGTTTAAAATCAACTTGCTTTTTGGATGTTATAATAATAGGTTTTGCATAAACAAATTTTAAGGTTTATGGAATTTTATAACGACTACCCAGATGAGTTTGAAGGATTTGATTTTGATGAAGAAGCTCTTCTAAATAGAATTGGAAATAGTCTTTCCTTGATTGAAGATGGTACTGCCATTCTCAACATAGAGAGCATTGAAGAGACTATTCATCTATGTATTGAAAATGATTTCATAGAAGAGGGTTTAATTTTGGTGGAATCTGTTTTGGAAATTCATCCCTACAATTCTGAGTTTTGGCAATACAAAGGAATATTGTTAAATAATAAATTTGAATTTGAGGATGCATATTTTGCATTTCAAAGCTCCCTTGCATTAAGCCCAACTGATGTAGAGACATTAATAAATATGTCAATTGCTGAGGAAAACTTAGATTTAATTGATGATGCAATTGAATCATTAGAGCAAGTTCTTAAAATTGAACAACACAACGATGAAGCATTTTATAGTTTAGGCTTTCTTTATGAAAGGGTAAATAAATTTGAAAATGCTATTGAGCTTTTTAATATTGCTGTTGAACTTGACCCTTTATTTGCTGAGGCATGGTATGAGTTGGGATATTGCTACGAGTCCCTCGATAGGTTAGACGATGCACTTTTGGCTTATGATAAATATCTTGAAATTGAACCATATAGTTATTCAGGCTGGTATAACAAAGGCATTGTTTATGTAAAGCAGAAAAAATTTGATGAAGCTATAAATGATTTTGAACTTTCAATTGCAATTAAAGATGATTTCTCTAGCTCCTGGTTTAACTGCGGAGTTGCCCATGCAAACTTAGAAGAATTTGATAAAGCCCTTGAGAACATTAAGGAAGCGTCTAAGTTAGATAAAAATGATGAAGCAATATGGTACACACTTGGTCAAGCATACGAAGATTTAGAATTATATGAAGATGCAATAATATCATACACAAAAGCTCTACAGCTTGAGAGTAGATTCTTTGATGCCTACTTAGCTCGTGCAGTTTGTTTTAATAATATAGACAAAACCGGATTTGCTATAAAGGATATAAAAAAAACAATTTCGTTGTTTGATTCATCCGTTGAAGCTTGGCAAACCAAAGCGAGAATTGAAATAAATATGGGTGAATTAAATTTAGCAATTGAGAGCCTAAAAAAACTTCTATCTATAGATGATAAATATTTTGAAGCCTGGAGTGACCTTGCTGATATTTATTCTGAAATGGGGAACTGGAAAGAGAGCATTAATGCTTTTAATGTTTGCACTAAACTACAGCCAGAAAATGCAAGTTCTTACTATGGAATAGCAAAACAAAAAATATTACTTAGTGAAAACAAGGAGGCTATTGAATACCTCAAATCTTCTTTTGCATCAAACCCTAATGTTAGAAATGAACTTTCGAAAGATTTTCCTGAATTATCACAAACAAAAAGACACTTATAAATAAAGGGCGACATGCAATCACCAGTTGAAATTAATAGCAATACAAAAATAGTAGGAGTAATTGGACATCCAATTAAGCATACGCTTTCTCCAGTAATGCACAACTATGCCTTTAATAAACTTAAGCTCGATTTTGTTTATCTACCGTTTAATATTTCTTCAACAGAATTGAAGGATTCATTAAAAGGTATGATAGCATTGGGGATTAAAGGATTTAATGTTACAATTCCTCACAAAGAAAGAATAGTAGAATACATGGACGAACTCTCTGACAGTGCAAAAATAGTTGGAGCCGTTAATACTGTTGTAAATGATAACGGAACACTAATTGGATATAATACAGATGTTAATGGTATTATTAATACATTAGAAGAGTTTAAAAATGAGATTAATGGAAAAACTGTAAGTGTGTTAGGTGCTGGCGGTGCTGCAAGATCTGTTATATACACACTTATTAATCATTTTAATGTTAAGAGGATTAATATTATTAATCGTACAGTTGAAAAAGCAGAATCATTGAAAGATTATTTTTCATCAAAAATGTTGTTTGAAAAAATTAAGATCTACGAGTTAATTCCTCCGGATGTTACAGAAATTTTGGCTAAGTCTAAATTAATTATAAATGCCTCTTCAATAGGTATGTCGCCTGAAGATGATGATTCCCCCACTACAATTCCAGAATCGTTTAATAAAAATCAGATTGTTTTTGATATTGTTTATAATCCGCGAAAAACAGTATTCTTAACATTAGCCAATGAACAAGGGGCTTTAACTATTAATGGATTGAAAATGTTTGTTGCACAAGGGGCAAAATCATTTGAGTTGTGGACAGGGGAAACTATGCCAACAGATCAAATTTTAGAATTATTGAGTGAAGAGTAATATCCCCGAGTTACTTGGTTGCCTGCTCTATTTTTATTCCTTCTTCGTTGTAAATAATCTCAGAATTTAATTCTCCAAGGGAATAGCTTGCTTCACGTTTTATTAATCCATTGCTGTGATATGAGTAAAAAACACCATCTGGCAAATCATAAGTAAACCTACCGTAATCTGAGACTTCACCATTTGAAAAATACCATGTGGCAAACCCTGACTTCCTTCCATTTAGAAAATCAATTTTAGATTTTAAATTCCCATTTTCATAAAAGGTTGATTCTATTCCAATTATTTTCCCAGAGTGATATTCTCTTTCCTCCTTTAACTGACCGTTAGAGTAAAATGTCTTCATCGTTCCATCTAAAGAGTCTTTATCAAAATATGCAGTTTCAATTAAAATACCTTCATTGTTGTAGAGGTTACGCTTTCCTTCTTTTTTTCCGTTAAAATATTCAGTCCACTCAAGGATAATTCCTTCATCCGAGTACTTACTTGAAACACCATTTAGTAAACCTTCTTTATAGTTTTTTTCAAATTCTAAAAAACCATTTAAATGAAAATATCTGTTTCGTCCATTCAATTTCCCATCTTTAAAACTTTGCTCGGATTTCAGAAAACCGTTTCCATAATAATCGCTAAAACTCTCTTCCACCTTTGCGGTTCTTGAACCATGCTCATACTTAATTCGTTTAGTAACCTGTCCATTTTTATAAGTATCTATAACCCTAATTGAGCCATCGGGATAATAGATGTACGAGGTTCCCTCAAGTTTTCCTTCTTTGTAGAGAGCTTCGAGAGCAACTTGGTTGAAATCGTAATATACTTTTGTAAGCCCATCCATTTTTCCATTTTTGTAGTTTCGCTCAACTTCTAACCATCCATTTTCAAAATATATTTTGGAGAGACCATCTAACACACCATTTTTATAATTCCATATTCCCTGCAATGCACCACTTTTATAGTACGTTTTTGTAAACCCATCTTGAACACCATTATTGTAAAATGGTTCTGACCACAACTCTCCTGTTATGTAATACCACTGCGATTTCCCTTCAAGTTTTCCGTGAATGTAATTCCATCGCATACTTAATGTACCATCCTCAAAGTACCAAAGAGATGTTCCCTCTTCTAAACCATTAACAAATGTCCAATCTTTCCAAAGTGACCCAGACTCATAATACTCTTGATATATCCCATTCTTTACGCCATTTACATATTCGCCATAAGTTTTAATTTTTCCATTTTTAAACCGCTCAGTAATTATTTTTCCTTTGAAATCTTTCCGAGAAACACTCGTGTCCCGGAGCTGTAAGTTTTTTTCTGCCGAAGTGGTTTGGGCAGAGAGAGTGAGTGAAAACATTAAGGCAATAAATATTGAAAATATCATACATCCATTAGGTTAAATTCAAAGGTGAAAAATAGAAAATTATGTTATATAAATTCAGCAAAAATATTTAACTTTAGCAAAACTATTTTGAGGATGTAATGTTTGAAACAGAAAGAATTGTTGAGTTTGGAATGTGTGATAGTGCGGGAGTTTTATTCTTCGCAAAAATATTTGAACTGAGCCATTCTGCTTATGAGGAGTTTATTTTACGAAGTGATTTAAGAAATAATTATTTTGAAAATGATGAATTAGTAATTCCCATAGTTAGTGCAACATCCAACTTTAACAAGCCAATAACACTACACGAAGTTTTGAAAATTAATATTGTGGTTTCAAAAATTGGAAATTCTTCCTTTCAACTTACCACTATTTTTTTGGATGAAGTGGACAAAGCGAAAGCTACAGTTACAACTACCCACGTTTTTGTTGATAAGAAGGAGTTTAATAAAACAGAAATACCTGATGAATTTTTAAATTTGCTTAAAAAGAACCAGCAATAATATTTTTCTCGAACAATACTTTTATCGCTTCAATATTTACTTTCCCCAGTGCTGACTTTGGAATTTCAGTAACAAACAAAATCTTTTTTGGAATTTTGAAAGCGGCAATTTTTAATTTTAAGTTTTTAAATATCATATCTTTTTCTAAAACAGAATTCTTTTTAAGTACAATAATCGCAACAGGCACCTGCCCCCACTCATCATCCTTAATTGGAAAAACAAAAGACTCACTAACCTCACTATGCTCATTTATCAACATCTCAATTTCACGCGGGTCTATATTCTCCCCTCCGGAAACAATTAAATCTTCTCTGCGGGAAACAACAAAAAGTCTATTCTCTTTATCTAAGAAACCATAATCGCCAGTTAAATAGTAGCCATCGTGGATTTTATCATTCCAGTTAGATATATCATTCAAATATCCCTTAGCTATTGCATTGCTTTTTATAGCAATCTCACCAACAGTATTAATTTCGACACTCCTTTTCGATTCATCCAATATTTTTAGTTTAACATTTTCAAGTGGTCTTCCTGCACAGGCTGGATGTGCCTTCAACTCCTTACCACTACACGCTGTAACCATAGCAGTGGTCTCCGATGAACCATAGACTTTTACTATTTGCCAATTATTTTTGAAAGCAGAATGGATAAGGCTGTCGCTACTTGGTCCACCTCCTAAAAACAGATATCGCAAATTCTCATTTGGCTTTGTACCAATTTCTATTAAACGATTTAACACCGTAGGGACAAAAGAAATAATTGTAGGATTATCTTTTTGCATTGATTTTACAATATCATCTTGCTTTAATGATTTTGGCAAAACCAAAGTACCTCCAGAAAGCAAAGCACGATTTATAATTGCAAAACCTCCAATATGGTAAAAAGGGAGCGATGTTAGAAAACAATCCGTACTTGAAAAATTAAACTCTTTGGTTTCTGAAAGGTAACTTTGATAAAGGTTGTTGTTTGTAATTTCAACACCTTTGGGTTTGCCTGATGAACCTGATGTATATATAATAACAGCGGTATCATAAGGGTTTGCGGTGTTGTGGTATTCTAACACATCATTGTTAGATTCTATTTTCATCTCGATGGATTGAGTTTCTGAAAGTTGCTTTTTGAACTTTTGGCTTTTAATTACTTTTGAAATATTGATAGATTTAAGAATAGATAAAATCTCAACATCTTTTAATCTAGTATTTATTGGAATTGGTATAGCACTAATTCTCCATAAAGCAAAAATGGAAATTACATATTCAATAGAATTGTTACTTAAAAGTGGAACATATTCTTTAGGCTTTATTCCATTACTTAAATAATATTTTGCCGTGCCATTAATAAAAGATGTTAACTCAAAAAAGCTGACACTTCGTTTATCATCAATGATAGCAATGGAATTAGAAGTCATACAGCAAGACCATTAAACTTTGGTGGGTAGGTTTTCGGATTAAAAAGTATCTCTCCTTTGGAGACCAAATAATCATCTGTTGCTAAATCTTCAATAAAATGGTTGGCAGTATTTAATCCATGAGCATAATTCCCCTTTATAAATGAGGCTATCAAAACTAATGCCGATCGCCCAACTACAGATTCAAAAGCCGATGAAATTATTATTTTCTTTCCAAGGCTTTCTGCAGATTTTATAAGCGAAATGGTTTGAATTATACTTCCAAGTATTGATGGCTTTAGAACAATGGTAGTAATGTTTGAACGTTCAATTATTTTTTTTGCTTCCGAAACGTTCCTGATTGATTCATCAATGGCAATAGGGATGCGACTAAAATCAGAAAGCATTATCAATTCATTAATATTATTGACTGGTTGTTCAAGTAATTCAATTTTATCCTGCGGCAAATTATTAACTGCAAATTCGGCTTGTTGGTAATTCCAATTTCCATTTACATCCAATCTAATTTTAATTGAATCATCAACACGAGTAGCAATATTTTTTACAAATTCAACATCATCTTCAACAGAATTAACCCCAAGTTTAATTTTTATAGTTTTAAAATCTGCAATTAGTAAACTATCTATCTCTCTAAAGGTCTCATCTTTCGATTTAATTCCCACTATTCCATTTACTAAAGTTCTTTTTTCATTTCTTAATATTGAACTTAGTTCCCCTCTTTGAATAAGTAAAGAAATTACAGCCTGCTCAATTCCAAAAAGGAGTGAAGGCAAATTTGAAATGGAATGTAACTCAGTAATTAAATCGAACTCTTCATTCCTTGCAGATTTACTAATTATTGAATAGTAAAGTCTATTAAGTGCAGCTTCACATTCATCCAACGGTTCGGCACTAAAACCCGGAAGTGGGGAGACTTCACCATAACCAATAAAATTATTTTCATCCACAATTTTAACAATAAAACCTTTTCTTGATTCAATAGTAAAGGAGGCATTTCTCAATGGTTCTTTTAACATTAAACTAAATTGAGAAAATTTAAAATCTCTAATTAACATAATATTATTCCGATAGAAAAAAGGAGCGAGTAAAATATTGAAAGCTTCGCTGTAAGCTCAAGAGTTTTGTTAAGTTCAACCCCATTAAGCCGAGTCATATCTATCTGTAATTTTATTGCTAACGGTAAAGTCAGTAAAGGTAATAGAATAAAGGGTGTTGTGCCATACGAGAAATAAAGGAAAAGTGGAATTAGAAATGAAATCAATAATGAAAAAAAATATTGATAGAGAGAAAAAGATTTGCCAAACTTTACAGCCAAAGTATTTTTGCTTTTCTTTTTATCTTCATCAGCATCGCGATAGTTATTAACAACTAAAATGTTTGTAATTAATAATCCAACAGGAATTGAAGCAAGCAAAGCAAATTGTGAAAACTCAATTGCCTGAACGTAATAAGTTCCAAGAGTTGCCACAACTCCAAAAAAAAGAAATACAAAAATATCACCAAGTCCATTGTAAGCAAGGGGATAAGGACCCGCAGTATATGCATAGCCGGAAACAATTGATAAAATTCCAACCAGTAAAATTATCCATCCAGTTAGATATACAAGATATAAGCCAAGTAAAAATGTAGCTCCAAAGGTAAAATAGATTGCTCGCTTCATTTGCTCTTGCGAAATCAATCCAGCAGCCAAAGCCCTTGTTGGACCAACTCTGTTTTCATCATCAGCTCCTTTAAGATAATCGTAAAGGTCATTAACAAAGTTTGTTCCTATCTGAATTAGTACGGAACAAATTAGAGCTATTAGAGCCGCAGATAAGTTGAGCTTACCAGCATTTGCAGCCACTGCAGTACCTACAAAAACTGGAGCTAATGCTGCAAGTAATGTTTTGGGTCTGCTTGCTAAAAGCCAAACAGCAATTCTATTTTTTGAAATGTCTTTAGCCATTTAATAAAAATTGTTTTCAAAGTAATAATGCAAGATAAAAAGAATAATTCCAAATTGTATGCACAACACAAAGTGTCGTGTAAATGCCGTAACAAAGTGGTTGATTTATACAAAGTGGTGTTTTACATTTACAGCAGATAGAATGGAGAAAAAATGAACCAGCACGAAATAGGAAGAAAGCTCTTAGAGCTAAGAAAGAAGAAAGGCTTAACTCAAGAGGAATTGGCAATTAGATGTGGAGTAAATGTTAGAAGTATTCAGAGAATTGAAGCTGGCACAGTGAGTCCGCGAGTTTCAACTTTAAAACTTATTGGAGCAGAGTTGGATTATGAGATTCCATTTGATGAAAATGATGATTTGAAATTTTGGCTGCTAACCCTGCACTTATCTAATTTTATATCTTTTCCAATATTTCCGTTAATAATTTGGTTACTTAAAAAAGATGAGAATCCAGAAATAGATAGACAGGGAAAGGATGTAATCAATTTTCAAATAAGTATGATGATTTATCTCTTTGCTTCTGCAATTCTTGTTTTTTTTATTATTGGAATTGTACTTCTTCTTTTCCTGGCTTTATATATTACAATCATCACAATTATAAATTCAACCCGAGTTGTGATGGAAAAGGATTATAAATATTATTTTACCATTAAGTTTATAAAGTAATTAACTACTTACAATGCAATAGAGTTTATTCCAATTACAAAACTATTTTCGTTTGTGTGATTTAATCTCCAAGTAAACTCAAGTTTCAGCGGAATTAGTTGATGCCCAATGCCAAAGCCGAGTTCGTAGAGTGGTTTAATAAATTCACGATAAGAATTGTTTAATGAATTTTTATTAATTACTTTTGATTCATCCGAAATAGAGAGCCATGCAACATTAAAGTGTGCGTCTAAACTCATTCGAGCATCTTTTAATAGTGGGATTCTTAATATCTTAAAGAGTTCATCATTAAACTGATATTGCGAAGTGATAGTAAAAACACGGTCTCCGAGATACTTAAAAATAGGAACAGTACGGAAAGTGTAATTTTTACCAAGTGGCAAGATGTTACCAGGCAGTGCCGTCATTAACTGAAATGGTATTGGACCCGATGAATAGAGACCTTTAGCGGAAATAGTATATTTTGTTGATTTAAAAGAATTGAAACTAATATACAAATTCATTTTGTAAATCTGGAAATCGAGATTGCTCCTCATTTTCGATTTATTACTAAATATTACTTCACCATCCAAAGTAAAATACGATTTACCTTGCGAAGTACGCCTTCTGAAATATCCATCTTCAATAAATTTTCTAAAATCGAATTTAAAGTTTGTAGAGAGTGTTACAATTTTCCCTTCAAATATTGGCTTGCTTGGTTCATATAAATCATTCTTTTTGAAAAATGAAAACTCTGTATTCACAAAACTATTTTTATCTGTTCGGTTATTTATTCCAAAACCTAAATCGAGAATTGGGAGTACTGCCTCAGTTATATTAAGGTTAAATCCGTTTGTGTAAAAGTAATTTCTAAAATCGTAATGCCCAAAGAGAGAGGTTAATGTTGAAAGAAATTTCCCATATTCATCAGATTCACTAAAGAGAATATCCAATTTATTAAAGGCAGTGAATGATATTTTTATTGTTCTATAAGCACCCAAAAGATAGGAGGCTGTAGCATCCCACTTAAATTTTTTATCAGCAAAACCGTAGTTAATATCGAGTGAGCCAGAAAGCCGTTTGCTTTGTGAGTTATAGTAATATAACCCAGCATTCAAGGCACTTCCTTCCACTTTATTGAAATGATAAAGGTTTATTATTCCGGTTGTTGAGAAGTTTTCGTTTATCCAAATTTGAGGGGAGAACCACAAGAACCTATCCCAGAAAGTTTTGGGAATGGCTTCAATGCTGTCAATTCTTCTGTATGCTTTAATCTCCTCAAGGCTATTGGGAATTTTCTGATTTCTACTCCAATAAGTTGAATCCATTTTGTCTGCTTCTAATAAAACTTTTAGAACCACCATATCAAAATAATCAGGATCAATTTTAGGGTTTATTTTATAATCATAGAGTACCGATTCTATTGCAAAAGCAAACTTTGCCATTCCCAAAATATTTCCACTAATAAAAAGACGATAGTCAATAGGCATGTGGATAGAATCAGTGTATGAGAGATATTGCTGCACAACATTTACTTGTGTAAAAATTCCACCAGGGTTGGCTGCATCGTTAAGGTTAACATCAAGCTTAATTAAATTGAACGTGCCATCGGTTATGTAAAGATTTCCATAAAAGCCCGGATCGGATGGGTAGTCTGGTTCAAACTGAATATGAAAAACGGTTTGGTTATCTATGGCAAGAGTATCCTTTATAAAATAGTAATAGTAATCCAAAGCATTATCGGCAATGGGGCTAAGGAGTTCACGATTAAAAAACCGAATGTCATCAGAATAAAAGTTTTGAATTACCCTCCCACCAGTTAACATATTTATTGTTGAAGGAAAGTTTGCAGATTGTTTTTGAGCTACAATTTCCTCTTTATAATTATTTGGTTTCTGGAAATAACCTTTGCTTTCATTCTCTAAAATTCCGGTAATCTTTAACTCGGCGGTATCCTTTATGCCAAGCCCTAACCCTGCACTGTTAGAACCAGCAGAGATATCTTGTGTTGTTTTAATAATTCCTTTTGTAAAAGCGTTAAATTGATACGAGTTTAATTTTTTGTTTCTAACATTTTTTGTTTTAATTGCTTCTCTAATTATTTCGAATGCAGGGTTCTCTTGCGGTAAAACGGTTATTTCATCAAGTTTAACAGAGGTGCGGTTAAGTTTAAAGTTTATTGGAATATCCATATTTACATGTAACGAAATTGTATCGGACTTATATCCAATAAAGGAAGCAACCAACTTATAGTCTCCTCTGTTTAGGTGGAGTATATATTTTCCATCAATGTTTGAAGATGTTCCGAGAGATGTACCCACCACTTGAATATTAGCAAAGCCCAATGCTCTTTTGGAGTTTCTATCTGTGATGGTTCCATCGATTGAAAATAATTGTCCAAATAAAATAGTAGGACTTAAAAATAAAAAGAAATAGAAAAAAAATGATTTCTTCAAAGAGGTCTCATGTACATCTGTTAAAATAGAACTATTTTAGTTCAGAATATAAAAAAAGTCTCAATAAAAATTGAGACTTTTAAATATTCCTCATTCTTCAGGGATGGAATGAGAAACGTTTTAAATATAAATTAAACTATTGACCATCTTTAATTATTTTTTTCTCTAACCATGTAACCACCTCCCATTTTTTAGTATCCGGAAAAAACGGCGGTACAAATCTTAATACACGTTCATCATAATCTTGAACAAATTTGTAGCCTTTATATGGACCTGACCAATTATAGTGAGCAGTTACTCTAACAGTATTTGAAGTGATACCACCAAATATTTTCCAACTGGCAAGGTAGCCGTCATTGTTAACCAAATTATTATCGGGACCAACATTTCCAGTTAACGAAAACATAGTTGCTTGCGTATGAATATCATCATGTTTAGTATCGTCATTATATTTTATTCTTATGTTACTTTCTGCAATAAGTCCTAACATATCGTCTTTATCTGGGTAGGTTGCTGGGTCTTCATTAAAACTATACATTAAATCATCCGTTTGAAAAATCTTACCGCTTCCTGATAACCCGCGCTTGCTTGCAACAATGGTGGCTTGACCATTTAGAGTTCCTTTCACAAATACATTCCCCCTTTCAACATAAATCATCCCATTAGGAGTTAATGAATCTAATGGAACAGTCTCTTCAGCAGACCAACTTCCTGAACCAATTTTTTGCTGATATTTTACATCACCATTTTCTATAAATTCAATACGTACCTGTGTTTTTAAGTTAGAACTCGTTGTATCTGTAAATACTTTTCCGTTAGCAATTGCAGCAGCATGCATTCCTGTGGTATCAAACTCTAATGGAATATCAACCCCTGAATTAAAACCTGCTTGAAATTCGGGAGGAGGGGGAGAATTGTACATAGTATGACCATTCTGATATGTCACCTTTCCTGTAAAAACTGGAGAACCCCAAGTTTTGAGATTACCTTGAGCATGAAATGGTCCACTAAAAGTATCACCAGTTGCAGGAATTGCTGTAATCCTATTATAAAAATTGCCATATTTTGCAAAAGAGCTTGGTCTTAAAACAATAATTACTTCGTTCTCTAATATATCATTATCAGGCATAGCTTCTGTGATAGGAGATATTCCATTTATATTGTATTTCGATTGTGCATGTATAGCTACTAATTTATTCATTAACGGATTAGCAACAGTGTTACCATTCGGAAGAGTTAACAGTGTATCTGAAAGAGAAGGAATTGCAGAAGTTCTTACAGTTTTAAGAGTATATTCTCCACCATTAAATTGAATGTCTTCATAGTTGCCATCATCCTCCCAGTTTTTATCTAAAAATATTTTATTTGCTGCAATATTAGCTGCACTTACAGCAATATTATAAGCCTGTGCATTAGCAAGATATTCAGCAACATTATCTATAGTTCTGGTTGAAAGAGAATTAAATCTATGCCCGAACATTAAAAATATTGTACTAAATGCTAATACTAATAAAATTGCTGCTTTTCCTCCCATAACTAACTCCTATCTTTGGTTTCTGTTTCTGGATGACATTCGTATTTGTCTCCAGGCTGTTTTTGCATAAGTTGTATCGTATCCATAAACATCTTCAATTTCTATATCTATTTGTATAGTCTCTATGTTTCCTAAACTACCAACTATAGGTAGTGCTAATGTATCACCTAAATAATTGAAATAGGATAATTCAAATTTTGTTATACCCATATTTGATGCTAAAGGAGTGCCGCCATTTTCACTTCTATATAACATTTTATCATTAGGGTTTGGGGTGTTTAATAGTTCACTTGCGGGACCAATTGAATATCTAATTGTATCTCCATCAACAAGAAAAGCGATAGATGAACTATCTGCAAAAGTAATTGCAGATGCAGAAGGATTAGCATTAGCCCAATCTGAAGTATATCCCATTTGCCGAAAATCGAATTCAATTAGTTTTACAACTTCCACCAGATTTTCTTGTAAAATTGCATCACCATTAAAAATATATGAATTACGTACAGCCGCATCATTTAGTCTTAATAAAATCATTAAGAGAAGCCCACCTATAACAATGGAGCCTAAAATATCTAATAAAGTACTAAATCCCATTACTTCCTCTTAAAATGCAAAATTACTTTGAATAACAGACATAACAATTGTATCAGGAAAAGCTTTATAAGCAGTATTTCCCATCACACCAGAAGTAACCATAACAGTAAGTTTTTTGTGCCATGTTCTGTTGGGAACATAAACATCTGGGTTATTAGAATTTACATATCCCACAACACAATTAATATCAAAATAATCTGAAAACATACCTTGAAAAGGATTCCTTGAAATAGCAGTATCCTCCGTGTTAAAACTTAATCCATTAAAATCATCAAAATCATTAAATGTTTTATAATCCTCACCTACTTCTGGTCCTAAATTTAAAGTAAGGTTATTTAAGTTAGTAACAATAACTGTTGTATCAACAGAGAATTCATCAAAAGCTTTTCCTGTAGCTTCCTCAATAATTGAAGCAGCTACCGAAACCGCTTGCAGTTTAACTTTCGATTCTAACATTACGTAATCAGTCATAAGAAAACCATTAGTTATTCTCAATATTACTATTGATAGTAATACCAAAGCTCCTAACGATATCATCATTTGTCCTGTTCCCATAAAAACATCAATCTTTATTTTTTATTTATTTAAATATATAAAGTATTGATATCAAATATCGTGCTATAAGTCAACACATATTTTAATTAAAATATGTAGCCAAAAAAAATATAGATTTTACAGAGGTAATTTTGACATGTTGTTTTGTAGAAAATACCATTTTATGGGATATGATTGTGAGGTGACTTTGTTCAAGAGACTACTTCATACCCATAGGGGATACCTTTCTCTGTAGGACTTGGAGGAAGACACATTACTGGAATGAAATTTGATTCAAGCTAAAGTTATCCATGAAATAATTTAGATGGTACTAAACAAACTAAAAAATTTTTCGATATATATCACAGTACATTATATCTTATTTTTATATATTTAGTGTATATGAAAGATTATGGTTCTAAAATTAAAGACTGAAAAAAATTATAGGTAACTAATTATGAACGGTGGACAGCAATTAATGGTACTTGGAGCACTTGTAATGCTCTCTTATTTAGTACTAAGTATTGGAAATACGAGTAATGTTCAACTTGAAGCTGCTCTATTAAACGAAAGTATTATTTCTGGTTCTGCCTTAGCTCAATCACTAATGGAAGAAATTCAGAGCAGAGCTTTTGATGAAAATACTATTTCTCAGGCAATTGCATCTTCAGATGAATTAACTTCAAGTAACTCATTTGGTCCTGACGGAGAGGAGGTTGCTCCATCAGATTTTAATGACATTGATGATTATGATGGATATTCTGTAACCTATTCTCTCAGCAGAATGGGAGAGTTTAGTGCAGAGGTGGATGTCTATTACATAGCAGAGTTTGAGCCGGAAACACCCTCTTTAGAACGAACATTCTCAAAGAGAATTGATATAACAATCTCTAATGCTGCTATAGATGCGAACATAGTTTTTACTTCTATTGTTTCATATTAAATTTAAATTAGTAATTAAATATTAGCGAGGTTATTGTGGCTAGTTTATTAGATGTTTTAGGGGCAACTGTAATTGCAGGTTTTATTATACTTATGATAATTCAACTGAATGCCCGCATGGTTACGTCATCAATGGATATGTTATCGGGAACTATTACACAAAGTGATGCAGCACTTTCAGCTTCAATTATAGAACATTATATGTATAAAATCGGTCATAGGGCAACATCAAATAAAATTTCTATCGCTGATTCTAACATGATTAAATTTTGTGGTGATATCGATAATGATTCATCGGTTGATACCGTTACATTTTATCTCGATGAAGAAAATGATTTTACTGATACAGACAACCCAAATGATAAAGGATTATATAGAATAGAAAATAATGGGGCTGCTGTAATTACTTCTATCGTATCAAAATTTGAATTATCTTATTTTGATTCTATTGGCACGCAACTTGATTTTGGTTCGTTAGGTAGTCAGACAGTTAGAGATAAAATAAGAAGTATCAAAATTTTTATTGAATTTGAAGCAGCTTTTTCTATTGATGATTTTTACCAAGGTGTTACTTGGAAAAGAGTTATTAGACCAAAAAATATTTCTGCAATATAAGGAAGAATAGATATGGGACGTGCAGCATTAATAATAGTAATAGGTAGTATTGTTATTCTTGGCATATTAAATATGAACACGATTAACAAACTTTCAAATGCAACTCAAAATTCAGTAGAGTATCATAATAGCATTGGAGCTAGAAATATTTGCAATACTATGGTTGAACTTATTCTTGCAAAATTAGCTGATGATGCAGATTATAGAGTTTTGGTAGCTGAAACGAAAAGTTTTTTTGACGGAACAGCAACATATACTGTAAAAGAGGTTGGGTCAATTGATGGAGGAGGTGATGATGATCTCGGGGATGATCATGGCGATGATCACGGAGACGACCATGGTGATGACCACGGGGGCGATCACGGTGATGATCACGGAGGCGACCATGGAGATGACCACGGGGACGATCACGGTGATGACCATTCGTATAATCTAAAAAACTTAGATAATCCTAATTTCCAAAAAGTTTTTAATAAGCCAAATAATTATGCGGGGTTTTTCAATTTTGACATAGAACACTTTAGTATAGATTTTTGGGATGACCATGGAGACGATCATGGTGATGACCATGGAGATGACCATGGAGACGATCATAGTGATGACCACGGCGATGATCATGGAGACGATGACCATGGAGATGGTGTAGATGAGGATTCAATATCAGAGCATATAATAATTAAAATTTCTGTTTCTGCTGAGTTAGGCGGTGTTAATCAATCTGCAACTGTATATGTTTCAGTACCAGTGGATGGATATGTACCTGATGCAGTTTTGGCTACTATTACTACAAATAACTCAATCCGAACAGTAGGTTCTTTAGTAGTTGATGGCAGAAACCATACTACCGAAGGTATCTTAAGAGAAAATATGGGAACTGTTGGAATATGGACCACAAGTACTTTTACACAGTCTGGAAATTCAAAAATTGGCGGAACTAGTAGTGCAGTAGATTATACCCCTTCAAAACCAGGAGACCCCAATATTATAAAAACTTCACAATCATGGGGCGATGGTTCTTATCCAAACTCGCCCGATAAAGTACTCGGTGGCGAAAGTGAAGGCTTCCCTGAGGGAACGTTAAAAGCTTTTGCTCAAAATCCTGCTAATGAAGGGAGTCAATATGTAACAAACCCAGCACACCTTACTTTTCCGCTATCTGGGGTTACATATGTAGAGTTAACTTCCGGTGATACATGGAATAGTGCAAACATTAATGGTGAAGGTTTGTTAATAGTTAGCAACTCATCTAAAGATGCTGTTATTAAAAACTTAAATTCAGGTACATTCAAAGGTTTGTTAATTGCTGATGATATAATCCAAATACATACCGATATTATTGGAGCAGTTTTTGTGCTTTCCTCTTCTCCCTCCGAAGGAAACAGCATTGGAAATGGAAATGGTTCGGTATTATACTCAAGCAAAGCAATTGCCGATGGTGTAAATGCTGCTGGAGGTGTAGGAGACTCTGCTCCTGATTATGGATTTGGAAAACATAGAGTTAAAATATTAGCTTGGTATGAATAAGTATTTAATCCTATTGCGATAAATTGCAATAGGATTAATAATCAGTATAATCCGCCACTGCGGATAATGTGCAAGAATACTAATATATACACAACCCAAAACAATCCCGCCGTGCGGGAGAAACATTCCCTTTTAAAAAAAGAACATATCACCGCTACGTGTCTGTAATTAATCAACACGGATTAAAAACTACTAACATTCCACCGCACTACTATTTTACAATCTTTCCTTTTTTTTTGGTTTAACAATTTTTTGAAATGATGGTATATATCGTAAAATGATTGCAACTATTAATATAAAGAGAACTTTAAATTTAAAATTTGGTTCTCGAATTTTTGCAGCAATTGCTCTAAATAAATTTGAATCGTCTGTTGATACTCTTTTTGATTTTGAATAACCTGCTGTAGAGACTGCTCGTTTTTTTAACTTCAGTCTATTCACAATTCTCGAATTATTATATGACAAAAGTGATTCCATATTTGTAAGTGAAATTGGAATTGTCTCATCAAAATTAAAATATTTGCTCTTTTCCGAATAAGTGGAAGTGCCTTTATATCGATTATCTTTTTTCATAATTTCAACAACTTCATTTGAAGAGATATCCCAATTAGTAGTTGCAAACAGAAATCCATGTTTTCCAATACTTTTATTTTTGCTATCAATCAAAAGATATTTAGGAAATACATTTCTTACAGATTTAAAAATTTTCATTGCCATAGAATTTGGATATTTCGGTTGTGGACGGTTCTGGGTAGATTCAGAAAAAACACCATCTTCACCCAATTTTGTTTTTATCAATCTGAAAAAATCTTCATTATGAAGCAGTGCTGTTCCCAAATAGTATGGTGCTGAAATATCCATAATTATTAAATCAAATTTTTCATCCGATGCTTTTAAGTAATGTTTAGCATCATCAATTACAATTTCATAATTATCAAGTTTATCATATTTATTAAATTCTGGCCAGCATTTTTTTGCAGCCTCAACAACTATAGGGTCTATTTCAACCAATGTTGTTTTTTCTGAATATGGTGCAACACGATTTAGTGAATATAACGACCCGCCCCCCAATATTAGTATTCTAAGTTTTCTATCCAATTTTTGAGAAAGATATTTTGCAGGCAATTCCGCTAAGTAGTATGTAAACTCACTTAAAGCTGTTGGCTGATAAAAACCATCCGATAAGTCATATTTATATTGGAAGTATCTTATTCCATTTATGAACGAAACTCTTCCCTTCGGAACTCTTTGAGTTTTATCAAAATATGTATCTATTACTTCAACCGAATGATAGAATGAGTTACCCGAAAATAAAACCTTGGGGTTTTTGTATCCTCTCGATTTATAATAATCTTCTGTTGAGTATTTAAATATTTTCTCATGATGGATAGTGAAAATCCCAATTGTAAAAATTCCAATAAGGAAATAGGAAAATGCCCACTTACTTTTGTTTATCAAAATAAATATGAGAATTAGAAGCAATAAAAAATAGAGTGACCACAAGAACGAGAGAGAAAACAGAACAACAAAATAGATTAAACCAACTCCAATTATTGCTCCAAATAGTTCCCACGAATAAGCGTTTTTAATAAACTCAGCACCAGTAAGTTCAATAAATTTGGGCAAAAAGATGGAATAAAATCCGGAAGTAATAAATGCAACAGTAATAAATAATAGTAGCAATGCCTCATAACCATAACCTGTACTTATCATTTGTGCAGCATTAACTTTTATAAAAACAAATATAAAAATGTGAATGAAAAGCATACAACAAGAGATAACTTTTAAACTATTTATGCTAATCTGTTTCGACAAATAATACCCTATTGAAAACCCGAAAAAATAGACTACACTTACTAACATTATTGATAATTCATTAGCAGAAAGAATTGATGAGAACTCTCTTACAATAAAATATTGCAGCAGAATTAAATTTAGACCGGCAATAAAAAGAATTCCCTTTTTTTGATAATCCTTTATTTCAATCAATTTATCTTCTGTTTTTGATATAGCAGAAACCGGCTCTGTTTTAATGAATAAAAAGATTATTCCACTAAAAATAAGAAGCCCCAATAATAATGCAATTAACCAATGTTGAAATAACAACGAAAAGAGAAATACCAAAGTAAGTATTGCAAAAGATGGAATAATTTTTTCACGAAATACTAAATAGAGAATTAAATAAGAAACAAAGGGAACAACCCATAAAAAATTTATTCCGAATGATGTAAAGAAAACTATGCTCAAAATCATTCCAAATACAAATCCATTATTCTCATGGAAAAACAATGCTCTGCCAGATACACGATGCGAATACTCCTTAAAAAACTCGCCAACTACTGATGCAGATAAAAAGATAAAAGGAAGCATGAGAATAAACAAATAAATTGATGTGTTAAAAACATTGGTGAAAATTAAAAGAGCGTAATAAGATATAATTGATAAAGAGAGAAAAAATAGAAAGTTTTTCTTTTTATAAAATTTAAGATAATAAACAACACCCAACATCCACGTTAACATTATTAGAAAGTAGCCCATGAATGTTGCAGTTACGTTTACCAAAACTTCAAAATATAATGCCGATTGAATAATACCAAAATGTAATCCGGCAAAGAAAAGAACTAATGGTCGTATAAGTTTTTCTTGAGAGTTCATCAAACTTCCTATGTTTGTTCTCGTTTTTTATCAGTAGAAAATGAAAGCAAAGCAAATACAATCAAAAAACTTATAAGGGGAGCAAAATAAAGCATCCAACTTCCGGAGAAATATACACCGGAAAAAGAGAGAATTACTCCCAGTATAAATCCATTGTTTTCGTGTAAAAACAAGAGCTTAATTTTTGAAAATTTCTTTTTGGCATAAATAAAATAATAGCCAGGCGATAATCCTGAAATAAGAATAGCTGTACCGGATAGCAAAAGAGAAGTTTTTTCAAATGGAATAAGGATGTTGAAAAAGAGAGTTATGTAGTACAATACTAAGCTTGCAACAAGTAATTTCAAAAGCAGATTATTTGATTTTAATCGTAAACCAATAAAAAACCCAATTAACCAAAATAGGAGAGCTATAAAGTAAATGGAAACACGGCTAGAAACATAAGCCTCCAATATAAAGAAATAGCAAAATTGAATTAATGCAAAGAACACCCCAATAAAAAATGCAACAACCGAGTTAAAATTAATCGAATATTTATCTGCAAACGAAGATGTAATATTGTTATTCAAAAATTAAATCTCCTAAATTATCTAATGTAATTATTTTAACACCATCAACTATTTTATCTATTTCATACTTTAGCAAAAATTTTATTTTCTTCTTCCCTTTGTGGTTCACTTTTTCCATTAATACTTTTTTGCTTATGTTATCAAACTTTTTGTTACCTCCATAAAAATATGCCGAGCCTCTATATTGCAAAATAATATAATGATCAAAAACAGAAGCAAGTGTGGCTATCATTCTTTTTCCATACTCCGACCTGGAACTTAAAGGCGTTAAGGATGAAATCGAAAATATTCCGTTATCATTCAATTTACTTTTAGCAACTTTAAAAAACTCCTCTGTGTAAGTCATTGCAATTTGCCTTGAGTATGCAGGGGGAATATCGTGTAGTATTAAATCATATTTCTTTTTACTATTTGCTAAATAATGTTTTGCATCATCGGCAATAAACGTCCAATTATTTAACTTGTTAAGTCTATTATATTTTTGGAAGTACTTTTTACTGGTATTAAATACCTCTTCATCAATATCAACAATATCTATTGAAGAAGATATATCCCCAATTCTGCCAACGGTGGACATTGAACCACATCCGAGAACGCATACACTTGGGTTGCTTAAAAAATTTATAGGGTATTCAGCAATAAAATAACTATAATTATAATGGGAGCCACGTGCAAATTGTCTCTTCCCATTTAGCACCAACATTTTATCCCTTTTTGATAATTGCAGCATCTCTATTTTTTGATAAGGTGAATATTTTGTGTAAATAACTTTCTCAATCTTTTTTTCACCATACCATTGTTTGTAAAACCAGCCCGAATATTTTTTATCTAATTGATTAAAGAAAAGAATAAAAAGTAAACTTGGAACTATTGTTAAAATTAAAACCAGTTTGTTTCTCGTTAAAAGAAGAAGGATAATTATAAAAATTACGAGATAGAGAGCTATCATCAATAAATGAGATATTGATGATAATATTGGAATTAATAAAAGACCAACTATTGAACCGGCAACCTCGATAGAATAAAATTTTGCAATGTTGCTCTCTTCTGCTTCAATAATTTTTGGAAGAAAAATAGAGAATAACGAAGTACCCCCTAAGAAAAGAATTATAAAAATAATTAAGTATGCAGTAACAACACCCAACTCCGGAGTAAGGTTTGAACCACCATATCTCTCGTTTACCACCGATGTAATTATATACGAAAGTGGTTGGATATAAATAATTAAAAGTAGTTGAACAACTATGAACAGAGGAATTAGATATATAATCACTTTTTCAGTTAATCTATCTGAAAACAAATACCCAAGGGAAATGCCAGAAAAATATGATAACGTGAAGAGCATAATAGCAAATTCTAATTGACGAAAAGCAACATTGGTATGGTGAACCATAACAAAATTGAATAACATTAAGTTTAACCCAATAAGAAAAAGTAGTAATTCGTTTTTCTTAATGCCTCGCAAAATAGTACGTGCTGATTTTAACATAGATTAAGTTATTAAATAATAATAATAATTGAAAAAGAACTTGCTATCAAAAATTAGAATAAAACAATTTTAAAGTCTGTAATAATAAATAAAAAAAACGTTTCCCAAAAATTAAATTATATCACGGCAAGCTGTAGATATCAGAAACCAGACAAGGGCAAAAGAGTCTTTTACCGAAAGCAGACCTTTGGAATGCTTTAGAGAGTTCAATTTTCATTCCACTATTTTTTTCGAAGGTTTTTCCAAAGAGATATCTTCATTGTACTATTGCAGTAAGATTAAAAATTTCTAAAAATGGTTACATTTTGTTTTTCCAGCACATCTCTAAAGGAGTCTGTGACAAAATTGAATGTAACCCATTAGTTTGTTCGTGGTTAATCAAATTTTGCATGTTTTAAAAACTTCTGAAATCTTAAAATAAATAAAACTGCTGCAAGCGATAAACCCACTACCAGACTGACCCAAATACCCACTGCACCAAATCCTAAAGTAAACCCCAAGAAATAAGCAACCGGAAGCCCGATAACCCAAAATGCAATAAACGCAATTACCATAGTTATTTTTAAATCTGTTAAACCTCTTAAAATTCCAACGCCTACAACTTGCAAGCCATCAACTACTTGGAAGAACGAAGCAACAATAATTAATGAAGCTGCTATTTCTATTACATCTGTATCATTAATATATAGTGTCGGGAGGTAATCACGCAACACGAAAAACATAAGTCCGAAAAAACTCATTATTAAAGTAATGATAGCTAGGGCGGAATATCCCGCCTTTTTAATTCCAGCTAAATCTCTTTTTCCCAAGTAATTTCCAACACGAATTGTGGCAGCAATTGAAACACCAAGACCAACCATAAAAGTTATTGATGCAAGATTAATTGCTATTTGATGTGCTGCCAATTCATTTGTGCCAATCCATCCCACCATTACAGCAGCAAACACAAACCCGCCAACTTCAAAGAACATTTGAAAGCCACCGGGAATTCCAAGATTGACAATTTTTTTAATTACAGTAAAGTTGATGCTTTTAAATTTTAGCGAGGGATCAAATTCTTGAAATGATTTTGAATTTCGCACATAGATAAAAATTGCTATTGCAATAAATACTCTTGTTAATAGTGTGGAATATCCGGCACCGTCCAATTCCATTCTTGGAAAACCGAGATTACCAAAAATTAAAACCCAATTTCCAAAAACATTAACAACATTGGAAGCTAACAATATATACATAGGAGGTTTCGTAAATGAAAGCCCTTCGGAAAATTGTTTGTATGTTTGAAAGAGCATAAATGGGATGATGGATAAATTTAATATTTTCAAATACGATTCAGCATAACGTGCAACTTCAATTGGCTGGTCTAAGTAATAAACTAAATCTGCTAAAAAGTATATTGGAATTACGAGAAGGAATGAAAAAATAATGTTAACAAGTAATCCTTGACGAAGTATAACCCCGCATTCATCGTGGTTATCAGAGCCTTTTGCAATTGCTACAAGAGGAGTTAGTGCTACGCTCATTCCAATTCCGAGAACAAGAATTAATAAAATCAATCCGTTAACCAAAGAAGATGCAGCAAGTGGAACCGCCCCAAGTCTGCCAACCATTAGGCTATCAACAACTCCAAGCATCATGTGTCCTAATTGACCTATTACAACTGGGTAAGCAAGTTTGAGAGTTTCTTTAATGTGAAATTTATAGTTGTTCATCTGTTATATTTATGATTAATTTAGCGTTACATTCTACTAAGAAATAAGATATAATAAAATAAGAATATCTAAAATGAACATTATTAAGAAATTATATATCATACTATTTCTCTTTGTTTTTTCTGCTTTGATTGCCCAGACAGTGAAATGTAATTTTTGCAAAAAAAACATTGATGCCGAATATCTTGTAGTAGATGGCAACCCCTATCACAATGACCATTTCAAATGTGCTAATTGTAATAAGCCAATTGGCGGCAATTACTATTCTAAAGATGGGAGATATTTTGATAATAAATGTTACGAGAAATTATTTTTACCAAAATGTGCAGTTTGCAGTACACCTATAAATGGGAAGTATCTTGTTGATTCATACGGAGTAAAGGTTCACAAATACCACGAAAACAAATTGAACTATTGTGATAATTGTAATAGAATAATTTCAGAAAAAACAACTCGGGGCGGTGTAAAGTATAGTGATGGTAGGAACATTTGCAAATTGTGCTACAATAAAAAACTGAATTCTTATGAAGAATATACGAGGTCATTAGATGTCGTTATTAATCGTTTAAATAATTATGGATTGAGATTTAATAAATCAAAAATTAAATTAAAAATAGTTGATTTAAATAAACTTCAGCAAATATCTAAGAATAGATATTCGAAAAGTATCCGAGGGTTTACATTTACAAGCATTGAAGTTGTCGGAAGTAAAAAAATATTTCAACATACAGTATATATTCTAAGTAGGATTCCATCCAAGTATGCTGAATCAACAATTGCTCACGAGCTAATGCATATCTGGATAAGCGAAAACCTCGAACACAAATTATCATCTCAATTGGAAGAGGGAAGCTGCAATTATATCTCATACACTTATCTGAAATCAGATTACTCCAGTGATGCTAAGGATATTATAAAACAACTCTACAATAATCCGGATAAAATTTATGGTGGCGGGTATAGAAAAGTTTATGAAAAATTTAGAGGAAGAGACTTTAATCTGTTCTTGAATTATTTAAGGAAAAACACATCAATTTGAAGCTAAGGGGGTGGAATAAAATAAGTCATGGATCTTAAATTGCTAACTTGGTGTTTTTGTTGATCATACAACTTGTAAATCGCCGAGTTATTCTATTCCACCCCCTAAAATAACATTACAAAAAAAGCCCAACTTTTATGGGTCAGAAATATCTTATAGTTGCTAAAATACTTAGTTGAAAATTATTGGATTAAATAAAGCAAAAGTTGGGCTTTTAGTTCCGCATGGGCGAGATTAATTTTGCTATTATAGTTACACTGAAAGAATCCTCATAAGTAGTCTCTCAGACCAAAGGGTTTAAATAAATGTAGTGAACGAAAACATTCGTTCACTACTAGTGTTAAGTCAAGTATGTAATGTCCAACAATATTTACCCTCACTCCTTTGGAGGGGTGAGTTCTTTGATTATACGACTTTGTATATTTGACACGACACTAGACTGTAATTATGTATAATTCCATTCCTCTAAAACATTACTGATTCAAGAAACTCAAAAACGGAATTGCGTTAGTAAGGTAGAAGAACAATAAGCTAAACCCAAGCCACAAGCCAACAATTGTTCCAATGTATTTTTTTGTGTTATCAGATTTAAACATTTTTGCGAAAGCAATACCAACCACCACATAGAACCATATCGAGATTATATCTACTTTGCTAAATAAGAAACCAACAAACTCTTGTTTATCCAAATCCATAAATGTTGCAATGCTTAAGTCAGTAACCATTTTGTTCATAAGCATAGCGACTATTACTTGAAGAATAACTTGAACAGATGCAATATAGAATGGCAATCCGTAAGCCACCATTGCATTACTGAAAGTACCATCGCCGTTGAGGGCAAGTCTTGTAACACCATAATAGAACCCGCTAATAATAAAGAACACAAGAAAAGTAAAAATAATAATTCCAAAAATTTGAGGAATCATCATTGCTAATCCTCCCCCTTCCATTCTTTCTCTAATTATCTCCATTTGAGAATCTGCTTGCTCTTGAGTCATGCTGCCATTATTTACAGCCTCGCTAAAACTTTTCTCAATTGATTCTGTTTGCTTTTCAATCATCGAATATTTAATTGTCGGATTGCTCTGCATAATAACGGTTGATAGAGATAGAACAACTATGAATATTAATAGTGGTATGAGCCAATCCACAACTTTAGTAGGAGCTTGAGCCATTTTTTCAAATGTACTTGCGGGTTCCGAAAACAAACCTACCATCTTGTCAGTATGGCTTAATTCAAATTCCTCCTCCTCTAATAATTCTTCGTTTAATTGATCGTCATTTAAGTCTTCCATTTTTCCTCCCAACTTTTGTGAATGTTAATATTGGATTTGTTACATTAAAAATAACACTTCTGAATAAAAATAAAAATTAAATTTCAAAATCATTTTATAGAAAAAACATTCAATAAGAGTAAAGACTTTTTGAATCTTGTGTTTTGTTATTCAATCAATTATGTTGATACTAAAATTTGGAAAAAATATGAAGACAATAATTGAACCTTTTCGTATAAAATCGGTTGAGCCTATAAAATTTACAACTCGGGAAGAGCGAGAAAAAACATTAATTGAATCTGGGTATAATCCGTTTTTAATAAAAGCTGAAGATGTAATAATTGATTTACTAACTGATAGCGGAACATCAGCTATGAGTGCCAAACAGTGGGCTGGAATAATGAATGGAGATGAATCTTACGCAGGCTCAAGAAGTTTTTACAGATTTGAATCAACTGTAAAAAACATTACTGGTAATAAATTTATAATTCCAACTCATCAGGGTAGGGCGGCTGAAAAGATTTTATTCGCTATTCTTGGGGGTGAGGGGAAGTTCATTCCGAACAACACGCACTTTGATACAACCCGTGCTAACATTGAGTTTAGTGGAGCAGAGGCTGTTGACTTACTTGTTGAGGTTGGAAAACATCCTGAAATAAAAGCTGATTTCAAAGGGAATATGGATGTTGATGCACTCGATAATTTCATAAAAAAAACCGGAGCAGAAAATATTCCGGTAGTAATGATTACAATTACAAATAATTCTGGCGGTGGTCAACCAGTATCAATGGAAAACATTCGTGAAACTAGACGTGTTTGCGACAAGTACGGAATCCCTTTATTTATTGATGCTTGCAGATTTGCAGAGAATGCCTATTTTATCAAACATCGCGAAAAAGGATATGAGAACAAATCCGTTCTTGAAATTTCGCAAGAGATATTCTCTTACGCAGATGGGGCAACAATGAGTGCAAAGAAGGATGCCCTTGTAAACATTGGAGGTTTCCTATCATTGAATGATGAAGAGCTTGCAATGAAATGTCGAAACCTTTTAATTGTAACAGAAGGATTTCCAACCTACGGTGGTCTTGCCGGTCGTGATCTCGAAGCTGTTGCTCAAGGGTTAGATGAAATTCTTGATGAAGACTATCTACACTACAGAATTAAAAGTACTGAATACCTTGGCAACAAAATGACGGATGCAGGTATCCCAATAATAGAACCACCTGGTGGACATGCAATTTACCTTGATGCAAAAGGGTTTCTACCAAATATGCCAGTAAGTCAATTTCCTGGGCAGGCAATAGTCTGCGAACTATACATAGTTGGTGGTGTTCGTGTAGTAGAGATAGGAAGTGTGATGTTTGGAAAATATGATGAGAATGGAAATCACGTAGCACCAGCAATGGAGTTGGTACGTTTTGCAATTCCAAGACGTGTTTATACACAGAGCCATATTGATTATGTAGCAGAAGTTGTAATTGAAGTATTTCAAAACAGAGAAAAATTAAAAGGATTAGAGTTTACTTACGAAGCACCGATGCTAAGACATTTCACTGCTAAATTTAAACCAGTTGATTATTAAAAAATGAAATTAAAAAAGAAATTCAAGTTTTCCGATTCAAATCAAGTTTGGAGAATTAAAATAACAGATACCGACAAACTTTTTGTTGAGACACGTGATACAGAGAAGATGAATGCATATTTCCACTGTTATGATTTATTCTCCAGAAAAAGAATTTTCACAGGACTTCAAATGAGAGAAAAATATTGGCTTGGCATTGAAGCAATAAAAGGTGATATAGTTTTCTTCCATCGGTTTGCAAAACCAGATATGCCAGCACATCGCGGGATATTTGCTTTTGATATTACCACACAGAAAACCCTTTGGGATAATGAAGCATACGCCTTCCTCTTTTTGAAAGATGATTTGATTTATGTTTATCAAGAACGATTTGAAGGAAGAAACTTTTATACACTCAGCATTAACAGTGGCGAAGTGGTTGAAGAATTGGGCAAAAAGGCAGAGGATATTAATAAACTGCGTGATGAAGCTGAACTCTCTGTTGATTACAGTAATTATGCTTTTCCAGAAAAACACTTTGGAAGTAGTAGTGATGAGAAGGTTGATTCACTAATTGCAAATGAATTAAAAAATATTGAAGTAGCAAGCGCGGTGGAGTATATAAATTCAAATGGACTTCTGCTTTTTAATTTTCATCAAATTGGAAAAAAGAAAGAGCTTATTAATAAACTAAAAGTATTTGATTTATTTAAGGGGAAGGAGATATTTTATGAAGTTCTAAATAAATCTGCAAATGCTTTTGCTCCGGATTCTTTTTTTATTTATAAGAATTTAGTTATACTCATTAAAGAAAAAAAAGAGATTATCATTTTTGAAATTAAATATTAGAGGCTTCAATGAATATTGCGATGGAAGAAAAAAAAGTAATGCTTCAGATTGCGAGGAATTCGATAGCATCTATTTATGACAATAATGTTTTACCCGAAATCGATTATTCCAAATATCCAATACTTGAGACTAAAAAAGGAGCATTTGTAACGCTCACTGAAAACCACAATTTACGAGGCTGTATTGGCTACATTACCTCTGACATGCCTCTGCACAAAACAATAGAAGAGACAGCAAGGCACGCAGCCATTGGCGATCCGAGATTCCCTGGGTTAACTAAAGAAGAATTTGGTAATATTGAAATTGAAATATCAATTCTCTCAGAACCATTTCCAATGAAAAGTTATGATGATATTATTGTTGGAACACATGGCTTAATTTTAACAGAGCAAGATAGACGCGGCTTACTTTTACCACAAGTTCCAATTGAACACAAAATGGATAAGGAAGAATATCTTTCAGCACTCTGTGAAAAATCAGGCTTTCATTCTAATTTTTGGAAAGAGAGAACTCTAAATATTGAAATGTTTACAGCAAATGTCTTTTCAGAAAAGGATTTGAAAAATGGATAGAATAATTAGAAAGCCCGCCGTTGCTGGGTTGTTTTACCCTGACGATGCTGGTGAACTGAAAGGATTAATTTCTCTTTTGCTTGAAGAGAACAAACCTGCTAAAAAGTATCACAACATTTTTGGAATTATATCCCCACACGCTGGATATATTTATTCTGGACAAAGTGCTGCGTTTGCATACAACGTATTAAAAGAGAGCACCAACTTTGAAACGGTAATTATTCTCTCACCAAGTCATAAAGAATATTTTGAAGGAAGTACAATTTATAATGGTGATGCTTACAAAACTCCGCTTGGTGAAATTCCAATAGAGAAAACTATTTCAAAACATATTGTGGATAATTGCGAAACAGTATTCTTTGGAAATGAAGGACACAAAGGGGAGCATGCTGTTGAAGTTCAGCTCCCTTTTTTACAAGTTATAAGTGAGGGCTTTTCGATTGTGCCCATTGTTATTGGCAATCAAAGCATTCAACAACTTCATGAACTCTCCAAAATACTCTCAGAAGTAATTGATGAAAAAACTATTATAATTGCCAGCTCTGATCTTTCACACTTTCATCACAAAGCGAAAGCGGCAGAACTTGATAATATTGTTGTGGATAGAATTAATAATTTTGAATATTCGGAGCTTTACAATGATCTAACTAATGGAAATTGTGAGGCTTGTGGCGGAGATGCAATTGTAACTATACTTGAGACTGCTGATATCATTGGGCGAAAGAGTGCAGAGGTGCTTTCATACACAGATTCCGGAGATATTTCAAATGACAACTCAAGTGTTGTTGGGTATCTTTCGGCTGTCGTTTATGGAAAAGAGTAAATGTTTATGAAAATACTATTGGCAACTATTTTATCAATAATGCTCATTTCATGTATGGAGAAACCTTCGTTCATAAATCAGATTGATAAAATATTTTTAGAGTTCACCAACCAAACACCGGGTGCTTCTGTTTTAGTTTTACAGCGTGATAGTGTGGTTTTTAAAAAAGGATATGGATTAGCTGACTTAGAAAAAAAAATCCAATTGAACCCAAAACTAATTTTCGATTAGCTTCAATTACAAAACAATTTACTGCATTCTCAATTCTGCTTTTAGAAAATGAAGGAAAGCTTTCCCTTGATGATACTCTATCATCCTTCTTTTCCGATTTTCCAGAATTTGGAAATAGCATTACAATTAGCCAAATACTACAGCATACATCCGGTTTATTAGCTTATGAAAATTTTATGGATGACACACTATCTGTTCAACTTAAAGATAGAGATGTTTTGGATATTCTAATTCAACAAGATTCTACATACTTCCAGCCAGGAACAGAGCACAGATATAGTAACACAGGATATGCACTATTGGCTTTGGTTATTGAAAAATTATCTGAGAAAACTTTTGCACACTTTCTAAATGATAGAATATTTACTCCATTGAAAATGAATAATAGTGTAGCATTTGAAAATGGAATTTCCAGAGTTGAAAAAAGAGCTTTTGGATATGCGAAAACAGATTCGGGATTTGTTTTTACTGACCAGAGTTTAACCAGTGCTGTATTGGGCGATGGCGGAATTTATTCATCCACACTTGATTTAGTTAAGTGGAATAATGAAATTGATAATCCCACACTCCTTCCGAAAAAGAAATTAAAATTAGCGTTCAAAAAATTAGTTCTTCCAAATGGCGAGGTTATAAATTATGGATTTGGATGGCGGTTGGATCCATACAGAAATTATGAACGTCCGTACCATACTGGTGGTACTTCTGGCTTTAGCAACATCTACATGAAAATTCCTGAATTGGATCTAACAATAATTGTACTACTTAATATTCGGGAATATAATGCAAAAGACTACGCAGAAAAAATTGCTGACATTATAATTGATCAAAAATAATAGGAGATGTTGTTTTGAAAAAGATCAAAAGAAAAGATTTTATAAAAAAAACATCATTGGTTATAGGTGCGGGTGCAACTGGTGTTCTAACTTCGTGTGGTAAAAAAGAGGAAAAAGATTCTGCTTCAATACATACAAGAGAAAAACTTGAATGGAAGATGGTTACTACGTGGCCTCCCCATTTTCCTATTATGGGCGAGGGTGCTGATAGATTTGCAAAGGAAGTTGAAACTATGTCTGATGGGCAATTAAAAATTCATGTTTATGGTGGTGGAGAACTTATCCCGCCATTTGAAACGTTCGATGCTGTTAGTCAGGGAATGGCTGAGATGGGGCATTCATCCGCATATTACTGGGCGGGGAAGGCACAGGCAACACAGTTTTTCCCTGGAGTTCCATTTGGGATGAACCCTCAAGAATCAAATGCGTGGCTCTATTATGGTGGTGGACTTGAGTTGTGGAGGGAACTCTATTCAAAATTTAATTTAATTCCCTTTCCTGCCGGCAATACTGGAGCACAAATGGGTGGCTGGTTTAACAAGGAGATTAACACTATTGCTGATATTAAAGGATTGAAAATGAGAATGCCTGGCATTGGTGGAAAGGTTTTAACCGAAGCAGGTGGAACAACAATTCTCTCTCCCGCTGCTGAAATATATACTAATCTTGAGCGTGGAGTTCTTGATGCAACAGAATGGGTTGGTCCTTATCACGATTATTTAATGGGGTTTTACAAAATTGCAAAGTATTATTATTATCCGGGTTGGCATGAACCAAGCGGCGGGCTTGAACTAATTATTAATAAATCTGCTTACAATCAACTTTCAAAAAGTTTGCAGGAGATAATTAAAATAGCTGCAAAAGCACTAAACATCAGTATGTTATCAGAATTTGAAAAAATGAATATTGAATATCTAAAAAAAATCAAACAAGAAAAATCTGTTGAAATTAAAAGATATCCTGACGAGGTTCTCAGAAAACTTAAAGAAATTACAAAAAAAGTTCTTTCAGATATAACAAATAAAGATGAAATGAGTAAACGTATTTATGACTCATATAGTAAATTTCAAAAAGAGATATACGACTGGAGTAGTTTAAACAGAAACTATTAAAAAATTAAGGACTGTAATAACTCTTGGCTCCATTCTAAAAAAGAATAGATTCACATTTTAGATAATCCGTTCTTTTCCCTAAAGTATCACTATGTGAAGGGCGGAGAACAAAAAGAATCGTTTACAAGGTAATTGCCTATATTTGCCTTGCAAACGATTCAAACAAGTACAATGGAAAAAATAATTAAAATATTTGAAGCGAATAAAGGATACTCAAGGATGAAAGAACTCCGAATATCTGGAATTCAAACAAGAGATATTGCCAAAGCTGTAGAAAATCAAATTATTGAAAAAATAAAGCCTGGTCTATATAAACTTATTGATTACCCTTGGGATGAACATAGTGGCTTCACCGATGTATGCAAGGCTAATCCCAGAACTGTTATCTGTCTCCTTTCTGCAGCAGATTACCACCAACTTACAACATTTAATCCATCAGAAATTTATGTTGCTGTTCCAAACAACACAGATAAGTTCATTATAAAATATCCTCCAATAAAAGTTTACTACTTTAGCAATATTTTTTTTCAATCGGGTATAGAAACCATAGAAACAAATAGCGGACAAATACGAATCTACAATAAAGAAAAAACTATCGCAGATCTCTTTAGATACATAAATAAAATTGGTGAAGATATAGCTATTGAATCACTCAAGGAATATCTAAAAAACCACAGAACAAGAAATATTCCAAAACTTCTTAATTACGCAGAAATTTGCAAAGTGAAAAACAAATTGGAACCAATAATAAAAGCAATTCTTTCATAAAATTGTAAATGGGACGAGTCATTTCAAAAAACAAAAAATATATCGCAGCTTCAATTAAAGAACGCTTAAAAAATATTTCAAAACAATCAGGTAGAGAATATTATAACCTTCTACGACTCTATGTGCAAGAACGGTTTCTTTATCGTCTTTCAAAATCTATTTTTGCTAATAACTTTATCCTTAAAGGAGCACTTCTTTTTGTAGCTCACAATATTAGCAGTCTTCGCCCAACAAGAGATATCGATTTTCTTGGTGCATCCATTTCAAATAATATAATTGAAATAGAAAAATCTATTAAAGAAATTCTAAAACTTAAATTTAATGATGGTCTTCAATTTGACCTAAATGAAATCAAATCTGAAGAGATAGTTAAAGAGGGCAACTATCATGGTGTTCGTATAAAATGCTTTGCCTATCTAGAAAATTCAAAAGTGCGTATCCAAATTGATATAGGTTTTGATGATAAAATTATTGGTGGACCAACTGAAATAGAATTTCCAACACTCCTTAATCTACCAGCACCACAACTTAAAGTTTATTCAATAGAAACCGCCATTGCAGAAAAGTTCGAAGCCATAGTCTCTCTTCAACTGCAAACTAGCCGTTTTAAGGATTTTTACGATATACTTTTCTTTGCTGAAAATCATAGATTTAATAATCAAACCCTTAAGAAATCAATGGAAGCTACATTCCAACATAGAAAAACAGAACTTACTCTTCGCAATCATATTTATGAAGATAATTTCAAAAACAACAAACAGTTGCAAAAAAATTGGATAGCATTCCTAAATCGTAACAAGCTTACAACAGAAACTAACTTCTCAATAGTTATCGAAAAAATAAAAGCTTTCATAGAACCAGTTTTATCCAAATAAACAAAATTGAACACAAATGATAATTGATATAACTTTAGGTATTAGTTAAATTACGCTTTGTTATTTAATTTTAAAGGATATTTATGAGAGCAATTATTCCAGTTGCCGGTTTTGGAACAAGATTAAAGCCACACACTTTAACACATCCAAAAGTACTTCTTAATGTTGGGGGCAAACCAATTATTTCACACATTGTTGAAAAGCTACTTGAAGAAAAAATAACCGAAGCTACTTTTATAGTTGGTTATCTTGGTGAAAAAGTAGAAGATTTTATTTCCGAAACATTTCCAGAATTAAAAGCCGATTATGTTGAACAAAAAGAACTGCTCGGTTTGGGTCATGCAATTTATCAGGCTTCACGCACTTTTAATGAAGAAGAGATAATTATAATTCTTGGTGATACAGTCTTTGATGTTGATTTAAACCAAATAACAAATTTGGAGACATCTTCCCTTGGCGTTAAAGAAGTTGAAGACCCGCGAAGATTTGGTGTTGCTGAATTAAAGGATGGTTTTATTTCGAGGCTAATTGAAAAACCTCAAGAGCCGACAACAAATTTGGCTTTGGTCGGATTATATTACATAAAAAACTCCACCCTACTTACAAGAAGTTTAGAAGAACTTTTTAAGAAAAACATAAAGACAAAGGATGAATATCAGCTAACAGATGCACTTCAAATTATGATTGATAATGGTGAAAAGTTTTCAACCTTTCCTGTAGAGGGTTGGTACGACTGTGGAAAACCAGAGACGCTGCTTTCAACAAATCAATTTATATTAGCAAAAAACGGACATGATTTTGAAATGGATTCAGTTGTAATAAATCAGCCAGTTTATGTTGCTCCAACAGCAAAAATTAAAAACTCTGTAATTGGTCCTTATGTTTCAATAGGCGATAATTGCGAGGTGCTTGATTCTGTTATTAAAAATTCGATAATAAATAAGAATTCAAAAGTAAAAAGAATGGTTCTCACCGATTCAATAATTGGTGCCGATGCCAAAGTAAAAGGGAGCCGTCATAAAATGAATGTTGGTGACTCCTTAGAATTAGAGTTAGTAAACGAATAAAAAAACGAGGAAAACTTATGTCCTATTATTTCACTTCAGAATCTGTTTCTGAAGGACATCCAGATAAAATTTGTGATGCCATTTCTGATGGTGTGTTAGATGCAATTTTTGAACAAGACCCAAACGCACGTGTAGCGTGTGAAACTTTTGTAACAACCGGATTAGTTGTTGTTGGGGGTGAGGTTACAACTACTGCTTATGTTGATATTGAAAAAGTTGTTAGAGATACAATTAAAACTATTGGCTATACAAAAGCAGAATATAAATTCGATTCAGAATCGTGCGGAGTTCTAAACGCAATTCATGCACAATCCCCAGATATAGCAATGGGTGTTGATACTGGTGGTGCTGGCGATCAAGGTATTATGTTTGGATACGCTTGCAATCAAACTCCGGAGCTTATGCCTATGCCCATTGTTTATGCACACAAGTTGGTTAAAAGGCTTTCTGTTATTAGAAAAAAGAATCCAAAGTTGATGCCTTACCTACGCCCAGATGCAAAATCGCAAGTAACAATTGAGTATGATGAAAACCAGAAGCCACTGCGCGTTGATGCAGTTGTTATCTCTACACAGCATGACGAAAAAGTAAAACAGAGCAGAATTAAAAAAGATATTATTGAGCATGTAATTAAAAAAATAATTCCGGCAAAATATCTTGATAAAAAAACGAAGTACTTTGTAAACCCAACAGGGCGTTTTGAAATAGGCGGACCACACGGAGATAGCGGACTTACCGGAAGAAAAATTATTGTTGATACATACGGTGGTTGGGCTCCGCACGGTGGTGGTGCCTTCTCCGGAAAAGATCCTTCCAAAGTTGATAGAAGCGCAACTTATGCTGCACGTCATATTGCAAAAAATGTTGTGGGTGCAAAGTTAGCAAAAGAGTGTTTAGTACAACTTGCTTACGCAATTGGAGTAGCAGAGCCAGTCTCTGTATATGTTGATACTAAAGGAACAGGAATAATTTCCGATAATGCTATTTCAGAGATGATTCAAAAAGTAGTTGATTTAACTCCAAAAGGAATTATAAAGCGACTTGATTTGAAAAAACCAATTTACCGAAACACTTCAAGCTATGGTCATTTTGGAAGAAAAGAATTCTCATGGGAGAAATTAGATTTAGTTGATAAGTTTAAAAAGTATAAGTGATAATTAAAAAACCAAATAGCAAAAGATAAAAACCAAATAAATAATAATATCCAAAGATGAAATATCAAACAAAAATATTGTTGACCAATTAAGTTGTATAGAACAAAAGGTTTGGTGTTTTTATAAAGTATAAATAAAAGGTAGAAAAAATGAGTGATATAAAAGAAAAAACCACATACGTTCCCTATAAAGTTGCCGATATAAGTTTGGCTGAGTGGGGAAGAAAAGAGATAAAATTAGCCGAAGCAGAGATGCCCGGTTTAATGTCTTTAAGAAAAGAATTTGGTGAATCAAAACCATTAAAGAATTCAAGAATTGCTGGATGTTTGCACATGACAATCCAAACTGCAGTATTAATTGAAACATTGGTTGAGCTTGGTGCTGAAGTTACATGGTCATCTTGCAATATTTTTTCAACGCAAGACCACGCTGCTGCTGCAATTGCTGCTGCTGGCATTCCAGTTTATGCTTGGAAGGGAATGAATGAAGAAGAATTTGACTGGTGCATTGAACAAACTCTTTTTTTTGGTGAAGATAGAAAACCATTGAACTTGATTCTTGATGATGGCGGCGATTTAACAAACATGGTTCTTGACCAATTTCCAGAACTTGCTACAGATATTAAAGGTCTTTCTGAAGAGACAACAACCGGAGTTCACAGATTATATGATAGAGTTGAAGCTGGCACGCTTCCTATACCTGCAATAAATGTTAATGATTCTGTTACAAAATCAAAATTTGATAATAAATATGGATGCCGTGAATCGTTAGTGGATGCTTTACGCAGAGCAACCGATTTAATGATGGCTGGTAAAGTAGCTCTTGTTGCTGGTTATGGTGATGTTGGAAAAGGTTCAGCACAATCATTACGTAGTGCCGGAGTTCGGGTAATAGTTTCAGAAATTGATCCAATTTGTGCTCTTCAAGCTGCAATGGAAGGGTTTGAAGTTAAGAAGTTTTTAAATGCTCTTCCAGAAGCTGATATTGTTGTTACCACCACTGGCAATAAAGATATTGTAACTTCCGAAGCATTTAAAATACTTAAAGATAAAGCTGTAGTTTGTAATATTGGTCACTTCGATAATGAAATTGATATGGCGTGGCTTAATGAAAATTATGGCGACACAAAAGATACAATTAAACCGCAAGTTGATATGTACACAATTGATGGTAAAGAAATTATTGTTTTAGCCGAAGGACGTTTGGTAAACCTTGGGTGTGCAACGGGGCATCCATCATTTGTAATGTCAAACTCATTTACAAACCAAGTATTAGCACAATTAGAACTTTGGTTGCATCCTGAAAGATACGAGAACAAAGTTTACATGTTGCCGAAACATCTTGATGAAAAAGTAGCACGTCTGCACTTAGAAAAAGTAGGTGTTGAACTTGATATCTTAAATGAAGAACAAGCTAAATACATTGGTGTTAGTGTTGATGGTCCGTACAAACCGGAATATTATAGGTATTGAAATCATTTAAACCTTCGAGTTTTTAAAACTCGAAGGTTTAATCTTGCTTTTAATTAACTTATCGCTACATCAACCCTATTACGTAATTTAGAGTATTTTGACCAATTTCCAGTTTCTTTTGATAGTCTGCCAGCAACAATACCAGGTTTTACTTTTGCTTCATTAGCAAATCTTCTTATTTCCGAATATGTGAATAAACCGTTCTTTAAAAACTTATTCCACTGGCTTTGGGGAATTATCATTTCTGACGCAAACTTGTCAGCTTCTTTTTCTTTGGCTCTATAGTTATCGTTCAGGTTGTTTGTATCCCAAAAGGATATATAGTTTTCTTTTTTACTATGTTTAATCACATGCCCAATTTCATGAAAAAGAGTAAACCATAAAATATCTTCCATTTTGTGTTTAGGTGTTACCATAATTGTAACTTTATTAGCATTAATCCAACGTGTAGCACCATTAACAAATGTATTTTTAAAATATGGTAAAAACACTAAAGCTATACCACATTCTGCAAGTATATTAACTAACTTTGATGAATACTCTTTTGGTTCTAACAAATTAAGTTTTCGAATTTTAGGAAGAGAATATTTTAACCTTTCTAAGCTAAAATCTTTTGTTTCAATTTTTGCGGCTTCTATTTCGCCAAAACGCAACCAAGCTTTCAGGTTTTCTTTTGAAACTTCCTTTTTATTAGTTTGTCTAAATGCAATGTTTTCTATCTGATATACTTTACTTAAAGCCTCAAAAGATGCTACACTAAAATATTGTAGTATGTTTTCTGCTTTACTTCTTGTTGTTGTCGCTTTTTCCACTAACTTAAATTTCACAAGTTGAGGATAAACTGTATATTTGGGAACTATCTCTTTCCCTTTTTCTAACTCTTTTTCTAGTTCAAGTCTTGCAGCTGTTTCATCGTAATTTTTTTGTAAGGTATTCCAGAATTTTTCTGATGTTCCAAATACAATTGATAATTTTAAAGCCGTATTAGGTGAAATAGGTTTCTTCCCTTTTATAATTTCATTTATAGTTTTCTTATGTAACCCTATTCGGTTAGACAATTCTGTTTGTTGCATTCCAACCGATTCTAAAACATCTAAAAGTGATTCACCAGGGTGTATTGCAATAGGGGATATAAAATTATTCATTGCCTCTCCTTCAATGATAATTGATTATTTCTATAACTTTTATTTTTGTTGTTTTTCTTAAATCTTCCGTGTCGCCGTCCAGTGGTTCTAAAATTAACCTAAATGGATGAACCAAATTAACAGCCCACAACCCTTTTAGCTTTCCTGATAATAGATGCAATCCAGGAGCACGAAGCATATTAATATCATTTAAAGTTTCTGCTGCCATTAATTCGTTTATTCTTTGAATTGTTTTTCTTGCTTGTCTATCGCCATGTTTTTGGGAAAGCGTTCTAAAACTGTTAAAAACTTTTTCTGTCTTTTTGTTTTTAAAGTAAATTTCCATTTACACCCTTAATTTAATAAAACAATTATCGATTGTCAATTATGATTAACCTAATAGGTGAATTAAAACAAGCCCCATTCATCCATTCGGATGTTTTAGATGTGAGTTCTCGTTTATTAGCTGTCACTTATTAAGTATTTAAATGTAAACAACTTTTTAGTCATTATTACCCTAATTCTCTAAATCAACAAACCAACTCTTTCGGAATTTTAATTGTAAAAGTTGTGCCCTTCACCTCATCTGTTTCAAAAGAGACTTCGCCACCCAAGTACTTTGTGGTTAAAAGTTTAACGCTATAAGTTCCAATACCTCTTCCTAAACCTTTAGTTGAAAAAGATCTTTGGAAAATTTGCAACTCAATATTTCTTGGAATAAATGCAGTATTATGAACATTAAAGATTATTTTTGAATCAACCTCATCAATACTAAGGGATACACTTTCTCCATCTTTGCTTGCTTCCAAAGCATTTTTTACAAGATTTCCAAGTACTCTTCGCAACAAAGTTCTATCCGATTTAATTGAAACATGATTGTGTTTGTTATTCAACAACTCAATAGTTTTATTTTCGCTAATAAAATTATTCTGATAAGTGATTAGTATTTCTTCACAAACTTCGGCTGCTTTAAATTCAGAAATATCTACCTCAAGTTTTGAAACCTCTGCAAGGCTCAGCATTCTTTGCGTCTTTATTTCGTCAATTAAAGTATTTGCTATTTCCAACGTAATTTTAGAAAAATCCTCATTCTCTTCTGTGCTGCCATCTTGCATTAATTCTAGAAAGCTTCTTAAATTTCCAGCAGTGTTTAAAATATCGTGAAAGAATAATTTTTCTAAAACAATTCGCCTCTTTCTGTTGCTGATATCTGTTATAGAAACTATAGTAAATTCTGAATTATCTATTTTTATCTCCTTTGCCCAAATATCTAAATCTAAAACATTACTATTCTTTAAGGTTATTCTACACTCACTCTCAGCTTTTCCAAATTTTTGGCTATCAAGAACCGCATTTACAGCCCCACACTCCCTGCAGTTTTCACTTGTACCACATCCGCCAATTTCATCCTCTGCATGAATACAGTCTAAAGCTTCCCCCAAACGTTGGCTCAGAGTTTTATCTTTTTGAGAATATTCGTGAAACAACTTGTTTGCGTAAATAATTTGTCTGTGTCTATTTAGAACAAGAAACATATGATTGGTATCATCAATAAATGGTTTTACCATTGAAAGACCATCAACTAATTTTTGTTGAAAAACAATTTTCTCCTCTGTTGCTTTTTCAGCAGGAGCATGTTTTGTTTTTATCTTTCCAAATAATTCTTCCATTATTTTCCCTTTTATGATTTCATCCGTAAATTACAATCGAAATAAAATTTAAAAGTTTAAATTTGGCAGATAAGAAAAGAATAAATATAGATTCAATAGGAAACGTTCTTCTTCGCAAAAGCAGCAGAGCAAAACGTATTGCAATTAAGATTAAACCCAGCGAGGGTGTATTAGTTATAATTCCAAAAAGAGTCTCTTTTTTAGAAGGAGAACGTTTTGCAATTAGTAAAAAGAATTGGATACTAAAACATCTTCCTAAAATTGAGGCAATAGAAAAATCGGTTAAAGTGTTTGATGAGCAAACGGAATTCAGAACAAAAAACTTTCAACTTGTAATTGAGAAAACTAATGTAAAAAACATTTTTGTATCAATTAAAAAACCGATTGTAAAATTATCAATTCCAAAAGAGATGGATATAAAAGACCAGTTCGTTCAAAACTCTATTAAATTTGGGATTGTAGAAACCTTAAGAATTGAGGCGAAAAGTTTCATGCCCCAAAGAGTTAAAATGTTTGCAGAAGAATTTGGCTTCAAATACAATAAATTGTTCTTCAAAAACGTTAAAACTCGTTGGGGTAGCTGCTCTGGGTTGAACAATATAAATCTAAATATTCACCTAATGAGATTACCCGATGAGTTAATTGATTACGTAATACTGCACGAGTTAGTCCACACAGTTCATAAAAATCACAGCAAAACATTTTGGATGAAACTTGAAGAGGTATATCCAAATTCCAGAAAGTATGATAAAGAATTAAAGAAATATTCACCAAATTATTATTAATTTGGGAACAAAATAATACACGCTCTTTGCGGTACAGGTTTTTGCTTTGTAAAACTAATTCGGATTTTATACACCCCACCTTCAAGGTTAGATATAGTCATAAATTTTTATTGATATCCGTCATTATATAATTAGACAACAGTATTATTGGAAGGTAAAAAAGTATTTCATCAAACCAAGAAAGAAGATAGTGTTTGGAATGAATCCTACAGCAAATACCCTGTACAGAAGTGGATGTTTTCTAAAAGAATAAAAAACCACCACTCGGTTGTTTCATTTTTTCTTCGAGATAAAAAATTCTTTTTGAGTCTTTAAATTTCTTTTTAATTTCAAATGGGAAATCAATTCCATCTCCGGACTTCTCTTTTAGGTTTGATTTTCCAGCATTTAATTGTTGTATTGAACTTCTGCTAAAGCGAAAAATAATTTCTTTCGTTGCCACTGTTTCCCTAATCAAATAGTATTTGCTCTTTTCATCTAGCATTATATCTTCAGCTATATCATTTTCATATAACGCTAAGTCAACATTGGCTTGTTCTGTGTAGTCTCTAATAGCATCTTTTATTTCAACTTCTGTTGTTACATAATCTGAACTAAAGTTTAGATTCAATATGGTTAAGAGTTCTTCTCTCGAAAAAGTCATTTGTCCAATTAATGTTCCATCTTTACTTGCGTCCGATTTTATTTGCTTAACATCCTGAACAATATATTTTATTCCATCTTCACTAATACGATAAACAGTTCCTGGGCGACAATTTGTTCGTGGAGTTTCAAATGCTTTGAAGTTTTTTAATAACGAGTTTGGTGTTGATTGAGCATAGCTAATTGTTGTAATTAAATATAGTGTTAGAAGTAACTTCTTCATTTTATTTCCTGATAATATATATTCTAATACGTAATTATCGAAAAAAATCAGATAAAGTTAATTACACTACCAAAGAAATGTATAAATAGAAAATGAAGTTACACCACGAGCTGGATTATCAAAGATTGATGATACATCATCATCTGTACTTGCACCAATTAATTCATATTGATACTCTATACTTCCGTGAATATTTTTTGTTAAATTAAAATTAACACCAATAATTATATCAAAATAGAATGAAGAGACATTTTCCCATTCAGAACGAAAATATGATAAACCCTCCTCTATGGAATAAGAATAGCTGCCCTTTGATTGCCCAAAATCAATTCCGTATAAAAAATTTAACGTTCTATTGTATCCAACTTTTCTTAGCTGAACTCCATATTTTGTTATGTTCAAATTAGAATGTTTATTTTCTTTTGAATTTTCATGTAACTCTTCTTCCCCAATATAAATAACATAGTTATCAGGAATAAGGGGTAATTTGTTTGGGTAACGTATAACAAAACCAAAGTTTTCTATATATCTATATGAGTCAGCTGCCATTGTTTGTCCCATATTAATTTGTAAACCAAATCTATTTTCACCAACATTATAATTAGTAGGTATGCTAGAAAAAGTACCATATACCAAACCTCCAGCTGAGGCAAGAATTCCTCCCAAAGCAGTCATAAGATATTTAAAGTGATCATCGGGATTAAATGCAGTTTCAAGTGTAGCACCAATAATAATTGCAATACTTCCCCATTGCAAACTAGACGTTAGCATCCTATCAAGTCTATCAACATTAATTAATGCGGAAATAGGTATAACTATATTTGTGCTATCAACTTGAATAGTTTTTGAACTAGATAAAACCATTAAATCGTATTTAGGACTTTGTGAAAAGACTAATACTACTAAAACAAAATAGATAGTAATAAAATATTTGATTTTCAGATGCTCTCCTTTTTATGCAAAACCGTTGAAGTTATAAATACCATAATGGTTTGGTGTTGCTGTTTTTTCACAACATAAATCTCTTTTTGCGGTTCTGATAAATACTCTGCTCCATCATCATTAACCACAATTATTTCTTCAATTGTTGCAATTTCATAATTTTTAATAGGAAGCCAGCGTTGTTTTAGCTTTTGTTAACTCTCACTTTCATTTTGCATTTTCAAATAATTTGTTGGTGTATATACAGCAATTTCTGAATTTTTATAGTCTTTTACGTTTCTTGTAATTATTGCTTCGAGCCCATCTATAGTCAAAGCTGTTGAATATTGTATGGAATCCTCATAATCTTTGAAATTATTTCTTAGTGCTTGTACAATTTCTTTGCGAGTTGTGCCTACAATCTTAGTCATATCGGTTAACTCTTCTACTATTTTAATTGTCTTTTTATGACCGAGAAATTTTCTAACAATATAATAGATATTGTTTATACTGATTGCAGACAAATAGAGTTGTAATTTGCCTTGCTCGCCAAATTCAAATATTTCACTTGCAGAATTAGCAAATGGTTTTCTATCCGTAAAAAAATCAATTACAATGTCCGAATCTATAAATATTTTACTTCTCATATTTCTTTGTCAATTCTTCAGTTAATATCGTTTTATAGTCCAATTTCTTATCAGTCTTTATTATTCCTCTTAATCTTTGGATTCGGGGAGAAAGTTCTTCATGTTTTACTTCTCTTTTGCTTACAGTAATTAATTTAAAATAATTCTCAACTAATTCAGAAAGACTTTGTCCTTTTTCTTTGGCATATTCCTTTGCTATTTGAATTACCTCTTTTTTTAATGTTAATGTTAACTTTGTGTTCATTGTTTTTTTATTTAAAGATACGTGTTTTTTTTGTAAAATACAACACGTGCTCGGTTTAGTTCAAAGCTATGTTATAACTCTTTAAAAATCTTATTAACCTCTATACTATTACCTAATTACATAAATTTCTTTCTGTGGTTTGGATAAATACTCAGCACCATCTTCTTTAACAACAATAATTTCTTCAATTGTTGCAATTCCATAATCTTTAATAGGAAGACGTGGTTCAATAGTGAAAACATTGTTCTTCTCTATTTCGAGATATGGAATATTTCCATAACGCTCCCAACGTGGACCAAATAATGCACCACCATCGTGAGCAACGCGTCCTACTTGGTGTCCAAGCCCATGAGGGTATTCTTCGTAACCGTTTTCAACTATATAGCTACGTGCTATTTCATCAATTTCCCATCCCTTTTTGCCAGGTTTAATTGCATCAAAAGATTTTTGTATTGAATCTACAATTACTTTAAACCCACGATTAACTTCTGTAGGCACTTCGGCTTCACCATCTTTTAAAACATACCAAGTCCGCTGTAGGTCAGAGCAATATCCATTTAGCTTAATTCCAAAATCCATATTAATTACATGTCCGCGTTCAATCTTTTTATTTGTTGGACCAGAATGTGCACCTGCTGTATCAGGTCCAGTAAATACTGCCGGACAGTGTTCTTCATCCCATGCTAAATCGAACCCCTTCTCTTTACAAATTCCTTTAACAAAATCTGCAACATCTAATTCAGACTTACCAGGCTCAATAAAATCAGTAACCTGATCGAATATTATTAATGTCTCCCTTATTGCCTCTTTAATATAACTTATCTCTACTTCCGATTTTCTCCCACGTAATGCCGCAACAACTTCTTCCGAAGAAACAAATTTATCTGCATAGGGTGTCTCTTTAAGAATATCGACTAACTCAAGATATACACCATGCGTTAAGCCATCTGCAAGACTGGAATTTTGCGAATAGTTAATTGCAATTTTTTTTGGATTAATTCTTTCAATGGTTTTTATAAAATCTTCACGAATAGATTTTAAATAGGGAATTATTGTTTTAAAAGTTCCAACAGTTTTCATGTTTGCTTCTTCGAGTGAGCCAATAATAGCAATGCTTTCACCACTTTTTGTAAGTATAAATGCCGAGTGCCAAGTTGCACCTGTTCCAACAATCATATCCAGCATTGGGTCTTTTATATTTCCAGTTTCCCTAACGAAAGTAAGCCACATGTCTATGTTTTTTTCATTCAATATCTCTATTGCTTGCTTTTGTTTCTCTAAAATTAATTCATCTGCCATAATAACTCCTAATACTAATATTTGTTTTTTAACCTTGTCTTTTGGACAAGGTTATTTAATACTGTAAATATTATAACCCATTCCATTCAACTTTATACTTACTTCACTTTCAGAAACATCTATTTCGTAATCATCAATTAAGCTAACAAGTTTGGATGCCTTATAAACATTGGGGATTACAAGTTTAATAGTTTGGTATTTATCCCCTTTGTTTAATACAACAAGAATTCTCTCATTCAAATCTGAACGAATATATGCGTATCTATTATCATCAGCAATTAGTTTGTAATAATCACCATACCTTAAAGCCGTATGGTTATTTCTTAGATTAATAATTTGGGATACTTCTTTCATTGTTTCTTTTTCATATAGAGAGAGTGCATCATCAAAGCGCATCATTCTTCTGTTATCTGGGTCAGATGCTCCGGTCATTCCAAACTCGCTTCCATAATAAATTACTGGTAACCCGGGAATTGTATTCATAAATGCCATGTAGAGTATTAATTTTTTATAATTATCCGGATTATCAACTTTTGGTGGATTGTTCCAACCCTGCTCTATTGCTGACCATTGGCTTACATCCAAATCGCCATCAGCATAAGCCATGAACCTATTTTTATCATGACTATCCATCACGTTACTCATTAAATGCAATGGTCCATAAACGGAAAATGTTTTCTGCATCTCTTTGTCCAATCTATCGAAAGATGCATCTCTATCAATAAACGTTGGAAGTGCAACATCATAAAGGCTGAAGTTAAACTGGGCGGATAGCTGTCCGTTGTTCACGTATGAACTAATCAAATCGTAACTCCCAAAAGTTTCACCTACTTGATAAAGGGGTCTGTTTCTTGGAATTTCAATTTCTCGTTTTAGTTCTTTTGTTAACTTTCTCCAAAATTTATTTGGAACATGTTTAACAGCATCGTGTCTATATCCATCAGCTCCAGTCTCTTTTAGCCACCAGACTGCATTTGCGGTGATTGTATCTAACACAGTTTCGGAACCAAGAAAATCATACGATGGCAAATATGGTTCAAACCAAGTGGTTAAGCGGAACTCATCCCAAAAGCGAATATTTTTTCTTCCATCGGGTAAATCAAGTTTTCCAAACCAATCTTTATGATTTTGATAATATGGATGATCTTTGTGAACATGATTTGAAACGAAATCTAAAAGTATTTTGATGTTATGCTTATGTGCAACATCAATAAGCTCTTTTAGTTTTTTCATATTCCCGAACTTTTCTTCAACACGTGTAGAGCTTATGGGCCAGTAGCCATGGTAGCCCGAGTACCATCTGTGTGGTTCCGGGTATTCACGGAAAGCTATATTCGGATTGTCATAAACTGGAGATATCCAAATTGTATTAATCCCAAGATTATTAAAATAATTTGAATTTAATTTATCTATTACCCCTTGTAAATCGCCACCTATATAGTTTGCTTTGTCTGAAAGAGAATCGTGCTGCACTGGATTATTAAGAGACGTATCGCCATCATTAAATCTATCAATCATAAGCGAGTAGATAACCCCATCGTACCAATTAAATTTGGAGTTGTTATTAATTGGCTCCCCATCTTCCAATAGAAGGTGCTGGAAGTTTGTAGTTCTCCCATCCTTAGTTACAGCAAGGCGAATTAGCTTTTTCCCATTCAACACAGATGCGGGTAGTGTAACAGCAATATTGCTCTGGTTAAGTTTAATATTATCCGCAGCTATTATTTTGTTATCAAGTAGAGCAATAATATTTTTACTATTTAAGTCTTTTGCAAATTGACTTCCTTCAATTCCAAAATTCAAAACTCTATTTCCCTCGTTAAAATTTAGAACATGCAGAAATATATCTTCCGAAATATCCGTTGCTATTGTTCTGATTGAATTGAAACTTCCAAAACCATTTGGAACTTTATTCGGATTTACTGGGTCAACAATTTCCTCGCCATCGCCAAAGAACTTGTATGCATAAACGCCAGGTTCTAAAGTAGCTTCTGCTTCAAATGTTCCATCACCATCTTCATCAGTCATAGCAATCTCTTTTCTGTTCCAGCCATTAAAACTACCAAATAGATATAGCTCATTATATTTTTTATCTGGAGTGAATTGAAATTTGTAAGACTCATTTTTATGTATTGTTGCAGGAATACTATAAACATTATCATCAAGTGTAAACTCAACCAAAGTCATTCCCACAAAATCACTTTTGGTTTTTAGTGTAATTGAGTTAGACTCTTTTACATGTTTAATACTGATGTGCTGATTTTCAGCAAATGTGAGTGCGTAATTATTACTAAAAAATAAATCACTGATAACTATCTCTTTTTCACTGTTAAATTCGAGATTTATGTTGGGGATTATATCTTTAATTAATTTATCTTCTTCTTTGCTGCAACCAAGTGAGAATAACATTAAAAAAATTAAAGAAAAAACCATTAAAACCGAGTGTGTGTTTTTCATTATACATAACCTGAAAATTAAATGATATAGCAAAGATATAACAATATTTTTAAACCTAAAAAAGATAAAGCTAATTCAATAATTCGGGGATAAAATTATGTTGTGTATAAAAAATAAATGAAGCAATTAAACAATCACTAAAATATTTAATTTATTTTCCAATCATCCATTTCAAATAATTATCAAGTTGGCTTATTATTAACCAGACGGTAATAGAATAAGATTATTGTTAAGCTGCATATTTTATTTCCTCATGGTTAAAGTATTTTTTGACTCTACTGCTATCGTTCTGTAGCATAGTCATATGTTCATTGACAATAT
>JAKIUC010000008.1 GCA_021647785.1 Melioribacteraceae bacterium
CAAAAAGTGACAGATAAAACATGTCAAAATTTAATTAAAAAAGTATTCGTGAGAGAGGATGATTTCTGGAAAGAGGATGCAGAAATAATACCATAAATCAGTATGGTGTCAAATGAAATGCACTATAATAGGAAAATTTATTGGATTAATGATACTTATAGCGATGATGAAATTCTTAAAGCTGATATGGATGGAGTAAACTTAAATATTTCTTCCATATATTCTTTTACAACCGATGGCAATACACTTTGGGGATTGGCAATTGATGTACCTAATAATAGATTATGGGTTACACGAAACGGTTCAAATTGTTTGAATAGCAGTATTGTACGAATGACACTTAGTGGAAGTAGTTATACAGAGATAGATGGAAATATTTGCAACCCTCATGATATAGAATACTACAATAATAATATTTACTTTTTAATGGATGATGGTTTAATAAAAGCGGAGCCTGATGGAACTTCGCAAGTCTCTATCTCTGCATCAGTTTCTGCTGGAAACGGAATATATTTAGCAATTGATGGATTGAACAATAAAGCATATTGGACACTTTCTAACGCAGTTGATAGGATAGATTTGGGTGGTACCGGAGAAACCACAATATTTAGCGGTGTTTCATCTTTGATGGGAATTGATACCGATTACAATAATCCAGCAGCACTTCCTGTTGAACTAACATCATTTACAGCAAATTTAATAAATAACACTATTGTGCTTAATTGGCAAACAGCAACAGAAGTAAATAATTACGGATTTGAAATAGAACGGGCTTCGTTCCAAAAAGATGGAACTACGCCCGTCAGGACTGGCTTGGAAGATGGACCTATGCTTGTCATGACGGAATGGAAAACAATTGGATTTGTTGTAGGACACGGCAACAGCAACTCACCGAATGATTATTCATTTACTGACTTAGATATCTTGGTAGCTGAGCGGAGTCTCCGAATGGATGCCTATGGCAGAAGCTACCGCTTAAAGCAAATAGATACAGATGGTTCATTTGAATATTCTGATATTATAGAAGTAGAAATGGATTTACCAAGTCAATTTAATTTAGCTCAAAACTATCCAAACCCATTCAACCCAAGTACAGTAATAAAATATACAATTCCCGTAGAAACACGCCGTGGCATGTTGCCTCATGTAACATTGAAAGTTTATGATATACTTGGAAGGGAAGTAGCAACACTTGTTAATGAAGAACAGAGTGGAGGAAGCTACGAAGTTACATTCAATGCTTCTGCAAAAAGCATCCATTCGGAGATAAGTTCTGCTGTTGGCGGATTAACTTCAGGAATATATTTTTATAAAATTACAAGTGGAGAATTTATCGATTCTAAAAAAATGATATTACTTAAATAAATTGATTGAACTAAGAGCCAAAGGCTTAGGGGTAGAAACGGGAACCCGCTGCGGGATGTAGTGGATAGCCCACTCGAAGTCCCAAAGATTGAACTAAGATTTTAGAGAGTTGGATTGAACTGAAAATTTAATTTACTATCGAATCGTATATTTTGAATCAAACAATTGCAGATACATTTCCGCTTTCTTTTACAAATAGACAGGATGATCTAGTTAACTCAGCAGTTTCATGCATCATTTTGAAGGGGATATTATCTCCAATTCCCATAATATTAATATCGGCACGTGGTGCATTTTTTAGTGCGGTTTTATAATCACCAACAAGCACGTGAAATTCCGACAGAGCAGGCAATCGAGTTTGGTCACTTAATCTATTCAAAAATTTATTTAACCTACCAACATCTTCTTTGCTATCTGCAACAGTTACTAAGTTTATTTTACCATCCCAATTAAGTTGTAGTTGCAGAGCTATTAAAACGGTTAAATGCCAATTAGGCGATTTATCACGTAGCCAAATATTAACATCCTTCTGCATTCCAAAAGCTACACGTGGGTGTTGTCGTAAAATTAAAACACTCAATTCATTTTTAGTTGCAATTTCAACCAGAGTGGAGATATTTATATCTTTTCGTGAATCGGAGCCAATAGTTAAAAATAGAGTGTTTGGTCTAAAGGAACCACCGCGTAATGTTTGTATCACTATTTTTGCTCCGTGAATAAAATCGTGTTCTTCAATAACTGTCGAGTTCACAAGAACATCTTCATCATAGATTGGTTTTAGTAATTCCTTTAAAGAGTTATCATGTATATCAATCTCTTTATCCTTAACTGAAAAGGCAAAAATTGAACCTGCGGGATATGTGACATTGCGAATAAATAATAATGGACCAGACCACTCTGCCGGATTTTCGATTGGGAGCAATATATCAGGCTTCCAAACTACTTGGTGTTTAGGGAATTTATTAGCAATGTGCGAAGCTCTCTCGGCAATTGCAAGGAACATTCCTCCACGGATATCACCCAAATTTGATTTTAACCCTTGACGTGTTAAATAGATATAGATAGCAATAATTGTAAGTATAGCTATTAATCCAAAAATTGGATTAATTAAAAACATTATAAACATTGAACCAGTAAAACCAATAAGTGGTACAAATTTCGGAATTTTAAAAGTTGGTCTGAAGCTAATAAGATTCATGCTTTGCTGAATATAAACTACTAAATTCAATATTCCGTACGTTACCAAAAAGAACATTGTTATAAGTGTTGCAAGTGTATTAAAATCACCAAGCAGTAGAGGAATAAGAATTAGAAATGCAGTAAAAATAATAGCATTTCTCGGCTCACCACTTTTCGATTTTTTAGTGAAAAATTTTGGAAATGGAATTGTATGATTTGCAGCAAGTGCCTCAATAATTCGCGGAGCACCAACCATGCCTCCTAAAGCAGATGAAAATGTTGCAGCAAGAATACCGATTGTTACTAAAAACCCCCAACGTGCTTTCACAACCATAATCATTTGGTTAGCTCGTAATTCCTCGGGAGTTGCAATAACAGATAACACATAAGCCAACCCGATATAGATTACCATTGTTACAAATATTGCTGCCATTGTTCCCTGAGGTATTGCTTTACGTGGGTTTGCTAAATCGCCAGAGAGATTTGCTCCTGCCATAATTCCGGTTACTGCAGGAAAGAAGACAGCAAAGACCTGCCAAAAACTAGCATCCTCAAATTTTCCAATTAAATCTATATTTGAAGTAAATTCAACAGGAGCTAAAAAGATTGAGACCAACGAAAGAAAGATTACAGCCATTATAAAATATTGGATTCTAATAGCAAAGATTGTGCTTATATATGAGATTGATAGCAAAATAACCCACGTGGATATTGCTATAATTTCGGGGGAGTGCTGCGGAAAAATAAGTAACCAACCTTCAGTAAACCCTGCTATATATAGAGCAGATGATAGTGCCTGCGAAATATAGAATGGAATACCAATACTTCCGCCTGCTTCTAAACCTAATGATTTTGAGATTATTGAGTATGCACCACCAACACCAATTTTTATATTTGTGGTCATTGATGACATTGAAAGCCCAGTAGCAATTGTAATAAATTTTGCAAGTAAAATTATTAATATTGCTCCAAGTAGCCCTGCATTTCCAACCACCCAACCAAGACGCAAATACATTATTACACCAAGTATTGTAAGAACATCTGGTGTAAATACACCTCCAAAAGCACTTAGCTTTCCATTTTGTTTATGCTTAAACTGAGCAAAAAATTTTGTAATAATATTTTTCATAAAAGAATTACTAATGAATACTACTCATTATAAAAGTGATGAAAAGATTCGTTAAGATTTTCTTCTAATGTAAATACTCTATCTAACCCCGAAAGGATAAAAGTTGTAGTAGTCATTTTTGAAAGTTCAACAATCACTTTCATTTCTCGATCGTTTCGTCTTAATTGTTTAAGAAATGAGACCATAACACCTAGAAAAGTTGAATCTAAAAAATCGGAATAAGAGACATCCAAAATTATTTTTTTACTATTTTCTTCAAATACGTCATTTAAAAATGTTTTAAACTGAATAGCCTTATCAGATGTGCATCTTACAAGATTAACAAGTACTATCGAAATAAAATCGTATTTAAAATGCTGGAAATTTTTTGTTGTATCACGGTCAATGTTAAAACCAGCAGGAAGTTGTGGCGAAGTATCTTCTTTAAACACATGTGTTGGTGCAGCTTCTACTTCCGGAGTTGAGAGATTTTTATTTTCGATATCTTTTCTCTCTTCATCTAATTTCCTCATCTCAACATTAACTTCATCTTTATTGAAATCAATTTGATTTTTCTCTTGTGTATAATTTTCTTGCTGGGATATTTTTGATTTTAAAATATTTTTGCGTTCAATTATTAAATCTTTCTCTCTTTGCTCCAAAACTTCTGCTTCCTGCTGCAACATTTTTTCAGAATAGATTCGCTCTTTTTCAATTTCAGCTTCGCGAGCTGCAAGTTCTTTCTCTTTCTTTTCAAGAAGTGTCATTTGCATATGGAGAGTTTCAGAAGAAAGAGATTCCTTTCTTTCAAGATCCAAAGCTTTTTGCTTTAATGTTTTTTCCAATTCGTAAATATCTTGCTCTTTATTAATAGCAGAATCAAGTTCATCTTTTTTCTCTGCAAGTTCTTTTAATTTAATCTCTAATTCTCTCTCTGTATCAAACTTTTCCCGTTTAAACATTTCTTCTTTTTCACTCAATTCAGTTTCAAACTGAGAGAGTTTTTCATCGTTCGAGAGATTTTCATTTAGGTCATTCTGCTTCTTTTCAAGTTCCAAAAATCTATCTTCAAGCTCGCTTTTTTCACTCTCAAAGTTCTCTTTTTTCTTTTCAAATTCTGCTTTAGCATTTTCGAAATCTAATTGGCTCTGATTTAATTCAGACAAATTAAGCTCTTCAATTTTTAGTTCATCTTGCTTTGTTCTTAGTAGTTTTTCGGTCTCTTCCTTTTCTAATTCTAATTCACGTGCTCTTTCTTCAAGTTCTTGCTCAAACTTAGCTAATTTTTCTTCCTTCGATAAATTTTTACTAAGCTCCTCTTCCTTCTCTAAGAAAAATTGTTTCCGTTCCTCTTGTTCAATCCTAATCTTTTCTTTTTCGCTCTCTAAATCTTCAAGTTTGGAATTTAATTCTTGCTCAAGTTCAGTAAGAGATTCTTCCTTTTTTATAACATCATTAAATTTATTTCGCTTCTCTTCTAATGCTTTTATTTTATCTTCAAACTCCGATTCCATCCTAATGCGTTCTTCATCAAAAATTTTCTCGCGTAGTTTTAACTTTTGTTCATAATTATCAAGTTCGGAAGCCTTAGTCGTTAAAGATTCCTCTTTCTTTATTGCATTCTCAATAGCAATTTTTTTATCTTCAATCTCTTTGAACTTATCATTAAGTTCTTGCTCTTTCCGCTCAAGTTCAATCTTTGATGATTCATTCTTTTTAACAATTTCACGTTCTTTATCAAATTCTTTTAATCTATGATTTAATTCTACTTCCTTCTGAATTAATTCTTTCTCTTTCTCTAAAATTTCATCAACATATTTTGCCTGGGTAGATACTTCTTTAGCTTGCTTCATTAACTCAATCTCTTTTAAAGCCAATTCTTTTGCTTTCTCTATTGAGCTGCTTAATAGCAATTTATCTTCTTCAATTGCTTTTGCTTTCTTCTCTAAATCTTCCTCTTTCTCTTTTAATGCTTTTAATTCCCCTTTAAGAGTTTTTTCTGCAAAAGATTTCTCTTTCTCCAGCGATTCCTCATTTAATATAATTGATTGCTCTTTTTTCTCTAACTCAGCAAGTTCATCTTTAAGCGTCTGCTCAGCAAACCTTTTTTCATTAGTAAGAGATTCCATTAGCGTATTAAGTTCATTCTCTTTTTTACTTAATTCATTGAATCTATTTTCAATCTCTTTCTCTGCTATTCCTTTTTTGTTAACTATCTCTGCTTGTATTCTATCATACTCTTTCTCCGAAATATCCTTGTTCAAATTCTCATCAATATTAATAAAATTAGGAATCTTCTTCTCTACTTTTTTCTCTTTACTCCTTTTGGATTTTAAGGGGAAGTGGATATTCTTTTTAAGATTATCAATAATATTCCAGTCTTTAACAATGAGATTATTTAACTCATCCATTGAAATTTGAACAATTTTTGCCTCAGATAAAACAACTGCTCTCGATTTTCTTGTAATTGAATAGTAGTGTTCATCATAGCCAAAAAAATCACCAGCGGATAAAACTATAGAACTTGAGCTATTCGGTTCCAACTCTTGATAACTAATAAGGTTTATTTCTCCTTCAAGAATTAAGAAAATACTTGTTGATGAATCGTTCTCGCGGAAGACTGTTTTCCCCTCAGAAAATATTAAGCTTTGGAGTTGAAGCTCATTTAAACTATGCTCACTAAACTGCGTTCCTCTAAATAATTGATTTTGGTGTAATAACATACTAAATTCCAAAATTAGTTTAACGATTTAATAAAAATAGTAAAATTGTAAATTCAAAAATAATGCTTTTTATTGAAATAATGAAAGTAATGATTAAAAGTTGTAGTTCAAAGGGATTTGCAGTAGTGCCTTTATTTTAATAACATAAAGGGCTTTTAGAAGAACACAATTAAGGTTAAAATCAAAATTCGTAATAGATAAGTGAAAAAATTATAATATATCAAAAAAAAGTATTATATTTACTATCAATATATAACGAGTTACTTTTATCTCTTTATTGTATATCAACATATATTAGAAATAAAATACTCAAAAATTATTGTTTACAACTACATTGAAATTTTAACGGAAGAGGTAGTTTATGAGCAGTACCGATGTGAAATCAAGATTGGAATCATTCAATTGCTATTATTTTGATAAAGATGTAACACAAAAATTTATCTCTTTCTTAATGAAGAAGGGAGATGTAATTGCCCCTCATAAAACTGGTGAGCTTTCTTATAAATATGAAATAGTTAGTGATGCTACTGAAGTGGTACTCAATTATAGTAGAACAATCTTACCGTTGAAAAAAGCTTTTATGCCCCCACGCGAGACTTTAATAAATTTTAATATTAAGAATAACCAATATACAAAACCACAGATTAGTACTGAGCCAAAGATATTTTTTGGTATTCACTCCTATGAGATGCAATCAATTAAACGGTTGGATTACTCTTTTATAACAGGTCTGCCAGAATCAAATTATCTTACTCGCCGTGAAAACTGTAAGTTCATTGGAGTAGCTTATAAACCGGATGAGTGGCACTTTGCCGGCTCTGTTGGAATTGACATAAATGAGACTGATGGATTTTGTCTCTATTTTTATCCCGCTAAAAATGGTTACATAGTTTTTGAAATTACAGATGAAGGAAAAAATCTTTTAGATGAATTTGGTGAAGGGAGTGAAGTAACCGATGAATATCTTAAACTAAATGAAGATAAATTTCAAGCAAAAATTAAATTTCATCACAATAGAATTCCTGAAATATTTACACATGTATATAATTCAAAAGTATGGGAAGATGTAGCACAAAAATGTGTTGGCTGCGGAACATGTAATCTGCTATGCTCTACGTGCTATTGCTATGATGTACATGATGAAATTGAATTAGATGTCGAAAACGGGCAGCGAGACCGCTTTTGGGATGGTTGTATGTTAAATAAATTTGCCGAAGTTGCAGGCGGAGAGAATTTCCGCGATAATTTGGGCAGCCGCAATAGACATAGATTGTATAGAAAATTTAAATACATTACAAATCAATCGGATAAACTTCATTGTGTTGGCTGCGGCAGATGTTCACGCTATTGCCCGGCAAATATTAGTTTGGTAGAAATTGTGAATGATCTAATTGATGATTATACAAAACAGCAGCAAAAAGAGATTCTATAGTATTGAGAGGAATAGATGGAAAACTTAATTTTTGAGAAAAAGGATTTATACAACCCAATAATATCAACAATTACAAATGTTGAGCAGTTAACCGATACAGAAAAGAGATTTGAAATTGCTTTACCAGAGAACCAAATCTTAAATCATAAACCTGGTCAGTTTGTTCAAGTTTCAATTTTTGGTTTTGGCGAAGCTCCTATTTCAATAAGCTCATCCCCAACAAAATCACCTTTGTTTGATCTAACAGTACGTAATGCCGGAAGATTAACGGATAAAATGCACAGATTAACTGTCGGAAGTCAACTTGGGGTTAGAGGTCCATTTGGTAATGGTTTTGAGGTAAACAATTTTAAGGGAAAAGATATTTTATTTGTTTGTGGAGGAATAGGGTTAGCACCTACAAAATCTTTAATAGACTATGTTCTGGCAAATAGGAACGACTTTGGACGTGTGGTTATTTTGTATGGCACAAAGTCACCATCAGAAATTTTATTTTCAGATGAAATTGAAAAGTGGAAAAAAGATAAGAGTGTTGAACTTGAAATTTCTATTGATAGACCAGATGAAAACTGGAAAGGAAAAGTTGGTGTAATAACAACTCTAATTCCTCCATTAAAACTAGATGTAGCCAACACCATTGCAACTATTGTTGGACCGCCAGTAATGTACAAATTTGTGTTAATGGCATTAAAGGGGAAACGAGTTCCGGACGAAAATATCTATCTCTCTTTAGAAAGAAGAATGAAGTGCGGTGTGGGAAAATGTGGACACTGCCAAATTAATGATACTTATGTTTGCCAGGATGGTCCTGTATTTCATTACCCGCGTGTTAAAGAATTAAAGGAGGCAGTATGAGTAAACCAAAAATTGCTTTTTTCGATTTTACAAGTTGTGAAGGTTGCCAATTAAATAAATTAAATTTAGAAAATGATTTATTAGACTTATTAGAATTAGTGGATATTGTAGAATTCCGGGAAGCTATGGATGATAAAGCTGATGAATATGATATTGCGTTTATTGAAGGAAGCATAAGTACACCAACCTGCATAACTCGCATTCATGATATAAGAAGAAGAACAAAAATTCTCGTTGCTTTGGGTGCATGTGCTGTGCAGGGTGGAATAAATGCTATTAAAAATCAGCATTCGGCTGACTGGGTAAAAGAAACAGTTTATGGAGAGGATAAATATTTGTTCCCTTCAATTCCGGTTCAACCAATAAGTGCAGTTGTAAAAGTAGATTATGAAGTGCGCGGATGCCCAATGAGTACACCTGAATTTTTACATGTTTTGAAATCATTAATCCTTAATAGAAAACCGGAAATATTTGACCATGCTGTTTGTGTTGAATGTAAGTTGAAAGAAAACGAGTGTGTACTTGATAAAGGAATGTTTTGCCTTGGTCCCATTACACGGGCAGGCTGCGATGCTATTTGCCCAACTTTCGGACAGTACTGCACTGGCTGCAGAGGAGTGGTTTCAAATATAAATAAAAACGGTGCTGTTGAAATGCTTAAGCAACATGGCTTCTCAACAAAAGAAGCATTAAATAGAATGAAAATGTTTTGCACACTTGAGCTAGAATAAAATCTGTAAGTGGAGAAATTATGCGTAAAAATTTAGATATCGATGTTCATCATTTAACAAGAGTTGAAGGACATGGAAATATTGTTGTGAATATGAAAGAGGGCGTTTTAGAGAAAGCACAGTTGGAGATTGTTGAAGCACCCCGTTTTTTTGAAGCAATTTTAAAAGGACGTAATTTTCATGAAGTAGCTATAATTACTTCAAGAATTTGCGGAATTTGCTCATTGGGTCATCAATTAACTTCTTTAAAAGCTACCGAAGATGCACTGGGGCTTGACATAACCCGACAAACAGAATTATTGCGAAGAATACTTGTAGATGGTGCTACATTCCAGAGCAATACTTTACATTCACTTTTTTTGGCTGCACCCGATTATTTAGATGTCGGTTCGGTTTTTCCATTAATTAATACACATAAAGATGTTGTACTTGCAGCCTTAAGATTAAAAAGAATAGCAAATGAGATAGGTGAATTAATTAGCGGAAGAGCAGTTCATCCAATTGCATGTGTTCCAGGAGGCTTCACTCAAATTCCATCAGCAAAAAACTTATTAGCACTTAAGAATAAACTTGTAAATGAAGCAATACCTGATGCAGAATTTATAGTTGATGTTATTGCATCGTTAGTAGAAAAAATTCCGGTATTTAGTAGAGAGACTGAATATATAAGTGTAAAAAGTGAGAAAGAATATGGCTTGTATGATGGTGATATTTATTCTTCAGATAGCGGAAGTTATAAGGTGAATCAATATCTTGAAATCACAAACGAATTTGTAGTTCCACATTCATCCGGCAAACATGCTAAATTTAACCGAAGTTCATACATGGTTGGTGCTTTAGCACGCTTTAATAATAGCCATAATCAATTAAACCCTTTGGCAAAAGCTGCTGCCGAAAAACTTGGTTTGAAAGCACCAAATTATAATCCATATATGAATACTATTGCACAAGTTGTGGAGATAGCTCACTGTATTGCAAGTTCAATAGAGCTAATAGATACATTACTTGATGAAGGTCTTAAAAATGAAAAACCAAATCAAGAACCAACCAAGTATGGAAGGGGTTTTGGTTTAACCGAAGTTCCACGCGGAATTTTATTCCATGATTATACTTACAATAAGCAGGGAAAAATTGAAAAAGTAAATTGCGTAATTCCGACCGGACAAAACCTTGCAAACATTGATGATGATATGAAAAAATTAGTTCCTGAAATAATAGAAGAAACTAAAGAACAAATAACACACAAGTTAGAGATGCTTGTACGTGCATACGACCCTTGTATTTCCTGCTCGGTACATGTGTTAAATGTGGAGTTTATAGAATAATATGCTAAAAATAATTGGACTCGGAAATTCACTTAGGGGTGATGATGGTATTGGACCCGTAATAATTAATCAATTGGCTGATTATAATTTCGCTGATAATGCTGATAATGTTATACTCATTAATGCAGAGTCAGATATTTTTATAATACTTGAGCATATTATTGAAGGGGAACCTATATTGATTATTGATTGTGCAAAAATGGGTTTAACTCCAGGTTCCGTAAAGAAGTTTGAAATTAATAAAAAAACAATTTCAACTGTTGATAAGTTTATATCGTTGCATGGTTTTGGATTTGGTGAAATTTATAATATGGCTTTAAAGATGGGGAGTGCTGCACCATGTAAAATAATTGGTGTTGAACCGAAATCAATAGAGTTTAATTCTCCACTTTCAGATGAAGTTAGAAATTGCATTCCCCAAATAATTAATTTGGTAAACGAGGAGGTTTGTAGCTATGTCTAAAAAAATAATAATAATTGATGATGATATTGATTTAGTTGAAGCAATGAGAATGATACTTGAAGGTGCAGGTTATGATGTAATTGATGCTCAAGATGGCACAATAGGATTTGATAGAATACTAACAGAGAAACCCGACTTGGTTATTTTGGATGTGATGATGGGAACACAAGATGAAGGATTTCATGTTGCTTATCAAATTAGGAGCAACGAAAAAACATCAGATATTCCAATAATTATGCTTACTGCTGTTCAGCAAGAGACCGGATTTGTATTTGATAAAGATACGGATGAGGATTTTCTTCCGGTTAGTGAATTTGTAGAAAAACCAGTGAATCCGGAAAAATTGATTGAACTGGTAAAAATAAATTTAGGTCATTAAGTTTAGTACTCTAATTAAATCATATTTGAAGGATATAATAAATTGGATATAATGCTACTACTAGGTCGTTTTCCATTTTTGAATATTGACATTCTTCAATCACGTTTAGTTTGGTCTGTAAGGTTGCGCTGGTTAGCAATAACAGTATTTTTACTTGCAACAATAACTGCACAAAATTTTTCTGATATTTCTTTAGATTTCAATAAAATCTGGTTAACATTAATTGCACTATTTACTCTAAATGTTACCTATTTTTTCATATTAAAATTTGTAAAACAATTCACATTTGCTGCAGAGCTTGCATTTCTTGTAATTCATATTTTACTTGATCTTTTTATTTTAACTATATTAATTCATCTCATTGGCGGAGTTGAAAACCCCATTTACCTCTTCTATATATTCCATGTTGTTTTAAGTAGTATTGTGTTACCTAAATGGCTGCCCTATATTATTTCAACTTTGGTTGTTATTCTATTTGGCGGATTGGTAACATTAGAATATCTGCAAATAATCCCCCATATTTGTATTGTTAATAGTAATGTTCATAAAGTTTTTCTCTTTAATGGTTTAGTGTTATCAATCTTTACAATTACAGTTTATCTCACAACATACATTTGTGTTACATTTATGCGAATTTTTCGTAATAGTAAAATAGAAATTGATAATATGAACGAAAAATTACTTGCTGCAGAGAAGCAAAAAGATCAATTTTTTCAATATACTTCGCATGAATTAAAATCCCCAATTATTGCTGTTAAAACATTAATTGATAGCGTAGTAAAAAACTATTCTGAAGCAATAGAATCCAAACCACTTACTATACTAAAACGAGCATCAGCACGTTCGGCTCAAATGTTGGATATTATTAAAGAACTAATAGATTTATCTCACAACAAATCCTTGATACCACGTGTATATAGTGATAAAGTTAAAGTAATTGAAGTTTTAATAAATGTTATTCAGAACCTACTCCCTATTGCAGAATCGAAAAATATTCAATTAGACCTAAATACCGACAACACAGATTATACAATTGTTGGAAAAGAGAGCGACTTTGAAAAAGTGTTTACTAATATTATTGAAAATGCAATTAGATATAGTAAAGATGGGGGAAAAGTAACTGTTTTATCAAGAGTAGCTAATGATAATAATCTGCAAATTGTAGTTGAAGATAATGGAATTGGAATTCCGAAAGAAGATTTAGAAAAAATATTTGACGAATTTTACCGCTCTAAGAATGCAAAACAAATTGTTAATTTTGGTACGGGATTAGGTTTAAGTCTAGTTAAACAGATAATTGATAATTACTCCGGCAATATTTCTGTAGAATCGGAAGTAAATAAAGGAACAAAAATTAAAATTATCTTTCCTCTTTTAAATTGAATTAAGAAATAAAAATTATAAAATATGAAAATAAGTGGAATTTTGGAAAATAGTGGGCTTACCTTATACCGCATAACCACAATGGAAGATGAGCCAGGTGCAGCAGGTTCTATATTTAAATTTTATGCTAAGCGTCATATAAATTTGGAATATATTACCGAAGCAAGTACGACGCACAATTCCGCAGTAGTCTCAATTTGTGTTAAGGATGAGTTTGTACCGGAAATTGAAAAATTTATGATAGAAAATAAAGAAGCAATTGAATCATTAACAATTGATAAAACTTCAGGTATAAGCACAATTAGTATTTACGGTCCGCACTTTCGGGAAAAGCATTCCATTGCTGCAAGGTTTTGTACCCTGCTTGGGGCAGCCAATGTAAATATTTTGGGAATATCAAGTAGCATTTCAAGTGTGTGCTGCGTAATAAAAACAGAGCAATTGGAAGATGCAAAAAATGCAATTCTGAAAAGATTTGAACTGCCATAAGCATTTTTTTTAAAATCAATTTTCAAAGAAATTTCGTATATTTACAGCTATTTAAAAAATGGTTTTGAAATTGAATAAAGAAAAAATAATTGTAACTTCTGCACTTCCGTATGCTAACGGACCAATACATTTAGGACATTTAAGCGGTGCATATTTACCAGCAGATATTTTTGTTAGATACAACCGATTAATAAATTCTGACATAATTTATGTTTGCGGTTCTGATGAACACGGAGTTCCGATAACCTTAACTGCCGATAAAGAAAAACTTACTCCAAAAGATATTATTGATAGATACCACGAAAGTAACAAAGCTGCGTTCGAAAAATTTGGGATTAGTTTCGATATCTATTCTCGAACAAGCATTCCCACACATCACGAAACTGCTAAAGACTTCTTTAAAAGTTATTATAACCAAGATATTTTATCTGAAAAAAAATCGCTCCAATTTTATGATGAAAAAGCTGGAATGTTTTTACCTGATAGATATGTTGAGGGAACTTGCCCAAAGTGCGGATTTGAAGAAGCACGTAGTGACGAGTGTGAAAAGTGCGGTGCTTTATATGATACAAGTGAATTGCTAAACCCAAAGAGCAAAATCTCGGGGAGTACACCAGAACTGAAAGAGACCTCCCACTGGTACTTTCCACTTGGTAAATTCCAAGAACGTCTTGAAAAGTATATGAAGGAAGCAAACGAGAAGTTCAACTGGAAAAGTAATGTGCTTCAATATTGCATTGGATGGTTCAAAGATGGTTTGAATGATAGAGCCGTAACCCGCGATTTAGATTGGGGAATTAAAGTTCCGCTCGATTCAGCTAAAGGGAAAGTGCTTTACGTTTGGTTTGAAGCTGTGCTTGGGTATATTTCTGCAACCAAAGAACTTTTTAAGCAGCGTGGCAATGAAGATGGATGGAGAGAATATTGGCAGGGTGAAAATACTCGGTACATAGCTTTTATTGGAAAGGATAATATTGTATTTCATACAATAATTTTTCCTGCAATGTTAATGGCTTGGAATGATGGGAATAATGATAAATTTATTTTACCGGAGAATGTACCGGCAAATGAATTTCTAAATTTTGAAGGAAAAAAGTTTTCTAAATCTCGTGGATGGGGAATTGATGTTGAGCAGTTTCTAAAGATTTTTCCAACAGATTCTTTACGGTATGCTTTGGCTTCAAACCTACCTGAAAATAAAGATACAGATTTTTATTGGAAAGAATTTCAAGCGAAAAACAATTCTGAATTAGCTGATATTCTTGGCAATTTTGTTAATAGAACTTTCATTTTTGCTAAGAAACATTTTGATGAAAAAGTTCCGACAAGGGGAGAACTTAAAAAGATTGATATAGATATGCTTGCCCGAATTGCAGAAGCACCAATAAAAATAGGGAAGTTAATAGAGAGTTACAAAATAAGAGATGCAGTTTTTGAAATGATGTCTCTTGCACGTGCAGGTAATAAATACTTCAACGATTCTGAGCCGTGGCTTAGTGTTAAGGAAAATAAAGAGAGAGCGGCAACAACAGTAAATATTTGTTTGCAAACAATTTCTACTTTGGCAGAAGTTTTCTCACCAGTAATTCCTTTTTCAGCCGAGAAGATATTTAAAATGTTGAATGTTAAAATTGCAGATTGGAATGAGAGCGGCAAGCGTGAGTTTGAAACTAATCATCAATTAAACAAATCTGAAATATTATTTAATAAAATTGAAGACAAAACTATTGAAATAGAAATTATGAAATGGAGTAACCCTGCAAGTTTAGAAGAGGAAGTGGAAGAAGAGAAAGTTCCGGAAATAACTTTTGACGACTTTTTGAAAGTAGATTTAAAAGTAGCTGAAATTATTTCTGCCGAGAAAGTAAAGAAGAGCAAAAAGTTATTAAAACTTCAAGTTAAGATTGGAAAATTTGAACGGCAAGTAGTTGCTGGTATTGCAGAGAGCTACGAACCGGAGGAACTTATTGAAAAAAAAGTAATAATGGTTGCAAACTTAAAACCAGCAAAACTTTTTGGAATTGAATCGCAAGGAATGATACTTGCAATTGAAGATGAATCTGGAAAATTAAATATTGTGGCGGTTAATGCCTCTCTTAATTCCGGATTGAAGGTTCGATAGGTATAACGGTAGATGAGTATTAAAGAATTTGCTCCGCGAAATAAGACAATCCAAATTGCAAAAGAGGATTCAGCAATATTTAGTAAAAGACTTATTAATTTAAATAGTAATATTTCTTTAGATAATTTGATTAATAAAACAATTAATCAAGATATATTTAAGGCAATTGAATATTTGCCCAATAATTTTATTGACCTTCTCTTTATTGACCCGCCCTATAATATGAATAAGAAATTTGGCACTTCAAAATTTAAGGGAAGCTCAATTGAAAAATATACCGAATGGCTCAGTAACTTAATTTCTAAATTGAACAGATGTTTAAAACCAGCAGCATCAATCTATATTTGCGGCGATTGGAAATCTTCAACATCAATTCATCAAGTAATGGAAAAATACTTTATTGTAAGAAATAGAATTACTTGGGAACGTGAGAAAGGACGCGGAGCAAAAACTAATTGGAAAATGAACTCGGAAGATATTTGGTTTGGAACAAAATCGGATAATTATTTTTATAACGTAGATGCTGTTAAATTAAAAAGAAAAGTTATTGCACCATATAGAACAAATAGCGGAAAGCCAAAAGATTGGGATGAAACAGAAAGCGGACAATTCCGTTTAACATATCCATCTAATTTATGGAATGATATTTCAGTCCCATTTTGGTCGATGCCCGAGAACACAGAGCATCCAACACAAAAACCAGAAAAATTATTGGCAAAGTTAATTTTAGCCAGCAGTGTAGCTGGTGATATTGTATTTGATCCATTTCTTGGGTCTGGTACCACATCAGTAGTTGCAAAAAAATTAGAAAGAAAATATGTTGGTGTTGAGTTAGATAAAAACTATGCCATTGTAGCAGAAAAAAGATTAGAAATGGTTGAAAAAAATAGAGCTATTCAAGGATACTCCGATGGAGTCTTTTGGGAAAGGAATAGTTTTAGTTTGCAGAAAAAAAAAATAGAAAGAGATTCTGATTTAAGATTTTTGTTTTAAGTAACATCAGTCTTGATTCTAAAGATTACAATAAGTAAAATAAAAGTTTGAATTTTAAAAATAATGGAGAAAAACTAATGCGAGTAGGATTAAAACTCTTGATTACTGCACTTGTAACATTAATTATGCTATCGTGTGCACCAAAACATTCAGAAATAGTTTTAGCCGATTTTGACGGCAATTTAATTACACTTGGTGAATTTGAGAAAGCTTATGCAAAAAATGCTGGCGGAGTTGAAGCAGCAAAAGAAGATTCGTTACAAGAGTATCAAAAATTCTTAGATTTATACGTTATATACAAAATGAAATTACGTGATGCTTTTGTACGTGATTATAAAAATGATGAAGATCTTATTAATGAACTAAATGATTATAAAGAGAAAGTTGGAATATCATATATTGAGGAGAAGCAGATTGTTGTCCCTGGATTAAAAAGATTTTACGACCAACGTAGTGAGGAAGTTAGAGTAAGTCATGTAATGCTTAAAAAGCAGCCTAACCCAGAAGAAAGTTTAGAGAAGATTGAAGGAATTCTTGATAGTATTAAACAAGGTGCTTCTTTTGAAGATATGGTCATAAAATACTCAGAAGATAATTTTTCAAAAACTACTGGGGGTGATATTTATTGGTTTACTGCTGGTCAAATAGTTCCTGCATTTGAGTATGCTGCTTATGAAACTCCGGTTGGAGAGATATATCCAAAAATTGTTGAAACAAAATTTGGATATCATATTCTTAAAATTACTGATAAAGAAAAAAGACGTTACAAATTAAGAGCTAAGCACATTCTTGTAAAAGTTGAAGAAGTTAGAAGAAACGTAGCTGATGCCTTACCTGGAGAAAAACCTTTAGATAAAATTACCAGAATTAGAGAGGAAATTGTTGCTGGAGCAGACTTTGATTCATTAGCCCGCAAGTATTCTGATGACCCTGGCTCTGGTGCTAAGGGTGGTGATTTAGGGTTTTTTGAAAGACGCCAGATGGTTAAACCATTTGACGAAGCCGTTTTTGATTTAGAAATTGGTGAGCTTTCAGAAATTGTTAAGTCTCGTTTTGGTTTTCATATCATTCAACTTGTTGAAGTTATGGAATATCCACCGTATGAAGATGAACTTGAAACAATTAGGGAAATGTATAAAAAATCAAGATATGATTACGATTATGATAGATATGTGGAAAGTTTGAAATATGGATTTCAGTATAAACTAAATGATGATGTTATTGATATTATTTCTTCTGATAAAAATGGGATAACCTTAACTCCGGAATATCGGAATGACAGTTTGTACAGCAGCAATAAAGATAAAGTTTTAATTACATTAAATAATGATTCCTATAACATTGCTGATTTATTTACATATCTCGAAACTCAACCTAAGTATGAAAATAAAGAACTAAAAAAATCTTTGTTAACTAAAGGTGTTAAAGATTACAGTAAAAATATTCTGTTATCGAAAAAAGCTTTAGAGCTTGAAACAACAGATAGTGAGTTTGCCAGTTTAATGAATGATTATCAGAATGGTATTTATATTTTTAAACTTCAGGAAGATGAAATTTGGAACAGGGTTCAAATTGATTCAGCAAAATTGAGAGAAAATTATAATAAATCGAAGAATGATTTTGTTGTTAAAGGTAAAGTGAACTTTAGTGAAATTTATACAAAAGAAGAAGATAGCATTAATGTTTATTATCAAAAGCTACTTGATGGAAGTACTTTTGATACTCTTGCAAGTACTTACACAGAAAGAAATGGTTTTAAAGCCAAATCCGGATTACATGGTTTGAAGGATGCTGATGATAGCGAACTCTCTAAACGTGCATATTCTCTAAGTAATGATGGAGATTTCTCGGAACCATTTGAAGTTGATGGTGGTTGGGCAATTGTAAAACGTAACAATAAAATTGCTGAAAGAATTAAAACATTTGAAGAGGCTTTGCCTGAACTTTCAAGTTCTTTCCAAGAGAGTGAAAGTAAAAGACTTGAAGATAAATATATAAATGGTCTTAAAGACTTTTATAATCCAGAATATAATTATGATGAATTAGAGAATGCTTATCAGCCAGAGGAAAAATAGAGTTGCTATTTTAAGCCTACTCTTATTGCTTTTTATAAGTTGCAGCGAAAAAAAAGAAGCTAACTATGTTGCAAGAGTAGGTGATTCATTTCTTACTGAACAGATGATTAATGATGTTGTTAATGAAAATGTTGGGAATAAATTATTCCGTGAAGAGTATATTAGGAAATGGGTTGAGAAGAGAGTAATTTATTTATCTGCTATTGATAAAGGTGTTCTAAAAAATGAAAAATATTTAAAATTAATTGATGAAGCAAAAGTTGAGATTGCAAATGCAATTCTTATTAAAGAGTTACTTAAAAAAAATAACAGAACTATTGTAAGTCAGGAATTAGAAGAATATTTTGTCAAGAATATTTCTGAATTTAAATTAGAAGCTGAGCGGTTCATATATAATCAAGTTAGCTTTAGTAACAAAAATGCTGCAAAAAAGTTTAGGCGAAAATTAGTTTCAACTAACTGGGAGCGGATGGTAGAGGAATTTTCTAATAATAAAGCTCTCTTATTTTCAGCACAAAATAATTTGGAATATATTTATAACATTTTTCCGATGAACATCAGAGTTGAATTGAGCAAGCTAAAGAAAAATGGTGTGAGCGGAGTAATTGAAACGTCTCAAAATATTTTCACTATTTTGCAATTATTGAAAAGTTATAAAAAAAATGATGTGCCAGAGTTTCATGAAATAGAGATGGATATTAGAGAAAAATATATTGCAAAAAATAGAAAAGAGATTTACAATAATTATATAAAACAACTTTATTCAGAATATGGTTCTGAAATTGAGAGGTAGAAATTATATGAAGAAAATATTATTCCTTCTTGTACTGATGTTTAATATTGCATTTGGGCAAGAGGTATTAGATGAAATTGTTGCTGTTGTTGATAACGAAATAATCCTTAAATCTGAATTTGATTTAAGATTAAACATTGAAGCAGCACAAAAGAAATTTGATCCGGAAAACCCTACTAACAAGCGTAGAGTTTTGGATGGAATGATTGCAGAAAAATTACTTTATGCTCAAGCAGAATTAGATACCATTGAAGTTACTGATGAAGAAATCTCTCAGCAGTTAGATTATCAGATGAACTATTTTATTCAGCAGTATGGTTCTAAAGAGCGAGTTGAAGAGACATACGGAATGACTATTGAAAAAATTAAAAGAGAATTCCGAGAAGAGACTAAGAAAAACTTGATGGCTCAAAAAGTTCAGCAGCAAAAATTTGGACAAATAGAAGTAACACGTAGAGAAGTTTTTGAGTTTTACGATTCTTATAAAGATTCACTTGGCTTAATTCCTGAAAAATTCACACTTGGGCATATTTTCATTAATCCTAAAAAGAACACAAGTGTAAAGGATAAGGCAAGAAAATTAGCCGAATCCCTGTTAGACTCACTTAGGCATGGGGCTGATTTTGCTCAGCTTGCTACAAAGTATTCTGATGATCCGGGAAGTAAAACACAAGGCGGCGATTTAGGGAGTGTGCAGCGTGGTGTTTTTTATCCGGAATTTGAATCTGCTGCATTTGCTTTAGAGGAGAAAGAAATATCGGGTGTAGTTGAATCTCCAGTTGGATTTCATATTATCCAATTACTTGAAAGGAAGGGAAATCAAATCCATACAAGACATATTTTGATAATGATTAAAAGTGATGATGAATCTGACCTGAAGGCAATTGAATTTTTAACGGAGATAAAAGATAGTATCCGTAAAGGGTTTGAAACATTTGAGTATTATGCGAAGAAATATAGTGATGACAAAGAGACCGCAAAATTTAGTGGTAAATTAGGTACAATGGAAGCAGGGCAGTTAGATAAACAATTGCTATCAACTGTTTACGGTATGGAGGAAGGAGAAATATCCCCTCCTAAAAAACTTAATACCGACCAAAAGAATTATGGATATCATATTGTGAAATTGTATAGAAGAATTCCGGAACATGTTGCAAATATTGAAGATGATTTTGAGGATATTGAACGCCTTGCTCAATTTAGGAAGCGTGAGTTACTTTACAAAGAGTGGGTTGAAGAATTAAAATCGCATATCTATTGGGAAATTAAAATTTAGGTGAAATTTGAGTTTAAGTGAAAAGAATATTGACGATGTTAAATTAGTTGAAAAACTTAGTGAATCTGTTGTGAAAATTAAAAGTGAAATTCATAAAGTTATTGTTGGGCAAGATAAAATAATTGAAAATTTATTAGTATCACTCTTTGCCGGTGGGCATACGCTTCTAGTTGGTGTTCCCGGTTTAGCAAAAACCTTATTGATAAAGACTGTTGCAGATGTTTTGGATCTCGATTTTAGCAGAATCCAATTTACCCCTGATTTAATGCCTGGTGATATTACTGGAACAGAAATTATTGAAGAAGATCAGATTACAAAGAAGAGAGGGTTTAAATTTATACGTGGTCCAATTTTTGCAAATATTGTTTTAGCCGATGAAATTAATAGAACACCCCCTAAAACACAAGCTGCACTACTTGAAGCAATGCAGGAACACAATGTAACAGCAATGGGGAACACGTATAAACTGGATGAACCATTTTTTGTGCTTGCCACACAAAACCCAATAGAGCAGGAAGGAACTTACCCACTTCCTGAAGCACAGTTAGATAGATTCATGTTTAACCTTTGGCTAGAGTACCCAACTTATCAGGAAGAGATTGAAGTAGTTAAATCGACTACTACTGATGTAGTTCCGCAATTGGAAAAAGTTGTTACTAAAGCTGAACTATGCGAATTTCAAAAACTTGTAAAAAGGGTTCCCGTTGCAGATAATGTTATTGAATATGCTATTAAAAAAGTAATAGAAACACGACCAGAGACGACAGATAATCCGAAACTTAGAGACTGGATAAGCTGGGGAGCTGGTCCTCGAGCATCGCAATATTTAATTATAGCTGCTAAAACAAAAGCAATAATGGAAGGACGCTACACACCAAGCATTGATGATGTTCGGGATTCCCTAATTCCAGTTTTACGGCATAGAATTATTCCAAACTTTAATGCAGAAGCTGATGGAATTTCTTCTTTAGATATTATTAATAATTTGATGAATGATTAATGCTGCTATGAATTCTTATTGCACCAAACATTTATTGATAGTTCTACTATTAACTTTCCCAATATTATTCTCTTGTTCAAATAAAACTGAATCTGAAAGTGAAAAGGAAAAAATTGAAATTCCAATGCCAAATATATATGGGCTTTTTACAGATACGTTAAAAGTCTTTGAGGGTGTTGTTAAAAAGAATGAAACTTTAACCGATATTTTATTACCTCACAATATATCCTACAAAACAATCTCAAAAATTGCAGAGATTGCAAAAGAGAAATTTAATGTTCGCAAAATAAATAGTGGAAAGAAGTATAAAATATATTCACAAATAGATTCGGTAGAAACGGTTCACTATTTTGTTTATGAAAGTAGTCCAGTAAATTTTGCTATTATCAACTTTACCGATTCAGTAATTACAATTAGTACAGGTGCTAAAGAGATTGAGTTAAGAGAGAGAACAGCATCTGGAATTATTACTAATTCACTCTATATGACTCTTAAAAATCAAAAAATAAGCGACCTCTTAGCACTAAAAATGGCAGAAGTATATGCCTGGCAAATTGATTTTTACCACGTTCAAGAGGGAGATAATTTTAAAGTTATTTTTGAAGAAAAATTTATAGATGGCGAATTTGTTGGGGTTGGTGATATTAAGTCAGCCTATTTTCAGCATCGTAAAAATAATTTTTATGCTTTTTACTATGAACAAAATGGAGATGGAGAGTATTTTGACGAAGAGGGTAATAGTCTTAGAAAAGCATTTTTGAAATCGCCACTAAAGTTTGGACGAATGACATCAAGCTTTAGCAGACGTCGCTTTCATCCGGTACTTCATAAGTTTAAGGCTCATCTCGGAACAGATTATGCTGCACCCTCCGGAACTCCAATTCATGCAACTGGGGATGGAGTTGTTATTGAAGCAAGGTACAAACGCAGCAACGGAAATTATGTTAAAATTAGACATAATGGTACATTCATGACACAGTATTTGCACATGTCAAAAATTGCGAATGGGATACGCACTGGCGTTGCAGTAAAGCAAGATCAGGTTATTGGATTTGTTGGTATGACTGGCTTGGCTACTGGTCCTCATGTTTGTTATAGGTTCTGGAAAAATGGGGAACAAGTAAATCACAGAAGAGAGAAAGTAAAATCATCAAACCCAATTGCAAAGGAAAACAGTATTAAATATCAGATTTATATCGATTCTGTTAAAACCATTCTTGATTCCATAGCTTTTGCTCAGCAGGGTGCTACCATTACTTCAAAAAATTAAAATGCAAACAAATGAATATATTTAAAAATATTTTAATACATTATATTGCATTGATAAAAAAATAATTATTCGAATATTGAAACAGAGTAGAGAAAATAGTTTTCATCAGGTTCAAAAGAAATTAATGATTGCACCATTACAATTATTAGCAGGGCTACTTATAATTGCTGGCGTTTTTGCACTTCTCTTTGAAATTAAATATTTTGCTGATTTTTCACTTGAAATCTATCTTGGCAGATTAGTTGCAACTCTCATAGGATTTATTGTCCTTTTTCTTACTTATTTTGAATTTGGGAAAAAGCACCCTGTTTTTCTTATTCACACATTATTAGTAACAATAATTCTCTCATTTACTTCAATAATTCTTAAAGTACCTGAATCTATTTTCATCAATTCTCAATTGTTATCTCTATTGATATTTACATCTGCACTATTTTTAAGTTGGGATATTAAAAACCAGATTATAGTTGCAATCTATTATAATCTCTTATTTGCAATCTCAATATTATTAAATAATGAAACCATTTATTTTCTTCCAAACTTTTTTGCAGCTTTTATATTTGTTATTTTCGTTAGTTTGCTTAGTGTTATGGCAGCCGCTCTTAATTATAGATTACGAAGTGAAGCAGTAGAGAAATCGATTGAAGCTCAGAACTATTTAGAAAATGCGATTGAAGGGATATTTAAAATATCTGTAAATGGAAACTTTCTCTCTGCTAACCCGGCAATTGCTAATATTTTAAAATTTAGTTCAAAAGAAAAATTAATAGAAAACATTACATTTGAAGAATTATTTAGTGATAAGAAAGATTATAAAAATTTTATGTCGGAAGTATTGGATAAAAATAGAGTTTATGATTTCGAGGTTTCTTTCAAAGATTATTTTAAGGAGGAGACATTTGTAATTCTAAATGCAAGAGCAATATTAAACAACCAGGATGAAATAGTTTCAATAGAAGGAAGTCTTTTTGATATTACAGAGAGGGTGTTAGCCCAAGAAAAAATAAAAGAGTATAACCTTGAGTTAGAGAAATTGAATAAGAGCAAAGATAAATTCTTCTCAATAGTTGCACACGATTTAATGTCTCCATTTACATCATTACTTGGTTATTCCGAAATTTTACATAACGAATCGGAAGATTTGAGTAAAGAAGAAGTAAAAGAATTTTCCGGAGATATTCATAATGTGGCTGCCAAAGCTCATAATTTATTAGAAAATCTTCTGAGTTGGTCAAGCATTCAAACAAATAGAACTCACTTTTATCCAAATAAATTTATTGTTTATCCCATTGTTGAAGATGTACTTCAATTAAGTAAAGGGAATGCCGACCAAAAGGGAATTACGCTGCAAAATAATATTCCAAATAATTTTTCGATGGTTGCAGATATAAATATGGTAAATGCTGTTTTTAGAAATTTAGTTGCAAATTCTGTGAAGTTCACAAATTCTGGTGGTACCATTAGTGTTGGAATAAGTGAGAACGAGTATTTTAATGAATTTTATGTTGAAGATACTGGTATTGGAATTTCAGATATTGACAAAGAGAAATTATTCAAAATTGATGTACACCATTCTGAAATTGGTACAAATAGTGAAAAAGGAACAGGGCTTGGTCTAATACTTTGTGCTGAATTTGTGGAAAAACACTTAGGTACTATTTACGTTGAAAGTAAAATCGGTAAAGGAAGTAAATTCATTTTCACCATAAGTAAGAATTTTGAAGGTGCATAGTTTCTCCGTTTGTTGTAAGTTTGTTCTCTAATAATTTTGGCGCGTTCGTCTAGTGGTTTAGGACGCTGGCCTCTCACGCCGGTAACACGGGTTCGAATCCCGTACGCGCTACTACTTCAAAAAGAAGGGATTGAAACACAATCTTATTTAATTATCTTCAAGTATAATACCTACAGTTTATCGTGATGATTATTTACTTGCATTAAAAAAAACAACTAACCAAAAAGATACGAGGGCATATATAGAAATGCTATCAAAAGCTCATAGATTTAGCTCTAAACTGGATTGTGGAATAAAAATAATTAGAAAGCAGTTTAATAAAAATACTTAGAACCCGAATTGCTGTTTGTTTTGCAAGTGGTTATTTTAGTTCATAGTTTTTTTGCAATCAATTACTAAATAATTAATTACAACATAAAAATAAACCAATAGGTTCTTGAACTACTAACTTATCCCGAATCTTATTAATAGCTCAAACGAACTTTAAATAGTATGATAAAATTTCCCATTATTCTTCTCTCCTTTCTATTTCTTTTTTCGCAAATCAGTTTTGCCCAAAAAAATAAATATGAACTATTTCCTGACGGACAAAATTTTATGCCGTTAAAGGCATCTCATCAAGAAGCTCGTTTAGGAATTCTTTATTATCCGGAGAATGGATTTCTAAAAGTTGATATAGGAAATTCATCCGATTTATTTGCAATTAATTTTAGCGATAATGATAAACTTACACTTGCAATCGATTTTATGGCTTATGCACTTTCAATAAATTATGCAGGCAGAAGATTACAGATTTCAGTTCTCGATGGATTTTTTGGAGGACACGCTGCATATCGTTTAAGTTTTGAAAATAGAAATATACTTATGCGATTTAGAATAATTCATAACAGTGCCCATTTTGTTGATGGACTTTGGGATACTGGAGCAAACGACTGGATTGGAGAAGATAAACCAATTCCATTTACTCAAGATTTTGGTGAAATTACAGTTGCTGATGAACATATTCTAAATTTTGGTGTCTTAAAATATTACGGAAGTGCTGCCTATGCTGCTTTGGTAAGACCAGCAGAGTTACAGAAATGGTTTTTTAATGCCGGAATTGAAATCAGTTCAGATAAAATATTTGGGAGTGTTTTACAAAAGCCAGTGAATCTTTTCTTTGCATCGCATAATGTTTTTGCTGGTAAACCAGAATATAAACTGAGTACAAATAATATACTTGGAGTAAAATTTGGTGAATGGTACGGAAAAGGATTGGTTCTCTATCTTTCGTACTATTACGGAAATCATAAATTTAATGAATACTATTTCAAGCGTGTTAGTCAATTTGGAATTGGTTTTAATGTTGACTTCTTTTAATCCAAAAAGGTTGCAGAACGAATCTGAATTGGAAACAGAAGGAATCCGAATTGGAAACAGAAGGAATCCGAATTGGTAGCTGAGCGAAGCCGAAGCTACAGACTCCATAAAATCCAGAAAACAATAATCAAATTTGGAATAAGTTTAATCACATATTGATTAATTCCTTTACTTTTCATTTTTCGTAAAAACCTATCCCACCATAAGAAATCTGGACCAATATGATTTAAGCCCTTACCCATTGCACGGGCTACAAAAAAATCGTGAGCAACCGAGCGTATTCCTACAGCAAGTAAAATCATTTGAAATGCAAAAAGGAAGTTCTCTGTAATAAAATAAATAAGTACTGCAAATATTATTTTAACTAATGCTTTTTCAAGACTATCGTACCAATGCCAATCTAATTCATGTTTAATGAAATCATCTTCAATCTCTTTGAATTTATCAGCACCAAGTTTTTCCCGCATCAGCTTTGTTTCTAAGGCAAACGCTCCATCGTGGCTTCCTTCAAAGTAGTAGTATAAAATCCAAAATAGAATTGATGATAAGAATAAATGAAATTCCATTACTCTATCCTATGTTTATTGATGATTCCTGAATACTCACTTTGAAGATGTTCTAATATTCTGCCGGCAATTATTTTATTAGCAATGGGGGAGTAGTGCCTCGTCATAAAGAGTCTTTCAAATCCATTTGTTTCCCCCCATTCATTTAGTGATGTGTAGGGTTCAACAAAACTATATTGCAATTTAAGGGTCGAGAATAAATCGTCATAAATAAATTTCTGATTGTAAAATATATCGAGAAAACTTTGAGTAATAAAATCGAAATCATTCAGTACTGGTAAGTGGAGAGGGATGAAAATTCCATTTTCACTCTCCACATTTTTACTAAACTTTTCAATAATTTTATAAGTTACTTGATAACTTTCGCTGCTCGAATTATAATAATAAATTTCAGCAAGTATTTGGGAAATAGCTGAAGAAAAAAAAGAGATTGATTTGCTTAAGTACAAAGGATTTGGAATGTAGTTCTCTTTATTATAAAACCCTTCAAAATTAGAAAAATCCCAATCATCAAAATGTTCAATGATATCAACGGTTTTGTTGATATCCGGAATCGGATTTTTTATTAGTTGCAATTTATTTCCGCTAATAACAAACCGAGGTTTAGAATATGGAATAGCCGTTGTGTAATAATAGAAAGGTCGCACAAGATTAATATGCCTTTTAACATTTTCAAACTGAACTCCAAGTATTACAATATCAGGCTGGAACTTTTCTTTTATCAATTCCCATCGCAATAGTGATTGGTCAATTCCATACCCACTAACAGCAAAGTTAAGTACCTCTGCATCAATGTTATTTTTAGATAATAATAACTCTAAATAATTCCCAACAGTATTTTGGAATTTCACTTCATCACCGTGCAAATAGGAGTCGCCGAAGATTGCAATTCGTAATCCCTTTTTCTGCGAGTAGTCAGCTAAAATATCATTACTTCTAATTGCATCTTCGTTGTAAATGTAAAACCCATTATTCCCGTTGTAAATTGGGCTTGGCGACCACCCAAGTATGCTGTCTGGAATTAACCTAACATTGAAGTAGCTACGCTTCAATTTACTTTCAGCATAATATTGCAAAAGTGAATCGGGAACTTTGCGGTCTATAAGGTTATCAATTTTCTTTTTAGTCTCTTTTATTGGTAGCTTATATGGCTTAAGCTGGACGTGGTTAAAACTCATGTTCCCATCTAAATCTTGCTTAACTAAAATGTTAAAAGTTATCTCAGTTAAAATAAAAAAGATAAGCAAAGTAGAGAGAAGCAAAAGAAACTTTTTTTTCATATTTGTTAGGAAGTATCTTCTTCAAAATGAGATTGAAAAATTTACTATTTTGCATTGTTTGTAAAATTATTAAATAACTATCATAAAGATAAATAATTGTATTGGAAAATTTAGTTAGAAAAAGGATTGTAAATATTGGTAAAATTGGAATAGGTCTCGGACTTCTGATTTTTCTAATCTACTATATTGACCCAACAACAATAAAAGAAACATTTCTAAAAGCAAATAGATTTTATTTCTTCATCGCATTTCTATTGCTGCCTCTCAATTTATTTCTGCAATACTATAAATGGAAAGTTTTAAGTTCAAAGTATTTCGGTATAAAGGATAGCGGGAAAATATGGTTATCACTTTTTTACGGAATTAGCGGAGGTATATTTACCCCAATGAAATCGGGAGAATATTTTGCTCGCTCACTTCCATACAATAATGTTAAAGTATTAGATGTAATTCTAACAACATTGGTCGATAAGTTAATTCCAATATTTTTTGTTATTATTATTGGAGGTGCTTTCTTTATAATCTATTTAGAAGGTTTAATTGGGTTCTCAATATTTGTAACATCAGTATTGATTGTACTTAGTAGTTTATTAGTTTATTTCCTGCTCCATTTGTTATTTGGAAGGAGCAAAACATCAATAAAATTAAGGGGTTGGCTGCAATCAAAAAAAATATTTGCAAAGGTACTTGACCGAATTTCTTTTCTGAAAGATATGGATAGGAGAACTCTTGTAAAACTTGTTGCTGCTTCATTCTTTTATCATATTACATTTACAACACAAATGGCTTTGCTGCTCTCTGCTTTTAGTGGGGAGTTTAATTTTATACTATTTTTCTTTGCAGCTAATTTAATAATATTTACACAGATTGTAATTCCTCCAATAGCTTTTGGTGAAGTGGGAGTAAGGGAAGGAGCATCTGTTTATTTTTTACAAAATCTTGGGTTTGTTGGGGCAGTTGGGTTTAATGCTGCAATAAGTCTCTTTTTTATCAATTTACTTTTACCATCTGTTGTTGGTTTTTTACTATTATTGAAAAGGAGTTAACATGGCTGATAATTTATCAATTATTTTTATCGGATTACTCGCTTTCTATTTTGTTTTTATTCGCAATATCAGAATTGGGCTAACAAAACTTGGATACTATAAAACCCAAGCCCAGCATGATGAATTCGTTTCTGTTATAATTCCATTCAGAAATGAGAGTAAAAAAATTATTGAAAACTTAAAAAGTCTTGAGTCACAAAATTATCACATGGAAAAATATGAAGTAATATATGTGGATGATTTCTCGGAAGACGATTCGTTGGAAAAATTGCGAAGGGAAATATCACAAAGCAATATCAATGTCTATCCTATGAGTGAGAGCAATTTGCAAAAGGCTCACAAAAAGCAAGCAATTGAATTTGGCATTTCAAAAGCAAAGGGAAGTCTCATCCTCTTTACTGATGCAGATTGTACAAACTCGCCAAATTGGATTTCTACAATGATAGCGGGGTTCGAGGAAAATACAGCATTAATATCGGGACCAGTTGCATTCAAAAAATCGGATAATTTGTTTGCGAAACTGCAAGCACTAGAGTTTGCAGGGCTTATACTCTCTGGTGCCGGATTGATTGGTAACAGAACTCCAATTATTGCAAGCTCTGCAAATCTTGCGTTTCGGAAATCTGTGTTTGATGAAGTTGGCGGCTACAAAGGTTTAATGAACTTATCCTCTGGCGATGATGAACTACTGATGCAGAAGATTGCACATAAAACAAATTACGATATTAAATTCTGCTTGGATAAGGATGCCCTTGTTATTACTGACCCAAATAAAAGTGTTGCTCAATTTAATCAGCAAAGAAAGCGGTGGGCAAGCAAAGGTTTTTATTACGAGAATAAATCTATAGTTCTACAGCTTGTTTTAATATTTCTTTTTTATGTCGGTTTATTAATACAACCTCTGCTCGGTCTGTTTTTTGATGTTCGATTTATAATATTGTTCATTGGTTCATTTTTCGTTAAAATTATTGTTGAATATTCGGTTTTGCAGAGAGGTGTTGGGGTTGTGTTAGAGAAAATTTCTATTCCATTATTTTTGCTAGCTGAAATATTACACATACCTTATATAGTGTACTCAGCAATATCTGGAGCTTTAGGAAATTTTAAATGGAAAGATAGGGAGTTGAAACGATGAGACATTCATCCCGCAAGCGGGACACAAGAGAATGTCTGTGAGAAAAAGATGCAAAATAGATTCTCCCCCGAAGGGGTAAACTGTATAAAAGTATGACGGAATGCGGTGCATTGAGTTTATCGAAATGACAGACTTTATAAAATATAAAAAGATGAAAAGGATTGGTGTAAGATAACAGAATATGAGTAAGAAAGCCTAACTTCTATGGGGCTTTAACTTTTTTTCTAATACAAAAATATTGAGTTAAAAATAAAGATTTGAATGAAGCAGAAGTTGGGCTTTTGGCGATTATAACCTTGAAAAAAAATGACGATGAAAGCAAAATATGTTCCACCAAAAATAATACGTAAAATATTTCCAAAAACAATTTGGGAATCTGGAGTAGATAAAATTCTATTCACTTTTGATGATGGACCAAATCTGGAAACGACACAAATAATATTAGATAAATTAGACGAACATTCTATCAAATCAATCTTTTTTTGTGTTGGCGAAAATGTTGAGAGGTATCCAAATTTAGCAATGCAAATTATTGAAGAAGGACATTTAATTGGAAACCACACACACACGCATAAAAATATTAATTTCTTCAGCAAAAATGCTAATGACAATATAGTCCTGTGTTCCCAAGCTATTGAGCAAGTTAGTGATAGTAAGCCTAAATATTTTAGACCCCCGCACGGCAGAGTAGGATTAATAACAGAAAAACTTATGAAACAAAACGAACTAAAAAATGTAATGTGGACGCTCTTAACTTATGATTATAAAAATGATATTAATATTGTTAAATTTGCAGTTGATAAATATTTAAAGGAGAATTCTATTATAGTGCTTCACGATAGTAAAAGATCAAAACATATTATTGCAGAATCTATTGATTTTATTGTTGATAGAATTAAATCAAAGGGCTATAAAATTGGAGAACCTTCAGAATGTTTGAAATAATTTTTCTGATTCTATTATCGGTCTATTTTATATTTATTGCTACATTAATTGTTGGTGCATCTAAAACATTTCCAAAACTTAAAGAGGAAGACTTGCCAACAGTTTCAATAATTGTTGCTGCCCGAAATGAAGAAGATAATATTCTTGATTGTATTAAATCACTCGATAAACTTGAATATCCGGAAGGTAAAATAGAAATAATTTTGGCTGATGATAATTCAACAGATGCAACGGGAAAAATTATTGATGAGTTTATTGCAGAGAAACCAAAGTTTAAAAAGATAATTCCCCAAAAGCAAAAAGGGGAGTTGAAGGGTAAAACACTTGCTATTGCTAACGCAATTGAATCTGTAAAGAATGAAATTATTTTAACCACAGATGCCGACTGTGTGGTATCTCCTAAATGGGCGAAAACCATAGCTTCATATTACATTGATGATAAGGTGGCAATTGTAAATGGAATGACAAATCAATTTGTGATTGATAATTTTTCCGCAATGCAGTCGGTCGATTTCATTCTTCTGCTCTCCGCTGCAAGTGGTACAATAAATATTGGCAAACCAATGAGCTGTATTGGAAACAATATGTCTTACAGAAAATCTGCTTACGATGAAGTTGGGGGTTATGAAAATCTCAAGTTTTCAGTTACAGAAGATTTCAGATTATTGATTGCGATTAATAATTTGAAAAAATATAAAATTATCTATCCGGTTGATAAGGATGCTTTAGTTACATCGAAAGCCTGTAAAAGTGTGAAGGAGCTTTATCATCAAAAGAAGCGATGGTCAGTAGGTGGTTTAGATAGTGAACCTGCTGGTGCTGTTTTAATCTCAGTCTCTTTTCTTACTAATTTGATGATGTTTCTATCTATTATCTTTTTCTCAAAAGCAATTATTTCCCTAATGGCATTTAAACTAATAATAGATTACTTTTTTATTTTTCCAGTTCATCAGAAATTAGGATTAAAATTGAAGTGGATACATTTTCTTTTGTTTGAATTATATTATTCCTTATATGTAGTTATGATGCCTATAATTCTTATTTTTTCACGAAAAGTTTATTGGAAGGAGAGAGAGTTTGTTTAATAAAAAGCATTCGCCACTTATTCATATCGGATTATTCCTAATAACCATTGCTACAACTCTTGTTGCAGGAACCGAGTGGATAACTGGTAAACCAGGACCACACAATTTTTTTGATCTATCAATTGCACTTCCATATTCTTTTTCGGTTATGTTTATAATTGGAGTTCACGAGTTTGGTCACTACTTTGCAGCACGCTACCACAAGGTGGATGTAACACTTCCTTATTTTATCCCTTTTCCACCTTTGGCTGGTTTTCTAAATTTTGGAACTATGGGGGCAGTTATCAAAACTCGTTCAGTTGTGGTTTCCAACAAAGCTATGTTCGATATTGGAGTTGCAGGACCAATTGCCGGATTTTTTGCAGCACTTGTTGTCCTAATTTTCGGATATTCTAATTTACCTGAACCACAATATATTCTCTCAATTCATCCCGATTATTTTTCGCCTGGGTACGGAAAGGATGTAATTAGTTTACATTTCGGAAGTTCAATTATTTTTGAAATATTCAACACAGTTTTTAATACTCCAACTAATTTTATTCCACCAATGACGGAGATTTACCACTACCCATATTTAACTGCCGGATGGCTTGGCTTATTTATTACTGCAATGAATATGATTCCGGTAGGTCAGTTGGATGGAGGGCATATTGTTTATAGTATGTTTAATGTAAAAAAACATGAAGCTATTGCATCAATCTCGATGGTTATTATGATATTACTTGGAGTTTTTGGGGCACTTGATACTTTCCTTGAACTTGGGTTTAACTTTGGCTGGACGGGCTGGCTTTTCTGGGCACTAATTCTAAATTTTATGATTAAAGTGAAACACCCTCCTGTTATAAATTTTCAGCCGTTAGATTCAAACCGAATGCTGCTTGGGTATTTTAGTCTCTTTATTTTAATTATAACTTTTTCTCCATCACCGTTTATTATTTCGTTTTAGAATTAAGCTATCATTTCAACATTATTATCTAACTTAAATTTTGTTGTTAGTTTAAGTAAATCTTCAGTTCGCTCTATTAAATCTTCTGTAGCTTTGGCAACTTGCTCTATTCCCATAGCAGCCTCTTGTGAAACTGTATTAATTGCATTTACATTAATTCCAATATCTTCAGCAACAGATGTTTGCTCTAAACTTGATGCTGCAACTTCTTCTATTTTAGTTGCTGCTTTTCCAGTTGTTCTTAATATCCCATTCAGTGCGTCTGCAACTTTATCGGTAGAAAGCATACCATCGGCAACAGCATTTTCTGCATCTTTCATCGATTCATTCGCATTCTTTGCTTCTACCTGAATACCTTTTATTGTCTCGGCAATCTCTTTTGTTGCTTTAGTTGTCCTCTCTGCTAACTTTCTAACTTCATCAGCTACAACTGCAAACCCTCTTCCTTGCTCTCCAGCTCTTGCAGCTTCAATTGCGGCGTTAAGGGCTAATAAATTTGTTTGGTCTGCAATGTCATCAATTACTTGAATAATTTCACCAATCTGATTTGATTTATTTGCCAACGATGATATAGCACTACTAACAGTTGATGCAGATGAAGCAATTTTATCCATTCCCTTTTTGCTTTCGTTAATTTTAATTACACTTTCATCAGCTTCTTTACCAGCCTCATTTGCAAAAGTTGCTGCTTCATTTGCACTTTGGGATGTACTTTGTATTGTTGATGTCATTTGATCTACGGCATTTGCAATTTCGGAGGATTGAGAACTTTGCTCCTGTGCACCTGCCGACATCTCCCCAGTACTTGCAGAAATTTCCGTGCTTGCACTTACAGTAGCTTCAACCGAATTCGCTATTCTTTCAATAATATCATGTACTGTTTTTACAGCTTTATTGAATCCCTCAAATAGATCATATATTTCACCTTTATCTCTTTCAGATTTAATTGAAACAGTTAAATCTCCGTTGGAGAATTTGCTCATTGCTTGAAGAATAGTATTAACACTCCGTTCTAAATATTGATATTCTTTATCTAACATCTCCTTTGTTTTCACAAATTCTTCCGATGCCCGCTCTGCTTCTGCTAAATTATTTGTACTTTGCCCAATATCGATAGCTAACTTATTAATTGCTTCACGAAGTTCTCCAATTTCATTTCTCGAGTTTATTTTCATCCTTATTGAATAATCTCCATTAGCAATTTTAGTAACGCTACTAACAGTTTCAAATAGAGGTTCTGAAATTTCTTTTGATATCCGATATCCGATAAAGAGTACTATAAAAAAAGAACCAAAAACAAGATAGAATATAGAATTAATCAGTGTTGTTACTTTTGATTTCGCCGATATTTCATATTTAGATACTGCTCTATTCATATTCTTTAATAGTGAAATATTATTTTTTTCAATATAATTTAGTGCAGAATAAAATTGACTACTTTCGATAGGGCTGTTTAGAATTATTTTTATTTTCTTTTGGAAGGTACTCCAATCGCTTTTTACAATACGTAAAGCCTTAATTACTTCTGGGTCTTCTGCTGCTGGAATGCTCTCTTCTTCGTCACCTTCAATTAATATGTTTAATGATTTATCGAAAAGGGCAGCAGTTTTTTCTAAAGATTTGATATAAGCATTTTTGCGTTGATCAGTAATTGAGTTTATTGCAAAAACTTCTTTACTCATTTTTTGCGAAAGCATTCTTTGCCTTCCAGCAATATTTATTACTTTTGAATCATTTTTTTGATTTTCAAGAGTTATCCATGTGTAAATTGCAGAGAAAAGAAACAATCCAAAAATGACTAAAATTTGCAAAAAAATCTTGTAACGAATTTGATAAAGTTTTTCAAACATAATGATTCTCCATTACTATCAATATTTTGTTATATGTATATCGGAAGTATGTTCGAAAATAATTTCGGAAAGTTAAGTCTGATTTTACAATCGGTTTTAATTCGGTCTTTGCAATAATCACTTAAGCAGACAATTGTTTAATCGAAACTTATTGGGATAAATAAATCCCTTGATAAAGTATAGTGTAATTAAATAATTTATATGCAAAGTTTTGAAAAAAATGTTTTTTTACTATTAAAATTTATGAGGCTAAATAATGTGGAAAACTATATTTTTAATTCTATTACTAAGTCAAACAATTTATGCACAGCTATATCCAATTACGTACAAAATAAAGGGAGAAAGGTCTAACAAAATTTCTGATATTACTCCAGCAAGTAATTCTATACTAAATATTATTGCAAATGATGATTTAATAATTCTTGGAACTAATAGGGGTTTAAGTTTATCGGAAGATAATGGAGAAAATTGGAATAACTACTATCAAACAGAACCGTTTGGAGGTGATGGAACAACTGCAATTGGTTATGATAATGGAGTTATCTGGACAACAACCGGAAGAACAACAGAAGTTGAAGGTGGGGCATTACTGCCAGAAGGAACAGGAATAAAATACTCTACAGATAATGGTTCTACGTGGGCATCAATTCCTCAACCCGTTGATGAACTTGGCGATTCTTCAATTGTTTATGGAATAAATACACTCCGTGCGTTACCAATTACCACTACAATTAGTAACATCACTTACGATATCTCATTTACAAAAAATACAATTTGGATTACATCATTTGCAGGAGGATTGCGGAAATCTTCTGATAAGGGTAAGACTTGGGAAAGAGTAGTACTGCCTCCTGATACACTTAATTCTATAAGCCCAAATGATACTCTCAATTTTGCATTGCAGCCAGTTGCAGGAGCATTTGGTCCAGAAAGTTGGCTTAATCATCGTGTTTTTTCTGTGCTTGGTGTTGATGATTCTACTCTTTATGTTGGAACTGCTGGAGGGATAAATAAATCGACTGATAATGGAGTTAGTTGGCAAAAATTTTCACATCAGAACCAAGTAAATCCAATTAGTGGAAATTTTGTTGTTGGATTAGGAAAGAATGAAGCAGATAATTCCATCTGGGCTGCAACTTGGAAGGCTGCGGATGCTCATGAATTCTGGGGTGTAAGTCATTCATCAGATGGTGGTGAAAATTGGGAAGTAACTTTACTGGATGAAAAAGCTCACAATTTTGGTTTTAAATATCTTCCTAATGGTGAGTCGCATATTTTTGTTCCAACTGATAGGGGAATGTTCCGTTCAAAAGATAATGGTGCTGCTTGGATAGAGCCTAATGAAATAAAGGATTCTAATACTAATGTTTCAATTACAACAACTATTTTTTATTCAGCAGCTTCAAACAAACTAAGTGCAACCGAGTACAATATTTGGGTTGGCTCAAATAACGGATTGGCAAGGCTAACTGAAACCGATGGTTTTTGGGAAGGGGATTGGAAAGTTTACATTGCACCAACAGATGTTAAAGATGAAATCTCTCCAACTCAAAATCAATTTAAATTGGAACAAAATTATCCAAATCCTTTTAATCCAAGCACAGTAATAAAATATTCAATTCCATCGGTTCAAACTCCCCTCTTGGGAGGGGTTGGGTTAGTAACATTAAAAATTTATGATATACTTGGACGTGAAGTAGCAACCCTTGTTAATAAAAATCAAAAAGCTGGAAATTATGAAGTGGTTTTTATTGCTTCTAATTTAACAAGCGGAGTTTATTATTACAGATTACAAAGTGGAAGTATGGTTGTAACTAAAAAACTTTTACTTTTGAAGTAGTGATACTAAGTTGGGATAAATAAATCACTTGACAATAGAATATCATCTATTTAACTTTTGCCCTATTAAAACAAAGGAAATACTTTATAGAATAATTGCTACCGTAATTCGTAAAAATTTATTTATTGTTTAATAATTTGCACAGAGCGATTTTTTTTATAGGATATTTCTTGTTTTTATATCTAATTCACCTAAAAATCCTTCTGTAACTTTTAAAATTTCAAAATAAACGAGAAAACAAATGAGAAAACTATTTTTTATTCTTCTTCTATCTCTACTTTTTTTTGGGTGTGACGGAGTAGATGATTCCATTGTTGACCCTAATGATGGCGAGTTTAGCGTAGCAGATATTACTGCCCCTACCTCTCTAAAGTATTCTGGGGGTAATACTAAACTTAATACTTCAATCACTTTTACAGATTCTAAATCAATTATTAGAGCTTGGATCAAACTTGCTTCACAAGATGGGACTGTTGTTGTAACATATCAAAAAGATATGGAGAAATCATCAGAGAATAAATATTCAACATCAGTTGCAATGGATACTTTGATGCCAAGTTTAACTTACACAATTGATTATTTTTATCAGACAGAACTTCAAGAGAAGAAAAAAATTGCTTCTCACAACTTTGTGTATGATAATATGCAGAACAATATTGCCCCAGTAATTTCAAACCCGCTGTTTTACTATATTGATGAAGACCCTATGTTGCGTGATACTCTCGAAAATAATAAGGAATTTATTTTTTCAATTGATGTTGATGATGCAAATGGGCTTAGTGATATTGATTCTGTTTATACTTATTTCTATTCCCCAAACAATCCCTCTGCACTTCTATTTATTCTGTATGATAATGGTGATGATAAAAATGGTGATGAAACTGCTGGTGATGGAATATACTCTGGGAAAAATATTTTTGCTCAAGGTACTGAAGGTAATAGAAAATTTGAATTTTTAGCTCGCGATAGAGCAGGTCTATTAAGTAATACAATTACTCATAATGTGGTGGTGAAATGATTAAACTAATATTAATATTGCTGGCTATAAATTCGGCTTTATTTGGACAATATTCGCCAAATAGTTATCAACTTGGAGAGAAAAAATTATCGAAAATTAGTGCTTTAACTCCTGCAAGTAATTCAGTTTTAGATATTATTGCAAATGATGATTTAATAATTCTTGGAACTTCGCGAGGTTTAAGTTTATCGGAAGATAATGGTGAGAATTGGGATAACTTTTATGAAAAAGAACCTTTTGGAAGTGATGGCTCTGTAGCTATTGGGTATGATAATGGAGTTATTTGGGTAACAACAGCAGGAACAATTGAAGTTGAAGGTGAATTATTATCTGAAGGAACTGGAATAAAATACTCTACTGATAAAGGCTTAACGTGGACATCTATTCCTCAACCAGTGGATGACCCTGGCGATTCATCAATTGTTTACGGAATAAATACACTTCGAGCTTTACCAGTTACTACTACTATTAAAAACATCTCCTACGATATAGCTTTTACAAAAAACACAATTTGGATATCGTCATTTGCTGGTGGTTTGCGTAAATCTTCTGATATGGGCGCAACTTGGGAAAGAGTAGTACTGCCGCCTGATACACTTGATTCTATTAGTCCAAACGATACTCTCAATTTTGCATTGCAGCCAGTTGCAGGAGCATTTGGTACAGATAACTGGCTTAACCACCGTGTTTTTTCTGTGCTTGGTGTTGATGATTCTACACTCTATGTTGGCACTGCAGGGGGGATAAATAAATCGACAGATAATGGTATTTCATGGAGAAAGTTCAACCATAAAAACCAAACAAATCCTATTAGTGGAAATTTTGTTGTGGGATTAGGACTGAACGAAGCAGATAATTCCATCTGGGCTGCAACTTGGAAAGCCGAAGATTTAGATGAGTTTTGGGGTGTAAGCCATTCCTCTGATGGAGGTGAAAATTGGGAAGTAACTTTGCCTGAAGCGAAAGCTTATAAATTTGGATTTAAATATTTCAATTCTTCTGATTTTCACGTTTTGGTTCCAGCTGATAAAGGGATATTCCGAAGTAGCAATAATGGTGGAACTTGGGTACAGCCAACTACAATAAGGGATTCATATACAAATATTCCAATAGCTACTAATATTTTTTATGCAACTGCAGCAAAAAAATTGAATGCAACTGATTATCATATTTGGGTTGGTTCAAATAATGGATTAGCGAGGTTAAGTGAAACCAATGGCTTTTGGGAAGGGGATTGGAAAGTCTATCTTGCTTCAACTGAAGTAAAATTAGATGAGACTTATGCTTTCCCAAATCCATTTTCGCCAGCACAGGAATTGGTGAAAATAAAATATAGTCTAAGTGAAGATGCAAAAGTTACAATTAGAATAATGAACTTTAGTATGCAGCTTGTTCGAGTATTAATCCAAAATGCTCAAAGAGGAACAGGCGAACTATTCGAGTTTTGGGATGGTAAAAATGAATTAGGCAATGTTGTTACAAATGGTGTCTATTTTTATCGTATCGATTCAGATGCAATTAGTGAACCTCTTTTTGGTAAAATAATGGTGATGAAATGATGAATAAAAAAATAAACTTAATTGTAGTTCTGTTACTATTATCTTCTGTTGCGCTTGCTCAATCAGATCAGTACAGCAAAATATCAAGTATGCCAGGAGCCTTCTCCCGTATGGGGTTTGGAGCAAGAGGTATGGGAATGGGGAATGCAATGTCGGCAGTTATAACTGGTAACAAAGTAGCTTACTATAATCCGGCACTATCTGTTTTCCAAGAGGGGAATTCGTTTCAAACATCTTATTCATTTCTATCTCTTGATAGAAATTTGAACTTTCTTACTTTTACAAGAAAATTTGAATTAGGTAAAAAAAATAGTGAAGGTGAATTTATTAATAAACCTCGTATTGCAGGTGTAAGTGCTGGTATTATCAATGCAAGTGTTGATAATTTTTCTCAAAGAGATAATCAAGGAAATATTACAGGTGAATTATCTCCATACGAAAATCAATTTTTTGTTGGGCTTGCAAATCAATTTTCAGAGAAATTCACAATAGGTTTTACAGCAAAATTCTACTACTCTAAATTGTACGATGAAATTAAAACAAATACATTTGGAATTGATATTGGCGCAATCTACCGTGCCAATGAACAGTTAACGATAGCTACAATGGTTGTCGATTTACTTAGCAAATATGAATGGGATACAACACCAGTCTATGGGCAAGAGGGTTTTACAATAGACGATAAATTCCCTTTGCTTATTAGGGTTGGGGCTTCTTATAAACTTGATGACCCAAATTTGATAGTTGCAGTTGAGTTTGAAAACAGTGATGCTGGTACAAACTATCTTCGCTTTGGAGTTGAGTATGAAATCTATAAAGGTCTCCTGCTTCGTGGTGGGTTAGATAAATTTGATATAAGTAATACTGCTGTACCATCTCGACCATCCCTTGGGTTTTCATATTTCCAAGAGATTAGCAGTTTGGTTTTCGGTATTAATTATGCTTTTGTACTTGAACCTTATTCAGCTTTTGATCAGCATATTATAGGAATAGATGTTAACTTTTAAGTTAGAAATTTAAAAGATGAGTATAAAACAAAAAATTGGATACGAAGTCACAAAAGAGCAGAAAAATAAAAATCTTTTGTCTCTTCGTGACTTTGTGGCAAGGATAAATGTAAACAGATGAAAAAAATATTTTTGATTATTTTGGTTAGTACTGCAACTCTATTTGCTCAAAGTGCTGGCAATAGTGGGGTATCATTTTTAAAAAATGGATTTGGAGCACGCAACATTGCAATGAGCGATTTGGGTGTTGTTGGTGTTACCGATTTAACAGCACTAAATTATAATCCTGCATTGCTCTCTAAGTATAAAGCCCCTCAAGTAATGTTAACCCACAATCAATCAATTCAGGATATGACTACGCAATTGGTTGGTGCCAGTTTTAGTCTTTGGGGAATCCCTTTTGCTGTGGGTGTTAATAATACATCAATCAATGATATTGAAGTTAGAACGCAGCCTGGTGAGCCGCAGTCTCTCTTTAATGCACATTATATGTTCGGTTCTCTCTCAACTGGTTTTGAAATATTTCAAAATTTATCTCTCGGTATAACAACAAAATTTATATACGAAAATTTGTTCTCCGATGAAGCTGAAGGGTGGGCTTTCGACTTTGGATTGAGTTATAGTGATATAGTAGATGGCTTGGATTTAGGTGCATCAATTAAAAATATTGGCTCTCTATCAGAGTTAAGGAATGAAGCAACAATACTACCTACAGATTTACGTGTTGGGCTTTCTTACGGATTTACGGCAAATTCAATTAACTCAGAAGTAATACTAATTGGTGGTGTTCAAAAGTATAGCGAAACCGATGATACCCATATCCATACTGGCGGAGAAGTCTTTTATGATAATATAATAGCTGTTCGCTTTGGTTATATGACTGGATATGAATCGAAAGGTTTTACTACTGGCTTAGGTCTTTATTGGGAAGGACTTAATTTCGATTATGCTTTTACTCCTTATTCACGGGGACTTGGAAGTGCTCATACAATTTCTTTGATGTATTCATTTAATTAATACCAAATAAGAAGCAAAATTACAAATTATAATGTCAAACATTGAAATAATTAAATACACCAAAGAGTGGGAAGAGAAGTGGGATAAATTTGTTCATGAATCGAACAACGGAACTCTCTTCCATTTACAGAAGTTTTTTGATTATCACTCTCCCAATAAATTTACTTTTAATCATTTACTATTTTTAGAGAAAGGTGAAATAGTTGCACTACTTCCAGGCTCTATGATTGGAGATAAATTTGAATCACCAATAGGGGCAAGCTATGGCTCGATTGTAACTAAAGATATCAAATTTGAAAAAGCTCTTGAAATTGTTGCGACTATAATTGAATATGCAAAAGCAAATGGAATTACAGAATTGGAATTGACTGCCGCACCTGTAGTTTACGAAGATAAGCCAAACCAGAATCTCGATTTTGCTATGCTATGGCTGGGCTTCAGTTATTCGCTCCATTATATTTCCAGTGCAATAAAGTTAGATAAAGAAGTTGATATAATATCACGTTTTCAACCAACTGTTCGCAGAAACATTCGGAAGACATTTCGTAACTCAGATATTAGAGTTGAAATAAATGAACGGTATGACGAATTCTATCCAATATTATTAAAGAACAAAGCCCGCCATAGTGTTAAGCCAACTCACACTTTGGAAGAACTAATTAAGTTAAAAGAACTTTTGCCCAACCACTTAAAACTATTTATGGTTTATTATAAAGATACGCCTATTGCTGGTTCGTTGATGTTCTTTGTTAATAAAACATGTGCACTCTGCTTTTATAATATGTTGGATTTTGACTACGAACATCTGAAACCTATCCACAGAATAATGTATGAAGTGGTAAAATATTCAACTGATAATGGATATAGCTATGTAGATATTGGAGTTTCGCAAGATACAAAGGCAGATAACCCAATGACCCCAAGTATGGGTTTGATTGATTTCAAAGAGAAGTTTGATGCAAAGACGGTAATGAGAAATACGTTAAGTATTAAGCTATAACATTATGAGGATTAAAAAATCAATAACAATCTCATTTCTCGGCAATGCAAATTATGATACTCGTGTTACAAATCTCACAAACTCACTTAAAGAAAAAGGCATCTTTGTTAAGGTAATATCTTTTGATTGGACAACTCCTAATTTCCAGTCGGTTACTGGGGATACTGCAATATTCAAGTTGGTAAAAAAGAAAAATTCACTTCCTTATTATTTTAAATTTCTAATTACTCTTTTTAGAGAATTGCTTAAAACAAATTCTTCAATCTATATTGCCGAAGATATTTACACTCTTCCAATTGTTACTTTTATTGCAAAATTACGAAGAGCAAAACTATACTATAATAGCAGAGAGTTCTACGCTTTTCTTGCTGGACTTAGAAGTAAACCTAAAACACAGTCTGTCATTCGGATGTTGGAAAAATTCTTTATCAAAAAAGTTGATGCTGTTCTCGTTACTGGGGAAGGGGATGCAGAGTTTTTACAAAATTATTATGGAATTAAAAATACTGTTGTAATCAGAAATTTGCCAGTGAGCCAGAAAGCAACTGAACCAATAGATTTTCATAAGACGTTAAATATTCCAACAGCTAACAGAATACTTCTTTATCAAGGAGTAATTTTGGAGGGAAGGGGGTTTGAACCACTTATGAAAGCAATGACGAAAGTTGAGAATTGTAATTTGATTGTACTTGGTACTGGTGTGTTTAAAACAAAATATGAAAAACTTGCTATTGAATTAGGAATAGAAAAACGTCTCCATTTCCTTGGCAACATTGAGCAGAGTGAATTGATTAACTACACTGCTGGTGCGGATATTGGAGTATCGTTAATAGAAAACATCAGTAAAAGTTATTACTACGCTTTGCCCAATAAATTATTTGAATATATAATGGCAAAAATACCTGTATTAGTAAGTGATTTGCCACAGATGAAAAAAATTGTGTGCGACTATAATGTTGGAAGATTTGCAACATTAGAAAATAAAAAAGATTTAGAAAATGTTCTTTCTGAAATGATAGCTGATAAAGATAAAATAGAAATCTATAAAAGAAATGCGGTTGAAGCCTCACAAGAACTAAACTGGCAGATGGAATTTGAAAAAGTAAAACACCTATTCATTGTATAGAGAGATAAAATTATCTATATTTTCGTTCTTAATTTTGAAAAGTTTGCCAGGCGCTAACTAACAGGTTAATGCTCAACTCCGTCAGGTCCGGAAGGAAGCAGCGGTCGGTTTTTAATCTGTGTAGTTAGTTAGCTTGGCATTATTATTTGCAATATCAATCAACTTATAATTATTGTATTTCAAATTATATAAAGTAAAATTAAGCGATATCCAATGGTAATTGAGGTGCAGATTTCTACTGTGTTCACGAAGTATTGTATCCTAAATCGCTGTTTTCTAAAAATGTCTCTTGTAATTTTGAGAGAAAATATCTATTTTTAAATTCGTATTTTTTGAGGGCGGATAGCTCAGTTGGTAGAGCAATGGACTGAAAATCCATGTGTCGGCGGTTCAATTCCGTCTCCGCCCACAAAAAGTAACCCCGCAAACCAAAGCGGGGTTTTTTTGTTTTAAATGGTGTGCTTACGAAACCAAAAATATCTTCAGCAAAATGGAAAGCTCACTTGTATCACTACTAAGACAAAGAGGAAATCAAAAGCATTAAAGTTCCTATCCAGTTTTAAATCTGATTAAAAAGGGAATCTTACCCAAAACATTCCTCTCTATAATCTTCATTTTTGTGCTCGTGCAATATTTAAAATAGCTGCAAAGAAGAATATAATATTTGCAAGCCATCCGGTGAGGATAGGGGACATAACTCCATTTTTTCCGAAGGCTTGACTAATACTCATAAATACTAAATATGTAAAAGTGATTACAAGATTAATCCCGAACTGCAATGCCAGCCCACCTTTCCTCTTATTTGTAGAGAGAGGTAAACCAAAAAGAACTGTAATAATTGAGGCAAATGCAAATGCAATTCTGGAGTGATATTCAATCTGAATACGTTTTGGGTTATTTCCGGCAACGAGCATCTCTTTTGATAGAACATCAAGTTCAGTTAAGGTCATCTCTTCATTTTTAATCTGCTTATTAATTACATCCTTTGGGAGAAAATGGAGATTATCAATTTCTAACTCTTTAAATATTTGCTGAGTTTCGGTTAAGTCAGTAAAATCTCTTTTAACACCATTAATCAAAATCCAATTGCCTGAAGTTGTATCATACTTCATTTTTTTTGCATCAATTCTGCTTAGCATTTTTGAAATATCATTTGGATTAAAATCTTGAATGCTAACAATTCTTGCTTGGTCGTTAGCTACGTTGTACGAGGCAATTGTTACAATTCTTGTTTTGCTATCCTGAAAGAAAATATTGTTACCACTGCGGATTGTACCCCAATCCATATAGTTTCGTTCAATACTTACTTTTACTTTATTAGCAAGTGGAGATATGTAGCCGCCAAAATAGATTGAGAAGAGTGAAATAAAAACCGTTGTTAAAATAAATGGTGCCATATATCTATAGAGACTCATGCCGCTTGCTTTTAATGCTGTTACTTCATTTAAATCGGAGAGTTTTCCAGTAACAAAAAGTGCCGCAAGTAATACAGAAATTGGGGTCATGTAGCGAATCATTTGCGGAAGAAAGGCAGCATAATACTTTAGAATTATTTCAAAAGGAACATCGAAATCTATAAATTCATCAATGTGTTCCATTAAATCAACAATAATAAAAATTGCAACAAATGTTAGCAGTGCAAATAGAATTGTTTGCAGGAATTGTTTTATCAGATATCTATCAATTATCAGCATATTTATCCATTTTTTTGACTATGCTCAATTACCGCAGCAGCTTTAAATCTTTTAGGAACTAATTTTGTGAAAAATTCAAAGTTAAGTGTTACTCTCTCTTTTGCACTCTTTATTGTTAAATAAAGCCCTAAAACTAAGAGTACAACATTTGCACTCCACATCCCCCAAAACGGCGAGAGAATTCCACGATCTGCCAACTTCTCACCGCTCATCAGAAATGCCCAGTATATTAAAAAGAAAATTAAACTAATTCCGGCAGCCATACCAAAGCCGCCCTTTCGAGTCATAGTACCCAAGGGAGCTCCTACCAAAATAAATAAAATACATGCAATAGGAATAGAATACTTTTTATTTATTTCTACCAAATATTTATTAGTTCTGCTATAGTTGCTGCGCAATCGGCTATTGCTGGATCGGATGCTGCCTCTTGCAGTTTTAATTTTATCTCCAACTCTCATATAGATAAATTTTGCTGTTTTTCTGTAACTTGCATTTCGCGAAGGATTAGGATTAGGTAAAAAATATGTTGTCAATTTTTCATCCTTCTCCGATTGATATCTCTCTCGGATAATATTTAAACTATCAACTATTGCACGCATTGCAGCAGCACCAAGCTCTCTATCACCACGGTGTAAATTTTTTCCATCAGTAGGGTTAAAAGAAAACATATCAGCATTCATTACAATTTTGTGGCGTTCAAAAATTAGTTTTCTGTAAGTTTTGTAGTCATAATTATTTGATGTATGAATCTCGCCATCATATAAATCCAATACTAAATTAGCTTGGTTTTTTGAAAAATATAATTCTCCTCGTTTTGCTGTAACAACACTAATATTTTTTGGGTCCGATCTGTCATAAATTGTTAAATCCAAAAGTTCATTTGTTTTCCTATTAATATTTCTTGCTAGAATAGATTTTCCCGGAATTTCTTGAGAGAAGACTCCAGGCACAAGTGAAAGAGTTGGTTTTTTGCGAGTAATATCATCACGTAAAATACGAGCTGCGTGGTTTGCATCGGGATAAACATGATTGTTAAATAGAATTAAAAAGCCTGCTATAATAATGCTACCAACAATTGGAGGAATTAACATTTTATATAAACTCATTCCGGAAGCTTTTAAAACAGCAATTTCATTGTTCTGTGCTAATGTACCAAATGCCATTAATGTAGAGATTAAAACAGACATTGGAACAACAAGAATAAGCATCCAAGCAAGGTTATAAGTAACTAATTGAATTATTACCCAAGTACTTAAACCTTTCCCAATTAGCTTATCTGCAAACTTCATAAAAAATTGAAGTAAGAAAACTGACATCAAAGTGAAAGCTGAAAATATGAATGGTCCTGTATGAGCTTTTAATATATATTTGTAAATTATCACAAATGCTCTGCTTTAGAATTTTGAATAAAAAATTGACTTATAAAAATAGTAAAACTGTGCTATAAATTGGAGTTAATTAACAATGGGTTACATTTTATTTTGTTCTACGGATAAAATAAAAGGCAGCCGCAATGTTCTTCATTTTTATATCAGAGATAAAATTCAATTTCTTTATATTTGAAGAACGAAAAATATTTTATTATACTGAGGAAAAGATGAGTGATATCAAGCTATTAAATGAGATGAAAGAGAAAGCAAAACTAAGAAAACGCATAATTGTTTTGCCGGAATCGCATGATGAACGAGTATTAAAGGCTGCTGAAATTTTAACAAAAGAAAATATTACTGAAGTTATTACAATTGGGAATGAAGAAAAAATTAAAAGTGCTGCGTCAAATATTGGAGTTGATTTAAGTGGTATTAAAATAGTTGACCCGCAAACTTCCAATTTAGCTAATGGGTTTGCTGAGACATTTTACAATGCAAGAAAGCACAAGGGAGTTACTCTTGAAGATGCCAAAGAGATTATGAAAAGGGATTTATTCTTTGGTGCTATGATGGTAAGGGAAGGGGAAGCTGATGGTTCTGTTGCCGGCTCTACTGCACCAACTGGGGATGTACTAAAAGCAGCATTTCAATGTGTAGGTATGCCAAAAGAAATTTCAATTGTTTCAAGTTTGTTCTTAATGATTTTTCATGATAAGACCTACAGTTACGCCGATTGTGCGGTAGTTCCAAATCCGGATGCAGCACAGTTGGCTGATATTGCAATTTCAACTGCGGATAATCATAAAAAATTGACTAATGAAGAACCAAATGTTGCAATGCTCTCTTTTTCAACTATGGGTAGTGCAAAGCATGAAGATACAGAGAAAGTAATTGAAGCTACAAAAATTGCAAAAGAGAAACGTCCAGATTTAAATATTGATGGTGAGATGCAATTTGATACTGCTACCATTGAATCAATAGGAAAGAAAAAAGCTCCTGAAAGTAAAGTAGCGGGTAGGGCAAATGTTTTAGTATTTCCTACTTTGGATGCTGGAAACATTGGTTACAAAATTGCTCAACGTCTTGGTGGGGCAGAGGCTGTAGGTCCTGTTGTGCAAGGGTTGAAGAAACCACTATTCGATTTAAGCCGCGGCTGCAGTGTTGATGATATTGTGAACACAACTATTATTGCATCTTTAATGGCTGATTAAGTTAGAATGAATTACTTTATTTTGACAATTATAATATGGTGATAAATTTATGACTATTATTTGACTTGACAAAGTGATATCAAAGTAATTAACTTCTACTTCAAAATTACGGGAAATATTATATAGAACGCTTTTTACTATTATTAATTATCAATTAACGAAAAATATTAAATATTATTCTTCAATTTGGAGTTAAAGTGAAAAGCAAATTATTTATAATTGTTTCCCTTTTCTTGTTTTTAAACCTATTTGCCAATAGTGATGTTCGCATACTTTCATCAAGTAAGACGAGCATTACTTTTGAGTACACACCAGAGTATTCCGAAACTGTAAAGATTGATATTGAGGGTAAAGAATATTTGGATATACCCTTTAAATCTGAAGTTGGGTATTCAGATAAATTCATTAATCAAATTTTCCTTAAATATAGAAATATTTCAATTGGTGTTCCATCAGAATTTGGAAACACGTTGCAGATAATTTCTACTCAACATTCTGTAATTAAGGGGAAAATTGCTCCGCTAATGGGGAATAAAAAAACATCGACTTCTGAAATTAAAGATGCCGAGAGAAATTTCAAAAATAAAGAGTTAGTTAGGTTTGGCGATTTTGGTTATTCGAGAGATTTTCCTTTGCAGGATATTTTAATCTCACCAATTCAGTATGATGTAGAGACTGATGAAATTAAACTTTATAATAAAATTGTTATTCGTGTTAATTTTGGAATTGCAACCTCAAAAGTTTCAACTATAAAGGATGACTTATTAAAAGGTGTTGTTCTTAATTTTGATGTAGCAAAAAATTGGGGCAAAGAGAGACGCACACTTGATAAGAGTAGTCCTAAATCTTTAATGACTAAAGGTACATGGTACAGATTTGAAGCAAGTGAAGAAGGCATCTATAAAATTTCAAGAAGTGAGTTAGCCTCACTTGGTATTGATGCAGCTACAGTAAACCCTAAAACAATTAAAATTTTTAGTAATGGTGGTTTTGCACTAAATGAAAAAATACCTTCCGAAACTCCGTATGGTTTAATAGAGAATGCAATATATGTTGCAGGGGAGGAGGATGGCTCGTTTGGTGAAAATGATTATATACTTTTTTATGGAAGAGGTACAGATTTTTGGGAATACAATTCAACCAATAAAATTGGTAGATATCATAATCCGTTTTCGCATAAAAATTATTACTGGATTTCGTTTGGTGGTGCAAATGGAAAAAGAATGGAAGTGAAAAATAGTACTTCCGAAGATTCGCAATTAACACAAACAACTACAGTTGCATTCAAGTTTTTAGATGAAGATAAAATAAATATTGGTAGATCTGGTAGAGATTTTTGGGGGGATGATTTCTATACAAGGACAAATTCTCGTACTTATCTTAATACATTAGATGGGCGTGATAGTTCTTATCCAATTAAATATTCTTATCGTTTTGCAGTTGCATCTTCACCCTCTTTAACTCTATATGTTTCCGAAAATGGAACAACAATAAGTACAAAAACAATGACTGGTCTTGGTGGAACTGAATATGCATGGGGTAGATATTTTACTGGGAAGTCGGAGTTTAATAATCCTTTAACAGAGAATAGGAGTGTGTTAAAATTTAATGTTCCAATTTCATCACCAGAATCGAAAGCATATTTAGATTATTATGAAATTGAGTATGTGAGAGATTTTAAAGTAACCAATAATGAACTATTATTTTTTGCAAATGATACAAATAGAGTAGTTGAATATAAACTAAGTAATTTTTCAAATAGTAATATTAAAGTATTTGATGTAACAAACTTTAGTGATGTAAAGGAAGTAACATCTCTAATAATTAGTGGTGGCGAACTTAGTTTCTCTATCATTGAAAATTCATCATTCTCAAAATATATAGCAGTAGCTAATGATAAGTATAAACCAATTTCAGAGATTACAAAATTTGAATTTCCAGAGAGCATAGTTGCAGGAGAAGGTGCTGAGTATATTATTATTACAGATAAAAAATTTACTGAACAAGCAAATAGATTAGCTGAATACCGGCAAAATGAATCTCCCCGAAAACTTTCTACCAAAGTTGTTTTTGTAGATGATATTTTTAATGAATTTTCAAATGGAATGATGGACCCAACTGCTATAAGAAATTTCTTAAAGTATGGATACGATAATTGGAATATAAAACCATTTTATGTTCTTTTGTTTGGAGATGGTGATTATGATTATTTTAACGTTGAAGAAGGGGATGATATAAACTTTGTTCCAACATACCAATCAAAAGAATCACTTAATACCCTTGCATCATATCCGATGGATGATTATTACGGGCGTATTTCCGGGAATGATGAAAAAGCGGATCTCGCAATAGGTAGATTAAATATTCAGACAGAGAGTGATGCAGAAAATGTTGTGAATAAAATAATTGCGTATGAAGTAACCGATAATGGTTTGTGGAAAAATCTGGTTACTTTTGTTGCTGATGATGGTCTTACTACAGAAGGGAACGATTATAACCTTCATACCGGACAATCTGAAAGATTAGCAAGGGTGCGTATTCCTGGTTATATGGAAGTGAATAAACTCTATCTTGCAGCATATCCTACAGTAATTACCGGATTTGGAAGACGTAAGCCTGATGTAAATCAAGCAATTATTACAGCTATAAATCAAGGTACACTTATTGTAAATTATATTGGGCATGGCAATCCGGATGTATGGGCACATGAAAGTGTTTTTGAACGTACCTCTACAATTCCGAGTTTGAAAAACGATAAATACTTTTTCCTTACTGCTGCAACATGCGATTTTGGATTATACGATGACCCTACAGTACAAAGTTCTACAGAGGAGTTAATGTTGGCTGTTGATAGAGGAATGATAGGTGGCTTTACTGCTGCACGTGTTGTTTACGCTAATGCTAATGATGCTATTAATCATCAATTCTATTCACACTTGTTAAGTGAGTCTTTAGAGGAGATGTCAACTAATACAGTAGGTAAAGCGTTTTATTTAACAAAGCGTTCTAAAACTTCTACAAATGATGAAAAGTTTCATCTCTTCGGTGATCCGGCAATTAGTCTAAATATTCCTAAAACTCCAGTTACAATTGAAAAAGTGAATAATGAAAATCTGGTATCGGAAATTCAGCTAAAAGCTCTAAGCAAAGTTTCAATTGAAGGAGTAATTAGAAACTACGACAACACTATTAACACTTCGTATAATGGTGAAGCAGTTATTACTGTTTATGATTCTGATAGAATTAAACCTTTGCCCGAATTAGGAGCCTCTGGTCACATGGTAGTGCCTGGTGGAGTAATTTTTAGAGGAAGAGCTACAGTCTCTAATGGAAATTTCAAAACTAACTTTACAGTTCCGCAAGATATTTCGTACGAAAATAGAAATGGTAAGATAACTGCATACATTAATGATGAAGAGAGTGATGGTATTGGTTATACAAAAAATATCACTATTGGTGGAACAGATTCAACAGTTGTAAATGATGGAAATGGACCTGATATATATATTGCATTTGATAATGGTGAATCTTCGAGTGCAACTCTTGTTAACGAAGATTTTACAATAGTTCTAAACTTAGAGGATGAAACCGGATTAAATACAACTGGCTCTGGTATTGGTCATAAACTTAAAGGTGTTATTAATGATAACACCACACAAGAAATAGATTTTACAAATCACTTTGTTGGTGATCTTGATGCCGAAGGAAAGAGCGGAGAAGTGAATTATAAAATTACAGATTTCGAATTGGGTGAGCATAAAATAGAGGTAACAGCTTGGGATGTTTTTAATAACCCTTCGCAACAAATTAGTTATTTTACTGTTGTAAATTCTGCCGATGTTGTATTAAAGGATGTTGTAAATTATCCGAATCCTTTTAGTGCAAATACAACATTTATATTTCAGCACAATATTACAGATCAAATAGATGTTAAAATTAAAATATATACAATTTCTGGAAGGTTAATAAAAAATATTGAAGAATTTAACATAACAGATAAATATGTAAAAATTGGCTGGGATGGTAGAGACGAAGATGGTTCTCAAATTGCAAGTGGAACCTATTTATATAAAGTAATTATAAAATCAGTTGATGGAACTAATAAGCAAAATGTGCTTGGTAAGTTATCCATCATACACTAAAAAATATAACAAAGTAAATTCATTTATGGAGGAAATTTACAAATGAAGCGAATATTTATTTTCATGTCGGTATTAGCATTGATGTTAGGCTACGTTAACAAAATAAATGCACAGGGTGAAGCAGCAGTACCTTTTCTACTTCTTGCACCCGATTCAAGATACGCTGGTTTGGGTGAGTCTGGAACCGGACTTGCAGATAACTCATCTGCAATATTCTGGAACCCTGCTGGTATAGCCTTCCAATCTGGTTCGGAAGTTGGTATTACACATGCCAATTGGTTACCACAATTCGGGTTAGATTTAACCTACGACTATGTAACATACCGTCAATATATTGAAGCAATTGATGGAAGTATTACAGCAAGTTTAACATATATGAACTATGGTGAGTTTCAGAGAACCGGTTCAAGTGGACCTGAAGTGATTGGTACTTTTAACTCATTTGATATTGGTGCCACCATTGGTTATGCAACTAAATTATCTGAAGATTGGGGAGTAGGAATGAATTTCAGATTCATCTATTCTAATCTATCGGATGTACCAACAGAGAATGAAGTTGGCTCTGGTGTTGCGTCAACTGTAAGTTTTGATATTGCTGGGATGTGGCGTCCTCAAGACTTTCTTGGCGGTGATTTTAGCCTTGGTCTTAATATTAGCAATATTGGACCCGCTATTTCATATATCGATCAGGCACAGGCTGATCCGTTACCAACAAATACTCGTCTTGGTTTTGCTTATAGAGTTATGCAGGATGAATATAATTCTCTAACACTCCTTGGCGATGTGAGCAAACTTCTTGTTAACCGTAAGTCCTCAGTTTTGGATGGTGATACTACAACTTCTGTTGTTAAGGTATCAAATGATTTTATGAAGAGTCTTGAGTTCTCTGCTGGTGCTGAGTATTGGTACGGAATTCCTGAAGATTTTATGTTTGCAGTTAGAGCAGGTTATTTTTATGAAGACCCAGATTTTGGAAATAGAAATTTTATGACTTTTGGGGCTGGCATCAGATATGATATTTACGGATTTGATTTCAGTTATATCTCAACAGTTGGTTCTGATAGCGAAAATCATCCTCTTGATGGAACTCTGAGGTTCTCTTTAATAATTGGTTGGGATAGTGTTCCCGAGAAAACATTTGGGTTACCCCGAGGAATTTAGCAAAAATGAAACATTCATAGAGTGTAAATTACACATATGGGTGATTATCGAACAGATGTCATTCCCGTTCCGCTCTTTTTGCGGGAAGGGGATGACAATGACACCCTGGAATTATAAACAGATGTCTGTGAGACTCCTTCGGAGAAACATTCATGACTCTTCGAGCCAAGCTAGGAGATGATTATAAAAAACAGTTGTAGAACGAAAGTCCTTCCTGTCCCTTGTGGATTTCGTTTTTATCTAATAGCAAGATCGAATTCCCATAGGGACAGGCAAGGAGATTCGCTCTACAAATTATTCTGCAAAAGACCCCGCAAAAAGAGCGGGGCAGGACGGAACAGGTAAACATATAAAAAACCTTCAAGGTTTATGAAATAAACAAGTTAGCAAAACTAATAAATTGAATATGTAACATTAGCAGTATTAAGTTATAAAACCTTGAAGGTTAGGTCGAAAAATTATAAATATATGAAAGAAAAGAAGATGAATAACTATGAAACTAAAATTATAAACACATGAAAAAAAAATATTTATTATTGATTGTTTTTCTATTTGGATTGGACAGCATAACTGCCCAATCTTTTGTAGGTAAGCTAAACCAAAATCCAACTACAGATTATAAAATATATTCAGAAAATGATACTTTAAGAATTCTTGCAGTAATGTCAGATTTCCAAGTAGATATTGATGATGCAACATTTGGTGATGGCAAATTTGGAACTATATATTCGCAAGATTATGGCAATAATATTCTTGACCCGCTGCCTCACGATAAAGCATATTTTGAAAATCATTTAACATTTGTTCAAAATTATTTTGCAAAAGTTTCCGATGGTAAATTGAATATCTCCTTTACAGTATTGGATGATATTTTAACTGTTTCCAAAACAATGAGAAACTATACTCCCTCTTTGGAAAATTTAGATGACCACACTCCACTTGGAGAGTATGTTGAAGAAGTTTGGCAGCTTGCCGATAAACAATATCCGAATATTGATTTTTCTCAGTACGATCTATTTTTTGTACTCCATGCCGGAGTTGGAAAGGATATTTCGCTCCCCGGTAGTCTTGGTAATGAAAGAGATTTGCCATCAGTATATTTAAATCATAAATCATTGCAGAGTATTTTTGGGTCTAATTTTGATGGCTTCCCTGTTAATGGTGGAAATTTCAAAATTACAAATAGTGCAATTTTACCCGAAACTGAATCTCGCGAAATTGGTGGATTTAGTGGAATACAACTTATTGAATTAACAATTAATGGTTTAATTGCTGCAACAGTAGGGAGCTATCTTGGATTGCCCGATTTATATAACACAGAGACTGGACGAAGTGCTATTGGTCGTTTCGGTTTAATGGATGGACAATCGATATTTACTTATCAAGGCATTGCTCCTCCTGAGCCATCAGCTTGGGAAAAAATGTTTCTCGGTTGGGTTACTCCAACAGAAATTTCAATTGGCGATGCAAGATTAAATTTGGTTAATAGATATGTTGCAAACCTTGGCGATACATCATTAATTAAAATTCCTATTAACGCAACAGAATATTATTTGATTGAGAACAGAAAGCGTGATGCTCGTAAAGATGGCTCTACTGTTACATATATTAGTAACGGACTCACTTTTACAGAAACATTTGAACGAGACTATGCAAATTATATTTACTACAATGTTGATACACTTAAAGGCGTAATTGTTGATGTTGATGAATTTGATTGGGTATTGCCTGGTGGTGATAGAAACTCTAAGATTGAAACATTTGAGGACCTTGGCTTAATTATCTGGCACATTGATGAAAGAATAATTGAAGATAATTATGCAAGCAATACAATAAATAACGATAGATACACACGTGGTGTGGCTATTGTTGAGGCAGATGGAATCCGTGATATTGGTGAAACATTTAAAACAATATTTGGTGAAACAGTTGTTGGTGAAGGTACAAAGGAAGATACTTGGTATAAAAAAAATCCGGCAGATTATTACGAAAACAAATTTTCTGCTGATACAAAACCAAAAGCAGAAGCGAATACAAAAGCTAATAGTTTAATTACACTAACTAACTTTTCTGAAATCTCAAACAGAATGTCGTTCAATTTATTGTATGGATCTGAGAATATTGATTTGATTGGGAATGTTACTCTTCCAATTGGAGATGTTAGATTTCATTGGCTTAGTGCTGTAAATGATGGTAATGTTTCATATTTGCTTGCTTCAAATGGTAATAAAACTTATTTATTAAATTCAAATGGTAATATTTCAGATTCAATTAGTTTTGAAAACAAAAGGAAACCAGCAATATTTGGATATAATAATTTTATAAATCTATTTTCAGTTTCATACAACAAATTGCAACTTACTCAGTTTACAACAAGTGGAAAGGATACTATTTCTATTTCTGATAATTCAATAATGTTTACAACTTCACCAATTATTTATTCGGTTTCTAACGATTTAGTAGAAATACTAATTGGTACTTTGGATGGAAGAATCAACAAGTATTCTGTTAATGTTGGAACTACAAAATCAATTCAACTTATAGAATCGATAGAAATCTTTCCGTCTCTATCTGTTGATGAAATTGCAGTTAATGAAAATGATTATGCGGCAATTTCAATCAAACATTTTTGGAGTAGTGAATTATCAGGTGGCTCAATAGGGCTATCTAAAATACCACAAAATATTTCAGTAACACGGGGTAAAGATGGAAAGCTAAAATCTGTGGTTCAGTTAGCTGAAAATAACTTTGCTACTATTGTTGGTGAAAATGTTGCATATCATATTCTTAATAATCCAAATCCTACTTCAGTTTCAAGAATTGAAGTTTTTGTTCCTGATGAATTTATTCCTAAAAAGTCTGATTATATTTATGATTCACTTAATCCTGAATTTATTTTGGCTGATATCAAAAAGGACGGAGAAAATTATATCATTAAGAATGAAGTGAATTATTTAAATTCATTCAATCAAACTGGTTCGATGGCTGAAAATTTTCCTTTCCAAGATGAATTTTACAGCACATTTTATTCATCACCACTCTCTGTAGATTTAAATAACGATGATGCAGCGGATATTATTTCATTTACAACAAATGGAAAAATTATTGCTGTTGATGGAATTACTGGAAAAATGATAGATGGATTTCCAATTTCGAGTGGTGGTAAAGTTGCAACTGTTCCTGTTGTTTTCACACAAAATGGGAGAACATCACTTGCAGTAATTACAGAAAATAATCAGTTCATGAGTTGGAACATAAGCAAATTTGATGGCAAGCAATTCTGGACAGAAGAGAATGGCAATGCAAGTAATACTTCATCAGTAACAGCAGCAAGTTCAAGCGAAAAAATAGCAGATTTCTTTCCGCAATCGAAAGCATATAATTGGCCAAATCCAGTTTATTATGGAGTAACAAACATACGCTATTTTGTTTCGGAAGATTCAAAAGCAGAAGTAACAATATTTGACCTTGCTGGTGATTTAGTTGCAAAACTTAGTGGCAACGGCATTGGCGGATTTGATAACGAAATTGTTTGGAATGTGAATAACATCCAGAGTGGGGTTTACTTTGCTCATTTGCAAGTAACTTCAACCTCTGGCAAAACTGATAGAAAAATTATTAAAATTGCTGTTATTAAATAAATGGGTAAAGCAATTAGTAATAACATACAACTTTTGAATTCTATTGTTTCGTTAATTGACACTTCTCGAAATAGAGTTGCCGTTTCTGTAAATTCAGAACTTACACTTTTATATTGGAATATTGGGAAACAAATAAATGAAAGAGCGGATTATGGAAAGCAGATTCTATTTAGTTTGAGTACACAACTAACTGAGCTTGGAACTGAGTTTGCTTTTCTTGCAAGACAAAAAAGAATTATTAAAGAAGATGAAGATTTCTATATTGACTTGCTTTTTTATCATAGAGAATTAAAATGTTTGATTGCAGTTGATTTGAAACTTGATAAATATAAGGCTTCATATATAGGGAAAATGAAACTCTATTTGAGATGGTTAGAGAAAAATGAAATCCGTGAATGTGAAAGCGAACCAATTGGTTTAATACTATGTAGTGAAAAATTGCCCGAGCAAATAAATTACTTAATACTCGATACCAATAAACAAATAAAAGTTGCACAGTATTTAACTAAACTACCACAAAAACAATTGCTTGCAGAGAAGTTAAGTGAGGCAATAATTTTAGCAAAAAACAGATTAAGAGGATGATCCCTTTATCAACTATCCAGAACCAAATGCCGAGTATCTATTAAAATGAAAATAAAAAAATATATTCTATTACTACTATTTACAACAACAGTTTTTGCACAATACAATCAATTTGAAGCTGAGTATGACTGGTACACAATTGAAGGGAAAAACATTTATGTTCACTATCATGAAGGTGCTGAGCGAACTGCAAAAGTAATTGCAAAAATTGCTGATGAAGTTTGGGAGCCAATTACCTCTCTTTATGGGTACGAACCAGAAAAAGTTCACTATGTAATTAAAGATAAAGATGATTACTCAAACGGAGCAACATATTTTTTTGATAACAAAATTGAAATATGGGCTTCAGCATTAGACTACGATTTACGTGGAACTCACAACTGGTTACGAAATGTAATTGCACATGAGTTTGCACACATGGTGCAAATTCAAGCAGGAATGAAGTGGGGTCGTTCAATACCAGCTTTCTATTTACAATATTTAGGTTACGAGGATACACGCCGTCCAGATATACTCTATGGGTATCCCGATAAAATTATTTCATACCCTATTGCAAGCATCAATATTCCTGCTTGGTTTGCCGAGGGGTCTGCACAGTATATGCGTAAAGAGTTTGGGTACGAAAATTGGGATTCGCACCGCGATATGATTTTGCGTAGTTATGTATTAGATGACAACATGCTTACCTGGAATCAGATGGGTGTCTTTGGGAAAACAAGTCTTGGTAACGAGTCTGTCTATAATTCTGGTTTTGCTTTAACTCTCTATATAGCACAGCAATATGGTGAAGATAAACTTCGTCTTATCACTCAAAAACTTGGCAAGCTAACTAACTTTACTATTGATGCAGCTTTTGAAGATGTACTTGGTAAAGATGGAAATGAAATATACGATGAATGGAAAGCCTATTTAACCGAAAGTTATAATGAAAGAATTAAAGATGTTAAAAATAATCTAATTGATGGGAAACTGATACAGAAGGATGGATTCGGAAATTTTTATCCAATTTATTCAAAGGATGGTTCTAAGTTCTATTTTATTTCTAATCAAGGGAAAGATTATTTTGGAAAATCTTCTCTCTATGAATTCGATTTAGCTACAAATAAAAAGAAAAAAATAATTGGAAGTGTCCGCTCAACAGTTTCACTTACTAATGATGGTAAAAAAATAATTTTTGCAAAATTGAGTGATGATAATCCCGAGTGGGCAAAAATTCATGATATTTTTGTGTATGATATTGAAGAGGAAGAAGATGTACGTTTAACATTTGGATTACGGGCAAATAATCCGAATCTTTCGCATGATGGAAAGAAAATTACATTCGTTTTTCAGAAGGATGGTACAACTAATTTAGGCACTATCGATGTTGATGGAAAGAACTTTAAGCGACTAACTTTTTTTGAAGAGGGTGAGCAAATCTACAATCCCAAATTCTCTAACGATGATTCGCACATTATTTTTGATTACTCAATTAAGGAAGGGCGTGATATTGCAAGGGTTGATGTGGACGGTTCAAATTTCAAATTCTTAGTGGAAACAAAAAATGACGAACGAAATGCCATATACGATAATGATGGAAATTTAATATATGCATCAAACGAAACTGGTATTTTTAACCTTTACAAAATAGATAAAACAACAAATAAGCGTAGCAGAATATCTAACGTACTTGGCGGTACGTTTATGCCCACTATAGATAGTAGTGGAAATATTATCTATGCTGGTTATAATTCAAGCGGGTATCAAATTTACAAATTAGATGCTGAAGAGCAAGTTAATGTTGATGATACAAAAAAATATATCTGGATGAGTAACCCTCCACTTGGTAAAGATAAGCCTAATGGTGATATAAATAATTTTAATTTAAATAAATTAGTAAATTATGACGATACGAAAGTAGAATATGAAACTAAACCATATTCGGGCTTTTTCTCTAAAATGACATTTTTCCCATTTATCCGATTTGATAATTATACACTAACAGATGACCCATTAGATATTTTGAAACCTGGTGTCTATTTTACTTCAAACGATTATCTAAATAGATATTCAATTTTTGGTGCTGCTTCAATAAACAAACGATTAGAACGAGATATTTATCTGTCGTTAGAATATCGTGATAAACTCCCACTCCTTTATGGCATTGGGCTTAAACCACAAGTTACACTCGAACTTTATAGTGTAAGCCGAAAAGCAGATGTTGATTTGTATTTTGGAAGGTATGAAGACTCAACTGGTGTTAATTATGATAATATTGTTCCCACAGATGTTACCTATAATTTATTTGAAGTTGACTTAGCCTTTAAGCATAGAGTATTTGCTAAGGGGAATAATATAGAACTCCGCTTTATATATAGTGATTATGTAGCTGCTCTTGGTAGTTTTCCTTTGCCGAATAATGGCGGTTTGTATCCTTCAACAAGAGACACATATTTTATTGGAAGGAATATCCAACTTACATATTGGCATAAAAGTCTTGAATCTCATAAGGATGCTGATATAAATCCTATGGGAAGGGAAGTAACATTCCAGCTAAATTATGAAAATAATGATTATAATGATGAAGGTGAATATACTATTGTAGATGGAGTGTTAGTTCCGCAATACAACGATTATAATTTTGTAAGAGCCGAAATGGATTGGAGAGAGTATATTTCAATTAACAAATATGGACATACAATAAATGGAAGAGTGAAAGCTGGTTCAATTATTGGTGCTGAACTTCCAACTTTCTTTGATTATTATGTAGGCGGATTAGTGGGAATGAAAGGATATCCCTTCTATTCAATAGGTGGTAACCAAGCATATTGGATGCACCTTTCATACAGATTTCCACTCTACAGAAATATTGATGGAAGACTTGGACCATGGTATTTAGATAAAATATTTATGTCGGTTTATGCAGATATTGGTGATGCGTGGAATGGCAATTTTGCGGGAATAAATAAAGCAAAAAAAGCTATGGGTGTAGAAGTTCGTTTAAAGATGAGTTCATTCTATCTCTTCCCAACGGCAATATTTGCAAATGTTGCATACGGGTTCGATAAATTTAGCACTAAAATTCGTGGTGAAGATATTTTATATGGTAAGGACTTCATCTTCTATGCTGGAATTCTGTTTGATTTTTCTTTTTAGTTAAAATAGATATATTTGTTCTAAGTAGCGTAGATTACTCTGCAATCTGCGAAAACAGGAAATAATGAATAAATATTTTAAAGTGTAAAATAGATAAAAAAATAAATCAGAAAAACAAAATGAAAAAAACAATATTTATAATACTCATCTTTGCAGTTTCAATTTTTGCTCAAGAGAGTAAATTAAAACTAAGTGGAAATATTTCACAAGATTTATTAATTAGTTCAAATAATTATCAATTTGATGATAGTGAATCTAATATAGTATTTAAAAAACGCTCGCCGATGCTTGCTGCCGGAATGTCGGTTGTACTCCCTGGTGCTGGACAGTTTTACAATGAAGACTACTGGAAGACTGCAATTTTCGTTGCTATCGAAGTTGCTGCAATTGCTGCTGCTATTATCTATTATAATAAGGGTGAAGACCAAGTTGCAAGCTACGAAGCATTTGCAGATTCTGAAGCTGGATGGAATGTAGATAAATATGCTAATTGGACTGTTGATAATGCAAATAGATTAAACTCGCAAATCCCAGAAGGTGCCCCTGTTTTAGATATATTTGATAATGATGGGAATGTAATTTGGAGTAGATTAAATAATTTGGAGAGAACCATAAGCGGCTACTACTCTCATCTGCTTCCTGCTTATGGCGACCAGCAGTATTACGAGTTAATAGGGAAGTACCAGCAGTTTAATCCGGGTTGGAATGATTTTAATTATGATGATGCTTATAATTATGGAGACCCGCTAACTCCAACATTTTTGTGGTACGCTGATGAACGTGGTAAAGCTAATAGCTACTACGACTATTCAAGTCTCGCTGTTAAAGTTTTAATTACTAATCATATTATCAGTGCTGTTGAGGCAGCATTGGCAGCAAATAGTTACAATAAAAGTTTTAAAGCAGAAGTGAAGGTGCAAACAAATTCAATTGGGTACAACCGAATTTTCTATCCTGAATTGAGTATGAGTTATCGGTTTTAGAGTTACCAAATTCGTTTTATTTGATAATTATCAAAAGTTTTGTCAATTCCAACTATGGGTAAATTTTCCACAAATGCTTGGGAAATTATTATTCTATCAAAAGGGTCTCTGTGATGAAGAGGGAGTTTTTCAAGTTTAAACAAATGGTTAAGCTTTAAATCTAAAATTTGAATATTATTTCCTAAAATATGTTCATCAACAAAATTCTGAAGAGGTACATTTAGGTTTAATTTTTGCAATCTAATTTTTATTGCTAATTCCCAAATACTTACAATACTAAAAAAAATATTGTTGTTTGAATTAAGGTAAAGTTGTTTAACATTTTCACTTAATTTTGTTGTATCTCCAACACTCCACAAAAGAGTGTGTGTATCAAATAAATAATTCATATAATTAAGACATATACTCTTTAAAATCATCAATAGAAGATTCAAAATCATCTGCAATTTCAATTAAACCGGCTGCTGTTCCAAGTTTGCGTTCTGGTTTGGGATAATCCAATTGAATAAGTTTAGCAACAGGCTTATTTCCCTTTGCTATTATTACTTCTTCTCCTTCAATTACTTTTTTAATTAGTTTTGATAAGTTAGTTTTTGCTTCGTGAATATTTACCTGATACATCTTCTTCTCTGTTAGTTAGTCATATACTTAGCTAAGTTAAGAAAATATTAAAAATATTCAAAGGAAATAATTATTTTTTTATTAATTTTTAGTTTTAACCCAGAATCATTTCAAAACAATTCCGTAGGAGTGATATGTTTATAAAATACTAGGGGTAGAAAAATCCACCATTATATGCATGGATTTTATCCGCTTCGGTTTTTACCTTTTCGCCCAATGTTCATATACCCGAAATACTGTTTGTAAATTTCGTAAATTGGTTTGTATGCATCTAACTCCTCCAATTTATTGAATTCTGCTCTCTTTCAAGAGCTCCTTCTATTTCTCTTATTCTATACTTCTTGAACTACTTTCCATTTAAAATCGTCACTATAATTCTGTGGTCAGCCTCTATAACTTACTCGTTTGCTCTTCATACTTTGTCCTTGTTTTAGTTGACTATTTATCCATTTTTTTGTGTCAATCTTTTTTTAGGACGGTACAACTTCAGAAAGTAAAGTATTAGGGATTATATGACGAATCGGTATATATACTTAGAGCGAGTTAATCGATTAGGCATCCCTAAAACTTTCGGGATGCCTAATTTTGATGGTAAAAGGGGAAATATACACAACCCAAATTGTCTGTTAGAGTCTCACAGACGAAAACCACTTCATTGACGGTATATTTTAAGTAGAATGAGATGTGAATCATGTTTCATCCAATTTTACATACTCTTTTCTGACTTGTTATTGGGCTTCTTGAATTGTTTGAAAAAGAAATCATTTTTTATTGAATCCATATCAAAGAATAGTTTATTTAATCTATCCTGATTTTTTCGAAATCTTTCAATAAAAAAATTATTATTATAAAAATCATATTGTAGTAATGAGTCTTGAAAAAAGATATTATCAAAAAAAGGGTCTTGCGAGAAAATATATCTTTTATTGAATTTAACTTTAAAATCATTAAAGATACTATCTCCTATAGTTGTATCCCCCTCTATGTTAGAGTAATAATAAGAATAAGTAGAATCGTATTTAATTAAATTTCCATCTTCATCATATTCTTTGTTTACTACAATGTTTGTTTTTGGTTGCACATACTTTATACTGTCAGTTACTAATTCTGTAGTTTTGTCTTTGTTTTGCCCATTGCAAGCCGTAAAAGTTAAAAGAATCATAAAAGTAAATAATAACGCTTTTCTCATTTTTAACCTCCTTGTTTAGTATAAAATATGAAATTCAAAAAAAGCAACGGATAAATATCCGTTGCTTTAACAATAATTTGTTAAGATATAGCTATCCTTTTGGCTGGTTTTGGTTTAGCCTCTTCCTTTTTAGGAATAACAATATTCAAAATACCTTTGTCGTATTTTGCTTTAATCTTTTCCCTTTCTACAATGCCAGGAAGTGTAAATGAACGTGAAAAAGATTGATAACTAAACTCTCTTCTTGTTAACCTTTCATCATCTTCATTTTTGCTCTCAGTCTTTTTCTCTGACGAAATAGTTAATACGTCATTATTAAGTTCAATATTAAAATCACCCTTTTCAAAACCAGGTGCAGCAACTTCCACTGTAAAATCATCCTTGCTTTCTTTTACATTTACAGATGGCAAAGTTGTATCTGTATTTGAGAAGTTTCTATTTGACCAATTCCAAATATCTGTATCAAAAAAACGATCAAAAATACTTGGAAACTGATTTGAATATTTTACTAAATCCATGATGTTCCTCCTTTTTTTTTTAGTTTCAAAATAGTTTTATAATCTCGAGATTCACTTATACAAAAACAAACTTTATGCCAATTAGAATATATGATTATTTGACAATGTATGAGTCATATTGACTAATTTACTTAAATTGTTATAGCAATAATTGTCAAGAATATTTGTAAATATGCCATATAAATAGTCAAAATTGCAAAGTCGAGTAGGATAACTAAAATTATATTTCATTATTCTTTTTATACCGAAACACTTTCCTTTCAATTTTGGTTTTGATTTAATTTATAATAACTTTTAGAAGCTAATTTGTAATCTTAATATTAAAATTTTAAAATATTTATTTGGTATAACATGGTTAAAAGTAAAATTATTATTTTGTTAATTATTTCAGTAATTGTTGGATTTACATCTACAAGTTTCAATAACACTGAGGGTGAAGTTGTGAGCATAATTCCAAAACCAAATAAATTAATGCTTACCGGTGGTAACTTTGTAATTAACAGAGATACAAAAATAATTCTTAATGGTTCTACAGAGAAAAGCATAAATATTGCTGAGTATTTTAACGAGAAATTAGAAAATGTAGTTGGTTATAAACTTGAAATATTGAATGAAAAAAGTGAAAGTAAAAATGCAATATTCCTCAATTATCTAATTGATGAAAAACTTGGGGATGAAGGATATAGTTTAACGATAAATAAAAATGGAGTAAATATTAGCGGCAGTTATGCTGGTGAGTTTTACGGAATTCAGTCTCTACTTCAATTATTACCTTCTGAAATATTTGGCAGCAAAAAAGTAGAAAATTTGGAGTTGAAGCTTCCTTTTGTTGAAATAGAAGATAAACCAAGATTTGAATGGCGCGGAATGCACTTAGATGTATGTCGCCATTTCTTCTCTGTTGAGTTCATTAAGAAATATATCGACTATCTAACAATGCACAAAATGAATACTTTCCATTGGCATTTAACCGAAGACCAGGGTTGGAGAATTGCAATTGAAAAATATCCGAAACTATCGGAAGTGAGTGCTTATAGAGAGGAAACAATTATTGGGCATCATAATACAGACCCGCAAAAATTTGATGGAAAAAGATATGGTGGAATTTATACACAAGATGAGATTAGAGAAGTAGTAAAATATGCTTCGGATAGATTTATTACTGTAGTTCCGGAAATTGAATTACCCGGACACGCCGTTGCTGCTCTAACTGCATATCCGGAGTTATCCTGCACTGGCGGACCATTTAAGGTGCGTACTTCTTGGGGAATATCAGACGATATTTTTTGTGCGGGAAATGAAAAGACTTTTGAATTTTTAGAAAATGTACTTTCTGAAGTAGTTGAATTATTTCCGTCCAAATATATTCACATTGGTGGTGATGAAGCACCAAAAGATAGGTGGAAAGAGTGCGGAAAATGCCAAGCAAGAATAAAGGATGAGGGCTTGCACGATGAACATGAATTGCAAAGTTATTTTGTAACACGCATCGAGAAATTCTTAAGTTCAAAAGGAAAACAGATTATTGGATGGGATGAAATTTTGGAAGGTGGTCTGGCACCAAATGCTGCTGTTATGTCTTGGCGAGGAAATGCCGGCGGAATTGAAGCAGCAAAATTGAAACATAAAGTTGTAATGACACCAACAACACATTGCTATTTTGATTATTATCAAACAGAGAATACCGAAAATGAACCACTTGCAATTGGTGGATTTTTACCTCTTGAAAAAGTTTATAATTTCAATCCGGTTCCTACAGAGTTAACCGAAGCGGAAGGGAAATATATTATAGGTGCACAAGGCAATGTTTGGACGGAATATATGCCAACCCCTGCCCACGTTGAGTATATGGCGTTTCCGCGAATGTCTGCTTTAGCTGAAGTAGTTTGGACGGAAGATTCGAAAAAAGATTTTGATGATTTTCAGTTGAGAATGATAAAGCAATACAAACGACTTGATGCAATTGGAACAAACTATTTTGGGAAAAAACAAATCGAAATTAAATAATAAAAATTTTTGGATAATTTATGAAAAACGTAACATTAGGAATTGATATTGGTGGCACAAACACCGTCTTCGGAATAGTTGACGAAAAGGGAAAAATAATTTTCAAAGACTCATTACCAACAAATGGAATGGAGCCTGCTGAGAGTTTGTTTGAAAGAGTATTCCAAGTATTTGATGAAAAGTTCAAAAAGTTTGCAGCTGATTATAAACTAATTGGAATTGGAATGGGAGCACCTGATGGAAATTACTATACTGGTAGTATTGAGAACCCTCCAAATTTAAATTGGGGATATGTTAATGTTGCCAATGCAATGAAAAAATATTACGATATTCCATTTGCTTTAACCAACGATGCAAATGCTGCAGCTATTGGGGAAATGGAATTTGGTTCCGCAAGAGGAATGAAAAATTTTATTCAAGTAACACTTGGCACCGGGTTGGGTAGTGGAATTGTTGTTGATGGGAAAATGCTCTATGGTCATAGCGGAGTTGCTGGCGAGTTGGGACATATTAACATTGTAAAAGATGGCAGAAAATGTGGTTGTGGAAATAGAGGATGTTTAGAGACTTATGTATCAGCAACTGGAATTATAAGAACAGTTTTTGAATTGCTTGCATCATCCCGAGATGAAAGTTCTTTGAGGAATATCTCATTCAATCAGCTTACTGCAAAGCAAATTTATGATGCTGCAATGAGTGGTGATAAAGTTGCAATAAGTGCATTTAAATATACTGGTAAATTATTAGGTGAAGCTCTTGCAGATGCTGTGGCAATTCTAAGTCCGGAAGCAATTGTAATATTCGGCGGTCTTGCTCAAGCTGGTGAAATTCTCTTTGCACCAACTCGTAAAAATATGGAAAGTAATCTTCTTCATTTTCACAAAGGTAAAATTAAACTAATTAAATCTGGTCTTGAAGAGGGCGATGCTGCAATACTTGGTGCATCAGCACTAATATGGCAAGAGTTGAAGAAATAAGTATTTAATCTTTGATGTATGGAAGCACATCCTCAATTGTAACTGCTTCCTTTTTATCATCAATATCAATCACAATTAGAAATCCGTATAGCTGTCTTGTTGAAAAGAAAGCATTCATTAATTTTGCTTGGTCACTTCTAATATTCTCTCCAGTTGAATCATTCCAAATTTCAATTGTAGTTAAACACCCTTTGGATGGGGTTAGGGGAGCGTAGGGAAGTTTATCATAAAATGATAAATCATCAACAGAGCCGTGCATTACAATTTTTCTGCGTCCGGTTTTACCTGCATAATACGATTCATAAATTGGTAAGTATTCTTGCCAGCTTTCTGGTAAAAGATTTTTGTAATCCTTAATATCCCAATAGGATTTGGAAACGGTGTTGTGATACCAAAGCTTTATTGGAACTTCGTAAGGGATGCGTGTTAACACTGCTGCGGTAGGACCAATGGATGGAGTGGGTGAGTTGTAAAACCCAACAATGGAGAAAATTCCTTGTGGTGTATTCCCTTGGCTCAAATATCCCGGAAGGTTTGAAACAGAGAGTGCTAACTGCTGCACATAAAATATTGAGTCATTTTCACTTTTAACAAATTCGCCATTTGGTTTTTTTATTATTGTAATTCCCGGGTAACTTCTATCCTTTCTATATAACGAATAGATAATCGTTTTCCCTTCAATGAATTTATGTGAAAGAATATCCTTTAATGGGGGAGCTGAAAGTGAATCTTGTTCTAAATAATAGATAAGATAATTTAACTGCGGTACTTTATTCCAATTTGGAAATCTAATTTTCATTTCTGTAATATATTCAGATTTATTAAATGAATTCTGAATTGAATAATAATGGATTAAATAAGAATAGAGTGTTGGGTCTTGCGTAGCTGCATAAAGGGAATCAATAGATTCCTTAAACTCTGTGGGGTAAAGAATAATAATAGCTTCAACAATAGCTCGCTGGAATTTTACACTTCCCATTGGAGCATACTCTGCTGCAACTTTTACAGCTTTACGTACTTTATCCGATTTATATAATTGTAATCCTACTTCCCTAAAAAGGGAGGACCATGCTTTTTCAGTTTTGCTATTTAGCTGCAAAGAAAATGTTGTTTCTATTCGTGCATCAAGTTCTGATTTAAAATTATCTCTACTAGATTTTAGTGCATAATCTGAATACAAATATTTAGAGTTAATTTTGTTTTGCGGAAAAACAGAAATTGATGTTAAAAGAAAAAGTATAATTTGTAATAGTAGATACTTCATACTAATTTAACTTGTATATTTTCAACATCAATAGCTTTTTTAATTAAATCCATATTAAGCCGAAAAAAGATTTATGTTAACATGTTCATGCAATCTTTTCTCTGCAAAATTTGCATATTCTTTTGAAATTTCCGAGCCTATCCATTTTCTATTTAGTATATGAGCAATCTTTGCAGTTGTCCCACTTCCTAAAAATGGGTCATAGATAATGTCATTCTTATTTGTCCAAGTAATAATTTGATCGTGAACAAGTTTTTCCGGAAAAATAGCAGGATGGTTATAAGCAATTTTATCTTTTGTTGAAATTCCTCCTCCCACAGAATAAAAGAAAACATTACCTACTTTTTTCTCTTTTGTTCTCTCAACTTTTTCGTAGTCTAAAGTTCCAGCTTGTCCTCTATTTTTCATATTGGCTAATCCCCTATATTTAGTAGGCTCTGTAAGAGGGTTAAATGTTTTTGGGGTGCCTTTGGAAAATGCAAACATATATTCAAAATGTTGATGATATCTATTCCCAGTCTGTGGCATTGGATTGTTTTTATAATAAATCATTGTATCATGCAATCGGAATCCAATTTCTTTAAAGTATAATGCTTGCTTAAATGATGTGCCAGACTCACTTCCTTTCATTGTTGAATCACCAACAACCCAAATTACAACACCACCTTCTTTCAAAATTCTAAATAATTCTTTTGCAATATTTTCAAATTCAAAATTATAACCATTGTAATTTCTTATATCATCGTAAGGAGGAGAAGTAATTACAAAATCAATAAAATCATTTTGCATTATTCCCATTGTAGATAGGCAGTCCTCGTTATATATTCTTTCTAATTCCATAACTATAAATTTAAGTAACTTTTAATTCATCTGCGAATATGATGGTGTTTGTCAAAAAAAATAAATCAACTATTCCAATTATTATTTTATCTTTTATGTTCAAAAAATAATTTGTTGAAATAAATGATTGGCATAATTGATTACGGTATTAATAACACGAGTGAGTTAACAGAAATTCTCTCGTTACTAAATATCGATTTTATAAAAACACGAAATGAAAAGGATATAATTCACTGTGATAAAATTATCATAAGTGATGCATCCAATCTATCAAAGGCTGTTAAGCGTATTCATCTCTTTAATCTATTCAGTTTATTGCGTTTTCTTAAAAAGCCAACACTTGGTATTTCTCTTGGCATGGGGTTACTTTGTCACAAATCCAATGATGGAATCTCTTGCCTTGGACTAATTGAATCGGATATTATAAATAATACATTAACCGAAGCTATTATAAGAATTCCCGGAATGAGAAAAATTGAAATTGTAAAAGAGAATAAGCTGTTAGCAAATATTGCAGATGGTACTCAGTTTTATTTTAATAACAATTATCATACTGATATTACTGATTGTACTATTGCTATTACAAATGGTGAAAGTAAGTTTGCTGCTGCCATTCAAAAAGATAATTTTTATGGAGTTCAATTTTTACCGGAAAAATCGGGTGAACAAGGTTTACAAATACTGAAAAACTTTGCTCTAAATATTCCCTAATTTTGTAATTACACAACCCATTCTTTATATTTCACAATTACTTATTTTCAAATTAAAAAGATAAAATAATTATGAAACCAGAAATTTATATTAAAGACCTATCAGAGCATGTGGGTAAAGAAGTTACACTAAAAGGTTGGCTGTATAACAAAAGAGCAAGTGGAAAAGTTAAATTTTTAATCTTGCGCGATGGAACTGGATATTTGCAGTGTATCGTTTTCAAAGGTAATGTAACCCCAGAAGTTTTTGATGTAGCTGAGCAGCTTCATCAGGAAGCCTCGTATGAAGTAACGGGGATTGTAAAAGAAGAGCCAAGAGCAGTAGGGGGCTACGAGCTTGATGCGACTGATGTTAAGCTAATTAGTTCTTCGGATGATTACCCCATAACACCTAAAGAACATGGAATTGAATTTTTAATTGACAATCGCCATCTATGGCTGCGTTCAAAACGGCAAGTTTCAATTATGAAAATTCGTCATAGAATTGTGAAAGCTATCCGCGACTTTTTTGATAACAGAGATTTTACTCTGTTCGATCCTCCAATAATTACACCTAATGCAAGTGAAGGAACATCAACACTTTTTGAAATGGAATATTTCGATTTAGGTAAAGCATACTTAACTCAGTCTGGGCAGCTATATGCGGAGGCTGGTGCAATTGCACTCGGAAAAGTTTATACATTTGGACCAACATTCCGTGCAGAAAAATCGAAAACCCGCAGACATTTAACAGAGTTCTGGATGGTTGAACCTGAAATGGCATTTTATGATTTAGATGACGATATGGATCTCGCAGAAGAATTTCTTGAATACATTGTTAAGTCTGTACTTAAAAATAACAAAGCCGATTTGGAAATTCTTGAAAGAGATATTTCAAAGTTAGAAAAAATAGAGAGACCATTCCCAAGACTATCCTACGATGAAGCAATAGAAATGCTTAAAGCTGAGGGGCATGAAGTTGAGTGGGGTAAAGACCTTGGTGCTACTGACGAAACAATTATCTCGAACAAATTTGATAAGCCAGTAATGGTGCATAGATACCCAGCAGAAATAAAAGCATTTTATATGAAACGTGATCCGGAAAACGAGAAACTTGCTCTTTGTGTTGATGTGCTTGCCCCCGAAGGGTATGGCGAAATTATTGGCGGAAGTCAAAGGGAAGATGATTACGACAAGTTGCTTGGTAGAATTAAAGAACACGAACTTCCTGTTGATTTCTTTAAGTGGTATCTCGATTTACGAAAATACGGCTCTGTACCTCACTCTGGCTTTGGGCTTGGACTTGAACGAACAATTACTTGGATTTGTGGAATTGACCATTTGCGTGAAACTATTCCTTTCCCTCGTATGATTTATAGAAACACACCGTAAAAGGATAGTAAATGAAAAAACATATTTTAGTATTCCTCTTTTCAGTGTTGATGCTTTTTTCTGTTTCTAATAAATTAATTGCACAAGAAACTAAACAAGGTGAAGCAAAAACTGAAGTTGTGCAAAACAATGAGATAGAAAAGGTTGAACATGAGCTGCCAAACCCTTTGATGGTCTTACCATTTGTGATTTTATTAATTATGATTGCTACTGGACCAATATTTTATCATCATTTTTGGGAGCATCATTATCCCAAAATATCAGTTGTGTTGGGAACAATAACGGCAGCATACTATTGGTTTATATTAAATGATACTCATAGTTTACTCCATACTGCTGCCGAGTATTTTTCGTTTATAGCACTTTTGGCATCCCTATTTTTTGCCTCTGGTGGTATTATGATAAAGGTTGATAAAAAAGCTACTCCACTTTTAAATGTTAGCATCCTCTTGTTTGGTGCGGTTATAGCAAACTTGATTGGTACTACAGGTGCATCAATGCTGTTGATTAGACCATTTATTAAAATTAACCAAGATAGAATGAAACCATATTTGGTTGTGTTCTTTATTTTTATTGTTAGTAATATTGGTGGAGCTTTAACTCCAATTGGCGACCCGCCACTATTCTTAGGCTTTTTAAGAGGAATAGATTTTTTCTGGTTCTTTGAACACATTTGGTACATTTGGTTGCCAACAATTATTCTTATCACAACTATTTTTTATTTTATTGATATAAGAAACAAGGGAGATGAAACTGAAAAAGAATATACTGGAAAGATTGAATTCAAAGGTGCAAAAAATTTAATTTATCTATTAATTATTTTACTAGCTGTATTTGTTGACCCCAATGTTATGAGTTGGGTGCCGAATCTTTCTCCATCTCCTATTGGGCTTCGTGAAATAATACAATTTTCGGTTGTGTTGTTTGCTATAAAAACATCGGATAAAGAAATTTTAAGATATAACGAGTTTGATGTTGAACCAATTAGAGAAGTTGCATTTTTGTTTGTAGGTATTTTTGCTACAATGATTCCAGCACTGCAACTAATCTCGTACGAGGCAAATCTGCTTGGTGATAAATTAACTGCAGGAATGTTTTTCTGGAGTACTGGTTTGCTCTCCGGAGTGTTGGATAACGCTCCAACTTATTTAAACTTCCTTAGTGCAGCAATGGGTAAATTTGGGCTTGATATTAATAGTCAAGCAGATGTAAAAGAGTTTATGATGCTTGATGTAATATTTTTGCAGGCAATATCTGTAGCTGCTGTATTCTTTGGAGCTATGACTTATATTGGGAATGGTCCAAACTTTATGGTAAAATCAATTGTTGAGCGTGCTGGTATTAAAATGCCAAGTTTCTTTGCTTATGTTTATAGGTATTCTCTTCCAATATTAATCCCTTTGTTTATTCTTGTTTGGTTAGTATTTTATTTTTAAGGAGCAATTATGAAAACTATAGATGAAGTTCTAAATGATAACGGCGGTGGTCTTTACTACGGCAATAGAGTACTGCTTCCGTTCAAAGCAGAAATATTAAAAATTGTAATTGACTCAGATATAATTACAGATTTTAGTAAAGAGTTGAAAGGTGCGAGTGTTAGAGCTACTGATGCTTACACTGAAATCTATTTTTACGATTACAAAGATTTGGAAGAAGAGCTTTCAAAATATGATATAATTAAAATTGTTCTTGTTCAGAGCGGTGATGATTTATTCGATTTCAATAATCATATTCCAATAGAGCTTTCAATTGAAAGCAAACACAAACTTTCGATTAAGAAAATTAGTGACGACATAATATTTTTTGAGTAACTATGATACCATTATTTTCAACAGAGCAAATACGTAACGCTGATAAGTATGCCATTGAGCAATTAAAGATACCTGGAATTGTTTTGATGGAGAATGCGTCAATTTCTATTTTTGATTCTATCAGAAAAAATATGAAGTCGTTAGATAGAAGTTCGGTGATTGGAATAGTTGCAGGGAAAGGGAATAATGGCGGAGATGCTTTTGCAGTTGCACGTCATTTTATTAATAGTGGGTTTTCTGTTAAAATAATTTTTGCTGGAAAAAGAAACGAGTTAAGTGGTGATGCAGAAACCAACTTTACTATTTTAACAAAGTTACTAAAGCATATTGGAAGTTCAGAGTTGTTACTTTATAAATCGAAAAAAGATTTGAGTAAATTAAAAAGTTGTGATGTAATTATTGATGGACTTCTTGGTACTGGAACGAAAGGTGAAGTTCGTGAACCATACAGAAGTATTATAGAATATGCTAATCAACTCGACTCAATAAAAGTTGCAATTGATTTACCAAGTGGTTTAAACCTTACAACTGCAACGGCTTCAACAATTATAAACGCTGATTTGACAATAACTTTAGCAGATTATAAAACTGGTTTGTTTTACGGAAAGGGTTATGAATTTGCAGGGCAAGTAGAGAAAGGCTCTATTGGGATTGGTAGCGAGTATTTTGATAATCAAAATGTGTCAGAGTATTTAATAGAACCAGAAGATGCATTTCTTGGACTACCGCAAAAGAAAAAAGTATCGCATAAATATTCTAACGGAAAAGTATTAGCAATAGCTGGGTCTGGTAAATATCCGGGAGCTGCATCTTTGTTAGTGCGCTCTCTTTTTCAAGTAGGGACAGGTGCGGCTTTGTTGGCATTTCCAAAATCAGTTAGAAATTTTATTTCATCCAATATTGGTGAAACTGTTTTTGCTCCTTACAATGATAAAGAGAAAGAGCACCTAACTACTTCAAATATTACAGAATTAAAACCTCAAATTAATTGGGCTGATGTAATTGCAATTGGAAGTGGACTTGGTAGGGATGAGGAAACTCTCGAAGCTGTTGCATCTATTATTAAGAAAGAGAAAAATAAAAAAATGGTTATTGATGCTGATGCAATTTATGCAGTTGGTGAAATTGGATATTCTCAATTTGATTTCAAAAATAAAATATTTACTCCTCATCACGCTGAGTTTGCACATTTAATAGATGTTACAATTGAGGAGTTACAATTAAATCTTCTAAATTATGGAAGTGAATTTGCACAGCAGAGTGGCTCTATCTTAGTTTTAAAAGGAGCACCAACAATTATATTTTTACCGAACGGAGAGAAATTAATTAATTCTACAGGTAATGTTGGTATGGCAAAATTTGGCTCTGGTGATGTGTTAACTGGAGTGATTTCCGGGCTTACATCTTATTCAAAAAATATTGAAAGTGCTATTATTACTGGGGTTTATCTGCATGGTCTTTCAGCAGATTTACTTATTGAACAGGAAACAGAATATGGAATTACTGCAACCAAAATAGAGGAGAACTTACCGAGTGCGATTAGTTTCTTACGGAATTCGATTATATAAATTATTTCTTTCAAATAGGGGGATGTTTCTATACCTCCCATTAGGATTATACTGGTTGTTAATTTTTATTTTAACAAGTATTCCTGGTAATCATATTCCCACAATATTTGGGACCTCAGATAAGTTAAAACATTTTGGAGCATACTTAGTATTAGCATTTTTATTGAACTTTACACTTTACATTCAGAAGAAATTCCCGTTATTATCAAAAAAGTCGATGTTATTTACTTTTTTAATTACTACCTTTTATGGAATTATTGATGAAGTACATCAGATATTTATTCCCGGTAGAGCATTTGACTGGTGGGATTTGGTTGCAGATGGATTGGGTAGTTTAATTGGAATATTATTAGTAAAAGTAATTATTTCTGAAAATTTGAATAGTAGTAAAAAAAACAAATAAACATAATTTGATTCTATAAAATAAAGTAATAAGGTTGACAATCCACTAATCATTTTTTAAGTTACCACTTAAAATTTGTTGAAACAAGGAGGTCGTAGTGGCTTTAAAGAAAAATCCAAAGTTTGACTTAAAACGTAAATATCAAAGGTATTGGGAAATTAGTTTAATTATCTCATTAACTCTATTAATTGTTGCTTTTAAGTTCTTTCCTGAATTTAATCAAACTATAATAGAAATAGATGCTCCTCAAGAATTAATTAATACAGAGGATGTAGAAGCTACTAAACAGGAAACTGCTCCGCCCCCACCTCCAAAACCTCCAATTCCTATAGAAGCTCCGACAGATGATGTTTTGGATGATGTTGAAATTGAATCGACTGAATTAGATATGGATGCAGAAATGGCTGCTCCACCTCCACCTCCGAAAAAGGAAGAGGAAGAGGAACCTGTTTTCTTTGTTGCTGTTGAGCAAATGCCGGAACCAATTGGAGGTATTAGTGCTATTCAGAAAAAAATTGTTTATCCTGAGATTGCAAAACGTGCGGGAGTACAGGGTAGAGTTTATGTTAAAGCATACGTTGATGAGAATGGTAAAGTTACAAAGGTTGAACTTATTCGTGGTATTGGTGCTGGTTGTGATGAAGCAGCAATGTCTGCTGTAAATAGTACAATGTTTAAACCTGGAAAGCAGCGAGGTAAGCCTGTTAAGGTGCAAGTAACTGTTCCAGTACTTTTCAAACTACAGTAAAAATTTAAGGCGTCTAATTAAGACGCCTTTTTTAGTTTAAACTACATTTCTAATTTGTGCATCAACACTACTTGGAACAAAAGAAACATTCTTCTGTAGAAGTCGAAAAGCTGCTTCAAATAATCAATTAATCTTTTCAAATAAAGTGAGGTTATCATGGCTTTAATGAAGAACCCTAAGTTCGATATTAAACGGAAGTACTACCGAGTATTTCAAACAAGTTTAATCCTTTCTCTTTCACTTATTATTTTAGCTTTCAAATTTTTTCCAGATGTTGAAATTTCCAAATTAGATTCAGAACCACCTCCAGCAATAATAACTTCAATTGATATACCTATAACCGAGTTTGAAACGACACCACCCCCACCCAAACCAGTAATTCCAATTGAATCACCAACTGATGATATTTTAGATGATGTTGAAATTGAATCGACAGAGTTGGATGTTAATGCTGATGTTGGTATAGTTGCACCAAGGGAAACTACTAGTGAAGTAGAACCAGATTACATTTTCTATGTTGTTGAAGAAATGCCTACACCAATTGGGGGCATTGCAGCAATTCAAAAACAAATAGACTATCCGGAAATTGCAATACGTGGAGGTGTGCAAGGTAGAGTATTTGTAAAAGCATTTGTTGATGAAGAAGGGAAAGTATTTAAAGTCGAATTGTTAAAAGGAATTGGTGGAGGGTGTGACGAGGAGGCTTTAAGGGCTGTGAAAAATACAATGTTTAGCCCGGGTAAACAACGTGGACGAGCGGTAAAAGTACAAGTTACTGTTCCGGTTTTGTTTAAACTCCATTGAAAAATATGGGTCTATATGGATTTTAGTGTGTAGATAAAATATTACATAGAATAAGGTTTTTTCCTCAAAAGGATGCAGTGCATTACTGGTTTAAACCTTATTCCGTTTAAGTCTGTGAAACTCTCCCAAAGGTCTGTGTGAGACTCCTATCCTACAGACAAAATAAAATATAACCCTAATTGCATTACAATCACAAACTATACTTTAGAATAATTATATTTGCACTCAATTTAAACGTGAGTAATTATGAGCAATAAAGTAAATAGTAAAAAGTTAAACATTGTTCGATATCCGCACAGTGAAAACAAATCGTTGAGAGCTTGGAATAGTGCTGATGAATATATTCTAAAACATATTAATGAAAATGAAATTAAAGTTAAAGATGTTATTATTTTTAATGATCGTTTTGGATTCTTGAGTTCTTCACTAATTGATTATTCCCCTAAAATTATAATTGATAATAAATCACAAGAAAAATCTATTAAATCTAATATTACTTTAAATAAATTAGAGTTATCAAAATGTGAATTTCTCACTCCACTTGATAATCCAAATTCGCCAATAGAATTAAGCATTATTAAAATTCCAAAATCGATGGATTTGTTTCGTCTCTATCTTAATCAAGTATCGGAATTATTGGAGAGTGAATCAGTAATAATATGCGGATTTATGACAAAGTATTTCACCTCACAAATGTTGGATATTGCAAAGGAGTATTTTGAGGAAGTTGAGCAATCATTGGCTTGGAAGAAATCGCGGATTCTTATTTTAAGCAAACCGAAACAGATTAAACATTCATCAATAATAAATGAAATACGATTAAATGATAATAAAAATATCCAGCAATACTTTGGCGTGTTTTCGGCAAAAAATATTGATTATGCAACACAATATTTAATTGAAAATATAAATATTAAAGAGACTGATAATATAATTTTAGATTTAGCCTCCGGCAATGGAGTTCTGGCTTATGCAATAAATGAACGGAAAGCGAATTGTGAAATCCATTTAGTGGATGATTCCATCCTCGCTGTAGAATCATCAAAGCTAAATTTGAATGGGGAAAATATTCATTTCCATTACACAGATAATTTAAAAGAATTTGATGAAAATTATTTTGATTTTATTATTTCAAATCCGCCATCACATTTTGAGTATGAAACGAACATTGAGATTTCCATCGAATTATTTAGAGAAACCAAGAGAATTCTAAAAACTGACGGGCATTTCCAATTAGTTGCAAGTAAGCACTTAAACTTAAAAACACATTTGGTGAAAATATTTAGTGATGTAAGAATATCTGCCGAGAATAAAAAATTCATTATTTATGAATGTTGTAAATAAAAGCGTGTGAGGTGAATGGTAGAGGTGAGATTTGTGTTTGAGATTATTGATTGTAACAGATAATAATTTTTGAAATGACTTGCTGTTCATAAAAAAAACATATAGTTTTACATCTGACTATATAGTCATTTATAGAACTAAGAGATATAATGAAGCAAAAAACATTAACACGTAAAGAGCGAGAGAGAGAATTTAAGAGATCAGAAATTCTTAATGCAGCTATTCAGATATTTGCAATGAAAGGATTTAAAGCTGCAACGTTGGATGAAATTGCTGAAAAATCTGAATTTGGGAAGGGAACAATCTACAATTATTTTTCCAGCAAAGAAGAAATTTATAAAGAAATTATCCTGCTTATTCTAAAGGAGCATAAAAAAAGTATTAAAGAAGTTTATAATGAGACGGATACTTTATACGACTTTATTTTAAACACAACAAAAAGAGATTTGATTTTCTGTTTAGAAAATAAAGAAGCATTTTTTCTGTTGGTATTTACGAAAATGCACCATGAAAAATCGACAAAATGTGAAATGTCTAAAATAATGAACGGATGTGAGAAAGAAATAACTAGTTTAATTATAAAGAGAACCAAATTAGCAATTAAAAATAAAGAGATACGAAAATTAGATTCTGAAAGAATTATACGACTTTTCAAAATCTCTGGCTTCGCATATATATACGATTTATTAATTAATGAAAATTTATGTGAAGCGACTATAGAGGAAGAAGCAAAATTTATAACTGATATTTTATTTAATGGAATTAAATTTAAAAAATAAGGATAGAATGAAAACAATTTTTAAATCTCTAATTATTTTAATTTTTTCAGCAGCAGCAATTTTTGCTCAAGAAGTTAAAGAAATTACATTAGAGGAATGTGTAAAACTTGCAATTGAAAATAATCATTTGCACAAACAAGCTTTGCTAAATAGAGAGAAAGCAATTGAGCAAGAGACTGAAGCCTTTGGGCTATCGGTTTTACCACACATAAGTGGAACAGTTAATTACACTAATGCAATTGAAAGAGCAAAGATGACGATTGATTTTGGTGGAAGAACTCAAACATTTTCTATGGGTTCTAAAAATACTTTTACAACTGGTGTAAGTCTAGAGCAACCACTATTTAGTGGAGCATTATTTTTAGCTACTAAAATTGCTGAAACTTATGCTGAAGTTACAGATAGAGCTGCACAATATTCAGAAGATGATTTAGTGCTAAAAGTTAGAGATGCTTATTATACCTATTTGTTAGCCGATTCATTTGTGAAGTTAGCAGACCATCAGATTAAAAGAGCCAAAGAAAATTTGGATGATAGTAAAGTAATGTATGATGCAGGGATGGTGTCTGAGTATGATTATATTAGAGCAAATGTAACATATCAAAATTTAATTCCTGAAAAAACTGGTGCTGTAAATCAGAAAAAACAAGCTATGAACAATTTGAAATTAGTTATGGGAAGTGATTTAAATACTCAGTATTCAATTTCCGATTCATTAATATTTGCTGAAAAAGAACTTCCAAATTATGTGGCTGGATTAGATACAATTTACATTAAGAATAATTTAATTCAACAGATGGAATTACAATCGGAATTGCAAGATTTAAATGCAAGTTACGAATGGACTAAACATTTACCAGAAGTACAAGCATTTGGCAATTGGCAAGTTCAGGCTTTTGATGATACATTTGCTCCTGCTGATTGGGAATATTATAATTCACTTAATGTTGGTATATCAATTAAAGTTCCTATTTTTAAGGGATTTGCAACAAGTTCAAAAGTGGAACAAGCAAAAATTGACCATAAAATATCGATTGAAAATTTGGTGAATACAAAAGAGACTGTAAAAAATAATTACGTAAATGTATTGCTGCAAATAAATAAATCGGGGGAGCAAATTAGTGCTTATACGGTTGCAATGTCTCAGGCAGAGAGGGGATATCAAATATCTCTTAAGAGATTTAATACTGGTTTAGGAACGCAGCTTGAAGTAACAGATGCACAAGGTGCTTTAATTTCATCTCAAGTAAATTATTTGCAATCGGTTTATGATTATTTGTTAAACCACGCACGTCTCGATTTGTTGTTGGGAAATAAATATACAGAAATAGATTTTAATTTAAATTAAGGATATATAATGAAGTTAGTTAAATATTTAATAGTTGTCTTACTGCTAATTGGCAGTATAAGTTTTATTGGTTGTTCAGAAAGTGAGGGAAACACAACTGAAAAAAAGAAAGAAGTAATTAAGAAAATTAGTGTTAAAACAATTGTGCTGAAAAGTGGAAAATATTCAGATTTTATTTCAGTTATTGGTACTGTAAAACCATTTCAAAAAGCACTTTTATCTGCAACCGAGGGAGGTAAAATAACTAAATATCTTAAGGATAAAGGGGATTATGTAAAAAAAGGTGAAACAATATTAGAGATTGATAATGATATCTTAAAAGCAAATTTGGACGCTACAAAAGCTCAGTTTGAGTTGGCTGAAATTACATTTCAAAAACAAGAAATGATATACAAGCAAAATGTAAATAGTGAGATTCAATATCTGCAATCCAAATATGGTATGGAGCAATTAAAAGCTAATTTAAGTATGATTCAAACAAGGTATAACAACACATTTATTGTTGCTCCATTTTCCGGGTATATCGATTACAAATATTATGAAGAAGGTGAGCTTGCTCCTGTTGGTCAGCCAATTATTAACTTAATAGATATTGGTAAAGTTAAAATTGAAGCTGGTGTTCCGGAAAATTTTATTACTTTAGTGAAAAAAGGGGATATGGTAGCTGTGCTAATAAACGCAGTTGGCAAAGAATACACCGGTAAGATTAGCTTTGTGGGCACATCTGTTAATGCTACTAACAGAACTTTCCCTATTGAAATAACAATTTTCAACAAAGAAAAGTTGTTAAAACCAGAATTGATTGCTGATGTAAAAATTCAAACTAAAAGCTATGATAAGATGATTACCATACCAACAGAAGTAATTACAAGGGTAGATAATGGATATGTTGTCTATGTAGAAAATAATGGAATAGCTGAAGGTAGGGAAGTAATAATTCTAAAAAGAAGTGGTGACAAAGTAGCTGTTTCAGAAGGCTTGAATGATGGTGATAAATTAATTGTTGTAGGCTATCAGAGTTTGATTGATGGTCAGGCTATTAATGTTGTTGAATAGAGATTAAAAATTAAAGAGTTAAATAGATTCAAAAAAAGGTAGAAAATGAAATTAACCGATGTTAGTATTGATAATCGAACCAGTGTATTTGTTCTAATATTTGCAATAATTATTGCGGGTGTGTCATCTTATATGTCGCTCCCAAGGGAAGCTGCTCCGGATGTTCAAATTCCGTTGATAATTGTTGCAACTCCTTATTTTGGAGTTTCACCGGAAGATATTGAATCGCTTGTAACGCAACCTATTGAAAAAGAATTAAATTCTATAAGTGATGTAAAGGAGATTACTTCTTCATCAACAGAAGGCTTTTCAAATATTAAGGTTGAGTTCGATTCTGGTTTTGATATTGATGATGCACTACAGAAAGTACGTGATAAAGTAAACAAGGCTGAAAAAGAGCTGCCTGATGATGTTGAGAAACCACAAATAATTGAACTCAATTTTTCTGAATTTCCAATTTTTACTTTTAATATTTCTGGTCCGCTTGGCTTGGTAAAGTTAAAAGATATTGCCGAGGATATGAAAGATGAAATGGAGAATATTAGCGGAGTTCTTGAAGTAAAAATTAGCGGCGGACTTGAGCGTGAAGTAAAAGTTGATGTAGATATAAATAAACTGTTTCATTACAATATCCGATTTGATGATGTAATTGATGCTATCCAAAATGAAAACAAAACCATACCGGGTGGCTCCATCGATATAGGGAATTCAAGTTTTTTAGTTCGCGTACCTGGCGAGTTTGATAGACCATACATTATTCAAGATTTAATTGTAAAGATGAAAGATGGTTTGCCTGTTTACGTAAAAGATGTAGCCAAGGTTGAATATGCTTTTGCTGATAGATCAACTTACGCACGGCTTAATGGAGCTGATTGCGTTACTTTAAATATTTCAAAACAGACTGGTTCAAACATTATTGAAATTGCTGACCAGCTTAAAGATGTGATTTCGGAATATGAATTGAGATTACCGGAAAGTGTTGAGTTTTCTGTTACTGTCGATCAATCCAATGATATTAGACGCAGCGTTAAAAATTTGGAAAACAATATATTCTCCGGATTGGTTCTTGTTCTTTTGGTACTCTTTGTTTTACTTGGTTTACGTAATGCTACATTTGTTGCTCTTGCAATTCCACTTAGTATGTTAATCTCTTTTACAGTTCTTTCAATGTTAGATATTACACTAAATTTCGTAGTTCTTTTTGCCCTAATATTGGCATTGGGGATGCTGGTTGATAATGCAATTGTTGTAATAGAAAACACTTACAAATTTCTCGAAGAGGGAAATGATCTATTAACGGCAGCAAAAGAAGGTGCAAAAGAGGTAGCTTGGCCCATCACAACTTCTACACTTACAACACTTATGGTCTTTGGTCCTTTAATGTTCTGGCCAGGAGTAATTGGCGATTTTATGAAGTATTTACCAATCACATTAATTGTAACATTATCTGCATCACTATTTGTTGCTTTGGTTATTAATCCTGTATTAGCTTCTAAGTATATGAAATTAGAGAAAAAAGGGGAGGAGTCTAATTCCTTTTTTGGAAAAATATTTAGACCAATAAAAAAAATTACACATCTTTTTGGCGATACACTTTTACCGAGAACAATTAATGCTTACGAAAAACAGTTAGCAAAAGTTCTTGGTGCAGATAGAGACCCAAACACAAAAGTAAATAAAAGAAACTGGCTTGGTCTTGCTTCAATTATTCCATTTCTAATTCTCTACGGAATAATAAATTCTATTCCTCAAATACCTCCCTTTGTCGCATTATTTCTTGAAATTGTTCTGGGGGTAGGAGTTATTCTAATTTTTACAAATATTAGATTAAGAGTTTTGGCAAGTTCATTTATGGCACTTATATTTATTATTAATATTTATGGAATGTTCGGGCACGGTATTGAGTTTTTTCCTGTAGTTGATCCCGAAAGAGTTTTTGTAAATATAGAAAGTCCAACTGGTACTAACATCACGGCATCAAACAGAATTGCAAGAAATATTGAGAAACAGTTATCAAAATTTGCAGACGTTGATGTGAAAGAATATGTGGCAAATGTTGGGGCATCAAATAATCAGTTCGATGCTACAACATCAACTCCTAATAAAAGTACAATTACAATACAGTTTGTCGATTTCCATAACAGATTAAAGAGTTCGCTTGTTACTTCCGATGAAATTAGAGATGCAATTGTAAACATTGCCGGTGCTGAAGTTGAGGTAAAAATGGAGGAACACGGACCGCCAGTTGGCGAACCAATTAATGTTGAAATAATTGGTGAAGATTTTGACAAACTAGGAAACTTATCAGAAGATATTAGAAATAAGATTTTAACAATAGATGGAGTTGTTGATTTAAAAGATGATTACGATGGAGGGCGACCTGAAATCAGAATTATTATTGATAGAGAGAAAGCTGCTCTTTATCAAATGAGTACTACAATAATTGCCAATAGTATTAGAACTGCAATTAATGGTTTTACTGCTTCAAAATATAGAATAAATGAAGAAGAATATGACATTAAAGTTAGACTTCAAAAAGACCAGCGCGAAGATATTGGCGTATTAAATAGTATGAGAATTGTATATAACACTAAAAAAGGGAAAACTTTAAGTGTACCACTAATTAGTGTGGCTACTATTGAATATACAACAGGCCCTGGCTCAATTAAACGTAAAGACTTGAAACGAGTTGTTACAATTACTGGAAATGTTGATGCCTCGTACAACGCAAATGAAGTGTTGCGTAAGGTAAAAGGTATGTTGGCAAACTACGATCTTCCGCAAGATTACAGAATTGGATATGGCGGACAGGACGAAGAACAAAAGAAAGCTGAGGATTTTCTTAGCAAAGCTTTTATGATTGGGTTTCTTGGTATTATGATGATTCTTGTAATTCAATTTAATTCATTCAGTCAACCCCTTATGATTATGATTGCAGTGGCAATTTCTCTCGTTGGTGTTTTTATTGGATTAACAGTAATGGCAATGCCTTTTGGAATAATTATGACCGGCATAGGTGTAATAAGTCTGGCGGGTGTTGTGGTTAACAACAATATTGTTTTAATCGATTATATAAATATATTACGTAAGCGTGGTTTATCAATTAACCAAGCTGCATTGCGTGCCGGCATTAGAAGGTTCAGACCGGTTACACTTACTGCAGTTACAACAATACTTGGCTTAATTCCACTTACATTTGGTTTTGGTTTCGATCTTTACACATTTTCAATAGAGAGTGGCGGTGCCGATTCTGCATTCTGGAGACCAATGGGTGTTGCAGTAATATTCGGATTACTCTTTGGTACAATTTTAACTCTTGTTGTTGTTCCAGTTATGTATTCTGTTTTTTCTGATACGGCGGCTTTGTTTGGGAGGGATAGAAGTTCCTAAAGTTATGAGTTCCTTGCTGTAAGCATCCGATGGAAAAGTTGGGGAGTTATAAGTGCCTTGCTGAAAGTATCCCTATGGGAAAAGTTAAAAAGTTGTAAAGTTGCCTTGCTGAAAGCATCCCTTTGGGAAAAGTTAAAAGAATTGCAACTAAATTATCAGCTCTGCAGTGGCTTTTAACTTATAACTTTAAATTTTACATAACTATTTTTAATCAATAGGAGAAGCTATGAATAACAAAGAGTTTGCTCTGGTGTTTTGAAAAGAGAACTAGAGTATTTGCAGTTAGAATAATAAAACTATCAATATCGTTGCCAAAAATTGAAGAAGGTAGGGTAATTAAAAATCAAATTACAAAATCTGGTACTTCTGTTGGTGCTAATTATAGAGAAGCCAACAGAGCAAGAAGTAAAGCTGATTTCAAAAATAAAATTAAAATTTCAGAGAGCGAAGCAAGCGAAACCCAATACTGGCTTGAGATAATTGAAGATATGGAATGGATAAAGAATGATAAACTTGTTTCTATCAAAAAAGAATGTTCGGAAATATTAGCTGTTTTAACATCAATAGCATCTAAGTTATGAAGTTAAAAATGCACGAAGTGGACTAAAGCTAAAAGAACCAAAGAAAATAAAGTAAAAATAATCAAGTCATCAGTCTTTTAACTTTTCCCAAAGGGATGCTTTCAGCAAGGCAACTTTATAACTTCTAACTTTTCCCATAGGGATACTTTCAGCAAGGCACTTATAGGTTTTAACTTTTCCCATAGGGATACTTTCAGCAAGGCACTTTGTAACTTATAACTTTAGGCACTTTCACTTCTCAATCATTAAAGAAAATAATACAATATTTAGTATATTCACAAAGTCGTTTTAAGAATAAAAACCAACCGATAATATTTGTCATTAATCAAATTATCAAATATAGAATTTAGCTACAGAGAAGTTAAAAGTGATTCGGACTTTTCCCTAAGTGATATTAATTTAATTATAAATGAAGGTGATTTTCTATCAATACTGGGTCCAAATGGTTCAGGCAAATCGACTCTTATTAAATTAATTACTGGATATTTAGAACCGCAGTGTGGTGAGATTATTCTTGATGGAACAGACTTGAAAAATTACAGACAAAAAGATATTGCAAAAAAGATAGCTTACGTTCCGCAAATTCCAACATCAATTTATCCATTCTCTGTTTATGAAATAATTGCAATGGGACGTTTTCCTTACCTCGGTATTTCCGGATTTGAAAAGAGTGAAGACATAGCGATAATTGATAAAATGATTGAATTAATGGAGCTTTCACATTTAGTAAATAAAGGGATTAATGAAATATCCGGAGGAGAGGCACAACGAGCATTTATTGGGCGTGCATTGGTACAACAGCCAAAGATACTTTTACTTGATGAACCAAATGCTCATCTCGATATCAAACACCAAATTTCAATTTTTAATCTGTTAAAGAAATTAAATAATAAAGAGGGAATAACAATTGTAACGGTAATGCACGATTTGAATTTAACATCTCTTTATAGTTCTCGTGTTGTAATGTTAAAAAATGGTAAAATATTTTTGGATGGAAAAGTTAATGATGCACTTATTCCAGAAAAAATTAAAAATGTTTTTGAAGTTGATGTTGAGATTACTACTGATGTTAATAGTAATTTAAGAACTGTTTTAATTAAACCTGAATTAGAGAGAAGTTAACCATAAATTATGAATAAGAATAACACAACAATTTTAATATATCTTGTAATTGTATCATTACTAAATTTCCTCTTAACTTTTATGATTAAATATGATTTAAATGCTTTGTCAATTAGTAATTTTAATCTATTCTATATTGGTAATTTAATACCCATAGCTATGGAGGGCGTTCTTCTTCTTTTTATACTTGGTCAAATGTTAAATAAAAACTCATTACTTTTTTCACACAAGTTGAGTCTTGCGGTATTAATAAGTACCACTTTTATTTTAGTACTTGCAAGTTATCTAATAGTTAAAATGGGTGTTAGTTTTCCTTCTGATTATCTTTTCAGTTATCCGTTAAAAAAAGTTTCTATTGGCGGTGCACTTCTTCTGTCGCTTATTCTTAAATTATATATTATAACTCTTTTATTAAATTTATTTTTCAACAAAGGTTTTGTTGTCTATCTAAAATCATTATTTACAACAATATTTATTTTAATTATTTCTTTTGGGTCTATTTTTGTTTTTACAATTATAAGTGAATATAACGAAGATAATTTGAAACCTTCAAATAACAGCATTGGAGTTGTACTTGGAGCTGCAGTTTGGAATGATGCAAAACCAAGCCCAATATTTAAAGGGCGAATTGAGAAAGCAAGCGAATTAATTAGGAATAAGAAAATATCCAAAATACAACTAACAGGAAGTAATGCTCCTGGTGAGATTAGCGAAGCTAGAACAGCCTATAAATATGGGCTTAATCTTGGAATTAAAAAACACTTAATGCTGCTTGAAGAGAAAACAACTACAACAACAGAGCAAATTAAATATATAAAAAAGGAGCTTTCAGGTAGCCGCAATTACACATCTATTTTGATAATATCAGACCAATTCCATTTAACGCGTGTACTTGAAATTTGTAAATTTTTTGATGTTAAGGCAGTAGGCATAGCTTCTAATTATAAAATAAATTGGGAAAAGTTATTATATTACCGTTTCCGAGAAAGTGTTGCATTGTTGTTCTTTTGGTTATTTGCAATATAGATGGATGTTAGTTAAAATTTGTAAAACTAATACGTCAGAGTATCTAAAAAGCTTAGTCTTTTATTAACCCCACGTTTTAACGTGGGGAATACAAACTAAAAGCGAACTTTCCCGAACGGACTTTAGTCCGTGAGGATACTTTTTAGACAGACTGACATTAGGTATTACCAGATAAAAATCTAAAAAAATTGAATTATGGAATAAAATGAAAAAGAAATCACAAAGAAGATTTGCACGAGAAAAAGTTTTACAAGCACTCTACGCCTATCAGCTTAATGGAGAGGGATTAACAAAACATTCGGATGCAATGCTTCGAGAGATACATTCTGAGCAAGATAGAGAATTTGGAAGAAAATTAATTAATAGTGTTGCAGCTAATGATGATGAGTTAAGTAGTAATATTAAGGAGAGAGTCTCCAATTGGGAGATTGAAAGAATAGCAGTTATTGATAAAATTCTATTAAAAATGGGAATTGCTGAAATTTTATATTTCGAAGACATTCCACCAAAAGTATCAATAAATGAAGTTATTGATATGTCGAAGGAATTTAGCTCGGCAAATAGCGGCAAATTTATTAATGGAATACTTGATGCAATACTTACAGAATTAAAAAAAGAAGGGAAGTTAAATAAAGTAGGGAGGGGTTTAATTGATAAAAAACTTTTGGTTAAAAAGTAATGAAAGAGTTAAAGAACAAATCTAAAATATTTATCTGGACTCTTTTCGATTTTGCTAACACATCTTATTCTATAATAGTTGTTACATTTATTTATGCAGTCTATTTTAAGGATGTTGTTGCTCTCGGTAAACCCATTGGAGATTTGTACTGGAGTATTGGAATTAGTGTCTCGATGCTTATCAGTGCGTTTATTGCTCCGGTATTAGGGGCAATAGCCGATTACTCTGCGGGTAAAAAACGTTTTCTTCTTTTCTTTACTTTGCTATGTATAATTTCAACTACAATGCTTTATTTTGTTCAAGAGGGAATGGTCTTCTGGGGTATTCTACTTTTTATACTTGCAAACATTGGCTTCGAGTCGGGGCTTGTATTTTACGATTCCTTTTTGCCGGAAATAACAACACCAAAAAATTATGGACGAGTTAGCGGATATGGTTTTGCATTCGGATATCTCGGCTCACTTGTTTGTCTAGCAATAGCAGTACCTTTTATTAAAGCAGAAATGTATAGTGAAACATTTCCGGTTGCAGCATTGTTTTTTCTAATTTTCTCTATTCCACTCTTTGTTTTTCTTAAAGATTCTAGAAAGGATGTAAAAGTTGATACATCCTTTATAACCATTGGTTTTAAGCGGGTAAGGAACACAATATCTAGTTTAAAGGATTATAAAAACTTAGCCCTCTATCTGCTTGCATTTTTCTTTTATATTGAAGGAGTAAATACAACAATATTTTTCTCCGGTAATTTTGCACGTACTACACTTGGGTTCTCTTTTGAAGAACTTGCACTATTCTTTTTAATTGTGCAATCCACCGCTATACTTGGTTCGTTAGTGTTCGGCATTCTCTCCGATTCAATTGGGCAGAAAAAATCGATTGTAATTTCTCTTTACATCTGGATATTTACAATGATTCTTGCTTTCTCAATCAGTGATTCAAACCATAGAATCTTAATTTACTTTGCAGATTTATTTAACTCGGAAATTAAAGATTTTCAAACCACAAGTTTCTATGTTGTTGGTCTCCTTGCCGGAAGTGTAATGGGTGCAACACAATCGACAAGTAGAAGTATGATGACTAAGCTAACACCAATAGAGAAGAAGACTGAATTCTTTGGGTTCTATTCACTCTTCGGAAAAAGTTCTGCGATTATTGGTCCGCTTGTTTTCGGAATTATTAGTTACACAACAGAGAGCCAATCATATGCAATACTCTCTATAAGTGTGTTTTTTATTATTGGGTTGTTTATACTTCGGTTTGTTGATGATACAGCAGTACCAGATTAATCAACATCCACACCCTTTGGTTTTTCTTTCTTGAAATCAGCTCTACCTTTCGCTAATGGGTCAGCAACAAAAGTGTGAACATCAACATTACGTTTTAACTCAATATCAAGTAATAACGTTTCATTTCCAATCAGTAAATCTGTAACGGAAATACTCTCTGAACGGAATTCACCAGGGGAGTAGTATGCAAAGCCTTCTGAAGGTCTGGCAACAACCCGGAAACCAATTTTTCCATCAACAATATTATTCATTTTTGTGTCGTTCAAATAGTAAGTGAGATGGCAGGAATTGATTCTGTTTTTCTGACGATCTACAAAAAATCCTTTTGGTAGTTTATCCATTCTATATTCGTTCCCTGCCAAGAAAAAGAGATCGTAATCTGTAATCTCGTTCCCTTGATTATCTGAAACCCGAACAACAATCATTGTATATTTACTCTGATATTGAACTTTAGCCATTCTCATTTGCATTTTATTTACTAATACTTCATAATCTTGAGTATTGTTAACCTGCAAAGACTCAAGCACAGATTTAACAATCGGTTTGTTTTTGGAATTTCGTTTTGTAACAGAACGCATTATTCCTTTTGCCTCACCCGAATGACTTGCCTTAGGTATAACTTCCAAAGCACAGCGTTGAAGAGGTATTTTAATGTCGCCATTTTGTTCAAGCGGATAGATAGGTAGTGAGTCGTCATTATCGTGCAGTGTCAGTTTGGGTAAACTGGTATTCTGCTTTAGGTGGATATATCTATAGTTAAGATTTGCGGATGTAACTCTCACTACACCATCCGAGCCTTTTTCAGCAGTATAGGAATTGAGGTAATCGTAGAGTTTTTTATCAATGGTTTCACCGGTAATTACAACAGGGAAAAAACCATTATTTGCTGTTTTGTAATCTAACCAAGCAAGATTCAAAGTCCGCTGTTCATGGCTGCCAAGTTCAAGCCAGTTAAGTACACCTTGCCCAGGTTCAATGCCCTGGAACCAAGATTTAATTCTCCCAATTCTTGCTTTGCCCAACTGAGCCAAAGAGGAACCATGGTTTGCAGGAGCTAACATTATTAAATGTTTTAAGGGAAGCGAACTAAGATTATCTGCACCATAAAATCTTTCGACCCATGCACGAATAACCGGACCACCAGTAGAGTGAGTTATACAGGAAAATTCACCATCTTCACCAAACAAATCTTTCCGTGCCTTCTCGAATGCTCTTGCAATATCATCCACGGTTACTTCATCGTGAAAACTAATGTAGCGTCCTAAATAAATATGCTGAATATTCAGTTCTAACTCTAACGGTGCATTAATCTCAAGTGCTTCAGGTAACTGACCGTAAGTTTCTGTATCAGTTACACTCCATCCATGTACAAATATTAGATTCATAAGAACTCCTTTTAGTTTATGCAGTAGTCTCTTTTAACAATCTCACATTGTTTGTTTGGCTTTAATTTAATTTGTTAACAAGCAAACCTCAATCCAACCACTATCTTCTGTCAAGAAATGTATGTTCGATCCTGTTCTCATCTTTTCCAAGTATTTCATGCTATGCTTATTTACTATAGACATATTATCAAACAACTTTTCAAGTCTGGAATAGTTATACTGGTTAATATATGATAATTCGCATTGACTTGAAATTAAACCAAAAATCTTTTTTGCAATCTTTACCCGATCAATAGCAACTTCATCATCTTGCTTGAGAAATTCAAAAATTGTCCAATTTGGCTTAATAATTTGAACAAGTTTTTGAATTGACTCCGCAGGCAAATAATAGCTAATACCTTCAAAAATCAGTAATGTAGGCTTTGTTGGATCCCATCCGTGTGCAGAAAGGCTTTTATAAACTGATGAAGTATTTAAAAGTTCTGCTTCAATAAAAGCAATATTTAACGGGGGTTTATTTCCTAAGTTTCTATATAAATTAGATTTGAATTCCATATTCTCGTTATCAAGCTCAAATACCTTGATATTTGGGTAAAGTGCCGTTACTTCAATGCCAAGAGCATCAAGACCCGCCCCTGCAATTACTATCTGAAAAATGTTGGTTTCGTTAGAAATAGATTTCTTAATTAAACACCGATTTTCACGTCCTACTTCACACGTAATTTAATTTTTTAGAATTTCTCCCTCTGTGAAATTCCTACGGACAACACCAATGTAATCAATGAGTTAACTCTCTTTGGCAGTTATTGTTTTTCAAATAGACACGTGTGCATAAGCATATGATAGTGTTATAAACATTAGATAAAAAGCAACACTGTGTCTCAGTAATACTCCAAGCCCCCTTTAATTCAAGAGATATACAGTTTTATTTGCTTTTTTGTTAACAATTAGTTAAATTAGTATATCCTTATCACGGTCATAAAGGTACGTATTTTGAAACCAATAGATTTCTTTCTTGAACCTCAATCGGTTTATCAAAAGCAATATGAAGCTTTGAGGTGTTATTACATCGAAAAAAAATCAGCCAAAGAAGTAGCTAAAATGTTTGGATACAAACATCGGGGGTTCACTACAATTGTCACTGAATTCAACGCTAAATTAAAGAACACCTCGGGAGAAGATGTGTTTTTCAAATCCATTAGAAAAGGGAGAAAACCAACCCAGAAAATTAACGATGCACGTTCTATGGTAATTGCATTAAGAAAACAATATCATTCTGTTGATGAGATTAAAGTTATTCTCAATAGTAAGGATATTTCGATTAGTGAAAAAAGTATATACTGCATCATAAAATCAGAAGGGTTTGGCAGATTACCACGAAGAGAAAAACTGGTTAAGCAACAACTACTCCCGAAGGGATGGATTTCCAAAAAAGAGACTATAACGGCAGAAAAGAGTGTCGTATGTAAATATGATCAACCCGAAGAATTCAAAAGCAGCTCAGCTGGCACTCTTTGCTTTTTACCAATAATAAAAGAATTAGGAATAGATAAGATAATTGAAAACTCGGATTATCCAGAAACAAAATCGTTAAGTAGATTAAATTCCCTACTATCATTCATCGCGTTAAAAGCAAATAGCATTAGCCGGTATTCACAAGATGACTTATGGTGTATGGATAAAGGTATGGGAATGTTTTCCGGTCTTAATGTACTACCAAAGGCAGCATGGTTTTCTTCATATTCTCATAGGGTCACGAGCAATTCAAATCTTCTATTCTTAAAGGAATTACACAAAGTATGGCAAGATAATGATTTGTTGGGAGATACTTCCAATCTTGATTTTACCACCATCCCTTATTGGGGAGAAGATAGTCATCTGGAAAATAATTGGTCTGGAAAAAGGAACAAAGCTTTATCTAGTCTGCTTGCTGTATTGGCTCATGATCCGGATTCTGGAATTATTGATTACGGAAATGCTAATATTAGACACGAAAACGAAAGCGATACGGTAATAGAATTTTTAGATTTTTATAAAAGCAACCCCAAGAATCAAGGTAACTTAAAATATCTGGTTTTCGATAGCAAGTTCACCAATTACCAGAATCTTAATAAACTCAACAAACAAGGTGTTTGCTTTTTGACTATTAGAAGACGAGGGCAAAAGATTGTAGAACATATTAACCAAATTGATAAAAAACAATGGAAAACTATTCGAGTACCTTCTTCTGCTAATAAAAAGAGAACGCTAAAAGTTTATGACCATAAAACTAAACTAAATGGATATGATGGCGAGGTAAGGGAAATATACATAACCGGTAACGGAAAAATAAAACCGGCAATAATTATTCTAAATGACTTCAGCCTAAAAACAGAACAAGTCGTTCATAAATATGCTAAAAGGTGGCTGGTAGAGAAAGTAATAGCTGAACAAATAAGCTTTTTTCATCTAAACTCTGTTTCATCATCAATGGTGGTAAAAGTTGACTTCGATTTAACTATCTCTATTCTGACTCATAACTTATACAGAATCTTTGCTATGAAAACAGAACGACATACTGGTTATACAGCAAAATCAATGTTCGAAAAAATATTGTTCAATTCTGCCGATATCAAAGTCAATGATGAAGAAATAATCGTTTTCTTAAAGAAAAAAAGATCACTTCCTCTATTGTTAGAAATAATGGAAGAATACAAAGATCAAAAAATACCATGGTTGAGTAACAAAAAAATAATCTTTAAAGGTGCATCATATAGCTGATTATACGTGTCGTGGTTTTCCGTGAAAATCGGTGATAAACTGAATGTTCGAAAGAACTTTACATAAATTAAAAAAAATGGAGTTTAGAAATTGAAATGAATATTATTTTGTTTTTAAGTTTTGGCATTTGTTCTTTTTTTTTTTGAATATTATTCCGAGCAGAAAGGCAACAAAAATGTACTTAGGAGGAAAAGATGTCTAATAATAAAAGTATAATTTTAGATGAGTTTGAAAATGCGATATTTGAAATTTATGAAAGAAGTCATCTAACCCATAATCTCCACAAGTGCATCAAAAACATTTT
>JAKIUC010000057.1 GCA_021647785.1 Melioribacteraceae bacterium
TTGACTAATTTCAATTTTGCAGCAAGGATATCTTTTTTACTTTTTAAACATACAATCTGCGAGGAGCTTTTCCCCGAAGCAATCTTTAGAATTCAACTCATAATCGACAGATTACTTCGGCAAAGTACGCCTCGTAATGACAGATATAAGCTTTTTTAAGTTGACTCATTGATACAAAATTATATTTCATCCCAAATCGCTTATTCACCATTCCAAATTTGCCACGCAATAATGAATTGAGTATTTTTACAAATAATAAATTAAGAATATACGAGGAAAACAATGGCAGATGAAGTAAATAAAATAATATACTCGATGTACAAAGTTAGCAAGTTTTACGACCGTACACCTATCATCAAAAACATCTCTCTTTCATATTTTTATGGTGCAAAAATTGGAGTACTTGGGCTTAATGGCTCTGGTAAAAGTACACTATTAAAAATACTTGCAGGGGTTGATAAAGATTTTAATGGTGAAACCTCAGTATCGCCCGGCTTCACAATCGGGTATCTTGAACAAGAGCCACAATTGGATGAAACCAAAACTGTGAAGGAAATTGTACAGGAAGGAGTTCAAGAAATTGTTGATTTACTTAATGAATATGATGACATAAATGCAAAGTTTGCTGAACCAATGAGCGATGACGAAATGACAGCACTTATTGAACGACAAGGGAAAGTACAGGAACTTATAGATAATAAAGATGCTTGGGATATTGATTCAAAACTTGAAATGGCAATGGATACACTTGGATGCCCTCCATCAGATACATTAATAAAAGTAATTTCCGGAGGTGAAAAACGGCGTGTTGCACTCACTCGCCTCTTGCTTCAGAAACCAGATATTTTGCTATTGGATGAACCAACAAACCATCTTGATGCTGAAACTATACTTTGGTTAGAAGCTGAGTTAAATCGCTACCCAGGAACCATTATTGCAGTTACTCACGATAGATATTTTCTCGATAACGTAGCTGGTTGGATTTTAGAACTTGATAAAGGAGAAGGCATTCCGTGGAAAGGTAATTACTCCTCTTGGCTCGAGCAGAAAAAGAATAGATTAAAGCATGAAGAGAAAAGAGAGAGTGAGAGACAAAAAACTCTTGCTCGCGAGTTGGAATGGATTAGAATGTCGCCCAAAGGAAGGCATGCAAAATCGAAAGCAAGAATTAGCTCATACGAAGAGATGCTTAAAGAAGAAAATGAATCACAGCATAAAGATTTGCAATTATATATTCCGGCAGGTCCACGCCTTGGTAATGTAGTTATAGAAGCCGAAAATGTTGCAAAAGCATTTGGAGAGAAATTACTTTATGATGATATGAATTTCAAACTTCCACCTGGAGGAATTGTGGGAGTTATTGGACCAAATGGCTCTGGTAAAACAACACTTTTTAATATGATTACTAAAAAAATAGAGCAAGATAGTGGTAATTTTGTAATTGGTGAAACTGTTAAACTTGCTTATGTTGATCAAAGTCGAGATGCTTTAGACCCTGATAAATCCATTTGGGAAATGATTAGTGGTGGTAACGAAATAATCCAATTGGGGAAAAGAGAATTTAACTCGAGAGCTTACGTTGGGCAATTTAATTTTGGAGGTGGTTCGCAGAAAAAGAAAGTAGGCATTCTATCTGGTGGTGAGCGTAATCGCGTTCAGCTTGCAATGGTATTGAAAGAGGGTGCAAATGTAATTCTTTTGGATGAGCCAACAAACGATCTTGATGTAAATACAATGCGAGCTTTGGAGGAAGGATTATTAAATTTTGCCGGATGTGCTGTTGTTATTAGTCACGATAGGTGGTTTTTGGATAGAATCTGTACACACATCTTATCTTTTGAAGGAGATAGTAAAGTTATTTGGTTCGAGGGCAACTTCTCCGATTATCAAGAGAATAGGAAAGAACGACTTGGTGCTGCAGCAGAGATTCCAAAACGGATTAAATATAAAAAACTAACAAGATAGAAGATTAGTCTCTAATTTTGTGAATAAAAAATATGTTTTTAAGTGAATATAACATATCCTCCCCATAGGACTTTATTACATAGAGGCAAACCCACTCATTAGTGCTTCGTGCTGACTATAGTTTGGTTTTCCTTCTTGACGGTGATTTGGAAAACCTTCTATCTGTTTACTTAAACTTGTACTGTCCTGAAAAAGGTTGACTCGAAAAATTAATTAGATTTAGGATAAACTAAATCGCAAAATTCAACTCATATATTCAATTACTTGCGAAAGTTTTCCTTTTAAATCTTTTCTTTCAACAATAATATCTACAAAGCCATGCTCCAATAGAAACTCAGATTTCTGAAACCCTTCAGGTAAATCACGTCCAATTGTTTCTTTTATAACTCTTGGACCGGCAAACCCTATTAGTGCATTTGGTTCAGCAATATTTATATCTCCAAGCATAGCATAACTTGCAGTAACACCGCCGGTTGTGGGGTCTGTAAGAATTGAGATATATGGTAATTTTGCATCAGCCAGACGAGCAAGGCGTGCACTTGTCTTTGCCATTTGCATTAACGATAGAGCAGCTTCCATCATTCTTGCACCACCACTTTGTGAAATTAAAACCATCGGAATCTTCTGCTCGTAAGCTCTATCTATTGCTCTTGCAATTTTTTCACCCACTACCGAACCCATTGAGCCGCCAATAAATTTAAAATCCATACATGCAAAGGATATTTTTTTACCATCAATTTTTCCAATGCCGCATTTAACTGCATCATTCATCCCACTTTTTTTAATTGCAGAATTAATTCTATCCTTATACTTTTTTGTATCTTCAAAATTTAATGGGTCGGCTGAACGCATCTTTTTATCGTGTTCCTTAAATGTACCTTTATCAATTAGGAGAGAGATATATTCATCACTTCCAATTCTAAAGTGATTATTACACTTATGGCATACCCACGAATGTAGTTCTAATTGTTTGATGTTAACAATTTCTTCGCACGATTTACATTTAACCCACTGTCCATCAGGAACATCTCGCTTTTTGCTTTCTGGCGAAATATTTTGTTTCGATCTTGTAAAAAATCCCATTCTATTTCCTTTTATTCATATTTTATTTTTGAAGTTGAATATAAGACTTGAAACTTAGTTATCCAACTTGCGATGCTCTGAGCTAGCGTTGCACTGAGAAGCTATGCCAAAATACCGGTTATTGAGAAGCTTGCCGAAATATTATTTTGGTTCAACTTCAACAAACAAAGTTACTACCATTCTCGGATTTATTGGGTCATTAGATTTAATTGCTATTGTACGAGTCTTCTTCCCCTTCATCCCTTTCGTATCTAATTCAATTCTGATATTTCCACTTTCACCAGGTTTTAATTTATCGCTACTTAACAATGCAGCCGTACATCCGCATGAAGTTTGCACATCAGTAATAATTAATTCACTATCACCAATACTCTTAATTCCTAAATCGAAAGTTAGGATACTTCCCTCCTTAACTTTTCCATAATCGTGCCTATTTTTCGAAACCGAAATACGTGGAGTAGGTTCAGACTTAGTGCCCACCTCATCTTTACTAATTATGTTTGCGAGTATCAGTAAACGGTATCTCGGATTATTTTTATCGTTTGTAAAAATATTAATATATTTTTTTTGCCTTCCTTCACGGGAAGCTGAGTTAAAAGTAACTTTTACTTTTGTAGATTCGCCAGGCTGCAATTTCTCTTTTTCTGGTTTTGCAACAGTACAGCCACATGTAGAGCTTACTTTTATTAAATAAAGTTCAGAATCACCATCATTTGTTATTGTGAAGCTATGAACAACAATTGAGCCTTCCACAATTTGCCCAAAATCGTGTTCCTGTGAAAGAGAGGAAATTTTAGGTCCAATTAACTGAGCATTAACTACTGAAACAAGAAACATCAACGTAAAAAAACTTAATAATAATTTCATCTGTTTATAATTATTATTTTTTGTCAGATGGTACTCGCATTTATAATCATCTGCTTTGCCGAAGGCATTCCTAAGGAAGTGGTAAAATTTTTTACATGCTCGGTTCATTTTTTTCCTTTACAATAAAATTTTTCAAATAATTTGGTTCCAATAAATCGTGGTCGAAAGTTACTAAATCCTTTCCAAAAATATAAGCCCATTTTGCCACAGCCCACGCATTAGGGGATGAAGTTTTGAAATCTTTCTTCCTATTTGCATAATTCCCAAATAGTAAATCTCCATCCTCTTGCAACAAAGGTAATTGAATTTTATCTTTTAACGTTGCTTCATTCAATACCTCAAATCTATTTTCAGTAACTATATATTTTGCAAAATATATTTCATTAATATTTGCATTGTTTGCAATACTGAATCTTGTTCCCATCGGTAAATATGAGCTAAGTTGAAATGCTAAAGCATCAAATGTTGGTACTGGAATTATTGGAAGATTATTCCCTACTGATAGCCCTTTCGCAATTGTTAATCCAATACGCAGACCAGTAAATGAGCCTGGTCCCATTGATACTGCAAGAGTTTTAACATCATCCAATTTTAAGTCAGCATTCTTTAACAAATCGGATATCATAGGCATTAGTTTTTCTGAGTGTACAAATTTCTTCTGAAAATTGATTTCAGCAAAACTATCCTCCTCCAGCATTATTGCTGTACTGCAAAGTTCATCAGAAGTTTCAATTGATAGAATTGGGGTTAGCTCATTAATAGTCATTTTATACCTATAGAAATTTCTCTTTTAGATTCCTCTAAATATGTAATATTAATTTGATAAATATTCTTCGGCAATATCTCTGTAAACATATCAGCCCATTCAATAAATGTAATTGCAGATGCATCATTTACATACTCTTCAAATCCAATGTCGTATAATTCAGCAAGTTTTTTGATTCTGTAGAAATCGAAATGATTTATTTTAACTTTGCCAGTGTATGTATTTACAATTGCAAAAGTGGGACTTGTTACTTCATCAATTCCTAAGAATTTTAATACTGATTTAACAAAGAATGTTTTCCCGGAACCTAAATTGCCAGTAAGAGCAATTATATCAGCAGCTTTAAGAAGTTCTCCAAATTCGGCAGCAACCTTTAAAGTTTCATCTTCAGATTCTACAACTATTTTAAATGGAAATTTCAATTAAGCCTTACTCTCTAATGTTATTACCGGAAGAATCATTTCTTCCATTGATATACCGCCATGCTGGAAAGTATCTTTATAATGCGATATATATTTATGATAATCAGTTGGATAAACAAAATAATAATCTTCCTTAGCAAAAATATAACTTATTGTAACACCACGTCGCGGAAGTTTGTAATCCATTGGGTCTTTTACATAAGCTGCATGTTTATTATCAGCTTTAAGATTTCTTCCATATTTAAATCTCAAATTTGTTGATGCCTCTTTATCGCCCAATACTTTAGCACCCCTCATTGATCGGATGCTGCCATGATCGGTAGTAACAATAATTTTCGCATTTTTCATTTTTGATATTTTTTTGAACATCCCAAGTACCGAAGAGTGCATAAACCAGCTATTTGTGAGTGATCTATATGCAGCTTCATCAGGTGCAATCTCTTTAAGTATATCAGAATCGGAGCGACCATGTGCAATCATATCAAGGAAATTTACAACCACTGCCATAAAGTGAGTCTTCTGATGGGAAGCTATATGTCCCTCAAAATTACGCCCAACTTCCGGATCAATAATTTTCATATATTTTAAATCATTCCTAAGATGAATGTTTTTTCTATCAACAAGTTTTTGAAGTAATTCTTTTTCATATTTATTCATGCTTCGTTCATCATCATTTCCGGAGACCCATAAATCGGGATAGTGCCTTTCAATATCTGATGGGAAAAGCCCTGCAAAAAGTGAGTTACGTGCATAGGGTGTTGCCGTAGGGAGTATGGAGTAGTAATAGTCCTTACTAATATCAAACATTTCAGTTAAATGTTTCTCCATCACTAACCACTGGTCTGCTCTTAAACAATCAAGTACAAAGAAAAAGACTGGACCTTTTGAATCTTCTACTTTTGGAAGTACATAATCAGCTACAATTTCAGTAGTTAATTTTGGAGTTTTATATTCGCCAAGATTGTTAATCCAAGTAGTGTAGTTTTTTTCAACAAACTTGCTAAATTCTTGATTAGCCTCTTTTCTCTGAGCATCAAGTGTTTCGCGTAAATCAACTTCAGGATGGGAGTCTAATTCTAAATCCCAATTTATTAATTTTAAGTAGATTTCGATCCAATCTTCATAGTCTAAATCCTCAGTAAGTAATCTACTAATTTGGCTGAAGTCCTTTAGATAATCTTGTTGAACATACTCCCCCGATATTTTTTGTCCGTCAAGTATTCTTTTACAAACCATTAACATTTGTGAAGGAACTACTGGCTTAATTAAATAGTCAGTAATTTTTTGTCCAATTGCATCGTGCATTAAAGATTCTTCTTCACTCTTTGTTACCATCACAACAGGTATATTTGGCTTTATCTCCTTTATTTTAGAAAGAGTTTCAAGCCCGCCCATTCCTGCCATCATTTCATCCAAGAAGATAAGAGAGAAAGATTTCTCTTTTACAAATTGGATTGCATCTTCGCCATTGGTAACAGTTTCAATGTTGTAACCCTTTTCTTCAAGAAATATTATGTGAGATTTTAGCATCTCTATTTCGTCATCAACCCAAAGTATATTTGGTCTATTCATCTTTTTTCCTATTAATTATTTAAGTAAATGTACTAACAATATTCTTAAATATTACTGAATTGAAATATTTACATCAAGCCCGGCTTCGTTTGTTGTAGTAGCCGGAATTTTAGAAGCACCTTCTGGTTCTACAGTAGTTCTTCTATAGAATATTGAAAGTGTAACTCTTGAACTCATTACATACTTTACACGTGGTTCAATAGTTACACGCTTAGTACCATTTTGCGGTTTGCCTTCTGGTTTAAAGTTTTCGCCCATAGTGTAGATAAGAATTGAATTTTTACCCATTGTATAAGCCATAGAAACTTCAATATCGTTCTTTAATGAAAAACCAAAAAGTGGTAGTTCAAATCCTGATTTCTTAAAATTCACTGAAAAGTTTATATCATTAGAGAGAGTTTCGGTAGTTGCTTTTGTTGCAATACCTAATGTGTAATCTGTTTTGGTTGAGTACTTTACATTACCAATTATATTACCACCCCAAAGTTCGGCAAATGTAAAATTAAACCCAACCAATGGTGTAAAGCCATAAGATATTTTTTGAGTTTGAATCTCTCCATTACCATCTGCATTTATCTTCCAACCTTCAGTATATTTAGATGTGTATGAATGGGAGATGGAAGCACGTTTAAACAAGCTACCAACTAATGGTAGTTTCTCGACCCCTGTCCAATTTATACGCCAATTTGGACGAGGAATGTATTGGGCAATATCACTAAGTATTGGAACTTGAGAAAGTAGCGGAAGGGACTCCATACCTTGCAGAAATGCGTTTGATAAATTTTGATTTGCGTTTTCTGCTAGTGGATCGAACAAATCATTAACCGCAGTTAAAGATGCTCCTGCTATAGGAATTGTTAAAAATGTTCTATCAAGATTTCCGGATGCTGTTTTATTAGTTATAGTCTGGTAACCAGTTAACGAATCAACTTGAAGAGAAACCGACTCATTATAACCCCATCCAAGTGACCAGTTTATATCAAGGGTAGCTCCTTTCCAAAGTGGACGTTTAGTTTTAATTGTAAAATTATTTTTCTGCGAAAATTTATTTGTTAGCGTTCCACCTAATGCTCTTGGTCCAGGGTCACTCGAAAGTCCTAATTGATATAGTCTATTTGGTCCATTTATTTCATCCTGCTCAACACCCCAAAAATTAAAAAATCCGCTACCGGTTCCTCGCAAACCACTATTCCCATTTGCGTTATTTTGGCTAAAGTTAAAGGAGATATTTTCATAATCGAACAAAACATATTGAATTGAACCAAGCATAATACCAAGTATGTTATTGAAGATAGAAGGTTTATTTATGTTTGCAAGACTATCAGCGGAACTATTTTCTCTGTTTTTATCATCTTGGTCTTTAATTTGATCATCAATATTCTTTGACTTACCTCTACTATACCTACTACTTTTTCTCGGTGTCTTTTTAGTGCTTTTTTCTTTCTCCCCTTTTGCCAATTCAAAAACTGGGTCCATAATTGATTTCAGTTTTACCGTTATTCCTGCACTAATTCTATTTCCCCAACCGGCACTACGACCTAACTCTGGTTGCGAAAAATTATTTTGCCACGTATAAGTAACATTATATGCAGAAGTAATAGTAAAATTCCTATCTAAACTTAAAAATGATGGCATTTTAGGTTTAAGATTTAAACCAATGTTTTGGCTATAATTATTATCTCTACCAAAAAAGTGTCCGTTTAAAATATCGTCCCAAATATTTTTCTCCGGACGAGCATTCCCTTCCGCATCTGTTAAAAGATAGAGTAGTGTTGAGGTTACATTTAATTTATAATTAGTGGAAATATTTAGGAAACCATCCTTAGTGAACATCCAATTAAATCCAAAATTTCTAGAAGCAGTAAAATCGCGTCTTATATCTGGGTCAACCCCAATAGTTCTCGTTTGGCTATAAGAATAGTTTCGCTTTGCTACAACACTTGCATCAAATGATTGTGGTGTAAAATAAAATTTTACATTTCTATAATCGCCAAATAATTTAAAGATTTCACCTAATATTGGAATGTTTGCTGGTTGGAAATAATTATCTTTACTAAATTTTGCCTGGTACTTTCCACTACCATTCCATATCCAGCTATTTGAGATTTTTGTTGTAGGATTCCTAGAACTTGAACTATTGTAGCTATAGCTAAATGTTAACCCGTTTATTGTTTCACGAATGTACCACACTTTTGTAGGAATTCTTAGTTGAATGTTTGAGACAGACCATGTATCAGAGATTTTCATCGTTTCTGTCTCTTCTTTTAAACTATCCGGATTGCTGCTGCTCGCCGCTGCTGTAGCAACATAGACATCTGTACGAGGTTTGTAGAGAGGTTTGGATATTGATTCTGAGTGAGAGTAATTTATTTTTAAATTACTACCTGGCATATTAAAAGGCATAAGTTTAAGAACATCAAGGTTACTTTGAACACCCCAGCTTCTCGAATCGACACGATTTCCGAAACGCTCTGATAACTTATGAAAATAGGGATCACTTTGCTTAAAGTTACCACTTACTGTTACTATATCTGCTAACTTTATTGTAGCTGAAGCTGTTGCAGCCCAACCTGGTGTATCATCTGCACCAACTACACGAAGTTCATTAACCCAGAGATTTCCAGATACTGCTTCAAATTTTACTCCTTTAAGTGCTGGGTTGCTAATTCCGAGAGCGAGAAATGAAACTTTTGTTAAACTCGGATTACCCCTAATTCCATAAAAATGCCCGGGTTTACCTGGAATAGGGACACGGTACGGCACGGTTACAGAATCAGCAGGTCGCTTTTCTTTTATAGTTGTTAGATCTTCAAATTTAATACTAATCTCTTCCCATCCAGCTTTTGTTGGACGAATATATTCGTAGTAATTTGTACTATCAGCACCAAACCTGAAATAAAGATCTGTTGCATAGTTATTTTCATCTTCATACCAAGAGATTGAACCTTGTAAATCATTTAAATCACCATGCACAAATAGCTTCATTTCTGAATAATTAAAAACATCCAAACCTTTTACTAAATACTTAACTACCGTTCTGAACTTACCATCTTCCAAATCCTTAATAATTAAGTTTAGAGATTGCTCATTTTTTGCAACTTCTTCCGCAGTAGTTCTATCTCTTTCTCTCTCAATTCCTGGAGGCATATAATAGTCAGGATTATCTTCAATACTTACATTTGAAACTGTAAGTACTGTATCATTTTCTGTTACACTATTTCCATCAATAATTTTTTGCCATTGGTTACCAACAAGGTTAAATTCTGTTAATTGAAAATGAATATCTTCATTAACACCACTAACCCAAAGTCGGATATTTTCAACCAAAGTAAAACTTGGGGTACCTATCCGCTTTTTAAAATCTTTTAAAGGAATTTTGAATAAATACCAACTTGATTTATTTCCATTATCCATAAGTGCACCACCACCAGCAACAAAGGGATTTATTGCACTACTTGTATCAATCGGAATTTCATAACGGAAATAACTATCAATTTTATCAACCCTCTTATTTCCATTAAGGTCCTCACTATCGGGGAAGAGACCAACTGATGATAATGTTGCATTACCTTCGGTTCCATTAATAGATACAAAATCTTCTGGAAGTACTCCACCTTGTACTAATCTAAAATCATCGCCATTTGGGTCCGGATTATTTACTGGGTCATAGTTTGGTTCGTTAACATTTGTGACTCCATCAATACCAGTATCTTCACCCTCTTCAATTATATCATTCCAAGGTTGTTTATCTTCTGTATCAAGGTCTAAATTTTGAATTACATCTTCATTTATTTGTCCAAGGTCAAGATTTAAAATTGCCCCTTCAGGAGTATTTATAATATTGATCCAAAATTCTATTGCTTCAATTTTTTCATCCACCAAGTTATTTGCACTCGATGAAAGAGCTTTCATCATACCGCCCCAAACTTTATCCGAGTTTCCTTCAATATCCGGCGTGTTGTTATACATACCACGTTCATTTGGTCTAAAAACATAATCTAGTACAGATACTGTTCTATCCTCTCTCTTAACTTCCCTGTTTGGCCATATCAAATCTGTAGTTACAACTGAAGGTATAATATTGTACCAAAAACTTTTCCCTTTATATTTCATTATTTCGTTTTTATCTTCAGAATCGACAAAAGGAATTGAATCTGGGACAGATAAATCCTTCCAAGTTGTGTATTGAATTCCAATTGGGATTGTTCTTTTGGAACCTTCAAAGTCATCTACATAAGCTATACTTTTCCCATTATCAGTTGGTATTGTACTCTTCTTAGTATTTGGGTCAGGGTCCATATATGCAAATTCACCTTTTAATTCAACAAACGATTTTGCACTTGTAGAGAATACTTTATCGAGTGCAGTAGTTAAAAATGGTAAATCGTGCTTTGTATTAAAATCTATTCCATAAATTGAGTTATTAAGTGGTTCTTCACCTATTCTAACTTTATCACTTAAAGTTTTTTGGTTTAAATTTAAGAAGGAGAACCCAAGTTTAGTATCTTTGCTAAACTCGTAAACACCCCGCAGCCCTAATAATGTTTTAGAAGCAAGCTGAAATAAATCATTCTGCTCAAATGTAATCTTCAAATTTGCTCCTGGAACAAGTGCAGCTTCATTTCGCATTGTTATTTGCCCAATGTTATAATCAACAGAATAATCAGTTCCAACTTTAAGTTCTGTTCCATCAAGAGTAACCCTAACAGAATTTTCAACAACATTAAACCCAATTTGGAATGTGGATGAGACAGAAGCTGAGTATTCTCCTTTTAATATAAACTTATTTTTAGTAACATCTTGCTGAGCAAATGTTTTTGTAGTATCGTAGATACTATTATATTTAATTGTATCGGGTAAACTTTCCGGTAAGTTATTACCAAAAGGTTCAAGTACAGGAAAAATAATTTCTCCTGTTTCCGGAATTATTGTTTTGCCAACTACAAAATCGAAAGCTCCGTCTGGGCTAGTACCATCGCTATCATCCAATTTATCAAAACCAAATGCTTTTAATAATTTTACTCCATTAAAGTTGTTCTGTGGTTCCTCACCTTCTACATTATAATACATATCAAAAGAGAATCCTTCTTTATCTATATCCCTTCCATTCAATGGATAAATATTCCTAAGTTGTAACTTCCAAGCCGTTTTAAAGATTGGTTGTAGGTTGCTTGGTTTAATTAGTTTTAAAACCATAATGGAGTCTTTAATATTTCTTTCAAGTTCCCCAAAAAACAAATCATCGCTTGGGTGAGTAGTAGGTCCTTCAATACGATAAGCAACAGCTATAGCATCAGTTCTCTGTACCTGTGTTTTGAAAGTTATAAAACCTGTTCTTTCATGATAAATATAATCGACTCCCTCATATAATTTTTCGTAACGACCATTAATAATAGTTTTGCCTTGCTCTTCTTTAATATTGGGGTCTCTTAAAGCATCATCATATGAAGTGTCAGAAAGTATTCCGTGCAGATTTATATATACATTTGCAACCTTTTGTTTAGCTTCATCAACTTGACCAGGGGCTGTTCGCCAAACCTCCAACTCTTTAACAAAATATGCTTGCGATGCAGCAGTTTCAATCGGGGTAAGATTTCCGAAATAATTATTAAAGAAGTTATACTTAGGTAATGTACTTGCATAAACAGTATCAAGAAAATAATTATTTTCTGAATAGTTGTAGGCTTGAATTGAAAATTCTTGTTTTTCACTACCACCGGAAACTGAGACCTCTTGTATTTCACCCTTCTTTTGTGATGCAAGTGTAGTAAGAGTAAGAGGTCCAAACTGGAATTTTGCTTTTATTCCAAAAAGGGCTTCACTACCACCAATAAGTGGCGAAGTTTGCATTGTAACATTTCCTGCTTCAATTGATTGAATTATCTCATCATCATATCCTTTGTAATGGAGCTTAAGCTGGTTCTCAAACTCAAAGGTTCTTTCAGTATTCCAATCTGCACCAATTGTTAATTTATCACCAATTGTACCGTTAACACTAATTTGAACTGTTTGGCTAAAGTCTGGTTCGTTACGTGTATTTCCAAGACGTGAAGCAGTTAATCCCTCCGTAGTTTCATTTCGCCACGCACCACGTATATCAACAGCACCATTAATACGTAAGCTAATTTTCGGAGGTCCAAAAATGGAAAGAAAAGATACACTTGGTAATGGAATTTCGATATTTGTAATATCCGTAAGTAAACTTCCCAAATCATCTTGCTGCACAATAAGTTTAAATTTTCTTCCTAACTTATTTAATCCTCTTTTGTTAACTTCATCAATCATTTTATCAATGTATTCGCTAAGAGGCATCTTAAGCATTACTCTTTCTTCTTTTCCGGCAATAATTTCTTTTACCAAAACAAACTGCCCAGTAGAATCTAACTCAACACTTTTTTGACTTTGAGCAGCTGATGGATATAGAAAAAAACTTGATTTGAATCTTTCTGTTGCACTAGCATTAAAATAATCTGGTTGAATATATTGAAAATGCTTTAGGCGTGCAGTAGAATCAATTGCCATCGAATCAACAACAACTACAGAATCTCCGAGCTGCATATCAAATGCCAATGAATCACCCACCGATAATGAATCACTTAATAAAGAATCACTGACCAACGAATCTGAAGAAAGTATTTCATTTAAGGAATCAGATAAATCTGAAAAGAGTAAATTATTTAAGGAGTCTGTAGAATCGGATAAAAAGAAATTGGAGTTTTCAAAACTATCTGCAAAAATATTGGTACTCCCATCAGAGAAGATATAGCTATCCAACTCACTTGAATTATCCAAATGTTCAGAATAGATTTTTCTGCTGGTAAAACCGAGAGATGCTGTAATTGAAGAGAGAATAAAAAGAAAAAATAAAGAGCTAATTATCTTCTGCATCAGTTTTGATTTTCTACCGTAAATTTCAGTACCTAAATTTATTATTTTTTACAATTATGGTAGAACTATTTTCTATATTCCTCCGATTAAACAAAACTGTATACTAAAATTATTTAATTACTTCTTTAATTTCAATGATTATTATTGGGTTATGAAATTTTACCCAACTTATTTTATTTAAATTAAATAATATCATTCAAATGCGTTTTTACATCCAGCACATCTATTATCTGTTCTTTTTTAACAACTATCGCACTCAATTTATTTCCAACATAAGCACCAGTATCAATATAGGCTGCATTATTATCTTCATCCAAAATAATTTCTTGATGTTTAGTATGACCAATTATTTGTAGTTTTCCCAAATTAAGAGGTTCATCTCTGCACCATAAAACACCTCTATCGGAACGATAATCGTTATAAATTATATCGTGCAGTGATGATAAATCTTTGCGAAAATCTTTTGGTAAAAAGTATGCATATTCTTTTGAAATTCCTGCATGAGAGATAAAACAATCTGGAGTATCAAAATAAAATGGGGCTTTTTTAATTACTTCAATATGTGCAAATACACTATCTTCATTATCTTCGTACGATTCTAATGTCGCTTCACTACCATTAAAAACCCAAGAGCGAGCAAAAACAGAAGTAGGATCTTTAAAGAAATTGTAAAACATATATTCGTGGTTACCCGGAGTAAATTTAATTTTTTTCTCAATTATAAACTCCATAACCTCATAACTATTATTTCCTCTATCAATAAAATCCCCTACAGAATAAATTTCTATATCAGGATATTTCTCTTTAAGCTTGTTATACAATTCTACCAAAGTGTAATAACAGCCATGTACATCACCAATAATTGCAATCATAATTTTAAACTATATGTTTTGTTAGCAAATTCTGATAGCTCATCTTTAAATTTTGGATGAGCAATTTTAATTAATTCTTTTACTCGTTCTCTTATCGATTTTCCCCAAAGTTGGGCAACACCATATTCAGTAACAACATAATGTACATCTCCACGCGAGGTTACTACACCTGCACCTGGTTTAAGCGTAGGTACAATTCGTGATATTTTTCCATCCTTTGTTGTTGATGGCAGTGCAATAATTGGCTTGCCACCTTCTGAATACGCAGCACCTCTAATAAAATCAACCTGTCCTCCAATTCCACTAAATAATTTTGTTCCAATAGAATCGGCACAAACTTGACCTGATAAATCAACTTCAATTGCAGAATTTATTGCAACCATCTTTTTGTTTCTCGCAATAATAAATGGATCATTAACATACTCTTGCGGGTGAAATTCAAAAACCGGATTATTGTCAATATAATCGTATGCTTTTTTTGTTCCAAGTACAAAGCCAGCAATTATTTTTCCTTTATGGAGAGTCTTACAATCACCAGTGATAATGCCCTCCTCAACTAATTCAATCATTCCATCGGAGAACATTTCTGTATGCACGCCAAGGTCTTTTTTCTCTCTTAAATACTTCATTACATTATCCGGAATTGCACCTATTCCCATTTGAAGTGTAGAACCATCCTCAATTAAATCAGCAACATTTTTTCCTATGTTGTCATAAATTTTCAACAGCTCTAAGGAAGCATTTGGGTCAACTTGCGGAAGTTCCAAAAGAGGTTCATCAATTTCAACAATATAATCTATTTTATTGATATGAATAAAACTGTTACCGAGTGCACGCGGCATTTGCGGATTAACTTGAGCAATAACTATAGTAGCTTTTTCGGTTGGTGTTTTAATATTACCAACATCAATTCCAAAACTACAAAAACCATGTTCATCAGGAGGTGAAACATTTATAAATGCAATGTCCACTGGTAAAACTTCATTTTTAAATAGAAGAGTTACTTCCGATAAAAATATTGGAATAAATTCTGCTCTACCCTCATTAACAGCTTTACGAGAATTAGCACCAATAAAAAATGCACGGTGTTTAAAATGTTTCTCCATCCCAGGTTTCAGATATGGAACATCTCCAACAATAAGAATATGATACATCTTTACATCAGTTAGTTCATCTTTTCTTTCAACCATTGCCTTCAATATTCCCAACGGAGCAGAGCAGCCTGGTTGAACTATAATGCTATCACCAGACCTTACATATTTAACTGCCTCGCTGGCGGTCAGAAGTTTTGAATTATATTTTTCAAGCCATAAAGGTTTCCTTGCCGACTTTACTCTTAAATCTTCTATTGTCATCTTAACTCATAACTATTAATTAGTTGAAAAAATATGAAGTCGTCTATACTCCAAATTAAATGTATCAGCAATTGTTTGGTTTGAACAAAACCCATTGTATGTACATATCCCTTTCGAAAAATCTGTATCACCAAGTACTGCATTCGAGAGACCGTTATTTGCAATATCAAGAATATAATCCAACGAAGCATTTGAAAGACCGAAAGATGCAGTTCTTGCAGCCATTGCAGGAATATTGGGAACACAAAAATGAATAACACCATGCTTTACAAAAATTGGGTCGGATATTGTTGTTGGTCGGCTTGTTTCTACACAACCACCGTGGTCTATAGATAGGTCAACAATTACAGAACCTTTTTTCATTGTCTTAACCATTGTTTCATCAACTAAGTGCGGTACCTTTTCACCTCTAACTTGAACACCGCAAATTAAGAGATCAGCAAATTTAACACCACGAGCTACTGTGTAAGGGTTAGCAACAACAGTAGTAATATTTTTTGAAAGAATATTTTCAATTCTTTTTAATCGTTTTATATTTCTATCCAAAACAATAACCTGTGCACCTCTACCAATAACAGCACGTGCAGCATTTAAGCCAACAACGCCAGCACCAATAATAACAACGGCTGCAGGGGCAACGCCAGTAATTCCTCCCATCATAATACCACGTCCAAATTCGTAATCACTACCTAAATAACGCTCACCTATTTGAACTGCAAGTTGTCCGGCAATTTCACTCATTGAATGAAGAATTAGAGCATCATCATTTTGCTCAATCAACTCATAACTAATTGCTGTTATTTTTCTATCCAGCATTCTTTCAATTACTTTTTTATCGCTAACAGCAAACTTATGGAAAGCCAGAACAATCTGTTTCTCTTCAAGCAACTCAACTTCGCTTTCAGTTAAGGGTGAAATCTGTGCAATAATTTCTGCACGCTGATAGACTTCTTCCCTATTATAAACAATGGTAGCACCAGCATTTCTATATTCCTCATCAGTGAAATGGCTTCCATTTCCAGCCTCAGTTTCAATAAATACCGTGTGTCCATTACGTGCTAAAGAATCTACACCAGCAGGAACAATTGCCACACGCTTCTCCTCATGATGTGTCTCTTTTGGTATTCCAATTCTCATAATCATTCCTATTTACATTTGAATGTGAAAGCTACTAACTAATGAATTTATTTTCAATGAGAAAGGTTCGTAACTACATTATCTTATTGCCATAATTTTCATTCTTCACTAACTTTAAAGTTCTGTATTTAAAATTTAATGAGTATTAATTATGAAAATTGCCCTATGCCAAATGAACCCAATAATTGGTGACATCGAAGGGAATAAACAAAAAATTATTGATGGATATAATAAAGCAATTGAAAGCAGAGTTGATTTAATTATTTTTCCTGAACTGACAATTACAGGATACTCTCCTCAAGATTTAATTGAGCGAAAAGCATTCCGCGATATTGTTACAAAAACTACAATAGAAATTGCAGCAATTACTGGCGATGTTGGTTTAATATTTGGAACAATTACAGAGGAGTTTGATACCGTAGGTACTGGGCTTTATAACTCTGCCGTTCTTTGCTACAACGGAAAAATTCAATTTACTCAGCATAAAACTTTACTACCTAACTACGATGTTTTTGATGAAGTGAGGTATTTTGAATCTGCAAAAGAAGTTTATGTGCACGAATTTAATGGCGAAAGACTAGGTATCTCAATCTGTGAAGATATTTGGAACGATGCAGACTATTGGAAACAGAGAAGATATTACCGCGACCCTGTTCAAAGATTAGTGGAGAAAGGTTCAACTATTTTAATAAATATTTCCGCATCCCCCTATGCTTACGGCAGAAGAGAAGAACGATATAAAATGTTATCCACTTTAACTAAAACAAATCAGCTTCCTCTAATTTATGTTTGTGTTGCCGGAGGACAAACAGATTTAGTTTTTGATGGTGCAAGTATGTGTTTCAACCAAAATGGTAGCCTCGAAGTGATGGGAAAAACATTTGACGAAGATTTTTTAATATATGATACAAAGAAAGAATATGAACCAATTACAGAAGTTGAAGAATCATTAGAAGATGAAGTACTTTCTGCTCTAATTTATGGAGTTAAAGAGTACGCAATAAAAACCGGATTTAGCAAAGCTCTTGTTGGGCTTAGTGGAGGTATTGATTCAGCACTTGTAACATACATTGCTGTTAAAGCATTAGGGAAAGAGAATGTTCACGTAGTAATGATGCCTTCTCAATATTCAAGTGAAGGTAGCGTTAAGGATTCAGAGAAGTTAATTAGTAATCTCGGAATAACTTCCGACAACATCTCTATTCAACCAGTTTTTGATAAAATAAATGAAATGCTGCAACCCGCATTTGAAGGTTTATCGAATGACATAACCGAAGAGAATATGCAAGCACGTATTCGCGGATTATATTTAATGGCATTCTCAAACAAATTCAACTATCTCCTTTGTACCACAGGAAATAAATCGGAAATGGCTGTTGGGTACGCAACACTTTACGGTGATATGAATGGAGCACTTGGTGTAATTGCTGATGTTTATAAAACAGATGTTTTTAATATTGCAAGATATATTAATAGCGAAAAAGAAATAATTCCTAATAATATTATTACAAAACCTCCATCGGCAGAATTACGTCCTGACCAAAAAGATGAAGACTCACTACCCCCTTATGAACTCTTAGATAAAATACTAAGAATGTATCTTGAACAATATAAAGAGGTTGATGAAATTGTTTCAGTAGTTGGGAACAAAGAGATTGTGAAAAATGTTCTACAACTTGTTGATCGGAATGAATTTAAAAGATATCAATCTGCTCCTCCGTTGCGTGTTTCCACAAAATCATTTGGATATGGACGAAGAATTCCAATTGTGCAGGGTTGGAGAAAAAAGAACACCTCTTTAACAAAATAATATAATTTACAATTAGTCAGCTACATTACTATTTGATTCACCAAATGAAATTAGTTTTATAACTGATAATACTTATTGAAAGGAAATAAAAAATGAAAAAATATTTTAATATACTTGTGGCACTTCTCTTGCTGGCTGCATCAACTAATGCACAATTCGGATTTGACACAGAATTTGTGCAGATAAAAACTTTTAGCTCATTCGATAAAGTTCAACCAAACGGTGAAATTAAAATAGCAATTGAGTTAGACATTCTTGAACACTTTCACATCAACGCAAACAAACCCCATGACGATTTTTTAATACCAACAGAATTGATAATCAAAACTAATAATGCAGATATTGTTTCAATTCTATATCCCGAACCAAAAGATGTTACTTTTAGTTTTTCTGATGATCCAGTCTCAGTCTATGATGGTATTGAATTTATTGGTGCAATTCTGAAAATTTCCGAATCTGCAAAAATTGGAATGATTGAAATTCCAATAGAGATAAGTTATCAGGCTTGCAACGATGAAAGTTGTATGGCACCCTCAACTGCCTTTGATACATTAAGAATTGAAGTTGTTGATAACTTAACTCCAATAAATGAGGTGAATCAAGAAATTTTTTCAAAATTAGATATCTCATACACTCCGATAGAAACCACAGTTGAAAATGATGATGATGGTATTGCATCAACTCTCGAATCAAGTGGTCTTATATTGAGTTTGTTGTTTGTATTTCTTGGCGGTCTTGCATTGAACCTTACACCATGTGTTTATCCATTAATCCCAATAACAATAGGGTATTTTGGCGGACAGAGTGAGGGAAAGACAAGTAAACTTTTTGTGCTTGGTGTTCTTTACGTTCTCGGAATGGCATTAACATATTCAATTGTTGGAGTTGTTACTGCCCTAAGTGGTGCCATTTTTGGTGCATTGCTGCAAAACCCTTTTGTGATAGTTGGAATTGCAGCAGTATTTGTAATTCTTGCATTAAGTATGTTTGGCTTGTACGAAATAAAAGCACCTGATGCTTTAGTTGCAAAAGCTGGTGGTGCACGTTCCGGAGTTTTTGGTGCGTTCTTTATGGGCTTAACAATGGGTGTAGTTGCCGCACCTTGTATTGGTCCTTTTGTGATTGGACTTGTAACTTATGTTGCAGCGAAAGGTGATGTTTTCTACGGCTTCATTATGTTCTTCTTTCTCGCTATTGGTTTGGGAACTCCATATTTGTTCTTAGCTATTTTCTCTGGTAGAATTAAATCACTGCCTCGTGCTGGGTTCTGGATGGATGGAGTTAAACACATCTTTGGATTTATCCTATTTGGAATGGCTATCTATTTTATTAATCCAATACTTCCAAAAGTTGTTGCATATTACTTGCTTCCAATATTTTTGATTGGTGCTGGTATTTATCTTTTATTTATTGATAAATTAGCAAATGATGTTAAAGGATATAGAATTTTCAAATCGCTCTTTTCAGTTTTAATGATTGCAGCAGCAGCTTGGATGCTAGTGCCTATTGAAAAATCATCCCCAAATTGGGAAAAATATTCTATTGAAAAATATGAAACCGCATTGCAGAACAACAATAAAATAATAATCGATTTTTATGCCGATTGGTGCATTCCCTGTAAAGAATTAGATGCCCTAACTTTTTCTGATAAAAAAGTAATTGATGCACTCTCCAATTTTAAGGCTCTTAAAGTTGATATGACAAAATCGATGTCTGAACAAACTGAAATAATTCGGGAAAAATTCAAAATAATTGGAATGCCAACTGTACTTTTAATTGATTCAAACGGAAATGAAGTTAAAAGAATAACTGGCTTTGTAAATGCAGAAGACTTTGAAATATTAGTAAATAACGTTAAATAATTATTGTTTTTGTAGGAAATGTAAAGAGTAATAATTATTTTTTATAATTGTTTTTTATGTAATAAATAAATCATTTTAAATTAAAGAAAGAGTCAGAACAAACAATGGCAAAAGAAGAAAAAAACGGTAAAAAAATTCAGCAATTAGAAAACGTAACCGTTATGTTTGCGGGTGATTCGGGTGATGGAATGCAATTAACCGGAACACAATTTAGTGACACAACCGCATTTTTAGGGAATGACTTAAGTACACTTCCTGACTATCCATCAGAAATACGCGCTCCACTTGGAACACTATACGGAGTAAGCGGATTTCAACTTCATTTTGGTTCAAGCAATGTTTATACACCGGGAGATAACCCCGATGTACTTGTTGCAATGAACCCTGCTGCATTAAAGGTAAATGTAAAAAATCTTAAACCTCGCGGAATTATTATTTGTAATAGTGATGCCTTTGATGCAAAGAATTTAAAACTTGCAGAGTACGATTCAAATCCGATTGAGGATGATTCCCTTTCAGAATTTAAGGTGTTTCCTGTTCCAATTACATCTTTAACGATTGCAGCATTAAAAGATTGCGGATTAAAACCTAAAGAAGTTACAAGAAGTAAAAACTTTTTTGCACTTGGTTTAATGTATTGGCTATTTAATGAACCATTAGAACCAACTTTAGAATGGGTAAATCAAAAATTTGCTAAAAAACCTGAAATAATTTGTGGTAATGAAAAAGCTCTGAAATCAGGGTTTTACTTAGGGGAGAATACAGAGTTATTTGCATCGCGATATAAAATAGCAAAAGCTAAACTTCCTTCAGGAACTTATAGGTCTATCTCCGGAAATGAAGCTACAGCAATTGGTTTAATTGCTGCAAGTAAGTTAAGCGGGTTACCTTTATTCTTAGGTTCATATCCAATTACACCAGCCACCGATATATTGCATCACTTAAGTAAGTATAAAAATTTTGGAGTTAAAACACTTCAAGCTGAAGATGAAATTGCAGGTATTGCCTCATCTATTGGTGCATCGTTTGGCGGTAATCTTGCAGTTACAACTACATCCGGACCTGGTTTGGCACTTAAAACGGAAGCAACTGGTTTAGCATTAATGGCTGAGCTTCCACTTGTAATTGTAAATGTTCAGCGTGGCGGACCATCTACTGGCTTACCAACTAAAACTGAGCAATCAGATTTATTGCAGGCAATGTATGGTAGAAGTGGTGAATCTCCAGTTGCAGTTATTGCAGCTACAAGTCCATCCGATTGTTTTTATATGGCAATTGAAGCATGCAGACTTGCATTAAAATATATGGTTCCTGTAATTCTTTTAACTGATGGATATATTGCAAATGGAGCTGAGCCTTGGAGAATTCCTCATACAAGTGAATTAGAAAAAATTGAAGTTACTCAAAGAACCGATCCAGAAGGGTTTCAACCATACGATAGAGATGAGAATCTTGCACGCCCTTGGGCTGTTCCTGGTACTCCTGGTTTAGAACACAGAATTGGCGGATTGGAAAAAGCTAATATTACTGGCAATGTTAGTCACGACCCAGAAAATCATCATTTAATGTCTCAAATAAGAGCAGAAAAAATTGAGAATATGCAAAAAGTTATTCCGGATATAGAAGTTGATGGAGATGAAGAAGGTGAACTTCTTATACTTGGCTGGGGTGGAACAATGGGTTCTATCATAGAAGCGGTAAAGGATGCACGTAAAAAAGGCTTAAAAGTTTCGCGTGCTCATTTGCAATATATTAATCCATTCCCTAAAAATCTTGGAGAAGTTCTTTCCAAATTTGATAAAGTACTTGTTCCGGAAATAAACATGGGGCAATTAGCAAAAATTCTTAGAGAAAGGTATCTAATTCCGGTAATCCAGTTTAATAAAATGAGAGGATTGCCATTAAAAACTTTTGAGATAACTGAGAAGATTGCAGAAATACTTGGAGGCAACAATGACTGATAAAATAGATGTAGCAGAATTAAAACCAAAAGATTTTCAATCTGATCAAGATGTTCGCTGGTGTCCTGGTTGTGGAGATTACTCAGTTCTTGCACAAGTTCAAAAAATATCCCCAAAGCTTGGAATTAAAAAAGAAGACTTTGTTTGGGTTGCAGGAATTGGCTGTTCAAGCCGTTTCCCATATTATATGGATACATACGGAATGCACACTATTCACGGTCGTGCACCGGCAATTGCAACCGGAATAAAAGTTGCACGTCCTGAATTATCTGTTTGGGTTTCTACCGGCGATGGAGATTTGATGTCAATTGGTGGTAACCACTTTATCCACGCATGCAGAAAAAATATTGATTTGAAACTTATTCTTTTCAATAATCAAATTTATGGTTTAACAAAGGGTCAATACTCCCCTACTTCTGCAAAAGGGAAAGTAACAAAAAGTTCACCTTATGGTAGTGTCGATTATCCATTTAACCCTACATCACTCGCACTTGGAAGTGAAGCTACTTTTGTGGCACGTACTCTCGATAGAGATACTAAGCATCTTCAAAAAATGTTGTTAAGAGCAGGTGAACATAAAGGGATAGCATTCTTAGAGGTATATCAAAACTGCCTTATTTTTAATGATGGTGTTTACAAAAGTTATACTGATAAAGAGACTAAATCTGATAGTATTATTTCTTTAGAACAAGGTGAGCCACTTCTTTTTGGTAAAAACTTTGATAAAGGAATTAAACTTGATGGTTTTAAGCCTGTTGTTGTTGACCTTAATGATGGTAAACATTCTATTGATGATCTTTTGGTACATGATGAATTTGATGAAGCTCCAATTAGAGCTTTTATATATTCCCACATGACTGATGACCCAAGTATGCCAACTCCAATTGGAGTTTTTAGGCAAATTAGAAAACAGACTTACGATGAAGCAGTTAATGAACAAATTGATATTGTTACTGCTAAAAAAGGTGAAGGAGATTTAGAATCACTCTTGTTTAGCGGCAATACTTGGGAAGTTGAATAGTTTTTCTTCCTTGTTAAATTTAAGGCGAAGAGTTATCTTCGCCTTTATTATTTTAAAAATAAATTTATTCTTTTATGAATGAGGCGTATCTAAAAAGGCATAAACGACTATTTCAAACTTTATATTTAGCATCTAATCAAAGAGCTTTTTATAAGTAAAACAACCTTTTTAGGGGAGACTTATGAATGATACTATAAAAAATATAACTAATAAAATAAATTCTAACGAATATTTTATAATCACAACTCACGTTAACCCCGATGGCGATGCTATTGGCTCTGAGCTTGCGTTGGCAAGATATTTAACCTTGCTTGGTAAAAATGTTAAAATAATTAATCACAGCCCAACGCCTGATTACTTAAGGTTTATGCTCAACTCAGATAATGATATTTTAGAATTTAATAAAAAATTCCATTCAAGCTTAATAATAAATGCTGATGTAATTTTCACTTTAGATATTAATCAATTAAGTAGAACAAAATCTTTAGAAGGTTTTATTAGAAAAAGCAACGCTATTAAAATATGTATTGACCATCACCCATTTCCGGAAGATTATGCTGAGTTAGGTTTATTAGATACTTTAAGTTCATCCACTGGTGAGTTAATTTATTACTTAATAAAACAAACTGGAATTAAACTGAATTTGGATATTGCACTTCCACTTTACGTTGCAATAATGACTGATACTGGTTCCTTTAAATATGAAAGAACAACAGCCAAACTTCATAGAATTGTTGCTGAACTTCTTGATGCCGGTGTTATTCCAATTAAAGCTCACCAAGAAATATATGACCAAGGTAGTGCTAATAGAATTCAACTTCTTGGACGTGCCTTCAATTCCCTTGTTATTACAGGGGATGGTAAATTAGCATATATGAAAATCTCTTTAAATGATTTAAAAGAGACTAATTCTAAAGAAGAAGATGTTGAAGGATTTGTTAGTTACACTCTATCTATAAAAGGAGTTGAAGTTGGGCTTTTCTTTTTTGAATTAGACAACGGATTTAAAATAAGTTTTCGTTCCGCTGCAACAATCCCCGTTAATAAGTTAGCTGCTGAATTTGGTGGAGGTGGGCATTTCTTTGCAGCAGGTGCAAGACTTGAAAATAAAAACATGGAAAAGACAATTCCAGAAGTAATTGAAACTGCAATTAAATATTTATAACAATATTAAAAATGAAATTCATGAAATGTATCAAGCTAAACCTTCAAGGTGGGGTGTAATAAATACTTAGTTTTGTATTTTTATTCTACGTTCCAAAATTGAATTAAATTTGTTTAGTGTCGTCCCTCTGGGACTTTCTTTTAATTACTTATGGGTTGTTACCATAATGTCGCTCCTTTCGTTCTTCGCTCAAAAAGCGAGCTTCGCCGAACAAGATGGAGCTAATATTTCTTTTAGTGCCATTCCGCAAAAGGAGCGGAACAGGTAGGCACGAAATTATGGTAAATATAAAAGAATAGTAGAAGAGATAAGTGCTATCTACTGTAAGCATCCTCTGTAAGAGTCTTACAGACCTTTGGGAGGCACAGCCTGCCCCTTTTTTGTGGGGGCACAATGTACTTTAAAAATTATTAAAAAGAAGGCTTGTCCGAAGGACTCACTTAGAGAAGTTTTTATAAAAGTGGTGAAATAAAAAAATGAATAACGTGAATTTATTTCACCACCACTTACAAGGTTAACTTTAATATACATTTCTAATAAAGGAGAAGTAATGTTATTCGATATCAATATTACATCAAGTAAAACTGATTACACTAAAAATAACAATTCATTATTAATTAATTTTTTCACAGAAGAGAAAAAACTAAAAACTGATTATTCAGATTTTCTAAAAGATTATTCTCTATCAACCAGTACTGGCTTGCTTAAAAGTTTTTTAACTAAAGATAAAAAAGAGATTTCTTTTGTAAACACAGTAGGGAAACCCGATTTAATAATTCTTAAAAAAGTATTTACTGATAATAAATTTGATGTAGATATTTTTAGAGATTTTTTATCGAAAACAATAATAGGATTAAAGGATAAAGAGATTGAAAAAGTAGATGTCCGAATTCCGGATTTTGCAACTTTCAAAAATTACTTTTCTGATGAAGAATATTTTAATCAAACATTTGTTGAAGGTGTATTACTTGGCAATTATAATTTTAATAAATATAAAACTGACAAAAAGAAATTTAAAAAGTTAGAAATAAATTTTTCTGGAAATAGTTCAGCGAAACTAAAATCGGTAATTAGCACAACTGATAATTTACTGAAAGCTGTTTACCTTGCCAGAGATTTATCGAACGAACCAGCTATCACATTAACTCCCGCAGAATTGTTAAAAGTTACTAAAAGTAAACTAAGCAAAGCTGGCGTTACAGTTACAGCATTTAACAAAGCCGAATTGAAAAAGAGAAAAATGAATGCAATTCTTGCAGTTGCAGAGGGTAGCATAAATCCTCCCTTCTTAATAAAAATGCACTACAAACCAAAAGGAAAAGTAAATAGACGAATTGCACTTGTTGGCAAAGGTGTTACTTACGATTCTGGAGGCTACTCGATAAAACCCTCAGATGGAATGATTGAAATGAATGGCGACATGTCTGGTGCCTCTACAGTTATTGGAACTATTTATGCCGCAGCTTTAAACAAATTGCCAATAGAAATTTTAGCATACGTCCCTGCTGTTGAAAATATGATTTCGGGCGGAGCTTATAAACCTGGGGATATTATTTCAACTGCAAGTGGTAAAACAATTGAAGTTAAAAATACAGATGCAGAAGGACGCCTTGTTCTCGCTGATGCTTTGGAGTTTGCAAGCAAGCAAAAACCAGATGAAATTATTGACTTTGCAACTTTAACCGGAGCAATTGTAGTTGCACTCGGTGAGTTTACTTCGGGACTATTTACCAATAACGATAAAATTGCTGAAGCGTTAAATATATCAGGAAATGAAACATTTGAGCGTGTTTGGAGAATGCCATTTTGGGAAGATTTCAAAAAAGGATTGGATAGTGATACTGCTGATATTAGTAACCTTGGACCACGTTGGGGCGGAGCTATTACTGCTGCAAAATTCCTTGAGCAATTTGTGGATGATAAAATTCCATACGCTCACGTTGATATAGCTGGACCAGCTATAAAACATAAATTTAGAAGTTACACTGAAAAATATAATACAGGCTTTGGTGTTAGGCTAATGTTTGATTATTTAAAGAAGAAATAAAAGTACATTTTTGTAGTGAACGATAATTATCGTTCACTATGTTTTTTCAATTCCCCTCACTTACCACCCAAAATTTCGACCTTGATAATTAGACAATTTATTCTCATTTTGCATTTAATAAATTGAGGTCATAATGAAATTCTATTTTTTAATTTCTATAATAATCACATCAAATCTATTAGCACAAAATTCTGATACTTATTATTTCAAACATCATAAAATTGGATTACCCATTGATAACAAAGGGACATTAGCTGATGTAAAGGTTGGTGATAATAAAGTTTCGATGAGGTTCATGAATTCAAATGTTGTTTATTCTGGTGGTTTTTTTCTTAGTGGCTACGCAGATGGAGTGTTGTGGGCTAATGCTATGGCTACAGTAACTAGAGTTGAAGATTATTTACCAGGCAGTTATAAATACTCTCATCTTGATGATCTTGCAAAAATTTACATTCTAAAAAGTAGTGATACTCCCTTTGGTGAGAGTTGGCAAAATTGGAAAAATGCTGTAAAACTTGGTGCAGATTTTTATGATGGAAATAATGATGGGATATATGACCCAATTGATATTAATGGAAATGGGGAATGGGATTTAGATGAAGATAGACCTGATTTATTAGGGGAGCAAACTGCATGGTCTATTTATAAAGATGCTGTACCAAGTACTTTTAGAACTTTTCCAAATGTTAGACCTGTTGGAATAGAAATTCAGCAAACTCTATTTGCTTCATCAATTAATGAAAGTTTTGAGAATACAATTTTTGTAAGGTACAGAATTGAAAATATTGGTTTAGTCTCTGATATTTTGGATTCTGTATATTTTGGTGCATGGTTCGATCCAGATATCGGAAATTATCTAGATGACTTAGCAGGTTCAGATACAACAATTAATGCTGGCTATGCTTATCAGGATAAACCAGATAAACGCTTTGATAATTCAGCACCCACAGTTTTAGTTTCAATTGTACAAGGTCCACCTATCTATATTGAAGATTCAACTTTTATTGATGTTAATAGTAATAATATATTTGATGAAACAGATACCCCAATAACTCAGGCATATTTAAATAATGGATTTGCTAAAGGTATCAGCTATATAGAAGGAGCAGTTAACGCCTCAATAACATCAGTAAGCAATTTAAGCGAATTTGGTCCAATAGGTCATCCAATGGATAATGAACTTGAAGCAAGAAATTCTTTAATGGGTAAAACAAATGGGTTTTTAATTGATGCTTGCAATTGGGAGTTTGGTAAAACTATTAGTACTGATTGCGAAACTATTGATGGATTATTTATGTATTCCGGAGACCCAGTATTACTTAATGGATGGATAAATACGACTCCACATGATCAAAGAATAATGGTAAATATTGGTCCCTTTAATTTAATGGAAGATAAGCCAATTGATATTGTTGTGGCTTATGTAATAGGATTTGATCCAGCAAATCCATTACTTTCCTTAAAAGATGCAAAAATGAAAGCGAGAAACGCTAAGTTCTATTTTCAAAATAATGCTTTTGAATCTGAAGCATACGAACCAGAACTCATTATTTGCATTGAACCAATATTAGAATTTAAATTAGAACAAAATTATCCGAATCCATTTAATCCAGTAACCAAAATAAATTATTCAATTCCATATACGGATAAGCCCCAGAATGTAACACTTAACCCAACTTGCCACATTTCTCTCAAGATTTGTTAATAATTCAGATATTATTGATATAAAGTGGGGTTATGGGTTATAATCGTACTAAATGTTTTTGATATGGCAATGTAGTGAGGTACGCTTGT
>JAKIUC010000058.1 GCA_021647785.1 Melioribacteraceae bacterium
CCAAAAGTTTTATCTGTTTTTTAAGATTTTCAAATAATAATAAAATTAAAGTCGTTAGAATGGCTTATATAAAATAATTTTTTAGAAAATAAACTTAACTCTGTGCTTTTTAGACGGACTGCCGTTAGTTGGTTCAAAACCAGTAGCAAAGCCGACATTGATATTTTTGATTTGAAAGTCTGAACCATTCCCAAGGTGTATTACGCTACGCCAATAGCTTGTACTGGTAGATGCTTCACCATTACCACCTATGATTTTTAAGTTGGTAATAAACCCAGTTATATTACTAAAAACACAAGCAATGCGTGAGTCTCTTAAATCTAAAGTAATGGGTGGGTCTTGCCCCCAACTAATGCCTTCAAAATAGAGTAATGCGGGATAAGATGTTGGAGTTCTGTTCTCGTAACCTTGGAAAACTATTTTATCCCAATAAGCAAAACCAACTTGATTAAAGGCATAATTGTAATCACGAGCTTCAAAAGAGATGCTAAGAGATTTATAACCAGTATCAATTGCAGTTAATAAACCCCAAGTGTCAGTAACATTATCGGCAAATTTAATAATAGCTTGATTGTTGTTTCTAATTGGATTGTCATTTCCATTGCGAACCCAGTTATAATAACCGTTTATATCGGTTTTGCCTTCGGATTTATTTACAAATGTTCCAACCCAAACTAAATGAACTGAACCATTTTTGTTCATAATGGTTGGAATCTCGTTTTCGTTTACTAAATGTTCACCAGGATGTAAAAGAATATTAACGCTTCGTCCTTTTAGGTCTTCGGGCAAAACAGATAGTGCTTTATATATTGTTCTGAAAGGAGTAGCCCAAGTTACGCCATTGTTAGAATCATCACCAAGTTCGGGGTCAACCATAAGCCTAACACCTTTGAGAGAAGGATTATCCCAAATAATACAATCTCCAGGGAATTCACCATCTGTGACATATTTTTTTGTAGCAATTTCGCCACCTAGAGAATTTAAGAAATTATGTAGTCTTCTCATTTAATCAACTCCTTATTTTAGAAGTACACGAATAAGTTCATCTGCTGCAGTAGCAGTATCAAGTGCAGTACCGTTAATTTTTTGAGGTAATACACCGCCAGCAACTGTTAAAGTGGGAGTTGCCGCATCAGCAGTAACGGCAACAGCACCAGCGGTTGAAGTAACAGCAAAGTTAGTACCAGAAACGGCTTTACCATTTGCATCAGAAACCACTTCATCACCAATAGCAACAGCACCACCAGAATAAACAAGAGCAATACCACTTACTGCAATAGGAGCTTGCTCACCCGAAAGAGTATCAGCATTAAGAACTCCAAAGGCTTTAGCATCAGCACCACACAAAGCACCATCAAAACCGATGAAAAGATTCTTTGTCAAATCGGATGCAATTTCAATTGAGCTTAACAATGTTATTTGTTCAGTTTTCATTTTATTAAATCTCCATAATTTTTAATTATTTGGATTGACCTTTCTTGGTCGTATTTTTTTTGACGGTTGGTTTTTTCTTAACCGTTGGTTTTGTTTTTGGTTCAACAGTTTTTTTTGTACTTCGACTCTGCTCAGTAACCGTTGGACCGTCTTTTACTTCTTTCAAGTAACCTTTAAGAAGTAAAGATTTATCCTTATCGGAGTAGGGATATTCTTCACCTACTCCATAAGTTTTTTTATTTTTTCTAATCGGTGTATGTTTCACTAAGTATTTCATTCACTAAATCCTTAATTATAACAAACAATCAGAAATTAAATAACCAGCATCGGCACCAACAATTTTAGGAACGAACAAGTCTGTATTTCTTACAACTTTCACTTTTCCTTTTTCGTCGTAAGTGTCAACGATTGGGAAGTTCTTCATTTGTAAAGTGTAGCCGTAACTTGGTTCGTAAAAAGAACGGTTGCCGTTTTTAGCTTCGGGAACATAAGCCATTACGATTGACTCTCCCCAAATATCTACAAGGTTACCAGCTGCATTTTCGTAAACTCCACTTGCAACATAAAGAGCATCGAATTGTAATAGCTGTTTCAATAACTGAGCCGTAATAACTGCGTGCTGTGTGTATTTCACTTTATCAGTAATTGCAGCATGATTTTTCAAAGCAGTAAATACAGAATTAGGAATCACAATTACATTAGGATTCTTAGCAATCTGAGAACGAACTGCAGAACGAGCAGCATCAATTACTCCGATTGGATCGGATGTTGCTTCATCGAAGTGGTCACCAGCACCAAGAGCAATTTTATTTGTAGCTGCATAGTTCGCCGTGTTGATTGCTAAATCAGCCGCTAATTTTTCTTTACGTAGTGCTATTGCTTCTGTAACAACATTAGTTGCGTGCATTTTCAAAGGGAGTGCGGACTCGTTAATCTCTCTGTAATCCATTGGGTATTCTAAATCGTGTTCGGCTAGAACAAAATCGATAGAATCGTTTACAGATGGATTGATTCGGTTTGAGTCTGCCCGGATAGCTCTCTCTGTGTTGTAAATCTTGAAAGCTTCTTTTGTAAATTGTGGAATCTTTCCACCTTCTTTATTTACAGTTGCTAAAGGAAATAACATATTAGCAACAAAACCATCGTTGGAATATCCTCGAGCTAAATTAGTTAGAACGGGGTCAACTATTCTTTGTTTGTCAAGTGTTCCCATTGTTAAAACCTCCTAAGGCGGTCAGGCCTCACTATTATTATTTATTAAAACATTTGCTTCGGCTTCGCTCAGCACGAGAACTGCATCAGAGAAAGAGACTTCATTTTCTTTTGCGTACTGAGTTGCTTCGTTGAAAAGCTTTAGAGAATCTTTATCAACATTCATTTCAGAAAATTCGCTTCGACTCCGCTCAGCGACCGACTTTTCAAACTCAACTTTTTTAAGTACCTCGTCTGTTTGGAAAGGTTGAATTAAATCTGCTAGTTCTTGAAAATCTAAAAAGACTTGATTGCTCTTTTCTTCTACGAAGTCTAAAGCTTCGAAGTGTCCGAGAAGTTTTTCAAGTTTAGTTTTGATTGCTGGAGTAAGGGAGCTAAAATCAATTTTGTCTTGCATATTTCTTTGAAAGTATGCCGAATCAATTTTGAGATTGAGTTCATCAATCTTTGCTTGAATGTCGGAAGTTTCAACTGTACCAGTTGGAGTCTGTAAAGTCTCCATAAATTCTAAAATCTTTTTCACTTCGGATTTTAAGTTTCCAAATTCTTCTGAAAAGTTGTTTGTGTTTTGTTCGTCAACTTTTTTTGCAGTTGGACCATCTTTCTTTTTTGGGTTGGGTTTCGCTTCATCAAAAATAACATTAAGAGCGAATTCAAAAATTTCGAGTGCATCATCAGAATTAAATAGAATATCTTCTAATCCTTTAACTGATGGAAGTGTTCCACCAAGAAAACCAACGTGTCGAAGTTGGAGAGTTCCATCTTCATTAGTTGCAAATGAAGCTGAGCGATTTGGATAAATCTTTTGTTTGACAAGTTCTAAAAATTCTGGAACGATGTCGGAAGCTTCGGCAAAGAGAGAATCCTCTTTAACGAATAAACTCTTAATCCATCCAAAAGCTGGTGAATTAGTTTTGGGATGTCCAACAACAATTGGAGTTGGTTCTGAATGATTAGAGACAATTTGATTAAGGTCGTCTAAGGTGTAATCCTTAGTGATTCCGTTGGATGAAGTGTGTTTTCCAACTTTGAAGATTTCGAGTTTCATTATTCCCCCCAGAATATGATTTTGAAATAGTTATAAAGCTATCTATGTATTAAACTTGATTTTAATATAAACTAATTGTATTATAAAGTCAAGTGTTTTTATAAACGAATTGCTTTATGATTTATCTGGGGGGATAAAGAATGGCTAGACCAAAAAAAGAAGTTGATATAAATCTAATAGAAGAACTAGCTGGATTAAACTGCTCTTTTGAAGAAATATCGCACATTATGGGGGTAAGTGTTAGAACTTTGCACAGGAGTTATGGCACAGTCATAAAAAAGGGAGTTGAAACTGCCAAAACCTCACTAAAGAGAAAACAGTTTGAAGTTGCAATGAAAGGAAATCCCACAATGCTAATTTGGTTGGGAAAGATAATATTAGGGCAAAAAGATAAAATTGAGACTGAGGGAAAATCTGAGCTTACCATAATTAGAAAAATTGTTGAGTTAGGAAAGACGAAAGATTCGACTTCGCAAAAAGATGCTTCGCCGAACAAGAAAGAATTTGAAACGGATGATAAAGATGAAAAATAATCTGCTTCAAATAGAGTATCACAAAAAACAAGATGAGATATTTTTTGATTCTGATGTTAGGTTTAAGGTAATTGCAAAAGGTAGGCGTTTTGGATTAACTAAAGGGATGATCAATTATGTAATTGAGAGGGCTTTGAATGGTAAGGGGGAAAAGATTCTTTGGGTTGATACGACATACCCCAATATACAAAGGTACATTGAGCGTTATGCAATGCCTTTATTAAAGCATTTACCCAAGGGTACAATGGACTGGAATAAGTCAAGAAATGAGATAAAACTTATTACTGAAAAAGAATCTATAATTGATTTCCGTTCTGCTGATAGACCAGAAAACATTGAGGGGTTTGGATATAATTTAATAATCATCAATGAAGCTGGGATAATATTAAAGAATGAAAATTTGTGGTTGGAATCTATCCGTCCAATGATGCTTGATTACAAGGCTGATGCTATAATCGGTGGAACACCGAAAGGTAAGAAGTATAAAGGGAAAGAGCATTTATTTTATAAGTTGTTTAGGAAAGACTCGTCTTCGCACGAAAAAAACGAGCTACGCCGAGCAAGTTGGAAGTCCTATAATTATTCGAGTTATGATAATCCAATGTTGGATAAATTGGAAATTGATGAGCTTGCTAGTGAAATTTCACCAGCTTTGAGGGACCAAGAAATTTATGGTTTGTTTGTGGATGTGGAGAGTGAACGAATTATTAAACGTGAATGGTTTAAAGTATCGAGTTATGCTTCGACACCACTCAGCGACCAAGTAGGGAAACCCCAGTTGGATATTAAAGGCAAGAGCATCCAACGGGGTAAAGTTATTCAAAGTTGGGATACTGCTTTTAAGAAGAATCAAGAGAACGATTATTCTGTTTGTACTACTTGGGAAGTGACTAATAATAGCTTTGTGTTAATTGATATTTTTAGAGGGCGATTGGAATTTCCAGAGTTGAAAAGAAAAGTTGTTGAGTTGAATGAGAAGTTTAATCCTAATGAGATAATTATTGAGGATAAGGCTAGTGGGATAAGTTTAATACAGGAGTTGAATAGTGAAACGAGATTACCGATTAAAGCAATTAAAGTTAGCAGTGATAAAATTAGTAGAGTTCATTCTATTACTCCAATTATTGAGAGTGGAAAGGTTGTACTTTACACTAAGCAAGATACTACACTTATCAATTTATTCTTAGATGAGTGTGAGGAATTTCCTAACGGTGAGCATGATGATATGGTTGATAGTATGAGTCAGGCGTTGGAGTACTTGCGTAGCAAGGTTAAGGTTGTGAATAGTAAGATGATGGGTAGGAAGTATAAGAGGCGAAGAAAGATTTATTAAAAAATAGCACGCGGATTGAACACTTCGACGGAGCTCAGTGCAAGTGGATGAAACTGATAAGAGCGGATAGAGCGAAAAGAAAACTATCACGCAAAGACGCTAAGTCGCAAAGGAATCCCAATGGAATATGAAAAACAAAAGCATTCCATGGGACAGGGGAATTATAAAAGGAGTTGTTATGAGTAGGTTATTTTCTGAGTATTTGAAGAGGGGAAATTCTTTGATGGGTTTAATTGGAAATATTCTTCCAGATCCGGATAAGATTTTGGAACAGAATGGAAATGATTTATCCATTTACAAAGACTTATTGGTTGACCCTCATTTGACTGCAACTATATTGCAAAGGAAGATGCAAGTCTTGCAGATGGGTTGGGAGGTTGAGAGCGAAAGCGAACAACTTCGTAATGAGGGTATTGAGATTATGAGAAGTTTTCATATGCAGGAGATTATTAGTCAGATGTTGGATTCTGTTTTGTTTGGGTTTAATGTGTGTGAGATAATCTGGTCCGTCTTCGCTCCAAAGAACGGAGCTTCGCCGGACAGGTCTGCTAGAAAGAGAATTGTGCCGAAGGAGATAATAGCTAAACCTCAAGAGTGGTTTGCTTTTGATAATGAGAATGAGTTGAAGATAGTTTCGTCATCGTTTTCAGCTACGCCGAATATAGGGAAGAACGGACTTGTTGATTTGCCTAAGTATAAATTTATTTTATCTAGGCACCAACCAACTTTTGATAATCCTTATGGTGAGAAGATTTTACAAAAATGTTATTGGCCAGTAAAGTTGAAGCAATCATCTATTGAGAGTTGGAATGAGTTGATTGAAAAGTATGGTGTTCCTTATTTAATTGGGGTTGTTTCTGATACTGCTACTCCTATAGAAAAAGAAGCGGTGATAGATGACTTGTTAGATATGATCGAGAATAATGTTGTTACTCGTGGAGAGTCTCAACAGATTGAGATAAAGGAACAGACAAGTTATGATATTGGTCAAATGTTTGAGAAGATGGTTGAGTTTCAGAATAAGGAAATTTCTAAGGCGGTGTTGTCTGTTACTTTGACGATTGATGTTGGGACGTCTGGAAGCTACAAGGCTAGTGATGTTCATCGTCAGATGCTTGAGTATATTGGGATAAGTGATAAGAAGATTGTTGAAGCTGGATTGAATCAGATGTTTGATTATTATACGGAATTGAACTACGGTACTTCGGCTTCGCTCAGCAACCAAGATAAAAAGATACGTGTGAAGTTATCGAAGAAGGAAGCTATTACTGATGAGACTGCTGAGAGGGATAAGATACTTACTGATATTGGGGTTAAGTTTACGAAGGAATATTTTATGAAGAAGTATAATCTGGGGGATGGGGATTTTGATTTGGGGGAAAAGAAATAGCACGCAGATTGAACGGATTAAACTGATATGTACAGATTTGTCTTTTTATGTTTTTGTGAGCGAGTTAGGGAAAATGGAGCAAATGTTGTGCTTTTCAACTTTTGCGGAATTTGACGGAACACGAGCGAATATCCACATTGAGCGAAACGGAAAAGTGAATGTTTTTCTGCACTTTGGAGTGTAGCGGAACGATTTACTGCTAAATGTTTTTAGCCCCACCAATTGAAATTAAAAAAAAAAGAAATAATTTAACAAAACAAGAACTGTGAAAGATGTAAGAGTGTAGAGGGGCGTTGTGCTAAGTTTATATAATTGAAGTTATGCGAACCAAAGGAAACAAGGAGCGTTTTTCAGCGAACGTTGACGACGTTTGCATAACCAGCAATTATGTAAATCTTGCTACTCGGTGTGGGGTGATAATGTTTTTTATTTTTACTCAGATAGTTAAAACTAATGGAAACATTATCGATAATAATTGTGTAATAGAAATAATACTTGACTTTAATATTAAGAATTAGGTAGTTTCATTTACAAATTTGCTCAGCTTACCATTAGGAAGATTGAGATCGAAGGACGCTAACCCAAGATGGTTAGCGTTTTTTGCTTTAAACAATATTAGGTAGTCTGCGTTTATACTTCCGTTTGATTTTATCTTTATTTCTACCAGTTAAATAATATGCAGTAAGTAAATAATACTCGTTTTCATCTCTGTATGGTTCAAGGATAATAACATATTTTTCAGCTTCATCGTATATATAAGTTCTGATTCCGTTAGGGTCTTCGACACTAAATACTAATATTTTTGAAATATCAGTTTCATCAATATGGAATTTTACCCAATGAAGTCTTTTGGAGCGATTGGTTTCAAATTCACGCTTTCTTGTTTTTATATCAACGATTGTAGTTGTAAGATGTTTGAAAAGTAATTCCATAGCATCTGTTTCTGTGCTAATTGGATTGACTTGTTTTGTGCGAAATTTGAAAGAGCTATTATCTCTAATATCTCGATTGAAAATATTTATTAGAGAGGTAATTCGTTCTTTTTCTGATAGGTAATCTAAGTCTAAAAGCTGATTATATTTTTTTATTAGATTTAGAGGCATATTATTTTAAGTCAATAAAAAATAGATTAAACTTATCTTCACTAGGGAAAGTAGCGGAAGTTAGAGGGTATCCACAATGTTTTTCTATTTTATCAATAATAAGCGATTTTGTTTTAACTTTAGAAAGACCACGTAAACGATAGTTTACAGCACCCATTAAGAAATCAGTTATTTGCATGAAAATAGATTCATTAGAGTGAATGCTTTGCAAATTTTTGATAACCCCATATTTTACGTTTAAGATTTCTTTAAGTTTTCGGACTTTTAGTTTGCTTAAATCATCTTTGATGTCGATATATATATTGTATTTTGCTGACATATCGATTTTATGGTTGATAAGTTGATAATACATTTTGTAATAAAAAGTATTGAAATCCTGATTAAAATTATTATTGGCAATTTTACTTTTATCGATTACAATTGCCCTAAAAAAAAGATCGTTTGAAAAGAAATAGTCAACTAATTCAAGGTAAAAATTTTGTTTAGAATTAGAAACCTTAGTCCATTTAATTTCGCTATAGAAGTGATGTTTTTCTTTTAGATTCTTAAGATATTCCTTGTGAATTTTAATTTGATTATAAGGTAATGAGATATAACTTAAGAGCATATAAGGGTGTTCATCGTGTTCGATGTGTGTGCTTTCATCGCAATATAAATTGTAGGTTTTCATTATTCTAATTTAACTAAATTATATATTATTTAAATGATTTATTCCAATCTGGGAGTGAGCCGAAGAGGTCGTAGTTGTTTTGTAGTACTTTGTTTGCTACTTCGGTAGGGTCATCAGTTTCTGTAACGAACCAGTAAATATCTAGGGCATCTATATTTTCATCTTTCATTTTCTTATCGAAAAATTGATGTAAGCTAATCCCTTTTTCTCTATCGTTGAATAATGAATTGAGTGTTTTGTTATCTGCTTTTGTGGAATCGGATTTTCCAATGTAGGTGAGTTTGATTTTACCTTTTGAAAGTTTGAGAATATAAAATACTCCAGGTTCGTTGGGGAGATTTTGAGATAGTTTTAGAATGTCGACTCCCATTTTGTAGAAGAGATGTCCATTGGTTTTATATTTTTCGAGTTCGTCGAACATGAATGTCTCAAATTATTTTTATAAGTAATATAATTTACTGAAAGAATGATGGTGAACAACATCAATCTTTAATTCCCATCCAGATATAATAAAAAGCTTCGGGTAAGATGGGTTTTAACCTATTCAAATTATTATATGGAGCAGGGAGAGTCACATCTGTTATTTCTGCAATTTTATTGGGTGAATATTTTATTTCATTTAGTTTGACTTCTCTATTTGCTTTGATTGAGTTGGCGATATAGAAAACTTTTGCAGCAGTGATTTTCGCATCGGAATCTGTTCTAAAATCTTCATTTAAAAGGTGGCTACTTAATCTACGAATTCCATCTTGAATATTATTTGTATCATCTGATTCTTGGAAACCTCTTAGGCGTATTGAGCAAAGAGAATGACAAATATCAATTGTATCTTCCAGAACTTCTGTTTCTGAAAATTTGTTTGAATGGTAACTATTCTCTTTTTCGAAAGTTGCTTTAAAAGCTGTTGAAGCTTTTTCAAAATCTGTTGCAACATCAAAGAGTTCGCCAATATCGAATAATTGTTTGGCAACTTGCATTGACATGTTTTTCCCACTATTTGTAACAAAGGGAACACCTATTGTATGTGGAGCAAAAGCTGTTAGCTTATCTCCTAAAAGTCCTTCTATGGATGGAATTTTTACAGATAGTTGATTGTCAGTTTCAAATATATCACTGACTATTGCTTTATCTTCTATAGACTTTATAAATGATGTCTCTTCTAATACAACATCCAAAAGAACAGAATTTTCATTGTTTGTTTCTGATGATGTATAAAAGAACTTGAAGTGTTTTCTGTTTGGAAGTCCACGGTTTCCCCTTACGTCTTCCTCGAATCTAGTGAAAGGCACATTTTCTGGAATTTGAGATAGTTTGGTGATAAATTCTTTAATATCACCACCAAACATTATATCAATATCTATAGAGAGTCTTTTGATTTTTGGTAAGTGTAGTAAAAGAGATGTACCACCCTTAAAGATAAAGTTTGGTTCCAACTGAACGAGATAGCCAAGTAATGCAAAGGCGTGTATGGTTTTTTCGATTAGAACAGAATTTCCAGAAGTTTCATCCTTTTTTGTTTTTATCCATTTGGCTGTGAAGCATTCACTTTTTATCAGATTTTGCACTGAATTAACTATCTCCGCTTAAATATTTTGTTGGACTTGGTAGATCTCAAGTTAATACTTTATTAACTATATACTCCTAAACCGTTTAGGCGTAGTTGGTTAATTATTTCATTGTTAGTGAATTTTCTGCGTTTAGAATATGAAAGAATTGTTGCAATGTTTACCCTTCCTGAAGTTAACACATTATTAAAAACTTTTTCTGTTTCAGAGAGTTCCATAATCTTAAAATTTCTATTTTCCATAAGGAAATCAACAAGTATTTTTTCAATCGGTGCAAAATATTCATTAATCTTTGGTTGATTATATATGGATGGAAGTATAATAACGGTTTTATTAACTATTTTAAATTGCTTTTCTATTTCGGACTTAGTTGGTTTTTCAAAAACATTGTAACCAGATTCTCTTAAAAAATCTGCAATGATTTTAATAAAATCTAAATCGACATAAATAAAGGATACAAACTTAGAGAGTATGTGATGTGTAAAGGGATTTAGTTGTTCAGTTGACCAAGCAGAAAAAGTGAGAAGTGGGTATTTTTCGTTTATGGTTTTAATAATATCTTTTATTGGCTCTTTGTTTAACTGAAATTGTTTTTCTATTGATGAATACCATCCTTTACCAGCATTGAATATTACTTCATTTTTTGTAAAGGAGTGTAGATAAGTTTTGATTGTTGAGTTTGTTAATTGAATGTTTTTATTTTTTAATAAAACAGATATTTCATCATAATTAAAATAAGATTTCTGTTTTTTTAGAGAGTTAATAATCTCTAAGAGTCTATTTTTTGAGGAGGTGTTATTCATATGTTTAATATTTAATGTTAAAAGCTAAAAAATAGTCTAAAAACTAAGTTGCTAATATTCTGGTTTTTTGCAAACACAAAAAGTCCCTTACCCAAAAAAGATTTGGGGAAAAATGTCAGCTAAGATAGATAAAATTTTCATATTCATGCTCTTTGGCTATAGTCTTTTGTTCTTAGCTGTAACGGCAGTTTCATCTGCGGGGTTTCTTGTAGCTCGTAGCTAATAGATATTTCAACCTCCAGTAAAAATCGCCTTTTATGTTGCTGTAATTTAATAATCATCTTCTTTTGTGTCAAGTTACTGTCATGACTGTTTCATCTGTTTAACATTTAGTTCTTTTGTATTATTGTATGCTTCTGTATTAATGCCTATTTGATTTTTGTTGTTGATGTAAATTTAATGATTTTTATTAAAAGAAAGGATATTATGGCTTGAAGTTTTCTGTAATACTGGGTTGTATTATTTGAACCTTTCCATTGAAACAAAACAACTCTCACATCGGTATAAAAACTGCAAGTCAAGTCAATTAAAGACTTGACAAATCAAACTCACAATCGTACTTTAATAGTGTTCTTTACCATTAGGTTCGGGATTTAAAAAGGTTTTTGACGCTGAACCCGCAAATCAACGTCTTTTTTGTTATAAATCCTACTAACTAAACTTCTTTTCAAACAAATCAGGTAAATCAATTGATGGTAGAAGATAGTGACCATGTGGGTAATTTGATGATCCACTATACAAATGGCTACGAACCATTGCAATTGCAAGAGGCAAAGCAGTAAATAAAATATATCTATTCTGTTTTTCTTCAGTCATTTTCCCAAGTCCTTTAATGTTGTATTCAGCTTCTGCTGCTGTAGAGAACATATAACCAGGTTCAGGATTTTCATAAACATTAGAACTTAATTCTAAGACTATTTTAATTTTACTACTATTTTTTTTGTTGGTTAATATTTCAAAATTTAAATCAATTGGAATATTTTTTAATGCTTCGGTAGATATTTTCTTATTTGAAGGAACTGTTGCAAAGTTACATGCAAGCATCGTAAACTTATCAAGTTTTAAATCTGATCTTTTAATTTCCATTTTATGCAGCCTTGTTTTCTTCTTCTATTTTTACTTTTTGATATTTAGCTAAATCAAAATATGATGTTGTTGGTGTCCAGCCTTTATTTTCATTGTTTCTAATATAAACACCAAAACTAAAATTTCTAGTTCCCAAATATTCAGAATAATTCTTAAATGAAGCAACAAACTTAGCATCAAATATTTCTTGTAATTTGGCAATCATTTTTAGATTTAGTGATTTATCACCGCTAAATAGTTGAGAGACAAAACTTGGTGTTCTGCCCATTTTTTTAGCTAAATCTTTTCTTGAAAGATTTTTTGCTTTCATTATTTCTTTTACTTCATCTAAGATTTCTAGTTGAATGAATGATGCTTTTACATCTATTCTGTCATCTTCGTTCTTAAATTTTAGTGCTTCTCCTAATTCATTAATCATCAAATCTATTTTATCTAATTTTTTAGCACTCATATTCATAACCTCCTACAGCTTCATAAATTGCTAAATCCCTTTTACTTATTTTTTTGCCTTTTGTGCTTTTTTTGTGAAAAAGTGAAACCATAATAACTTTTTTACTCCCACAGAAAATTTCTTTACAGGCAATTCTAATGTTTTCTTTGCCTTTGAATTTCATTGCGGTGACATGCTTGCCTTTAGGTGGTTCATGATCATATAAATCTCCATCATAATTTCCCAAAGCCACTTCTCTCAAAATCCTAGCAAACTTTTTTAAATGCAAATATTTATCATTCTTATCTTTTTCAAGCAAAAATGATAAAATCTCTTTAGCATTGTTTTTATCTATTCTCAGTTCAACTCTTGAATCTTGTATTTCAGGGTATGCTACTATTGCAAGATTTAGAATTGCATCTGGAATTATTATCGAAAATCTTTTCACTAACTTAACCTATAGGTTAATTATTGTCAACATAATAATATGATTATATTATGATTAAATAAATATTTTTTTAATATTATTTCCATCACCCCACCTCAAACCTATCATACTCTTTTTTGCTCATTATTGGAATAATACCACCATCATCTATGTAGAGGGGGTTTTCTAATTCTTTCTCACTCATGCAGAAACCCACTTTTCGCCTTTTTGGGCATAGTCGTAAACAAAGTTGTAAGTTACGTTTAATTTAGTGCTAAATATTGCACGACTGTAACTTTCGGGAAGTTCGGAATCTAATGTTTTTTCAATTCGATCTATAACACGTTCACGGCTTTGGGAGTTTTTATACCAGTCTTGGATTAGAACTCGTGGTTCTTCTGCTTTTGTTAGTTTTTCTTTTTTTAGGAGATTGTTCATTTCTTCACCCATTCTTCAAAATCGTCGCAGAGTTTTTCTGTTAGGTCTTCTGTTTCTTTGAAGAAGTAGTCGCCGATTTTTTTGCGGTTAAGGGCACGGTAGCGGCGATATATTTTTGCGAAGTCGTCATAGATTTCAATTTCTGAGATGTGTGATTTAATTTTTACAATTAGTCGTACCCCTTCCGGAGTGGTTTTGATGTGTTCAAAGAATGCTGAAATCTTTTCTTCAAATTCCTTAATTAACTCTCCAACTTTTACTTCTTGTTCGTTACGAGCTGCAATAACAGCAACAACATCAAACAGAGTTGGTCCGTATGGAATTTTTCCTTCTGCAACTTCGAGTGGTTTCTTTTCTTTCTTATATGCGTCTTCTGGATTTACTTCTACAATCCCAATTTGATTATCGAAATAGACTTCAATTGGGTCTTTGTTACCATCAGTTCTGTTCATAATGTTGTATAGCATATTGAACTTACGCCAGAAGAATAGGAAGCTTTTCTCACTATATTTAGCTTCTATTTCGATAACATATTCAATGCGATTTAGTATAGAAAAGTATTGTGCTGCTTTGGCTTTAGTATCAGCTGTATGTTTGGGATTTGCATCGATATATTTTTTTAAGCTACTTTCATAATCGAGAAAACTTATTGGGTCTTCCTTTTTTGTTTTGTCTTTATAAATTTCCATGAAGGCAAAAAAGAATTTGTTATATACGTCCGACTTTTTAAGTTCTGTTAAGAGAATCTCTAATATATTTTTATCAGCGAATGGGTCAAAGTCGCTTACTACAACATCGGAGAAATGTTCGAAAGCATCTTTGATATTTTGGACGTTCACATTGTCGTATGAGAAATCGACAATTTTACAATCGTTTTTGTGTTTTGCTGTGCGGTTAACTCTTGATATTGTTTGTATTGCACTTATCCCTCTTACTTCTTTATCAAGGAATAGGGTATGTAATCTTCTTTCATCAAATCCGGTTTGTAATTTTGCAACTACAATCATTAAGCCGTTTTTCTTGAGCTTAAAATTTTCAAGGACTTTCTTTTCTGTTAATCCATTGTTAAGAGATGAAGCACTTTGCTCGTCTTGACTATTAGAGTAAACAATATAAATTGGTGCATCGGCATATCTTGAATATTTTTGTTCTTTCACAAATTCGTTAAAATACTTTGTTACAGCTTCCTTGTAAGCAATAGCTGATTTAATAGAGTAAACGGCAAGCATAGCCTTGCCATAGCCACGTATTTGGCGATATACATCTTTAACCAATAAATCAGCAATATATTTTGCAATTGCATCTATGCGGTCGCGGTTTTCATAAATTTGTTTTTTTTGAGCATCTTTAAATTCTTGTTCATCAAATCCTTCGAGTTCATTTTTTGGTAAATCGAAAAGCATTTTGGAAGCAACCGGAACAATGTTGTTGAGGGGATTAAGAATATATCCATCTTCAATTGCTTCTTTCATTGTGTAGCTATCGAAAGGTTTCCAAAGTTTTTCGCTTTCGGCATAACCACTAAATTCACCAAAGCGTGCAAGAGAGTGGTCGTCGGGTGTAGCAGTAAATCCGATTATAAGATTTTTTTTATTAGAGTTGTAATCATCACTATCAAAAGGGTTTTGAAGTTCATCGAAGATAGAAACCATTTCTTCGTGTTGTTCACCAGCATTTGAACGGTGGATTTCATCAATTAGAAATACAATTCTCATTTTAGAAAGTTTTTGAAGAACTTCTTTATCCATCATTTCGCGAACGGAACCAAACTTTTGTAAGTTAACAATTACCAAACGAACATTAGAAGCGAGGGCATCTTGAAAAGTTTTTTTATTTGTTGCTTCAAGGAAGATTCGGTTATCAATATTCATATTGAGCATTAGAGAATCTATTTGACTGCGGAGTTGTAATCTATCAACAACAATCATAATTTTATCGTAAACATATTCACCACTTCGCATAAGGTCTTTAAGTTGAAGAGCCGACCAACCGATGATATTTGATTTGCCAAACCCCGCAGCGTACTGCATTAGAAGGGAATAAACATTTTTATTGTTTGAATAAGATTGACGTTTTTTAAGCAGTTCTTTTTTCTTTGCTTCGCTTACGCCGGCAAGTTGTTTTTCGAGAAGTTTTTGGAAATAATCGGGGTCAGATTCGTGTTCTAAAAACTCATCAATTTTTGAAATTATTTTATCTGTTCCGAATTTCTGTTTGGGGCGTGGGGAGATGAGGCGACCGACTTCGCTTTTTAGTTCTTTTATTCCATCAGTATAGTTAATGTCTCGTTCAATAAAATTGTAATATAGAATTTCTTTTTCGATAGAGGCTTTGCTGTAGTGTGCTGTAAAGAGTTCTTTTAGCTTATCCTTTTTCTCTGCATCGGGATTAAGGAGAGGATATGCTTTAAATATTTTGTGAATTTTCTTTTCGATATGTTCTCTGTCGAATTTTCCTAAACGGCACGTTTCTATCATTTCATCGAAATAATCTGATATACTGCGGATAACATAGGTTTCACCAATATCTGTAGTTGTGATGTGAATTGCTTTCTCGAATATTTTTAGGAAATCTTTTCTATAAGATTGCTTTTCGTTATCACTTAGCATTGGGTTACTATCTATATTTTGACAGTATGCTTTTGCGGCATCAAAATAATCTTTAATAACTTTTCCACGACCGTTTTTAGAAGCAGTTTGATTTGTGTAGTTTGATTTTAGTTCGCTATAACCGAGATAAATTCCATTAAGAAAAAGGGTAATATCGGGGCGGAAAGAGAAAATTTGATTGTTTTGGTATTTGTATTTATAGGGTAGTTCTTGAACTACGGAAAAAATATTTTCGTTGAATAATTTATTACCATGAATTACACTATCACTTGTATAAAAGAGATTTAGTTTAACTCCACTTATAGTTATTGATTTGTTGGCATTGATAAAGAGAGCCATGTTACGATTACTTGCAATACGTTCTTGAATTAGTTCTATTAGTTCTTTGAGTAGTTGTGTTGCATTGCCGTGATATTTTTTTAGAAGTGTTTCGTAAGGTTTTTTGTTTAAATCAGTATCTGAAATGAATGAGAGTAAATCTTCTTCGATGATTAGAGAGTTTGTGATTGTGTTTGCTTTTACCTCTTTGTAACCAAGGGTATCGCGAAAGAACGGTATTAGAAATTTATCTTGAAGATGTAGTTCGTTCATAATTTTTCTTTCTCCCAATTAGTATTGGTAGCATATTTTTGCTTAAAATATTACAATTATTTTATATGTAGATTGCAATGCTTCGACACTTCTCAGTGCATAGCAAGCTCAGTGCAAGTCAATCTACGTTATGATTCTCGCTTAAATGTATTTATTAGTTGCCAGTAGTAATATGCTTCCGGCAAAATTGTTTTTATTCTTTCTAATATCCGGTATTCTGTTTTTAGTTTTTTATCGCTTATTTTATCAATCCTATAAATACTCTTTTCTGTAAATTCCTTTTGGTTATCAAAGGATGCAACAAGAAAAGCTGTTTTGGCGGCAAATAGTTTTGCTATTTCGAGGTTGTATTTTATTCCAATTAGATGAGTTTGTAATTTGCTTATTCCTTCTTGCAGCTCCTTTGTGTGTTCATTTATCATAGCTTTTTTAAGAAGCATTTGGGATTGCAAAAAAGATGTACTTATTATATCGTTACAAACTTCATCAGTTGAAAAACTATCTTCTCTATAGCCGGCTTCAACTTTAACAAAATTTTCAAATGCTTGTTTCACTTCATTTATATCATTAACCAAAGGAAAGAGTGAGCCTAAATCGAACAATTGTTTTTGAATTTGCATAGCTTTGCCAATACCGTATGGTATGCCTGTTGTATTGGGTGCGAAAGCGGTTAATTTATCACCTACAAGTGAATTGATTGTGGGAATAACGCATTTAATATCTTCTTCAAGTTTAATAAATCTGTTTGAAATAGAATTTTTAATGGTTTTGGGATATGGATTTTTTTGGAATAGCACATCTAACAAAATGTAGGAATCTTGCTTAGGGTTTATCACTGAATTAAAATATAATCTGTAGTGTTTTTTTGGTATCTTTTTTGCAATACGTTCGTTTTTATTCCAGCTTGTGAATATCGATTTTTCCACAATCTTTGTTAGAACTGACTCTACTTCATTTGCTTTTACATCTGTAGAAATATCAATATCAATTGAGAGTCTTTGTGGTTTATCAACTAACATTATGATTGATGTACCACCTTTGAAAATAAAATCCAACTTTTGATTTATTAGATTTGCAAGTAATTCAAAGGCATATATTGTTTTCTCTACAATTGTTGGATCGGCAGGAGGGTTATCCGTCCTAACTTGGTCTATCCACTCTTTTTTAAAGCATTCACTTTTTAACATTTTTACCTCAATGCCACTTAGTTTGTTAATGTGGCATTAGCGTATTTGCCAATAGTTCTTTTAGTTTATCATCTACTTTTCTTCTTTCGGCATAATCTAATAAATAACTAATATTTATTCTGTAAGAACTTAGCAGATTTTCAAAGAGACGTATATATTCAGTAAAATCAATCAGATTTAATCTCTCCGATTCGAGAAGTAAATCGATTACTATTTTCTCTATTGAAGCTACAGAGTTTTGCGATTTGCTTCGTGTAATACTTGGACGAAGAATTATTGATTTATTTTTAAGGATTAAATTCTTTTCATTTTTAGAGGGATTTAGAATTACATCTTTCCCGTTATCTAACAAAAAATCCCTTAATATAATTAGTGTATCGCTCTCGGCATAAATAAATGTGAAGAATTGGTTTTGCGTATGATGAAACAGACCGGCTAACATTTTAGTTGACCAGAGAGAAAATTGAAGAAGCGGATAGTTGGTTTTTATCAATTCAACCAAGTTTGCGGTGTAATTTATATTAAGAGGAAACTCTTTTGCTATTGTTGAGTAATAACCTCTGCCTGCAGAGAAAAGTACTTCTTCCTTTTTTAGCTGTTGAATATATTTTTTAATTGTCTCTTTTGAATAGGAGTACCCAGCACCCTCAAGGAATGTGTAAACTTGCTTAATTGATAAGTAGTTGTTTTGTAAAACATATTGTTTTAGTTTTTTATATGCTTCTGTGTTTTTGCCTATTTCTTTTTTATTTGTCATATAAATTTAATAAAATATTTTGTTATCAATGTTTTATGCTACTTGAACATTTATAATTTCTTTGATTATTGTTTTGCTCATTATTGGAATAATACCACCATCATCTATGTAGAGGGGGTTTTCTAATTCTTTCTCACTCATGCAGAAACCCACTTTTCGCCTTTTTGGGCATAGTCGTAAACTAAGTTATATGTTGCGTTTAATTTGGTGCTAAATATTGCACGGCTGTAACTTTCGGGAAGTTCAGAATCTAATGTTTTTTCAATTCGATCTATAACTCGTTCACGGCTTTGGGAGTTTTTATACCAGTCTTGGATTAGAACTCGTGGTTCTTCTTCTTTTAATCTTTTTATTAATTGTTTTGCTGCAAGCTTTACTTTTTGCTCTTCTGCTTTTGTTAGTTTTTCTTTTTTTAGGAGGTCGTAAATTTCTAATTCATCTTCTGTTAAGCCTTCTCTGTATGCTCTTGTTTCTTCTTCGCTAAGGTTTGAAGTAAAGGTTACCATTTCGTTATAAGCATCTTCGGTTGATAAACTTCCAGCGTTATATTCATCAATAATATCTTTTAGTTTTTCGGCAAAGTCTGTTCTTGTTAAGTTTTCTTTAATCATCTGTTCTATTTTATTATCTAAGAATGCTCTGAGGTCTGCTATTTCTATATTCTTGTATGGATTGTCTTTGAACTCTTTTTTAAGTTTTTCGAAATCAACTTTGCTTAAATCCCATTCTCTGCCACGCTGGACTATTTTATATTCAAGTTTAGCTTCCTTGGCTATCCATTCATCTTCATCTGTAATAATGCTTTCGTCAAGTAGGTTTGAAATTCTTTGTTTTGCGGATTCTATATCTTGTTGATTTATTACCGCATCAATTATGCCTCTTAGGTAGTTGGCTATTGGAATTAGTGGTCGTGAATAATCGCCTATGATTTCAGGTTTACACGCTTCGTATAGTGATGACATTGTGTTTTCGTAAACAAAAAATTCTTTACGCCAATCATCTTTTTCAAGAATTTTATTTGCAAATTTTTCGAAGCTGGAGATATTTTTGAATATATCTTTTTTCTTTATAATTGATTGAACATCAAGCTCAAGTTTATTGAAGAATTGATTTAGGTGTTCAACAGATTCATCCAATAATTTTAATAATTCCGCTTTGTCTTTAACTGGTAGAGTTTCATCATCACTACCAAGTGCATACTCTTTAAGGGCTTTTTTCATATTGCGAAAAACATTGTAGTAATCTACAATTTCGCCGTTGCCTTTAGTAATATTGTTAATTGTAAAAGAGGTAACTCTGTTTGCACGAGCTATTGTTTGCATAAGAGTATGACCTTTCATCGGCTTATCGATATATAGAGTTGAAAGAGTAGGAACATCAAAACCAGTAAGCCACATAGAGCAAACAAAGGCTAATTGAAGTTTATCTTTGGGGTCTTTGAAACGATATTCTGTGTCGTGTCCGTTTGCATCTGTGGAATTTAGTTTGTCGCGATGGGATTTAATAGTGAGACCTTGAGTTGCAAATTTATTTTCCTCATCGGCATCTTCACTAATAACAACAGCCATTTCAACAGAACGCATAAAGTTAATTGTTGATTGAATTTTTTCTTTCTGCAATTCTGAAACAGCATTACTTTTTTCTCCGATAAGTTTTTTGATTTTTTCTTTCCAATATTTCTGCACCTTGTCATACATTTTAACGGTGGTAAATTTATCAACAGAGATAACCATTCCCTTTCCGAGATAGCCACGTAGAGGAAAATGTTCTACAATATCTTTAGCAATTATTTCAAGGCGATCATCACGTTTTATTATTTCAATCTCTTTTGCAAAAGATTTTTCAAGTTTTTCTTGTTGTTTATCGGTGAGATTTTCGTCTTGAAGAATTTCGTAAAACTCATCGCTTAAATTATCGTTCTGGTTTTGAACAGATGGAACACGTTTTTGATAGAAGAGCGGAACTGTTGCTCCTTCATCCATTGATTGAGAAAAATTATATTCACTAACATAATCGCCAAAGTATTTGTTGGTTGCTCTATCACGTCCAAGAAGTGGTGTTCCTGTAAAAGCAAAGTATTGAGCATTTGGAATACCGATACGCATATTTTCAGCAAGGGTTTTGTATTGTGTGCGATGAGCTTCATCAACAAAAACAATAATATCATCTCGGTTTGAGAGCAAAGGGTATTGTTGCCCTTGCGGGTAGCGGAACTTGTGGATAAGTGTAAATATTATTTTTTTGTTTAAACCTAAAAACTGACGTAACTCTTCGCTGTTTTTGGGTTGTGCTGCATCTTCTTTTTTTACTGCATTTGTATTTAGAAAGTTTCTATAAATCTGTCCGTCCAAATCGTCTCGGTCAGTTATAACAAGGAAGGAGTAATTGCCCGTGGATTTCCTTAAGATTTTTTTCATTAGAAAAATCATAGAGAAGCTTTTGCCCGAGCCTTGTGTATGCCAAAAGACACCGAGCTTTCCGTTTTTGCCGGTTCTGTTATGGAAAGAGATAACTGCTTTATTAACGCCAAGGAATTGGTGGTTTTGTGCAATAATTTTTTGATTATCGTTGTAGTAGAGAATAAAGTTTTCGATGTAATCTATTAACCTATCCTTGCGTAACAAACCATCAATTATACTTTCGGCACTTGTTCCATTGTTGGCTATTTGTTCTCGGTTAATTTTTTGTTTTTCGTCATCGGGGCGGAGCCAATTGAAGAAGAACTCCCAACTTGCAGCAAAACTACCAACCTTTGTTTCGCGTGCATTGGAGAGGATGCAAAGAGCATTGTATTGAAAGAGAAGAGGAATATCTTTTTTGTAATCAGTTAGGTTGTCGTTGTAAGCATTTTTTAATTGAATGCCGGAGTTTTTAAGTTCAATAAAAACAAGTGGAAGACCGTTAATGTAAATTATAATATCTGGTCTGCGGAAATAGTGTTCTCCTTTTATCCATAATTGAGAAACTGCAAGAAAATCGTTATTGAAAGGTGTTGTAAAATCGATAACTTTTAATCTCTTTTGTTCACGTTCTCCATTTTGATTCTCGTATTCAACAGGAACGCCATCTTTTATGAGTTGATAAACCTCTTTGTTTGCAAGTACGGGCGACATAAAGAAACGCTTTTGTGTTAGCTGCTCTACTGCCGAATTGATTGTATCTATTGGAACATCTTTGTTAAACTCAATTAGTTTTTCTTTTAGTAATTTGTTAAAAACAACATCTGTTTTATATTCTCTATCTGTTTTATCGTTTATATTTTCAGCTTCTTTTGTAAAGCAATTAAGTGTGCGGTAATTGTGGTTCTCTTTTAATCTTTTTAGGATTGCTTTTTCTATTTGGTCTTCTGTAATATAATTAGGCATTGTCGTTTTCCATTGATGGTGGAAATTTTATATCTAAATTTTCTACTGAAAGTTTGCCACTTAAGAGGCGTGGGAGGAGTAAGTCTCGGTTTTTATTTAATAATTGTAATTCTTTTTGTAATATTTCAATATCACTAAATATTGGTTTTATTAAATCAATATACTTTTTAATAATCATTTCTTCAGGTCTTAATACTAATATTTTTTTAAAGTTAGACTTAATCAACTCTAAAAATGTGGCACCATTTGCAAGTAATTCAAAATTGTTTTTACTTAGTTTTAACCAAAAGAATAAATATTCAAGTGGGTATTTGGAATTTGGAATGCACGTAATAAAACCTTGATTTGTGCTTGCTTGAGTTGTATTTATAGAAACAACACCTATTGTAGCTCTACTTGTCATCATTATTGAATAAGGAGGGAATAAGCGAGCAGAACTGTTTTTTAACCCTAATGCACTACATTTATCCTTTGAATTAAATGAAAAAAAAGATTTGCTGGAAGTTAAATCTGATGGTGTATACCAATTTATTTCGCCATTTTCCCAATAGCGTTCTTCACTTTTGGAAGGTGTGCCACCACCTAAGAAATCAAATGCTTTTTCAACCTTTTCAACTTCCCACCCATCCGGAATACCTTTAACAAACTTTGCGTTTTTGTAACCGGGCTTGTCCGCCGTGGCGGGAAAACGCATACGGACGAACCACTCTTTGTAAATTTGTTCTGCCATATTTTCGAGTATTGAGATGCGTTTGTTGTTGTTTTCAATTAGGTCGTCGTAAGCTGTAAGTATTGCTGCTATTTTTTGTTGAGTTGGGAGAGGGGGAATATTCACTTTTAGTTTATGCAGATGATTTTGGTTTAAGGTTGGAACACCAGCACCAGAATTAAAATTTTCTAAGTGCATTTGTTGTAAAAAATAATAAGCAAATTTAGGATTATTGTTTTTAAAATCCTTAACATAAAGTGCTGTGTTTAATGGCCAACCATCTTTGTTGACAAACTGGACTGTTCCCAAAGAGCCAGAGCGTCCAGTAACAACACAAGGAGCTTTGACTTTGTATTGATTATGATATGCTTTGATGCTTGTACTTGCAATCACTGGATAAATGCCATCTTTAATTTTGGCATTTGGTAAATCGAAACCTCTGTTCAATTTTATAAAATTATCAAATATGTCTTCACGCCAATTGTTCAATTATTCCTCAAAAAGATTATTTATATTACTTATGATAATTTCATTTAACTCTAAAGACGTATTAGTCAGCTTTTTATATTCGTGAGAAAGTCTTTTGGTTTCCTCAATAAACTCTTCCTCCGTCATACCATCGTCTTCAATAACAACACCAACATATCTTCCAGGGTTAAGGGAGTAGTCTTGTTCTTCTATTTCAGATTTAGAGGCAAGTTTGCAAAGCCCAACAACATCTTCGTAGCTTGCATTAGGAAAACGAGATTGCAGCCAATTAATGCTGTGGATAAAGTATGTGAATGATTTTTCGAGATAATCGCTATCGCGTAAATAGTTTGGGTTTAGCCTATCGTGCAATTCAGCAAGGTTTGTTGTAAGCTCTTTAAGAGGTGTAATTTCTTTCCAGAGTCTGTCCCCTTTAGTTTTAAGATTTTTATCAGCAAATTTATAAAGCTCTTCTATGTTGCGTAGAAGTTTATCGAACAATTTGTATGTGTTTGCTAATTCTTCTTCGGCTTTTTGGAATTGCTTTGTAAGTTTTATTTGTTCTTTGTTTGTTGCTGTAATTTCTTTAAGATTTACGTTGCTGATGTAGGTGTTGTAAGCATCTGTTAGTTTATCTATTCTTTTAATGCTGTTTGTAATGTTTGGTGCTTTAAGGCTAGTAACAGAACCCTCACGGACTCCGCTTTGGCGGATAAATTCCGTCCGTTCGGGAGAATTGGGGGAAGACTTAGAATCCCCACGTTGAAACGTGGGGTTAATGGAACTTTGTTTTTTGCTGTCCTCACTTTGGGACGCATCCGTCAGCTGATGGATTGCTTTCTCTACAGATGGTTGATTGAACCAAGCTGAAAAGGATTTTGTGAAATTTGTAAAGAGCGTTTTATTGTTTGTTAGTGAATTTTTTAATGGTTCAATTTCTGCAAAAGATTGTTTGAAATAATTGTGTATTGTATTTATATAGTCTTCATTTTTACCACGATGTAAACGAGAGATAAGAGAAAGATTTAGGATCTGTTCATCTGAAAACTCGCGATGTGCTCTGTCAATTTGGGTAAAGACGTTTCGTGCATCTATAAATAAAATTCTGTTATCTGTATTACCTTTATCAAAAAACCAAAGTGTAGCAGGTAGCGTAACAGTATAAAACATATTTGATGGAAGTGTAAGCATTCCATAAATAAGATTATTATCAATTAGAGTTTTGCGAATATCTGCTTCGCTGTTACGAGCATCGGAAGCTGAGTTAGCCATTACTAGTGCAGCTCTTCCTTTTTTATTTAGGGATGTAGCAAATAGATTTATCCACAAATAATTTGCATTTGGGACTGTCTCTTTACCGGCATCTTTCTTTTTGCCTTTAGTTTTATTTCGCGGAATGCCGTATTCGTTAAAACGTCTTTGTTCCTCAACTTTATTGAGATTAACATCATCAACATTAAAGGGTGGATTGGCAAGAACGAAATCGAACTTTCCGAAACTACCAAATGGGTCTTCGTAATATGTATTTGCTTGTTGTATTTTTCCACGAATGTTATTTACAGCCAAGTTCATTTTAGCAAGTTTAACGGTAGCAGAAGTTTTTTCTTGTCCATTTACAAAAAGATCTTGTCCGTTTTTTTTATTATGCTCAGAGACAAAACGAGCAGACTGAACAAACATACCAGCAGAACCACAAGCGGGATCGTAAACAGAACCGTGATGTGGTTCAATGATTTCAACCATTAAACGAACTACGGACTTAGGAGTAAAAAACTCGCCACCACCTTGCCCTTCGGCAAGAGCGAATTTGCCAAGGAAATATTCATATATTTGACCAAGTACATCACCAGCTGCATCTTTAGGAATATTGGAAAAATTGCGAAGCAAATCTTTTGGTAGTTCTTTGTTGCTGCTTACAAGTTTTGAATATTCGTCTTTTGGTAATACGCCGTCAAGTTCAGAGACATACTTCTCAATATCTTCCATTGCTTTTTTGATTGCTTTATCTATTGGTTCATTACCGGGAAGATTTAACAAATAATCGTAACGTGCATTATCGGGTAGATAGATTCCACATTTCTTAATAGCAATTTTATTTATATCTTTTTCAGTTCGCTTCCCTTTTCGTTTTTCATATTCTGCAACTATTTCATTTTCATATCTGGAATAGTGGTTGTCGGCAAATTTTAGAAAAATGAGTCCAAGCACAGGGGCTGCATATTCGTTAGAAGATAAATCGGAATTAGCACGAAGATTGTCAGCACTACTCCATAATATTTTTTCAAGTTTTTTAAGGTCTTTAGTTGTCATAGAATTTTTTCTTTTTTGGATATATTTTACAGCAATAAATTTTACCCGGAATATTATTGTTAAAAGTGAAATCAACAGATTTAAATTCTGCTACTCTAGTTTTAATTTTTGAAATGTGATTTACCCAAAACCTTGTTGCTGTTTGAGGTAATGGGAAAACCAAGAAATAAACAAATTTTTCTTTGTATTTTCTATTTAAGTTAAGTTTGTGAATGTCTGTAATAACTCCATCAATATTCTTTGTTATTGGTCTAGTTTTCTTTTTTACAGAATGGCACTTATAACTTGTATTTAAAGTTTTTAGTTCAATTGCAGTTTTTTCAAATGTAACATCAATTCTATCTATTTCAGGGAGTGCATCGAGGTTGTTGTTGATAAGAATATTAATTAGTTCTACTTTTAACCACCCCTCAAATTTAGATCTTTCAATTGCAAAATTATTTAGACCATCATTAGCTTGAATTTTAGCTATTAAGTCATTTGATGTAAGGTTTAATAAATCTTGTGCGGTCATAATACCTTCATTAAAAATCTTGCCCTAAAAGTTTTGAATTGGGTGTAAGTTCAATTACAGAATTAGCAAGGATTTCATTTTTTTCAAAGTCTTCAAATTCGTTAAAATAGTTGTGTTCGTTTAGAGTTAAAATATATTGAAACTGCGTGCCATTATCTAATAATTCTTTTATGAATTGTGAATGAAAAGAAAAAGCATAGCACGCGGATTGCACGAATTTAACGGATAAGAACAGATAGAGCAAAAGCGAATTTAGTGACGAGTAATGAGTAAAATGAATGTTTCAACTCTACATTGTTCTATGTTATTTCCACTTCCATTTATTAGGGTTCCATGTTTTGTTGTTGTTTTCAGAAAGAACTGGCTCTATAAATTCTTTTATTTTATTTACAATTTGTGGAAATGTTGTATCTGTGTTTAGTTTGTTTCGTTTTAGGAAAGCGTTCCATTGGGTTTGTTTTTCTTTGTCTTGAGTAAAAGTATTTTTATAGATTATTGCTTTATCATTGATATTTGTTTTTCTGTGTTTGAATGTTGTTGTAATTGCTTTGTTTAGGTTTTGCGAAGTGAATTGATTGTTTTGAGCAATAAAAATAATATCGTAAAAATCTTTCTTGCAAAAAAGAGCGAAGTATTGCATTATAATCTCTTTTGCTTTCGTTTGCAATGTTTATAAGTTTTGCTCTTACAGAAGCGCCAATGTTTTTAATTTGTTTTGACATTAGAAAATCATTCCTTTAAGTAGTGGCATAATTACAGTTTTTACTTGGCAGAGTTCTGCATATTCCATTAGTGTTGCGATGCTTTTGTTCTTTTGATTAAGATAATTCTTGAGTGCTTGCATTGCAAGATCTTCACCAAGAGTATTACGGTATCTGAACATATCACAAACTGTTTTTTCTTTATTATAGATTTTTATATCTCCATACTCTGTATATATTTTGTTAATACCAATATTGTAGAATCTTTCTCTAAAGTAAAAAACATTAACTGGTGGTGTATAGAAATCTTTTTTCTTTTGAGAATGAGGAATTGAGTAGTAAATTTCTGATGGGTTGAAATCTGTCATTTCGTAATAATCAAGAGCTGATATAAGTGAGATAATGGCTTTGGGTTCTGCACGACAGATAGTTATTAGACTGATGTTTACATCCTCAAAATAACTAAAATTTGAGATGCGATAAAAACCTTTTTTGATTTTTTCAATTTCGCCTTTTTGAAGAGAGAGTTTTATTTCACGACTATGAAATTTAGCTTGGTTAAGTTCTTTTGTGGTAGCAAATCCACCATTAGTTTTTATATATTTTATTATTTCAGTCATCTTGCATAGGGTTTTATATTACTGCCAATAATATATGTTGGCAGTAGTTTAGATGCAATCTTTTTTTTGATATTACGTCCCAAAGTGTAGCAAACTAAGCCCAAATTATGCTTAAGAAAAATTGAAAGCATAACTCAGTTTAACAAACTTATAAAGCTAGGTCTTTAAATGACCACTTGGTTTAGTAGCTTTGTTAAAAATTTTGCCCTAAAAGTTTTGAGTTAGGCGTAAGCTTAATTATTGAATTAGCAAGGATTTCATTTTTTTCAAAGTCTTTAAATTCGTTAAAATAGTTGTGTTCGTTTAGAGTTAAAATATATTGAAACTGCGTGCCATTATCTGGTAATTCTTTAATGAAATCGATAAAAGCAAAGAGATGAGATTTGT
>JAKIUC010000009.1 GCA_021647785.1 Melioribacteraceae bacterium
TCATAAATTGACTAATTTCAATTTTGCAGCAAGGATATCTTTTTTACTTTTTAAACATACAATCTGCGAGGAGCTCCATCCCGAAGCAATCTATAATTTGTCTTAAAAACCGACAGATTGCTTCACTCAACAAAATGCGTTGGTATTCGCAACGACAATTTTTAAAGTAATAATATTTACGGGTGATGATTACATACCCCATTATAAATAATTTGCCGCTGCGAAGAACAAGAAATATTCAATTCTCCTTTTTTCTTCGCCTCTGCCTTTGCCTGCACTTTAGTCTATTATAATTTTGTAAAATGTATGCACTTTTCTTCTTTGCTAAAAGAAAGAAATATTTTTATATTTGTTAGCTAAAATATTTTTTAGATGCGAGGGTGGCGGAATTGGTAGACGCGCTAGACTTAGGATCTAGTATCGCAAGGTGTGGGGGTTCGAGTCCCCCCTCTCGTACTAAATGTTCTATAGCCCAATCCCCTATAAAAACGGGTTGGGCTTTTTTTGATACCGACAATGAAATGTTAGTCCCGTAGGGAATGCTTACAGCATAAGAACCCTTTTGGGGTTTTCGGAATTTTCCTGCAAGGTTGGAATGTCGTGTATATTTTTAAATTATAAGATGAAATTTCTCTAAAGAAATGAGGTTAGTTTGGAAAAGAAAGTAAATGAAATTGCAAAACACGAACATGAGTTAGAAGTTACATTAACTTATGATGAAATTAAACCAGAAATTGATGATGCCTATAAAAAGGAGAGAAAAAAGATATCAATTGATGGATTTAGAAAAGGGAAAGCTCCTATTCATGTTATAAAAAAATTCTATGGAGATGCAATTGAATATCAAGCGGCTGAATCCATATCAAATAAAAAATTCTGGGATATTGCTGATAAAGAAGGATTAAAACCAATTTCTACTCCTAAGTTAATTGATATAGATTTTGTTCGTGGAGAAAAACTCTCCTTCAAAGTTCAATATGAAGTAAAACCACAATTAGATTTAAAAGATTATAAAGGTTTAGAGATAGAAAAACCAATTCTAAAAGTACGTGACGAAGATGTTGAGATTGAATTGAATAAAGCATTAAAAGCCCATGTTACTTATGAAGATGCTGAAAAAATTGAAGATAAAGATTTCAAATTTGTTGCAAATCTTCAAAGGGTAAATGATGATGGTGAACCTTTTGAAGGGAGTAGAACTGAGAACTTAACAGTTGACTTATCTGAACCAACTGTGAATCTTGACCTTATGGAGAAATCTATAGGGAAAAAAATAGGTGATAAGTTTGATTTCTCTTTTATTGATGAACATAAACATGGTGAAGATACTCACAAAGAAGAATATAAATATATCATTGAAGTAGTGAAAATTGAGAAAGCTTTTTATCCAGAATTTACTGAAGAGTTTGTTCAAAAAATTTCTAATAAAAAAGCTAAAACAATAGATGAATTTAGAGGGCAAATAAAAGAGAACTACGAAAAATATTATGCGAACCAATCAACACAACTTTTTGAAAGTACTTTGCTAAATGAAGTAGTAAAAAATAATGACTTCACCGCTCCGGAGGGTTACGTTGCTACAATGTTAGATAGGCTTATTGAAGTTGAAAAACAGAATGCACAGCGTTACAAACAACAAGCACCCGATGAAGAAACTTTAAGAAAAAATTTAGCACAAAGAGCCGAATGGACTGCTAAATGGCAAATTATTCTTGAAAATCTGGCTCGCATTGAAAACCTTGAAGTTGAAGATTCTGAATTAGAAAAATTGGCTGAAGAAGAAGCAAGTAAAACTGGTATTTCTGTAAAAAAGCTTGTTAAATATTATAAAGATACAAACAGAAAAGAATCGCTATTGGAAGATAAGGTTATTAAATTCCTAACAGATAATACAAAAATTAAAGAAGTTGATGCTGAAAAAGCGAGAAAAGATTCTGAAAAAAAATCTGCAAAAGATACTTCAAAAAAGAGTAGTAAAAAATCGACTAAAAAAGATGAGAAAAAGGATTAATTATGGCACCAGAAATTTATAATCAGTTAATACCCTATGTTATTGAGCAGACTGGCAAAGGGGAACGTGGAATGGATATCTATTCACGCTTGCTTAGAGAAAGAATAATTTTTCTTGGGTCTAGTGTTGATGATCATGTTGCAAGTGTAGTTATTGCACAGCTTCTATTTCTTGAAGCAGAAGATTCGGAAAAAGATATTTTCTTGTATGTAAATTCTCCTGGAGGGTCTGTCTCTGCAGGGTTAGCAATTTATGATACTATGCAATATATAAGACCAGATGTTTCAACAATTTGTGTAGGACTTGCAGCAAGCATGGGAGCCGTTCTTCTCGCTGGCGGTGCCGAAGGAAAACGCTCTTCACTTCCTCACTCTAAAATTATGATTCACCAACCCTGGATTGGCGGACTTCAAGGGCAAACAGCTGATATTGAAATTCATGCGAAAGAAATGGTTAAAACTCGCGATATCCTTTATCAAATTCTTGCTAAACATACAGGGAAAGAGATGAAGCAAATCCATACCGATTGTGATAGAGATTATTATTTATCAGCAACAGAAGCGAGAGAGTATAAACTAATTGATAATGTTTTAGTGAAAAGAAAAATAGCTTCTGATAAAAAAGCTAAATAGATTTTGTGGGAGCTTTTATAGTTCCCTTTTTTTTGAATATTTCAAATATTTTTTCCTCTAATTTGAATCTCCTCAGAAAGTCAGACACAGAAGTTCTTTAGCATAGCAAACTTCATGATATTTGCAATAAACAGTATTAATACCATCCAATATTTTATCGAATTGTAAAATGTATACACAACCCAAATTGGTTTTGAAAACCTCTGTAAGAGTCTCACAGACAATTTAGTTGTTATATACCGACAACTTACGACAATGAAATTCCGAAAACTACTTCATTGTCGGTATATTTTTTATCTTTGTATTTAAGAAATAGACAATTATGACAAGAGAGAATATAATTCTTACAGATGAGATTTCAAAAGCTTGGTCTGGTTTTACAACAAAAGAGTACAAGAATTTCAAAAACTAAAATAAGAAAACCTTGTAGATAATATGACCAATTTGGAATTGGTTCTAAATATGTTAGCGGAAGCAACAACAACTAATTTAATTCATAATCAGTGAATAAATGTCAATATCACTAAATAGCTCAGTTCAGTATTTAAAATCCATTGGACCTAAAAAGGGGGAACTCTTTTCAAAGATTGGGATCAATACAGTTCACGATTTATTATATTTTTTCCCAAGCCGTTATCTTGATAGAACAACAATACTTGATAGTTCAAAAGTCTCCAATTTTGTTGCATTGGGATACAAAAACGAAATAACAATTATTGGTAAAGTTGTTGAAACTGAAGAAATACGCTACGGGAAAAAAAGCATTTTCAAAGTCTCATTTAAGGATGAAAAAGGATTTTTTGAATGTGTTTGGTTTAGTGGAATTAAGTTTTTCAGAAATCGTTTTAAGGTAGATGATTACTATGCAATCTCTGCAAAACCAGTAATCACAAAATATGGGCATCTACAATTTGCTCATCCAGATTTCGACAAACTCTCCTCAAGTGAATCTGTGGACTTTAGGAATACAGGGAAAATCATTCCATTCTACAGAGTTCCAGCAGAACTTAAAAAATCGAATCTTGGCGATTTAAGCTTTCGGAAAATCATATCAATTGCGGTTACTAAGTGCATTGATGAAATAAGTGAAACTCTTCCGGTAAATATTGTTGTGCATAATAATTTGCTCGATATTAAAGCCACTATTAAGAACAAACATTTTCCTGAAACAATTGCTTTGCTTGATAGAGCCAACTACAGACTTAAGTTTGAAGAATTATTTTACATCGAATCTTTAATTGCTCTTAAAAAAAATAAGCAGAAAAAAAGGAATGGATTTAGTTATAAAGTTAATATTCCATTAGTGAAAAAATTCCTACAATCACTCAGTTTTTCTTTAACAAATGCTCAGCTTAAAGCACTTCATGATATTCGCTTAGATTTAGAAAGCTCGACACCAATGAACCGACTTTTACAAGGGGATGTTGGAAGTGGTAAAACCATAGTAGCTCTAATATCTTTACTTATTGTTGTTTCAAACAATAAGCAAGCGGCATTTATGGCTCCTACTGAAATATTAGCAATCCAACATTTTAATAATTTAAAAGAGATGCTTGCAGATTTTCCAATTAAAGTTGAGCTATTGCTCGGAGGTCAAAAAGCCAAAGAGAAGAATGCAGCATATAGTAAAATGGAAGATAGTATATCAGCTATATATGTGGGAACGCATGCCCTCATTGAGGATAGAGCGAGGTTTAGCAATCTTGGATTAGCAATTATTGATGAACAACACAAATTTGGTGTAGCTCAGCGTTCATCTTTAATCACAAAATCTTACGCTCCTGATGTTCTGGTTATGACCGCAACCCCAATACCACGAACACTTACAATGACTTTGTATGGCGATTTGGATATTACAATTATTGATGAAATGCCTAAAAATAGAATTCCGATAAAAACATATTTACGAAGTGATAGCAAGTTAGATAAAATATATAAATTCGTGATAGATAGTATCCACAAGGGTTTGCAAGCATTTATTGTTTACCCTCTTGTTGAAGAATCGGATAAATTAGATTTGAAAGCTGCCGAACAATATTTTGCAGACCTATCTAATACTGTTTTTAGCAAACAACGAGTTGGCTTAATTCATGGTAAAATGAAATGGGATGAAAAGAGAGAGGCAATGGAGAAATTTGCTGAAAAAGAATTTGATTTATTAATATCGACTACTGTTATTGAGGTAGGAATTGATATACCCAATGCAAATATAATGGTAATAAATGATGCACATCGCTTTGGGCTTTCGCAGCTACATCAATTGCGAGGTAGAATTGGACGAGGCAAAGAGCAGGGTCATTGCATATTAGTAACCTCTGAGGCTTTCGCAAAAAAACAATTTGATGCATCATTCAATTTCGATTTTCTCTCTCCAGCCCAGATACAGAAGAACAAAACAATTATCAGATTAAATTCATTGGTAAACTACAGCAGCGGTTTTAAACTTGCCGAGATAGATATGAAGTTACGTGGTCCTGGAGATATTTATGGATTAAAGCAGAGCGGACTTCCAGATTTTAAATATGCAAATTTAATTGAAGACCAGGATATTTTACTAATAGCTAAGGATGCTGCATTCAGTTTAATTGATAGTGACCCATCTTTAACTAAGAATGAGAATAAAATAATTAGAGATAATATTAGAAATTTTTATAAGTCTAATCTTCATTATTCTAATATTGCATAATAGAATATTACTAATACTTCACATCTAAAAGGAACAAACCCTTTGCAGGCACTCCCCTTCCGGCTACTTCACGATTTTTTGCATTTGCAATTTCAGTAATTCTATTAATTGGATAATTCTTCTCCGCAATTTCCAATACTGTCCCAACAATTGTGCGAACCATTCCGTGCAGAAATCTATTCCCATCAATTCTAAATATTATGCTATTTTTCATTCTTCTCCATTTTGCAAAGGAGATGTTGCACACCATATTCTCAGTATCTGTGTGTTTTTTTGAGAAGGATGTAAAATTATGTTCACCAAGCAAATTGTATGAAATAGCATTTAGTTTTTCAATTTCCATATCAAATATTGGTGAGTACTGGTATGAGTATTCATTATAGAATGGTGATTTTCTCTTTGTAAAAACATAAAGATAGCATCGCATTTTGGCATCAAATCTGGAATGGAAATTATCTTCAACTTCAATCATTTCACTAATTGCAATATTATTTGAAAGTAGTGAATTTAATGAATGTTTAACTTTGCGAATGTTTAGTTCATTTTCAATTTGGAAATTTGCAACTTGCCCCAACGCATGAACTCCAGTATCAGTACGTCCAGAGCCAATTAAATTGATTTCACTTCCAGTTATTTGTTTTAGAACTTTGGTTATTTCGCCCTGAATAGTTGGTACATTTGGTTGAATTTGCCAACCAGAATATGCAGTTCCATTATATTCAATTTTTAGTCTATAATTCTTCATCAAAAATTAGAATGAAGTTCTAAAATTCATAGATATCTTATCTGGTTCAATTACAGTATTGGAATAGTTAAACGACATATCCCAACCAAGTTCTTTCTTCAAATTATTATTGTGTGCATTTACAAGGCGGATAGCATTTACAACACTCGCTACCCTATTAAGTATAAGTGCACCTACAATAAAACGAGTAGTGTTGCTTGCAGTTTCACTCGACTTCCATATTTTTCTATATTCCTTTCGCTCTGCTTGTCCATTCCATTTCCAATAGTGAGTTTGCTCGTTATAGACATCATTAAAATTACGATCCAATTCTTTTAGATGATTATACTGATATATATCAAGGTAATTTCCAATATTTGCAAAATATTTATCATCTTTGCCTGAAAGAGAGACGCCCCCATATGTCTCTGCAAAAGAACGATAATTATCTTCTTGATTATTCGCATAAGCTGTTACACCAAGTAAACCGCCCCACAATAGAGCATCAGCAATTGTGAAAAATTTTCCGGAAGAATATCCTTCAGCATAAAGTTCTCCCATTCCGGGTAGAAGTGCGGAGTAGATAATTGCTAATCCCCTATTCTTTTTTTTATTGTTGTACTCTTCCTTAATAACCTCATCGTCAATCCGGATAATGTTCTTCATTTCATATTTTAGTTCTTCCAAACTTTTTGTAGCTGTTCCTTGAGAAAATAATAGTGTTGAACTCATAATGATTATTAACGTAATTGCTTTCATTTTTCCCCTATAAGATTTAGTGAATTATTGTTAACGAAATTTGTTGTACAAACATTCTCGTCAATTCCATTTATATTATTTACTGATAATTTATTAATTAACTCTTTATTAAAATTTTGTTTAACTCTAACATAATTGCTTGTCCAACCCAGCATATAACCATTGCTATTTTCATCTTCAAAAAGGACTGTAACATTCTTCTCTATCATTTTATTGTAAAACTCCATCCTCTTTTTCTCACTCAATATTCTCAGCATGTTGTTCCTCCTCTTTCGCTCACTAACTGGCACAGAGCCATCCATATCTATGGCTTCAGTGTTTGGTCTTTCCGAGTAGGTAAATACGTGCAGATAAGAAATTGGTAACTCTTTAATAAAGTTATACGTTTCCATAAAATCGGTTTCTGTTTCGCCAGGGAAGCCTACAATTACATCAACACCAATTCCAACATCAGGTATCGTTTTATTTAATTTTAGAATAAGATTTTTATAGTCTTCTGCTTTATATCTTCGCTGCATAAGCTTCAACATTTTTGTACTTCCACTTTGCAGTGGAATATGGAAATGGTTCACCATTTTGCTGCTATTTAAAGTTAAATCAATTATCTCATCTGTAAGTAAATTTGGTTCAATAGAACTAATTCTAATTCTATAATCACCATCCACTTTTAGTAAGTGGAGCAATAAATTATAAAGACTACCATCAATGTGTTTGCCGTAGTCTCCAACATTAACGCCTGTAAGGATTATCTCTTTATAACCTTTATTGATAAGCGTAACAAACTCTTCTACAACATCTTCTGGCTTTCTGCTTCTGCTCTTTCCGCGAGCTTGCGGTATAGTGCAGAACGTACATTTATAATCACATCCATCTTGAATTTTAAAAAATGCTCTTGTTCTACCAAGTGCTTCTGATGAATATGCAAAGTTAAACTCCTCTAATTTTTCGGTTGGAGTAACTTGAATACATGATGGTGCATCTTTTCTAAATTCCGGAATTATTGAAAATATATTAAACTTCTCATTGCTACCAAGAACAGCGTCCACTCCATCAATTTTTGTAATTTCATCAGCACTTAGTTGTGCATAACATCCAGTAACAATAACATAGGCATTTGGGTTTGTACGCAAAGCACGCCTAACAATTTGCCTGCACTCACGGTCGGCATTCTCAGTTACAGTACATGTATTAATTACGTAAACATCGGCATCTCCTTTGAAATCAACTACTTCAAAGCCTTGCTCAATAAACTGAGTTCCAATTGTTGATGTTTCTGCAAAATTTAATTTGCATCCTAATGTATGAAAGGCAACTCTGCTAGCTTGCATTAGCTCTGCACCTATTTCTAATGACTGAAATTATATTTATATTTTTCAAAACTAATTGCTCCATTGTTCTATTGCTTTATTGTTACATTTTATATTTCAATATTCTATTAGCAATTAAACAATAGAACAATTTTCAAAAAATGAGTATCTCTTTAAAGTAACAATCCCGTACTAAAAAGTATCTTTAAACAAAAATAGGGCTGTCTATATGCTAAATTAAACAATTAAGCAAATATAAACAGCCCCAAAAATAATCACATTTAATTATTTATTATCTTCCTCTGATTCTGTTTTTTCTTCAGATGCTTCTTCTTTAACTTCCTCAGTTTTCACTTCTTCAGTAGAGTCTTCCGCCTTTACAGCTTTTTCTTCTACTGCTTCTGTTGTCTCTTCAGTCGCTTCTTCTTTAGCTTCTTCAACTTTTACTTCTTCAGTCGGTTCTTCTTCTTTTGCAGGTTCTTCTTCAGCAGGTGTTTCCACTTCCTTTACTTCACTAGAAGTTTCCTCAACAGTTTCTTCTTTAGTATCTGCAACACTTTCCTCCTCTTTTACTTTATCAGCAACTTTGGATTTAGCTTTTTCTGCTTTTGGTTTAGAAGCACCTTTTTTAATTTGATCATCAAAGACTTTGAAATCAGCTGCATCAAATTTACCACCTTCTGCATTCTGAATATCTTCAACACTAACTTTTTCTAATTTATGGTCTTCAATATATTTTTCAATATCTTCAGATGATTTAGATTTAATTGCTGCTAATGATGAAAGAACTATTTTTTTGTTCTCTTTATCAAATTCGATAACCATTAGTTCTAACTCGGTACCAACTGGAAAACAGTAAGAGAAGTTTTTAATTTTTGCAGTTGATAACAATGTACCAGGAATAAATCCATCAACACCAAGTTCTAATTCTGCAATTAATCCTTTTTCAATAGTTCTTACAACTTTACCATTTATAACTTTTCCTATCGGAAATTCTCTTTCAAAAATATCCCAGGGGTTCTCTTCAACTTGTTTATGACCAAGTGATATCTTCCTTTGATTTGTATCAATAGAGAGAACTATTACATCTAATTGTTCACCTTTTTTAACAACCTCTCCGGGATGACGAATTTTCTTTGTCCACGACAAATCAGAGATATGAACTAATCCATCAATGCCAGGTTCAAGTTCAACAAAAACTCCAAAGTTTGTTAAGTTACGTGCAGTTCCCGAATGCTTTGAATCTATTGGATATTTTTTCATCAACTCTTCCCAAGGGTCAGGAGTTAATTGTTTCATTCCAAGAGATATTTTTTTGTTATTCTTATCCAAGCTAAGAATAACAGCTTCAACAATTTGCCCCATTGAAACAAACTGAGATGGATGACTAATATGCTGTGTCCAACTCATTTCTGAAATATGAATAAGTCCTTCAATTCCTTTTTCTATTTCAATAAATGCACCGTAATCAGTAAGTGAAACAACACGACCTTCAACTTTATCGCCAATACTATGTTTCTCTTCAATAGTTTCCCAAGGATGAGATAGCAATTGTTTAAGACTAAGTGAAATTCTTTTTCTTTCAATATCAAAATCGGTAACAACAATTTTAATTTTTTCATCCAATTTAACAACTTCACTTGGGTGGTTAATTCTTCCCCAACTTAAGTCAGTAATATGAACTAATCCATCAACACCACCAAGGTCAACAAAGACGCCGAAATCTGTAATTGCTTTAACGATACCTTCAAGAATTTGACCTTTCTCAAGACCTTCAAGAATTTCTTGGCGTTGGTCTGCAATTGTTTCTTCAATAAGTACTTTATGAGAAACAACAACATTTTCTGTAGGAACATTTACTTTAACAACTCTGAAATCCATAGTTTGTCCAACAAACGTATCAAAATCTCTTACTGGACGAATATCAATTTGCGACCCAGGTAAAAATGCTTCAAGACCAATAAGGTCAACAACCATACCGCCCTTAATTCTTTTAAGAATTTTACCTTGAATAACTTCTTCTGTTTCATGGGCTTTCATAATTCTATCCCATATTTTGAGGAAGTCCGCTCTTTTCTTACTTAATACTAAGTTACCGTCTTCATCTTCAACGCTTTCAATAACTATATCAACCGTTCCACCAATTTCTAATTCCTCGGTAGAAGAGAATTCATTTTTGGGAATTGAACCATCAGATTTAAAACCAACATCTAACACAATATGATCATCAGATATACCAACAATACGTCCTGCAACAATCTCTCCTTCAACTATATCATTAAAGGAATTTTCATAGAGCTTTTCAAACTCTGCTAATTCATTCTCAGAATATTCTTCTGGGTTCATAAATTTGCTATTACTAGCAAGTTCAACTTTTGGGGTCTGTTCAGATGCTTCTTCTACTGCATCGTTTTCTAACTCAGACATTTAGCCTCCTGTACAACTTTCTTTTCATCCTTCCTTTAAAGTCAGAAAAAGGTTGAATGAGTGTTTTTTAATTTAACATTAATTATTTAACTGACTTTTAATTAAAATTTATCTTTTTTTTTATATTCTCTATTAATATTTCAAACTCTTCATCAACTGTAAGATTTGATGTATCAACTTCAATTGCATTTTCTGCTACTAATAATGGGCTTGCTTCGCGTCCACTATCTATTCTATCTCGTTTCCTGATATTTTCTGTCACTTCATCAAGATTAACCGGAACACCTTTTTCGAGATACTCTTTATATCTTCTTTCTGCACGTACATCCACAGTTGCATCTAAATAAATTTTCAGGTCAGCATTAGGAAAAACAACTGTTGTTGTATCGCGTCCTTCTGCAACAACATTTCCAACCTTTCCCATACTTTGCTGCATTCGTACTAACTCTTTCCGAACAAATGGCATAGCTGCTATTTCACTAACTTTTGAATTAACCTCTGGAGTTCTTATATGCTCTGTTACTTCAATACCATCTACAAAAACATGTGTTAACCCATTTTCAAAATTGAGTGTAACATCAAGACCTTCAACTAATTTATTTACCTCCTTTTCGTCATCAACAATTCCCGCTTGCAGAGCCAAATATGTTATTGCACGGTACATTGCTCCAGTATCGAGATAAGTAAAATTTAACCTCTCAGCTACCATTTTGGCTATTGTACTTTTTCCTGAACCAGCAGGACCATCTATTGCAATAATAATTTTTGACATAGTTTACAAAGTTACAAAACTGAACTTCTTTTTTCAATTAAAATAATCCTATAATTATTTTAATTCTAATGAGTTAACGGTCTGAAGATGCAGAAAACAACCTGCCTTTCCGCATAGCCACTTTAGCAAATCAATTGTCAATTACTTAAATTGCTCTCCAAAAATAATTATGATTCTATCTTGAAAAAAGAGTTAAAAAAAAATAATATCTTCAAACGGTTCAAAGATTCAATTTACACTCGGTCAATTAATCCTAAAAAAGAGCGAGATAGAATTCAAGTAGTTTTTCAAAGTTTAGCTTTACATCTTCACCCAACAATGATACCAGAAAAGGCGCTAAAGTTTTCTGTTACTTGGGGGCTTGGTGGAATGGCTGCATTGCTTATTCTGTTGCAGGCATTAACTGGAATACTTCTTAGGTTTGTCTATCAACCCTTTCCTGGCAAAGCATACGATTCAATTATTTATTTAAAGAACAACATTTTATTTGGTGATTTAATCCGAAACTTTCATCATTGGAGTGGGACATTTTTAGTGCTAATAGTTTTTTTACATTTGCTTCGTGTCTATTTTACGGGTGCATATCACGATAAACGTCAGTTTAATTGGGTACTTGGAGTATTTTTATTACTCTTTGTTATCTTTTCAAATTTTACTGGTTATTTACTCCCTTGGGACCAACTTGCTTTTTGGGCAATTACTGTAAGTACAAGTATGCTTTTCTATGTACCTTTAATTGGTGATACCCTTGTTGAAATGGTGCGTGGTGGCTCTGAGATTGGTGAAGCGACACTTTTGATATTTTATAATTTCCACACAAGCATTTTACCCTTGCTATTATTAGCTGTAATGGGTTTCCATTTTTGGAGAGTCCGCAAAGCTGGCGGAGTAGTTTTTCCTAAAAGCGAATCTGATACCGAAAACAAATTAGTTACAACACTACCACACTTAATTTTTAGGGAATTTGTAGTTGCTTTAATTTTAATTGCAGTAATATTATTATTCTCAATATTCTTTGATGCACCATTGTTGGAGAAAGCCAATCCAGCATTTAGCCCAAACCCAGCAAAGGCTCCATGGTATTTTGAAGGACTCCAAGAATTGATGCTCCATTTTCATCCATTATTTGCTGCAATAATAATTCCTACATTTATTACTCTGTTTTTAATTTCACTCCCCTATTTGAAGTACGATTCTAAAGTAACGGGCATTTGGTTTTTATCAGATAAAGGGAAACAAACAAGTAAAATATCAGCATTTGTTGGATTAATAATTACTCCGTCACTTATTATTATGGATGAATATTTTTTTGATTTCAGTTTAATATTAGAATCAATTCCTCCGGTTATCAGTAATGGTTTATTCCCATTTACTCTGCTTCTCTTACTCCAGACTGGTTATTATAAATATATTAAAATTAAATATACAACAAATAAAGCCGAAACTATTCAGGCAATGTTTGTTTTGAATTTAATAATTTTTCTTGTTCTCACCTTAACAAGTATCCTATTTAGAGGTGAAGGAATGGCATTAACATTACCATGGAATTAAAATGAGCAGAGAAAAAAAAGAGAATATCAATATTCAAAAGGAACCCCTTTCGCGAAGAGGCTTTTTTAATAAACTCTGGATAGGACTTGGCACCCTTGCTGGTATTGAGGTCTTGGGAATTTCATTAAACTTTCTTCTTTCTTCATCTAAGATGGGGAAGAATGATTTAGCATCTTTTATAGTTGCAGGTAAAGTTGATGATTTCAAACCAAATAGCGTTACTCCATTTAGAAGTGGGAAGTTCTATCTCTCTCGTTTGAATGATGGCGGATTTCTTGCAATGTCTCTAACATGCACACATCTTGGCTGTTCAGTAGGTTGGAACAAGTTGGAGAATACTTTTATTTGTCCGTGCCATTCATCTTCATTTGAAATAAATGGGGATGTAACAAATCAACCAGCACCAAGAGCACTTGATTTGCTCCCTGTAATAATTGAGAACGAAATTGTAAAAGTAAATCCCAATGAGAAAACTAAACGCCAAAGTTTTTCAAGTTCACAATTAACTTATCATGTGGTTTAGATGATGAGGCACTGGAAAACAACTGGATTAGTAGCTGCTGTAGTGATTGTACTTGCAATTCCAATGTACATAATAATTAAAATAAACTCTGGCAACTTGAACAAGAATTATGGGAGTGTTAGTTTTATTGGAAAAGAGCGATGTGTTGATTGTCATAAAGTTGAGTATGACCAATGGCAGCAGTCCGATCACAGAAAAGCAATGGATGTTGCAACGGATAGTTCGGTGCTTGGAAATTTCAATAATTCCAAATTTGTTTCAGCAAATGGGAAAGAGACTCTATTCTATAAACGAGATGGGAAGTTCTTTGTAAAGACAGAAGGAGTTGAAGGCAAAATTGGAGAGTATGAGATAACGCACACTTTTGGATATACTCCTCTTCAGCAATATTTAATACCATTTGATGATGGGAAGTATCAGTGCCTCCCTATTGCTTGGGATACAAAAAAAATGGAATGGTTCTCACTTGCGGAGATGGTATATCCTGATGAAAATCTAACACCAACAAACTGGTTATACTGGACTAACGGTGGTCAAAATTGGAATGGAATGTGTGCAGAGTGTCATTCAACAAATCTTAAAAAAAATTACGACCCTATTACAAAAACATTTAGTACAACATATTCTGAAATAAATGTTAGCTGCGAGGCGTGCCATGGTCCTGGCTCTGCACATGAAGATTGGGCAAACTTACCTGAGATGGCAAGACCAACGGATAATAATTTAGGGCTGATTGTAAAAACAAGTGGAATAGATAATCGTGAATATGTTGAGCTTTGTACTCGCTGTCATTCACGCCGTTCACAGTTTAGTGATTTTGAACATGGACGAGGAGACCTTTTAGATTCAATGCTTCCAACATTACTTAATGAAAATTATCACCCAGACGGGCAAATACTTGAAGAGGTTTATGTTTATGGTTCGTTTATCCAAAGTAAGATGTATGCCAATAAAGTACAATGCAATAACTGCCACAATGTTCACACTGGAAAATTAGTACTTGAAGGCAATGCCCTTTGCAGCCAATGCCACCGTGCAGATATCTATGATGCGAAAGAACATCACTTCCATAAATATGAAAACGAGAATGGAAACCCAATAGAATTAGCGGATAAAATAATTAAAGTTGGTGAAGGGACTTTATGCATAAAATGTCACATGCCTGGTCAGTATTATATGGGTGTTGATTATAGACCCGACCACAGCATTAGAGTTCCGCGTCCTGATTTAACAATTTCAATAAATACTCCAAATGCTTGTAATGATTGCCATGCAGATAAATCGCCAAAATGGGCAGATGATTACATCACAAAATGGTATGGCTTAAAGCGTAAACCTCACTACGGAACTACTTTTGCTGCTGCTCGTGAATCTGACCCAACTGCTGAAAACAAATTGATTGAAATTGCAAAAGATAACTTATACCCACTAAACGTAAGGGCAACAGCAATTTCGTTGATGAACAGATATAATTCTGATGAGACAATTAAAACAATACAACAAATGCTTGATGATGACGAACCGTTAATTCGCGAAACATCTATTCGCATCTATTCTAACAGTAATATCACTACATATAAAAAGGATTTATTAAAATTATTAAATGACCCAGTTAAAGCTGTGAGGGCATCTGTAGCAATAAGAATTTCGGAGTTACCAATAAATGAGATTCCAGATAAATATAGAATCGCTTTCACTAATGCTTTGTCGGAATATAAAGATATGAATTTATATATGGCAGATTTTCCTTCAGCGAGAATGAACCTTGGAGTTATGTATGCCAATCAGCAGAAGTTGGCGGAAGCTGCAAAGGAATATGAAGAAGCAATAAAAATTGATTCATTATTTATTCCCGCAAAAGTAAACTTGGCAATACTTTATAATCAGCTTGACAAAAATGATGAAGCTGAAATTATTTTACGTGATTTGGTTAAAAATCATTCGGAACTTTTTGATGCTTATTACTATCTTGGCTTACTTCTTGCAGAAAAACATAATTATAGCGAGGCAGTTACATATATGCAGAGAGCTTCACACCTTATGCCAGAAAGGGGGAGAATAAATTACAATACTGGATTGATGCTTCAATATTTAGGAAGAAATGATGAAGCTGAAAAAGAACTATTAAAAGCTCTTGAAACAGAACCAAACAATTTTGATTTTCTATATGGACTTGCAGACCATTATGTAAAACTTGGTGAATTTGTTAAAGCCAAAGGAATTGCACTTAAATTAAAAGAGCTGTACCCAAGCAATAGTATAGGTGATGAAATATTAAATTTTATTGCTGGGAAATAGCAAATAATGCAGCGTTCTAAAATAGTTTGACTTTATTTAGTCCGCCACAGTGGATTATTTTTAACTCATTATTTTTGTGGTGAAAAATATTAATGACTCATTAGATTGCAGAATAAAACAATTATAATAATGCTATATTTATTACATCAAAAAAACAATAATAAATTGGAGTAAATAATGGAAAAGGTAATTAAGTTTTTAGCATATTTTCTATTAGTTTCATTTATCGGATGTTCATCAATTTCAACATCTACTGATTTTGATCCATCAGTAGATTTTACTAAGTATAAAACATACAAATGGTTTGATGCAGAGATGCCAGACCACGATGCCTTAACTAAACATCCATTAGTTAAAAGACGTATTGAACAATCTGTTGAAAAAGCTTTGGATGCTAAGGGATACAAAAAAGGGACTGAAGATAATTTTGATTTTGTTGTTATAATTCATGCAGGAACAAAAGAAAAAATACAAGTTAACACATACAACTATAACGGTTACGGTTATGGTGGCTATGGTTATGGTGGCTATGGCAGTGGATGGGGCGGTTACGGCAGAATGTCAACTACAGATGTGAACTATTATAACGAAGCTACTTTAGTAATTGATATTGCTGATGCCGAAAAGGAAGAATTGGTTTGGAGAGGTACAGCAACTGGCGTTGTAAGCAAATCGGAAAAAACTCCAGCGGAAGCCCAAGAAGATGCTGATGAAGTTGTAAATTTAATTATGGCTAATTTCCCACCCGAAAAAGAGAAATAATATTTTCAAAAACAGCTCCTTAAAGGAGCTGTTTTTTTTCTTCAATTCTTGTTAGTAATGTTTTGTCAAGTTTGTATCAGGCAAAACCCTCACATCAACTAAATTTAGACACATAATATTTTTATTATTGCTTATATATATCTATCTTTGAATTACATTTTTTATAATAAGAGGAGTAAATCTTAATGAAAAATCTCATCACTTTAATTATTGTAGTTTTCCTTTTAATTTCATGTCAAGACGAAATAAATGTAATTACAACTAAGCAGCCAGGTAAAATTGTTGGAACTGTTTTGCCACAAGAATCAATAGCAACAATTAAACTAATTCAAGGCGAAGTTGTTTCTACAACTACAACCGAGAATGGAGTTTTTACTTTTGAAGATGTTGAGCCAGGCATTTACAGAATTTCAATAAAAGCCGATAATTTTGGAAAGCAAGAAATTGAAAACATTAAAGTTGAAGATGGAGAAGGTAACGATATTGGAACAATCCATCTATCAAAATATCCATATCCCTTAATATCAACTTCACCTTTTGATGGAGAGGTTAATGTAAATCCATTTGGTGATATGATATTAAGTTTTAGTGAAAAGATAGACCCGTCAGCACTAGAAAGCGGTATAAGTATTGAACCAAATGCGGAAATTCTTAGAAGATATTACTCATCGAGTAATCAATACTTCTATTTTGATTTGGAACTAAATTTTGAGACAGAATATATTGTAACTTTAGATACAACTATAACTACTATTTATGGAGAGCCTTTAGAGTTTCCTGCTATTTTCACTTTCAGAACTAATTATTTTGCTCTTACCGAAGTTGATTACCCTATTATAAGTTCATACCGTTATGAAGCTCTTTCTCTCTATTTTAATGGAGGTTTATCTGAAAACTATGAGGAATCAATAACTATTGAACCAGCAATTCCTATAATGACAAATCTATCTACCAATAGAAGATATGTAAAGCGCAATAGAGTGGGATATTCCGGATTTAGTATTTTACCCATAAATGGATGGATGGCTGACACAACATTTAATATTACAGTAAGTAAAAACCTTGAAGAGATTAATGGAGCTAATTTAAGAAAAGATACTACTATTACTTTTACTACACCATCATTAACTGTAATTAAATCCACTCCCGTAGATGGAGCATATTTCAGAGATATATATACTAATATTAGAATTGAAACAAATTACTTGCTAGATCAAGGCACAATTCAAAATGCAGTTTCAATATCTCCAAATGTTGAATATGTAATACAGACACAGGTATATAATAATAGAACTATTATTTATCTTAATCCTAATAATACTTTAGCACCTGAAACAGAATATACTTTTACATTAAATACTTCTTTAACAGATATTTATGGTGTTAATTTAAGAGAAGATTATATTCTTACATTTAATACTGGAAAATAAAAGAATTGGTTTTAAACGAAAAGTGCTACTTTTCGTTTAGAACTTTAATCATTTCATTATGTACTTTATTATTTGTTGCAAGAAGTTGTTTTGAATAAACATCTATCTGTTCGTTACTAAAGTTTGATATTTTCCCACCAGCTTCTTTGATTAACAACATGCCGGCACAGATATCCCAAGGTTGTAAATTGACTTCCCAAAAACCATCGAATACTCCATTTGCAACATAACACATATCAATAGCTGCTGAACCAAGCCTCCGCACTCCACTAGAATTCATTAGAAATTTATTAAATCTCTCCATTGCAAAATCGGGGTTCTCTTTGATGTTGTACGGAAATCCAGTAACCAAAAGTGACTTTTCCAAATCTGAGTTTTCACTTACACTTATTTTTTTACTATTCTGAAATGCACCACTCCCCTTTTCGGCAGAAAATATTGCATCGTTCATTACATCATAAATTACTCCGGCAATAATCTCACTATCCTTCATAACTCCAATAGAGACGCAGAATATTGGAAGCCCATGTGCAAAATTCATAGTCCCATCAAGAGGATCAATCACCCAAGTATATTTGGAATTCCTATTATCAACTCCACTCTCTTCAGCTAAAACATTATGCGATGGGTATTCCTTTTTAATAAATTCGATAATTTTATTCTCAGCTTCTTTGTCAATGTTAGTAACAAAATCAGTTATGTTCGATTTATATTCAAGCGTTAACTTTTTTCCAAAACCTTCTCTAATTATTTCACCCGCTTCTTTCGATATATTTATAATTTTTTGAATCATCATATTTCCATTTTTTTTGATGTGAAAGTTACTTAATAAATGATACTATACCGACAATGAATTGTCTGTAAGACTCTCCCGAAGTGATTTCTACGGAGCTTCGGAGGAATTCCAAAAGCGAATATTGTACTTCAGCAAGTTCAGTAACCATCGGTATATAACAACCAAATTGTCCCGCTAAGCGGGACCAATTTGGGTTGTGCATATTTTAAAATATTCAAATCGGATTTTTACTATTTTTAAAGTTCTTATTAATTATGATTGGAGATTAGAATTTAAATGACTGAATTGTCGAATAACAATGTTGATAAATCGATTATATACGAAATACCAAAAGTACTTGCAGTTTTACCTTTACGAGATAATGTAATATTTCCATATATGATTTTTCCTGTTCTCGTGGGGAGAGAGCAATCAATACAAGCAGCAAACTACTCGTTAGAAAATTCAAAATATATTTTTCTTGTAGCACAAAAAAAAGGAAATGTTGAAGACCCCACAATAAAGGATATATACACCGAGGGAACTATAGCGAAGATAATCCAAATTTTGAAATTGCCGAATGGTTTGATGAAAATTCTTGTTGATGGTACAATACAAGGAAGGATTATAAAATTCACTGATAACCCAGATTTCTTTGAAGCGGAAATTGATATAGTTATACCAACCGATCAAGAGCATAGAGAGATGAAAGCTTTGATTAGACAAATGACAAATCTATTCAAAGAATATGTAAAGATTAACAGAACAATTCCTTCAGAAGCAATAAATGCTTACGAGAATATTGATGAACCCGACAGAAAATTATTTTATGTTGCAGCAAATATCAATCAATCTATCGAAGTAAAACAAGCGATATTGCAGAAGTTCACAATTAGAGACCAAATTTATGAGATAATTAAAATTCTACTTTCTGAAGTTGACATACTTAAAATTGAAAAAGAAATTGAATCGAAAGTACAAGAAAATATTTCAAAGTCTCAACGTAAATTTATTATTCAGGAGCAAATAAGAATTCTGCAAAATGAATTAGGCGAAGAGGGTACTGCTGCCCCAGAGTTGATGAAGTTGAAAGAGAAAATTCAAAAAATTAAAATGCCTAAGGCTGTACGCGAAAAGGCGAATGAAGAATTTAATAAATTGCGGAAAATTCCTCCAAGTTCACCAGAATCAACAGTGATAAGGAATTTTCTTGATTGGATAATTGATGTTCCATGGACAAAAAGATCGCGTGACAATTTAAATGTAAACAATGTACGGTCAATTTTGGATGAAGACCATTTCGGATTAGATAAACCGAAAGAGAGAATTATTGAACATATTGCTGTACTAAACCTTGTTAAACAAATGCGCGGACAAATACTTTGCCTTGTTGGACCTCCGGGAGTTGGTAAAACCTCACTTGGTAAATCGATAGCACGTGCATTAAATAGAAAGTTTGTTCGCATTAGCCTTGGCGGCGTACGTGATGAGGCAGAAATTCGTGGACACAGAAGAACCTACATTGGCTCAATGCCTGGTAAAATAATTCAATCTATGAAAAAGGCTGGTACCGTGAACCCGCTGTTTTTATTAGATGAAATTGATAAAATGAGTATGGATTTTCGTGGAGACCCTTCTTCTGCTATGCTTGAGGTACTTGACCCGGAGCAGAACCATACTTTTAACGACCATTATCTCGATTTGGATTATGACTTATCGCAAGTAATGTTTATAACTACTGCGAATGTTGGTTATAACATTCCCTTACCACTACAAGACAGAATGGAAATAATTGAACTTCCCGGATACTTAGATTTTGAAAAAGTTGAAATAGCAAAGCGACACATTATTCCAAAGCAACTTGCACTACATGGTCTCGGAAATTGTAATATAAATCTTTCGGATGAAGTAATTCAAAAAATTGTTTCAGAATATACACGCGAAGCTGGGGTCAGAAATTTAGAACGTGAAATTGCAACTCTATTTAGAAAAACCGCTCGTAACTTGGTTTTAAAAGATATTAAATCTCGTAAGACCACGAGTCGAAAATTAAGTTACAATTTAGATGAAAAAAGAATTGAAGAATTCCTTGGTGTTCAGAAATTTAATAGAAGTAATTCAAAAAAAGGAAATAATATTGGAAGCATAACTGGCTTAGCCTGGACTAGCGTTGGCGGAGAGCTGCTAAGAGTTGATGCAACAATTATGAGTGGAATAGAAAAGTTTACTCTTACTGGACAGATTGGCGATGTGATGAAAGAATCTGCACAAGCTGCATTGAGTTACTTACGTTCCAACGCAAAAGATTTTGGATTAGCACAAAACTTCCATAAAGGGAAAGAGATTCATATTCACCTACCTGAAGGTGCAATTCCAAAGGATGGTCCATCGGCGGGAATAACTTTAACAATGGCACTCTATTCTGCCTTCAAGAAAAAAACACCAAAACTTGATGTGGCAATGACTGGAGAGATTACACTACTTGGCGAAGTACTTGCTATTGGTGGATTAAATGAAAAATTACTTGCTGCACAAAGAGGTGGAATTAAGACTGTACTTATTCCAAAAGAGAATGAAAAAGATTTAATTGAAATAAAAGATCAGGTAAAAGAAGGGATGAAGATTATTCCCGTCTCAACTATAAAGGAAGCATTCCCCTATGTTTTTGGAAAAATAGTGCAGCGATCTAATAGAGTAAAAAAACAATTATAAAAAATATATTTAACACAGATAACTTTTACAGAGAGTATTACAAATATGAATTATATAGTTTCTGCCCGAAAATGGCGACCAAAAATATTTGAAGAAGTAGTAGGACAAGAACATATTTCGCGAACAATTAAAAATGCAATTGTTAGCAACAGAGTTGCTCATGCCTTTCTCTTTGCTGGTCCAAGAGGTGTTGGAAAAACAACAACCGCAAGAATTTTAGCAAAAGCACTAAATTGTAGAAACAATACAGATGGCGAACCTTGTAACAATTGCGATACTTGCAATGCTTTTAATTCATCTCAATCACTTGATATAATTGAAATTGATGGAGCTTCGAATAGAAGAATAGATGAGATTCGCTCACTTAGAGAGGCTGTTAAATACTCACCCACAACTGGTAATTATAAAATCTTCATAATTGATGAAGTACACATGCTTACTAACGAATCTTTCAATGCTTTGTTAAAAACTTTGGAAGAACCACCTGAACATGCCATTTTTATTTTTGCAACAACTGATGTGCATAAAGTTCCATTAACAATAATATCTCGCTGCCAGCGTTTTGATTTTAGAAGAATTGAATTAGATGCAATTAAAAATCAATTATCTAAAATTGCTAAAGAGGATAATATAAATATTGATGACCAAGCATTAACTTACATCGCAAAAAAAGCTGACGGAGCATTGAGAGATGCACAATCACTTTTTGATCAGGTAGTATCGTTTGGTGGAAAAGAAATTGATGCAGCAGTTGTCTCTACAATGCTGAACTTAATTGATGAAAGTACTTACTTCCAAATTTCTGATGCAATATTAAATAAAGATTTTTTAGAAGCCTTCGTAATTTCAAAAACTATTTATGATAATGGCTGGAATTATATCGACTTCCTATCTGGGTTGATTGAACACTTTAGAAATATTTTAACTGTAATATTGAAACAAGATTCCTCATTTGTTGAATCGTCAGAAGGGATTAAAAAATTATACTTGGAATATTTAGATACTTTTTCTGAATCGGATTTACTACGGATTTTAACATACTTGAGTAAGGTAGAGTTTCAATTAAAAGCCTCGCAGAATCAAAAGTTATTGATGGAAATTTCTTTAAGTCATTTAATTGGATTAGAATCAACTACAACAATTACTAAATTAGTTAAGAATATCTCAGATGGTTATTTCCCTTCTGAACCAGAAAAAAAAAAGAATGAAGTAAAAGAGGAAAAGAAAATTGAGGCGAGAGAAGAAGTTCAAAATCCATCTAAAACATTAGAGATGGAGAGTACTTCAGAAAAGACAGCCAAACCAAACTCTCAAGAAAACCAGCCCATTTCAAATGTTGATACAAACTTATCCACCGAAGAGAGTTCATTAATAAATGCAATTATTACAGAACTTGGAGGTAGAGAGTTTAAGTAAATCTATGCATCACCATAAACTTCATTGTAATCCTTTATAGCTGCATTAATTATTTTGAATGCTGCTTCTTTCCCTAAAACTTGCTCAATAGTAAATTTACTATCTTCACCAGGTATTAGTTTATAAGTCATAAAATAATGACGTAATCTTTCAACTATCACACTTGGCAATTCACTAATATTAGAAATTTCACCATAAATATTATCGTTTTTTAAAACAGCAATTATTTTATCATCGGCTTCACCATGGTCAATCCCTTGAATAACACCAACTACTTTTGCTCTAATAATTATTTCACCCCTGCTAATAGGTCGCTCACTTATAACACAAATATCTAAAGGGTCTTTATCCCCTTTGCCTGCCTTAGGATTAAGTGCACTAGTGTTATCACCACAATATGTTCGCGGAATAAATCCGTAAAGAGCGGGCGGATGAGAAGAACTTCTCTGTGGTCTATCAACATGCATAAAACCGGTATATTTATCAACTTCATATTTAACAAAATCAAACGGAGTAATTTCAATAAAAGCATTAACAAACTCAGGAGCACCTTCACCAACATCAATACCGTGCCAAGGGTGTGGTCTCCATCTATAAAATGTTTTCGGAAATGACATGCTCTCCCCTTTCATTAATTATTATTAATAAACAATAATAAGAAGTTTCTTAATATTTAGCTAATAATTTGCCAAGTTGGATTTCTTTGCAGAACCTAAATCTCATTATCTTCAAGATATCTTTGTGCATCAAGAGCAGCCATACAGCCAGAACCAGCAGCAGTAACAGCTTGACGATATGTTTTATCAGTTACATCACCAGCAGCAAAAACGCCTTCAATATTTGTTAATGTTGATCCTGCTTTTGTATCCAAATATCCAGTCTCATCTTTGTTTAATTGGGTACCAAAGATTTTTGTATTTGGCTGATGTCCGATAGCAATGAATACTCCATCTATCTCCATCTCTGTTAAAGTACCATCTTTAGTATTTTCAAGTATTACACCGGTAACAGATTTCATTCCCATATTTTCAGTTCCAATAACTTCTTTAATTGTATTGCTTGTTAGAAGATTAATTTTCGGATTTTTTCTTACACGGTCTTCCATAATTTTAGATGCCCTGAACTCATCTCTTCGATGAACTAAAAGAACTTCCGATGCAAATTTTGTAAGGTAGCTTGCCTCTTCCATAGCTGTATCGCCGCCCCCAACAACTATTACTTTTTTCCCTTTGTAGAAAAATCCATCACAAGTTGCACAAGCCGAAACTCCAAAGCCCATATATTCCGATTCACTAGGAATTCCAAGTAAACGAGCTGATGCTCCTGTTGCAATAATTACAGAATCGGCAGTGTAATTCTCGTTATCATCCGTTTTAATTTTAAATGGTTTGTTTAATAAATCAACTTCAACAACAGACTTAAAAAATGCTTTGGCTCCAAAACGAATTGCTTGCTCTCTCATTATCTCCATTAATTCTGGACCTTGTATGCCATCCTTAAATCCAGGATAGTTATCTACTTCGGTTGTAATTGTTAACTGACCACCTGGTTGGTTTCCTTCAAATATTATTGGATTTAAGTCTGCACGCGATGCATAAATTGCTGCTGTTAATCCTGCTGGACCACTTCCCATTATTATTACTTTATGATGATTTTCTGACATCTTATTTTCTCCTATTTATCAAATTATTCTAATCTTTCAATTTAGTTAGATTCAACTATTTCATTTTAGTTTCAAAGTATTAAATTGCTTTATTATTGAATTATAAAAATCACATTAATAATTCTCTAACAACAATTCAGCAATAAAACAATTTTTTAGTCCAACAAAAACTTAGCATTCCTTTTCAATCCTTTTGCCTTTGCTCTATATATTGGTGATGAAACATACTTTTTTTTGAACTTACTATTTGTCAACTCACTTACACTTTTTAATTCTATCTCTCTATTTTCACCTTGTTTGAATTCTTTAATTTTTGTTGTTGTTGAAAATTTTTGATTCCATGGACAAACCTCTTGACAAATATCACATCCAAAAATCCAACCGTTAAATTTATTTTTAAATTCTGTAGGAATCTCACCTTTGTTCTCAATTGTTAAATTTGAAATGCAACGATTTGCATCAACAATATATGGCTCAACAATAGCATCGGTTGGGCAAGCATCAATACAAGCATTACATTTTCCGCAATGGTCTGTTACAATTTTGCTTGCTATTAAATTGTAATTAGTAATAACTGTTGCAATAAAAAACCAGCTTCCAATTTTTGAATTAATAATGTTAGAATGTTTACCTTGCCAACCTAACCCAGCACGCACTGCCCATGCTTTATCCATCACAGGACCAGTATCAACATAACTTTTTGCTTCAAAACTGCTATCAATTATTTTTAATTCGGATATTAATTCATCAAGTTTATCCCACATAATAAAGTGGTAATCCTTTCCCAAAGCAAAACGTGAGACCTTCCCCTTATCTATATTATTCGAGTACTCACCTTCAACAAAATAATTAAGCCCAAGTGAAATTATAGATTTTGCATTGGGAAGAATTTTTCTAACATCTTCTCGCTTATCAAAATTTCTCTCCATATAACTCATGTTGGATTGATACCCATTGGAGAGCCAGTTTTTTAATCCCTTTGTTTCACTAACCATTAGTGTAGCCTTAGAAAATCCAATTAGATCGAAGCCAAGTTCTCTTGCTTTCCCTTCAACTATTTCGTTTGTGATTTTCATTTATTTTGTTTTAATCCAATATTTTAACAACTTAAAAACTCCTGAGAATTCATAAAAGTTGGGCTTTTTTATATCAATCTCAATGAAGAAGAATATGTTTTGCTGTTATTATTAGAACTAAGCCATTTATTGTAAAAAAAGTAAGTGTATTTCATCATCACAATCTAAAATATTTTCTATTCTAAAGATTCCAATTAAATTTCTTTCCATAAACCTTTACATATATATATTCATCAACAACCTTAACTTCATAGGTATCTAACTTGGCTCCAGCTTCTAACATTTTCCCATCCTTCAAATTAAAACCCCAACCATGTGCTGGACAAATAACACAGCCATCTTCAAGAAATCCATCGTGCATAATATTTGCTTTTTGGTGCGGGCAAATATTATTTAGGGCATATATATTTCCATCAACTTTAAAGAGTGCAATATCAATATCATTTACCTTAAAGTGCTGACCTTCGTTCTCAATTAGTTTTGAATACTTACAGACTTTTTCAAAACCTTCTAACTCTTTTGTCATTAAATTACCTCGAAAGTTTTGTCAAAAATAAAGCCGCGCTCACCTATTTTTATAGTTCCAGCAGCAACTTTTGGATCATGCTCAAAAAATAGATGCCAATTTTCATCAACAGCTTTTTGTAATATTGTTTGTTTCTCTTTTAAAGTTTCAAGAGGGTTAAGGTCATATCCCATTATATATGGAGGCGATATATGACTTGATAGAGGAACTAAATCTGCACAATACAACATTGTGTTTGTTGAATCTGAAACCTTAACTAATTGCTGCGATGGCGTATGCCCATTAACTACAATCAGATTAATATTTTCATCAAATTGATAATCTCCACTATATTGCTTCAATATTCCTTCTTCTGCAAGAGTTACAAATCTTTCATTAAAATAGCTTGCTTTATCTCTATCGCTTGGGTTAAGTGCCCATTCATACTGTCTTTGCTGAACATGATAAATTGCATTCGGAAATGCTGGAACTGGTTTACCATTTTCAAACAGAACAGCACCACCAATATGATCGAAATGAAGGTGAGTTAGAATTACATCTGTAATTTCAGCAGGCTTAACTCCAACTTTTTCAAGAGCAGGAAGTAAATCGTGCTGTGAATAATCTATTCCATAAATCCTTTCAAATTTTTCACTCCAATTTTTTCCAGAACCAGTGTCTATAAGGATTTTTTTATCTGAACTCAATAGAAGCATGTGGCGTGTTTTTAATTTAATTCTATTTTTTTCATCCGCTGGGCTACTTCGTTCCCATAATGGTTTTGGAATAACTCCAAACATAGCTCCACCATCTAAAAGTAACTCACCACTCTCTATTGTTTCTATTTTATATTTTCCAATTTCCATTTTTTTCTTTCATATTATTTCAGACTATAAATAAAAAACCCAACTATGTATTCTAACATAATTGGGTTATAATTTTACTAAATCTATAGACCAGAATTTTATTCTTCTTCTGGCACACAACAATCTACAGGACAAACAGCAACGCATTGTGGTTCGTCATGGTATCCTATACACTCTGTACATTTATCAGGCACAATGTAGAAAAACTCATCCGAATAAAAACCTGTTTTTCCAGAAGGTGATGGGTCACCTTCGCCACCAGTGGTACCATCCATTTCCCATTCTACACCAGCTTCATAAATTGCAGTATTCGGACATTCAGGTTCACAAGCTCCACAGTTGATGCAATCATCAGTAATCATTATTGCCATAATTTTCTCCTAAGTTTTGTTAAGTATTTTGTTCAATAAAAGGAATTTTTGTTACTTCTAAATTAAAACTTTTTTAAGAAATAAATACAGATATTTGCTTAATTATACTATTTATTTCTTCTCTAAACTTTCATAATATTCATTGTTACCAACCTCCACTGGCTCCACCGCCACCAAAGCCACCACCGCCACCGCTAAAACCTCCGGAGAATCCACCACTACCACCACCAAAGCCACCACCGCTACGCCCACCACCGCCTAGTGCACCAAGTAAAAGCAAAGCTCCAAGTCCACCTTTATTTCTGCCAAAAACTAGAAAGATAATTATAAAAACTAAAAATCCCCATGGAAAACCTGTATCTTCATTTTCATTATTGTTTCTTTTTCTATCTCTTCTATACTCCCCTTTGGTTGCTGCAATAAGTGAAGTAAGTCCAGCAATAACGCCAGAAAAGTAATCATCCTTTTTAAAATAGGGTGCAACTTCATTTCTGATAATTGAGCTTGCCAGTGCATCAGGTACTGCACCTTCAAGTCCGTATCCAACTTCTATTCTCATTTTTTTATCATTCTTTACTATGAGAAAGAGAATTCCATTATCATTAGCTTTTGTACCTATTCCATTTTTTTCAGCAACTTCATTTGCATACATTTCCAACGGATAGCCATCGAGTGTGTTAATTATCAAAAATATAATTTGATTAGATGAAACGTCATCAAACTTTCTTAGTTCATTATTTATTTGGTTCAATTTTGATTGTGGAATTGTATTAGTTAAATCATTTGCATATTGTTTTAACTGCGGTATTTCTGGTTGAGCTAATAGTTCACCGCTACCCATTGAAATGAAAAAGAGAATCAAGAAAACTCTATTCGTATTCACTAAAAACCATTTTATTATATTTATTTTTCGTCTAATCAAATTAACCAACTAAAATTCAACTTTAGGTGCAACGTCAGAACCTTCAATTGCATTAAAATATTCTTTTTGAGTAAACCCAGTAATACCAGCAATTATGTTAGCAGGGAATTTTCTGATTGTAGTATTGAACCCTTGTACAGCTTGGTTAAACTTTCTTCGTTCAACAGATATTCTATTTTCAGTACCTTCCAACTGTGCTTGAAGTTGAAGAAAATTTTGATTTGCTTTTAGATCCGGATACTTCTCAACAGTTACTAACAAACGAGAAAGTGCCGAGCCAAGATTACTTTGTGCAGCTTGAAATTTTTGAAATGCTTGCGGGTTATTCAACATATCGGAACTAACGTTTATATTATTTACTTTTGAACGGGCTTCCGTTACAGCTAAAAATGTCTCTTGCTCGTGTGTAGCGTAGCCTTTAACAGTATTTACTAAATTTGGAATTAAATCAACACGTCTTTGATATTGATTCTCTACTTGACTCCAAGATTGCGTTACCTGCTCTTCTAATGTTACAAGTGAATTATAATGCCCAACAAACCAGCTAATAGTCATCACAAATATTAGAACAATTACACCAAGAACTCCTAATCCAATTTTTACACCTTTTGTCATTTATTACTCCATAATATTTATTTTTTTATAGTATTAAAGATAGCAATATTTCCTAAATATTTTATGGCTTTTCTCCAAAGTACTCTTTTGATAAGTATTTATAAGCCTTATTGGATATTTTTTTATTCTCATCAATCGCAAATTTTTCTGCATTTTGAAAATTCCCCCTGTAGAAGCGTGCCCAGAGAAGCCCTCCTATTAAAATTCCCTCAACAGCTCTTTCAGTAATGAATGCATTTATTGTTAAATATCCCCACAAAACATTCCAGCCGAGAGAGAGAATTCCAGAAATATAATTACCAGTATAAAATTGCCCTGCACCAGGAATAATTAGGGATGACATCTTTGCAAATGTAATGGAATACTTTTCTAATTCAACTTTATCGGAAATAATTTTTAATGGATGGTCATATTCAATCTTTGCAAATTCAATTGAAGCTAAGTCCCAATTATCTGCCATTATATAAGCCCACCCTCGCCAATAATTAATTACTGATGTCTCTATTACACCAGCATAATTGGATTGCAAATTATTCAAACTTCTTAATGCTTCCGGAATAGTTCTTCTAAGAATGTTAATCCTAACTATTTTCAATTCAGCATTGATGATTCCCGATTCATCAGTACAATTATTTCTAACAATTGTAAAATGCTTTATAGCATCACTATACTTTGCACCAACTTTGTATGCCTCAGCAATATTCAAGTTTGCATCGTATTTATAATTATTTAGCTTATCAAAATAGAGTAACCGCTTGTATTCTGTTATTGCATCATAATAATTTTCAATCCCAAACAAGGAATCCGCATAATGTTTTTGCTCATCCAATGTTTGAGCAATTATAAATATAGAAATATTAAAAAGAAATATATTAATTAATAATATCTTCATGTTTAATCACATAAATATTTTGGAATTGGAATAAACTGGTCTCGCTCATTTAAATAGAACTTAACTTTATTATTGAAATTAAATTTTATTCCGGCATTATAATTCTGTACAGCGGTAGCTGAGCCATAAATATTCCCGGAATAGAAAAATGCAGCAATAGATGCATAGAGCCACCCACTCGCAGTATGATTATTCTGAAATTTATCTACTGCGAGATAAGTAAATAATCCCGTTAATAAAAATGCTGTGATTCCATCACCAACCTCGTTAGCATATATTTTACCAAGCCCTGGGACTAATGCTGACATAATAGCTGCCTTTGTTGGATTTTTGTATGGCGGCTTAATTTTCCAATCGTAATATTCAGAAATTCTATTTCTCTCTTCACCATTAAAGTGTGATAAATAAACCGACTTTTCAGGGAGTAGTGAACTATCCAGCAATAGCGAATAGTTATATAGCTTTGATAATTTTTGAGACTCCCCCATTGTAATAAAGTAAACATTAATTTGATCACGAAGAATATTGTAATCTCCAATTTGATAAAACGAACGGATGCTCTCTAACTTTGCAAGTTTGTTTAAGTAAATATCTGCTTCAATTTTTTGAAATTCATATATTGACTTATCAAATTGCCCCATCCGATAATAGGAAGTTGCAATTTTGAACTGAAGTGAATCATTCCATTCACTTGATAACACAGACTTAAACTCATCAATAGCGCGGAGATAATCTCCTTCACAAAAAAGATAATTCCCGAATGCAGTTCTATTACTGGAGTTAAAGAGATTATCTAGTTCTTGAGAAAATAAATTATTAATTCCGATTAAAGTAAATAGTATAAATAAATAAGTGGTTAGTTTTAATACATTGGCAATCATCTAATTAACTAACTTTTCTATAGAATAGAAAATAATTGTAGAGTCGTGCAATTGATAATTTTCTGTCGGGTCATACAATTTACCTGAAACATGAGTGGGATAGTGTTCATGCGATTTAAAAAGATTAGAGTCTCGTGTGAATCTATCTGCAAACATCAGTGTTCCCTTAACAAAATTTGTTCTGCTAACAGCTTCTACAAAAAACGAAGAACACGTTGGATAGAATGGACAATTATTACCATCCAAATCAGATATTAAAAATGAATAGCCATCCTTTAGTAACGTCAATGGGGAAGATGAAGTCTCAGAATTGTAATTATCTTCAACCCCTTCTATTTCAAGGGAATAATCGACTTCAGCTTTTCCCCAACGAATCCAATCGGTTTGCGCTATAGTTAAATTAGTAAAAATAATAATTATGAAAAGAACAATTTTCATTAGTCATCCATTGATAATCCAAGACCAGCCATTTGTTTCTTTAAATCTAATATTCCATACATCGCATTTTTACAAAGTTCTATATTTCCATTTACAATTATATCGCCAGATTTCTCATCAAGTTTTGCATCTTCAATAATGTCTTCTTTGCATAGTTCAGCAAACTGCTTTCGCGTTGATATTTTTTCAAGTGAGATTTTCCCTTGCATTCCATCTGCGTACTTTACAAATATTTTCTTTTCCGGAAGTGTTTTATATTCTATAATTTTTCTCATATTTAATCTCTCAGTAACAGACGACCAATAACAATCCTTTGAATTTCTGATGTACCTTCATAAATTTCTGTAATTTTTGCATCACGTAAAAATCTCTCAACTTGATATTCCCTTACGTAACCGTAGCCACCATGTATTTGAATAGCTTCGAGAGCATTATTTGTTGCTGCCTCTGAAGCAAACAACTTTGCCATTGATGCTTCCTTAATATACGACTTCCCTTCATCTTTAAATCCGGCAGCCTGTAATGTTAATAGCCTTGCAGCTTCTGCACGTGTTGCCATATCAGCAATTTTAAATTGAATAGCTTGATGATTTGCAATTTCAGTTCCAAAAGTTTTTCTCTCTTTTGCATATTTTATTGAGAACTCTACAGAAGCCTGAGCAATACCAACGGCTTGCGAAGCAATTCCATAGCGCCCGCCATTAAGCGTATTCATTGCAAAGTTAAATCCTTTTCCAACTTCCCATATAATGTTCTCCTCCGGAATTCTACAATCAGTAAAAATAAGCGAGCAAGTATCAGAGCTTCTTATGCCAAGTTTATCTTCGTGAACACCATGCTCAAAACCTGGAGTTCCTTTCTCAATAATAAATGCAGTAATTCCATGATGCTTTTTCTCTTTATCAGTCTGTGCCATCACTATATAATAATCAGCAGATTCACCATTAGTAATCCAATTTTTAATTCCGTTTATTATCCAATGGTCACCATCTTTTACTGCCGTAGTTTGCTGCTGTGTTGCGTCACTTCCTGCCTCTGGCTCCGAAAGTGCAAATGCCCCAAGTTTATCACCACGTGCAAGTGGCTTTAGGTATTTCTCTTTAAGAAACTCAGACCCCCATTTCTCAATACCAAAAGTAACAAGGGAATTATTTACCGACATAATAACACCAACTGATGCATCAACCTTAGATATTTCCATCATCGCTAAACAATAACTTACAGTATCCATTCCAGCACCGTCGTACATAGGGTCAACCATCATACCCATTAATCCGAGTTCTCCCATTTTCTTAATAATCTCTGTAGGGAATTCTTCATTCTTATCCCTTTCAATTGCAGATGGAGCAATCTCAGCTTGGGCAAAATCGCGTGCCATTTCCTGAATCATTTCTTGCTCGTCTGTAAGCGTAAATTTCATAATTGTGTCCTTTAATTTTTATACTCCAATTAAAACTAATTATTCCATATTTTAATATCAATATATGATTTAGATAAATGTAGTAAATTTTCATTTTCTTCATTATTAATTTAATTATTATATTGCAGCTATGAGTTCAGGAAGAAAGAAAATAGAATTAAAAAGTTTAACACTGGCGCAACTTGAAAAACATTTTGTTGCTGCTGGAGAGAAAAAATTTAGAGCATCGCAAGTTCTTAATTGGGTATATAACAACCTTGTTACAAGTTTTGAAGAGATGAGTAATATACCTAAACCACTTAGGATAATGCTTAGCCGAGATTATACTTTAAAAACTTTATCATTAAAAAGTGTACAAACATCGAGCACTACCGAAACAAAAAAATATTTATATTCAACAAAAGATAATCATGTAATTGAAACGGTGCTAATACCTGATGAGAAAAGAAATACTCTCTGCATATCAACCCAAGTTGGATGCCCATTGGATTGTAAATTTTGTGCCACTGGTTTGATGGGTTTTAAAAGAAATTTAACCGTTGGAGAGATTGTTGACCAATATTTCCTTTCAGCAAAAGAAGTTGGAAAAGATAAGATTACAAATATTGTTTACATGGGAATGGGCGAACCGTTAACTAACTTTGATAATACCATATCCTCTTTGGAGATTTTTACTGACCAGCACAACAATAGGGTTAGCAGAAATAGAATTACCATCTCTACTTCCGGAATTGCTGATAAGATTATTGAACTTGCTGATTCGCCATTAAGAGTTAAACTTGCTCTATCGCTTCATTCGCCATTTGATGAAATCAGAACTCGTTTAATGCCTATAAATAAACGCTATCCCCTTGCTGAAACAATGGAAGCTATTAAATATTATTCCCGAATAACAGCAACAAGAATTACTTTTGAATATACAATGTTAAAAGGAATCAATGATAGGGATGAAGATATTAGAGCATTAACAAAACTTTGCCGAAGTCTTCCTTCCAAGTTAAATGTAATTCCTTTCAATAGTATAGCACATATGAGTCTTAAAGGTATTTCCAAAGAACTTGAGCCTACTTCACTTTATGATATTAATCTCTTTGTTCAAAAACTAAGGGATAACAATATTACTGTTATGGTCCGAGATACACAAGGTGATGATATTGCAGCAGCCTGCGGACAATTAGCAACACACAATTTATCAAAAACAGATTAGAATATTTAGTGATAAATAATTGTTTCCACTACAAAGCGAAAAGTATTAAATGAAAAAACTCACACACTCTGAAATATCCTTGAACAGAAGTACTATTGAAACTATTGATACCGTTGAGAAACTTCCCATTTATGTAATCCTTAATAGTATCCGAAGCAGTTATAATGTTGGCTCAATTTTTAGAACTTCTGACGGAGCAATGATTAAAAAATTATATCTATGCGGTTACACTCCGCATCCACCTCAAAAAGAAATCCTCAAGACTGCACTCGGTTCAACAGAGAGTGTTGATTGGGAATTTATTGAAGATGCAAAAGATGTAATTAATAAACTAAAAGAGGAGGGCATTAAAATATGTGCTCTCGAACAGACCAGCAGCAGCAGATTACATTATTCACTTGAAGCAAATGAATTTCCACTTGCTATTATTGTTGGTAACGAAATTACTGGAGTTTCGCAAGAGCTTATTGATTTATGCGATTTCTCAATCGAGATTCCTCAATACGGAATTAAGCAATCGCTAAACGTAGCAGTGGCTTATGGAATTTCAATCTTTGAATTGCGGAAAGTCTTTGATACAAGTAAGTAATAATTTGTCATTAGGTTTAACTTAATTTTAGAAAGTATAATATGAAATATTTTATTTCTTTTTTATCCCTATTTATTGTAATAAGTTGTCAATCAAATGTAGAGAAAACAATGGAAGAAAAAGATGTCTATACATTCTTTGTAGGTACTTACACAGATTCTGGAAGTAAGGGTATCTATAAATACTTACTAAAAAGTGATGGAAGCCTAAAGCAAATTGGTCTTGCTGCTAAATCTGAAAATCCATCTTTTCTAACTATGAGTGCTGATAAGAAATTTCTGATAGCCATCAATGAAATTAACAATGATGGTGTTGGTACTGTTGAATCTTTTTCAATTAAAAACGATAGCCTTAAATTCATCAGTAGAAGTTCATCCGGTGGTGCTCATCCTTGTTTTGTAACCATTAATGAAGATGGGTATATATTAACAGCTAATTATACTGGTGGTAACATTGGCTTGCTTAAGCTAAATAATAACGGGAGTTTATCTGGGTTACTTGATTTACAACAGCATACTGGAAGTGGTGGAACAGAACGACAAAAAGCACCACACGCACATTCTGTTTGGTTCGAGCCTAACAGCACTAATATTATTTCAATTGACTTAGGAACAAATGAACTTTTATTTTCGCAGCTTAACACACAATCGGGAAAGTTAGTACCATTGGACCAATATAAATTAAAAATGGAATATGGAGCCGGTCCACGTCACTTAGTGTTTCATCCAAATAACAAATGGATTTATGTTGTAAATGAACTTAATAGTACAGTAACACTTTTGAGGAAATCTGACGAGGGTAAATATGAAAGTAGTATTTCGGTTTCAACTTTACCAGCCGGTTACACTAAGCCCAATACGTGTGCTGATATTCATATATCCTCAGATGGGATGTTTCTCTATGCTTCAAATCGTGGAGAGAATAGCATTGCAATATTTAAGGTTAATACACTTAACGGTTCATTGAATCTAATTGCACATGAGTCAACACGTGGCGATGGTCCGCGTAATTTTTCACTTTCACCAGATGAGAAACATTTATTAGTTGCCAATCAGCATACTAAAAATATAGTTTCGTTCAAACGGAATAGTATTACTGGATTGTTAAATTACATCGACGAAGTTGAAGCCCCAACTCCAGTTTGTATTTTGTTTTAATATAATTATTTCACAAACTGGTAAAAAATGTTTGCCCATTATCTTTTGTGTGGATGTAAAGTAAACTTGCCCTTACCATTTTTATTAAAGTACGCGATGCACGTCTCGTTGATATATTTGCTAAGTGCTTTAGCTCTACAACAGTAATTGAATCATTCTCCATCAAGTAACTAAAAACCACTTCTTCATTTTTACCAAGTGAATACTTTGCAAGATTAGAATTGCTGCTCTCTGCTTGAAGTATTTTAATCATCTCCTTACTTGCCGGAATGCTTTTATCATTAACTCGTACATAAACTTCGGCAGTAGATAAATCAAGTTCTTTTTGATAATCTTGAATGCGATGAGGTTTTAAATTTGAGGATGGAATTTCAGCAACAACAATTTCACGCCCAAATAATTCCATAAATTTCAACTTATAATTAATAAGCGGTTCACAATAATCTTCAACAGTCTCTTTAAAAAGTTCTGCAATTTCCTTTTCGCTCTCAACCCCATAGATAGAGCCATCATCATCAACACCAAATAAAAGTACACCACCCTTTGTATTTGCAAATGCTATTATCTCTTTTGCAATTTTATTATGAGTTGAAAATCTCCGTTTGAATTCTGTTGTTGAGTTCTCACCATTAGCAATAACTTCTTTTATTTTTTTAATATTCATTTAGAAATTCGATGCTTTGGAATCTATTTTTTCCCTTTATTACCCAGCTCCTTCGCTTGCTTAAAGAGATTTGCAGCCTTTGCACTATCAGAAATACTCTCATCTATTTCTTCATTATTCATTTCATCTTTTTGGATCGGTTCATCCAATATTTTTTTAGTAGTATCATCTATTTCTATCGATGTAGAATCGATTATAGATGTTGAATCAGAGAGAAAAGTTGAATCAATTATAGATGTTGAATCAGAAAGAAAAGTTGAATCTGTTATTGATGTTGAATCGGAAAACATTGTGGAATCTGCTATAAAATTAGCATTAAATTGAGCAAGACTATCTGCCTTGATACTATCAGAAATAGCTTTTTCAACACGAGCAATAGAATCGCGTACTGCTTTCATTTCTTGATGATAATAAGTTAACCTCGGATTTACTTCACGAACATATTCTGTTTTCGGATATCTAACTTTAAGAGAATCATAAAACTGACTTGCCCCATCAAAATCTGCAAACTCATTTTCATATATCCATCCAATAGAATACAAAGCCTTTGGTGCGTACTGCGATTCAGGATATGTTTGATAAATAAAATGGAACTGTTCAATTGCTTCAAGATAATCCTCTTCATCAATAAATTCTTCAGCAATCAAATATTTTTTTAAGGCTGGGTCAGAATCTAAATCTTTAGTGTCAATGCCTAATCTTAAAGCTGCAGCTTTTGCTATAGGGAAGCTCTTATAACTTTCATACACAATACGAAAGAGAGAATCAGCTTTAGGTTTATTATCAACTGTTAAGTAATAACTTCCCATTGCATAAAGTACATTTGCTTGATACCGAGTATTTGGATAGTGAGTAACTATTTCGTTGTAGTAGAAGAATGCCGAATCAGGTACTAACAAATCTGTAAAATAGAGATTACCTAACTCGTATTGATTTCTAACAATATAACTTTGCATTGAGTCAATAGAAATTAGAGGGAGTTTTGGCTCATAAGTAAAGAGTGAATCTTCCTCATATTCAAATAATTTATTCTTAGCAATTGCAGTACCTCTTGTCCTTCCCCTAGTAGTGGTACGGTTATTCCCTTCATTCAGTTTCTTTTGTTCATTATCTAAGAATTGAGCAGAATCCCTTCTCGTTATATAACCGGCATACGCAATTGAATCTTCCACAAACAAAGTAGTATCAATTAAATATTGATATTCCTTTTTGGCAATAAATATTTTATCGCTATAATCCTTGCGCGATTTCAGAACATTAGCTTTTAACCTTGCTTCAAGTCTATACTCACTTGGGGCTTTTTTTACGGCAACCTTCTCATAAAGAATTTTCGCACTATCAAAATCCATATAAATATGTTCCATAATATCGCCTTGCATAAATGCTGCAATACCGCTACTTTCATTCTTTGAATATCCAGTATCAACTGAATAAAATATTTCTAATGCCAATTCAGTATCACCTTCCTCCAAGTGAATTTGAGCTATCTCTAAATCAACTATATCCCAGTACTTTTCATATTTAGAATTGTCTCTCAATTCATTCAAAATATCTATGGCTTCTTCTTGCCTATCTAAATTTTTAATTGCTTTTGCATACTCTAATTTTGTTCTAAATTCTATTTCAAATGTTGGAGAGCCATCTTCCACTAATTCAAAAGCATTAACAGCCTTCTCATAGTTTTCAAGTGAGACATATAACATACCTAACTCATAAGTTACTTCAGCCATTACATCATCATCCAAATCTTGTTTTAGAAGCTCCTCTATCTTCAATACTGCCTTTGAAAACTCCTCTTTATAAATATAGTAACTAATCTCAGTAATGTATGCTTGGAAGAGAATTTCCTCATCTTCATTTTCAATTGCTAATGCTTTTACTTCATCTAAATGTTCAAGAGCCAACACAAAATTTCTCATCTGAAATTCAGATTTAGAAATCCAATATTTTGTAGAGAGCCAAAGTTCTTGATCATTAAGTCCATCTAATTCTATAAACTTACGAAGTGCCTTATTGAATTGCCCTTTATAGTAATACGATTTTGCGATAATGTATATAGCTTCATTTACATATTTTGTATCTTGATTAAATTGAAGAATCTTTGAAGAAAATTTAATTACATCATCAAAATTACTATTAGCTTTTGAAGGAAGTTTCTCCTCTTTAAATTGAAAGAGAGGTTTTTTCTGATTTAATTTAATCTCTTCTTCACCATCTGCAAAAGCTTTTTGAGCTTTATAATATCTATTAAAGTAGGTAGTAAAATTACTCCACATTCCACAACTATTTAGCAAAAACAGAAAACTAATAATTGCAATAAGAGAAAAATATTTATTGTTTTTTTTAGCCACGACATCCTGTAATTAATTAAAGTGCATCAGTACCAGATTCTTTAGTCCTTATCCTAATGGCATCTTCAATACTTGAGATGAAGATTTTACCATCGCCAACTTGCCCGGTGTTTGCATTTGAAATAATTGATTCGATTACTTTCTCAACTATTGAATCATCCACTACAATTTCAAGTTTAACTTTCGGAACAAACTCAATTTGATATTCACTGCCACGATAAGTTTCCGTATGCCCTTTTTGTCTTCCATACCCTCGAACCTCAGAAATTGTAAGTCCCTTTATTCCTTCTTCAAACAGGGCTTCCTTAACTTCATCTAACTTAAAAGGTCTTATAATAGCTTCAATCTTTTTCATAATTTGTTCTTAAGTATTTTTACCATGGCATTGTTTATATTTTTTACCGCTTCCACAATGGCAGGGGTCATTACGTCCAATTTTTGCTTCAACTTTTATTGGCTTTTGCTTTCCACGATTTGCTCCCTCATCCTCTCCTCCACCTTGCAATCCCAAATTGCCAGTGCTAGCCTTAACCATATTCATTTGCTGAACAGGAATTCTTCTATCTTGTATTTCTTCTGGCTGCTGAGGAAAGAACTTAAAACAGAATGAAACAATTTCATTTCTAATCTCTTCAACTAAAGTAATGAACAATTTAAACGCTTCCCCTTTATATTCAAGCAGTGGGTCCTTTTGACCATAAGCACGAAGACCAATACCTTCTTTCAAATCATCCATTTCGCGGAGATGGTCTTTCCACTTTTCATCAATTACATGAAGTGTAGCATAGCGTTCAAGTCTTGCCATAACTTCTGAAGTAATCATCTCTTCTTTACGCTTATAAAATGCTTGTGCTTCCTTCATTATTAAATCTTTTACGCCATCTCTTCCAAGGTCTTGATATGTTGTTGGGTCAAGTTTAACATCAACCAAAAGATGCTGCATCAAGTCTTCTCGTAGTTGGTCAATTAATGCATTCTCATAATATTGCTCCAATAATGAATCGACATATTCAGCTAAATCATTGAATACTTCATTTTTTAACCTTTCACCTTCGAGGGCTTGCTTACGTTTATTATAAATAACTTCACGCTGCTGGTTCATAACATCATCATATTCCAGAAGACGTTTACGAATAGCAAAGTTATTCTCTTCAACTTTTTTCTGTGCTCGTTCAACTGATTTTGTAATCATTGAATGTTCAATGGCTTCCCCATCTTCCATACCCAGCTTGCTCATAATTGATGTAACCCTATCACCGCCAAAGAGTCGCATTAAATCATCTTCAAGTGAGATGAAGAATTTTGATGTTCCTGCATCACCTTGCCGACCTGAACGCCCTCGCAGCTGTCTATCAATACGCCGAGATTCGTGACGTCCAGTACCCAATATATATAAGCCACCTTTCTCTTTAACACCAGCACCAAGTTTAATATCAGTACCCCTACCAGCCATGTTTGTAGCAATAGTTACAGCTCCTGGCTGACCGGCATATCCCACAATTTCAGCCTCACTTTTATGCTTTTTTGCATTCAGTACATTATGCTGAACGCCTTGACGCTTCAACATTCTACTCAATGTTTCAGAAACCTCGACATTAACAGTACCAACTAGTACTGGACGTTTTTCTGCTTGAAGTTCTTTAACTTTTTCAATTACTGCATTATACTTTTCTCGTTTGGTTCTGTAAATTGCATCTTCTTCATCTTCACGAGTAATTGGTTTGTTTGTTGGAATTACTACTACTTCAAGTTTATAAATTTCATGAAACTCACCTTCTTCAGTTTCGGCTGTACCAGTCATTCCAGCAATTTTTTTGTAAAGACGAAAATAGTTTTGAAGTGTAATGGTAGCAAGGGTTTGCGAATCTCTTTCAACTTTTACACTCTCCTTAGCTTCAATAGCTTGGTGAAGTCCATCAGAATAACGCCGACCAGGTAACACACGCCCAGTAAACTCATCAACAATGGCAATCTTACCATCTTCAGTAATCACGTACTGGTCATCCTTTACAAAGAGCGTATATGCTTTAAGCAATTGATTCAATGTATGAATTCTATCACTACGCTCGCCATATAAATGATAAAGAGCATCTTTCCTTTTTACTTTCTCTTCAAAAGAAGCAGAGCTATCACTATCAATTTTTCCTATTCCATCACTCAAATCTGGTAATACAAAATACTCCAGCCCTTCCTTTGAACCTGATGCAAGCTCCTCACGTCCTTTCTCAGTAAGGTCAATTGAATTTTGTTTCTCATCAATAGCAAAATATAGATATTCATCTATCTCCGGCATTCTCTTTGCATTATCTCTTAAAAACTCTAACTCTGTATGGTTTAGTAATTTTTGATATTCTGGTTCGTTTAATAATTTGATTAATCTTTTGCTTTTTGGAAGTCCACGGCTTGCACGCAGTAGGGCTTTACCAGCCTCATCTCTATCACCATTTTCTGATGAAAGCAATTTTTCAGCCTCTTGAACAAGTTCAGCAACAAGTGCAGTTTGTTTTCTAAGAAGACGTTCAACTTTAGGATTCATCTCATCAAATTTTTGATCGGTTGAGCCAACCGCACCGGAAATAATTAAAGGGGTTCTTGCTTCATCAATCAGTACCGAATCAACCTCATCCACAATTACATAGTTGTGAACCCTTTGTACACGGTTCTCTATTGATGTTGCCATGTTATCGCGAAGATAATCGAACCCAAATTCATTGTTAGTTCCATAAGTAATATCTCTGCTATACATATCCTTACGTGCTTCAGGGTCCATTGTGTTTAGAATACAACCAATTGTTAAGCCGTGGAATTTAAATACTTCGCCCATCCATTCGCTATCACGTTTTGCAAGATAATCATTAACCGTAACAACGTGAACTCCTCTTCCAGTAAGGGCATTTAGATATATTGGCATTGTAGCAACCAGAGTTTTTCCCTCGCCAGTAGCCATCTCAGCAATCTTTCCCTGATGAAGAACAACACCGCCAATTAACTGAACATCGTAAGGAACCATTTCCCAAGTAATACTATAGCCAGCAGCATCCCACGATTTACCAACCAATCTTTTTGATGTCTCTTTAACAACTGCAAATGCTTCCGGTAAGAGTTCATCAAGTATTTCTTCATACTCTTCGTCTAATGATTCTTTTAATTCATCTAACTCGTCATACAAGCCAATTCTATCACCATCAAAATCATCTGCTTGCAATTTGGCTTCAATCTCCTCTATTTGCTTTCTAGTCTCTTCAGTATGCTTTTTTATTATCTCTTTGAACTCATTAGTTTTTGCTTTCAGATCCTCATCACTTAAAAGTTTTATTTTTTCATATTCATCATTAATTTCATCAACTATCGGCAATAATTCTTTCAATGCCTTTTCATTTCTATCACCAAATATTTTCTTTAATAAACCTTGTAACATCAATATCTCCTAAATTTTAACAACTTTAAATTTACTGAAAAGTGACTCCGATTACAAAAAAAACGAACTCAACACTAACAGATTATAAACGGAACAAACTATTTTTTCACTTATCCATTGTTTGCAAGTGCTATTCCAGGTTTTAGGTTTAATTAGTTTCCCAAAACTAAAAAGGAATAAGTAGAAATTATATGCTAAAATTTGTAACCACAACAATTTTTATTAAATTCACTTTTAGAACTAAAAAGGTTTTACAAAATGGGAATAACAATTCACTATAAGGGGAAATTAAATGATGCAAATTTGATTGAACCCTTCTGCAATGAAATGGAAGATATAGCAAAAGATATGGGTTGGAAGTACAAACTTTTAGAGAACGATTTGTACAAACCTAACTCCGCTCAGATTATTGATGGAAAAATTATTGGACACATTCCGCTCAGTGGTATCACACTAAGTATCCATAAAGAGACAGAATCCTTATCATTTTATTTTGATAAAAATGGGAATATTCAGAATATTATATCGATGTTTTTTTTAAGTGAAAATGAATTAAATGATTCTTCTGATTTCATCAAAACTCAATCCGCTCCTATTCAAATTCATATTTCTATAATTAAACTTATGAAGTATATTAAGTCGAAGTATATAAGTAATCTTGAAGTTACTGATGAAGGTGAGTATTGGGAGACTCAAAATGAAATATTACTCCAAGAAAAATTTAATTATTTAAATGATAAAATTAATGAAGTTGGGAATTTACTTAGTAATATTGGCTCTAATAGTGATGATTCAGTAGAATCTATGGTGGATAGAATTGAAACTATATTGAAAAATTATTTTAAATAATTGGTTTATTAAAATGAGTTTAACCGACAAAGAACTTTCAATGATTGAGGATAAAGATTTTTTAATCACGAAAATTAAAATTATTTCAGAAATTGAAAATCTTATGAGAAATACTAAAGATAGATTGTTGGAAGTAATGGAGAGGGAGAAGAGTAGTTTTCTTTCAAAACCAGAGTTTAATAAAGGGAAGGTTTACAAAGGTGAGTATTACAGAGAGCTTCCCTTTGTAACACTAGACTTCCCAAGTATTTTTACTAAAGAAAATGTTTTTGCATATAGAACAATGTTCTGGTGGGGAAATTTTTTCAGTGCAACACTTCATCTGCAAGGGGAATATTTAGATATACACAGAGCAAAGTTTTTATCCAGCTTCGATATGCTGTTGCATCAAGACATATATATCTGCGTTGGTGAAACTCCGTGGGAATATCATTACGGAAAAGAGAACTACGTTAAATTATCTTCACATCACAAAGAGATGTTTGAGAATTCTTCCTTTATTAAATTGAGTAAAAGAATTCCACTTGAGCAAATAGATTCAGTTCCACAAATATCATCAAGTTTCTTCCTCTACTTGGCTTCTTTTTTAAATAAATAACCTCAAATATTTTTCTCTATTTTAGGGGCAATAATTTTAGGAAAAAATGTTTTTACCAACTACAAAAAAAGAACTTAAGGAACTTGGCTGGAATAAGCTGGACATCATTTTTGTAAGTGGCGATACTTACGTTGACAGCCCATATATGGGAATTGCTATACTTGGGAATATCCTTGCAGACAAAGGCTTTCGTGTTGGTATTATTGCTCAACCGGATATTAACTCGGCTTATGATATTTCTCGACTTGGAGAACCAGAATTATTTTGGGGTGTTTCAGGTGGCAGTGTCGATTCGATGGTATCAAATTATACAGCTTCCAAAAAGAGACGAAGGCAGGACGATTACACGCCGGGTGGTGAAAACAACAAACGACCAGATAGAGCAGTGCTGGTTTATACAAATCTGATTCGCAGAAATTTTAAAAACACAAAGCCAATAATTATTGGCGGAATTGAAGCAAGTCTAAGACGTGTTGCCCACTACGATTATTGGTCGAACAAACTCCGCCGTTCAATACTTTTTGATTCCAAAGCTGATTACCTCATTTATGGGATGGGTGAAAAAACAACAATTGAAATTGCACAAAAATTACAAAAGGGTAAAAGTATTATTGGAGTTCGAGGACTATCGTATCTCTCGAACGAAAATAAATATGAATATCTTCAACTCCCCTCATTTGAAGAGACAGTTAAAGACAAATATAAGTTCATAGAAATGTTCGATACTTTTTATTTAAACAACGATCCCCTTTCTGCCAAAGGGTTGGTACAAAAACATGGTAAAAGATTTTTAATTCAAAACCCGCCGCAGTATAACCCAACAACAGAGGAGATGGATTATTATCACGACTTAAAATACGAACGTGAAGTTCATCCCTATTATAAAAAATGGGGAGAGGTTAGAGCATTAGAGACAATCCGCTTCTCTATTAATACTCATCGTGGCTGCTATGGCGAGTGTAACTTTTGTGCTATTGCTGTCCATCAGGGGCAAACCATTAGCGGGCGTAGTGAGAAATCAATTCTGAATGAAGCAAAAGAATATTCTAAAATGAAAAACTTTAAAGGAAATATTTCGGATGTTGGCGGACCTACTGCAAATATGTATGGATTTGAATGCACAAAAAAAATAAATTTAGGGAGTTGCGATGACAAGCGATGTGTTGCCCCAACCACCTGTAAAACATTGAGACCCACACACAAACCACAAATAGATTTATTAAAAAAATTACGTAGGTTAGATGGAATAAAGAAAGTTTTTGTAGCATCGGGCATTAGGTATGATATGGTTCTGGATGATAAACAGTATGGTGATGAGTATCTAAAAGAGATAGTACAACACCACACTTCAGGGCAAATGAAAATTGCACCAGAGCATTCAGAAGATAAAGTTTTGGATTTAATGGGAAAGCCTGGAAAGCGATATTTAACAGAGTTCCGAGATAAGTTTTATCAATATTCAAAAGAGGTTGGAAAGAATCAGTTTCTCACTTACTATATGATTGCTGCCCATCCTGGCTGTACAGAAAGTGATATGCACAAGTTAAAAGAATTCACTTCAGAAAAACTCTCCATTTCACCAGAGCAAGTTCAGGTGTTCACTCCAACACCCTCCACATATTCTACATTAATGTACTATACTGAAATAGACCCATTTACAGGGAAAAAACTCTTTGTTGAAAAAGATATAAATAAAACAACTTTGCAAAAAAACATTGCGGTTGCTAAAAGAGAAAATCCTAAAGCAGGAAAGGGAAGAAGTAATAGTAGAAGTAATTATCATTCTAAAACTAAAAGACGTAGATAATATTACCATAATATTGTACCTATGGTACTATAAGCTCCTGAGGATGGATATTATGGTAATATTATCTACCTACTAACCGCTTCCCTTCCGCCACAATATTAGCAACTGTAAATCCATACTCTTCAAAAAGTTTTGCTGCTGGTGCAGAAGCTCCGTATTGTTCAATGCTTATTGAACTTCCATCTAATCCTACATATTTTTCCCATCCAAATTGTATTCCAGCTTCAACAGATAGGCGTGCTCTTACTTCGTTTGGTAAAACAGAGTTTTTATATTCATCCGATTGCATTTCAAATATTTCCCAACTTGGGAAAGAGACCACACGTGTTTTAACACCAGATACACCAAGCTCATCGGCAGCTTTAATTGAGATTTCAACTTCTGAGCCACTTGCCATAATAATTAAATCTGGAGTCCCTTCAACATCTTTAATAATATAGGCTCCTTTCTTTAATCCATCTGCTGATGCATATTTTGTTCTATCAAGGATTGTTAACTTCTGTCTTGTTAATGCAATGGCTACCGGTCCCTCTTTGTGGGCAATTGCAAAACTCCATGCTTGTGCAGTTTCATTTGCATCTGCCGGACGAAGATAAATCACTCCAGGTATTGACCTTAAAGCAGCCCCATGTTCTACTGGCTGATGTGTAGGTCCATCTTCCCCAACCCCAATGCTGTCGTGGGTTAGAACATAAATCATTTTAATATGAGATAATGATGCAATTCTAAGTGTGGGACGTAAATAATCGGAGAACACCATAAATGTTCCACCGTAGGGAATTACTCCGCCATATATTGCCATTCCATTCATAATTGCAGCCATTGCAAATTCTCTAATGCCATAGCGGATATAACAACCTTCGGGAGTATCTGGAGTAAAGTCTTTCCATCCTTTTATAGCAGTATTGTTTGAAGGAGTTAAATCGGCAGAACCTCCGAATAGCGTTGGTAATGCTGGTGCAATTGCATTTAGCACAGTTTGTGAAGAATTTCTTGTTGCCATTCCTTCGCCATAATTTTCAAATTGCGGAATAAGTTCTTTCCAGTTATCACCAAAATCTCCACTCATTACTTTTGTAAATAGTTTTGCGTCTTCCGGATACTTTTTAGAGTAGCTTGCAAAAAGTTCATTCCACTCCGCTTCTAATTCTGCTCCCTTTTCAATCAATTCAGCGTAATGTTCAGTCACTTCACTTGGAACAAAAAACTTCTTATCCTCTGGAAATCCAAAGGCTCTTTTCACTAAAATAATTTCATCATCACCAAGCGGAGCACCATGTGCGGATGCTGTTCCCTCTTTGTTAGGGCTGCCGTAACCAATTACAGTTTTTGTAATAATAATTGATGGCTTATCAGTTTCGCTCTGTGCATTCACTACTGCTTGGTTAAGTTCAGTTAGATTGGTTACATCATTAACAGTCTGCACGTGCCAATTATATGATTCAAATCTTTTTGCTGCATCATCAGAACTTGAAAGAGATATATCTCCATCTATAGTAATACTGTTATCATCATAAAAGAGGATCATATTTCCAAGTTTATTATGTCCGGCAAAGGATGCAGCTTCGTGAGATAATCCTTCCATTAAATCACCATCACCAGCTTCTGCATAGATAAAATGATCTAATATTTTATATCCATCTTTATTGAAAATTGCTGCAAGATGTTTTTGAGCAACAGCCATTCCAATAGCGTTTGCAAATCCTTGCCCAAGTGGTCCTGTTGTAGTTTCAACTCCATCGGTCTTTCCAAACTCCGGATGCCCTGGAGTTTTACTTCCCCACTGTCTAAAGTTTTTGATATCGTCCAATGAAATATCATAACCACACAGATGTAAAATTGAATAGAGCAGCATACTTCCATGCCCGCCAGATAACACAAACCGATCTCTATTTAGCCATTTAGAGTTTTTAGGGTTATGCTTCATTATATTTTTATAGAGTAAATAAGCTACAGGTGCCATCCCCATTGGTAAACCTGGATGTCCGCTATTTGCTTTTTGAATTGCTTCAGCAGATAATAGGCGTATTGTATTTATTGACTTTGCCTCAATTGTTTGATGATACATAGTTTCCTCGTTGTTACTAATTATGTTTTTATATAAATACTTTCATTACATTTAAAAAAATCAAACTCCAAATAAGAAATATCAAATAAACTCCAAATTCTCACAGAGTCCTACGGACAAAATTTTCAAAATGACAAACCTCTTATTTTGATTTCTCAATAATTGCGGAAAAAATATTCTGTGGTAATGTTTTAATTACTTAACGAATTTCTTTTTCAAATTGGTGTGCTCTCTCTTCTCCCAATTGATTCCTTCTGAACAAATCGTATTTAGGTTTGTTGTTTTCCATTTTGTCCTTTGTAATTTATTTGAATTTTATAATTTGCTTTTTGTCATTTCTCCTTTGTCACTAAAATATTATTATTGACCCAACTTTTCTTTTAATCTAAAGTTTTTACTTCCCCATCCACAACAGGAGTAACACAAACCAGTGGATTTTCGGGAACATTAAATTTTGAGAATATCTCTTCAAATAGCTGAAAGTGCATTCCTCTACTCTCCAGTTTTGAAAAATTTTTGTATTTCATAAACGCACCATATTTATTTTGCGGAGCATCAAAATGGAATGAAGTTAAATAATCCGCCTTTGCATTCTTTTTCAAAAGAGCAATTTTCTCATTATCGCCATCATCACTTAAATATGGCTTTGCCTTAAATCCAACAACAAATCCATTTTTAATCACCAAATATATATTTAAGATTGTCTCATTCATTCTCGTCCTCACTAACTTTGCTACTATTTCTAATTGCATAAATTGTTAAAGTAATTGCAATTAAGGATGCAGCCTTACAGAAAAAACTCTCTACATAATCTATCAGAAATGGAAACATTGCAATAATTAATGCTACAGGAATAAAGGTCAGCAAAAGTCCCCAAAGCATAATAAGTAAATTAGTTTTCTTCTCTTTATAAATTGGGTTAAGAACCATTTTAGATAATAAATAAATTGAAATTATTATTGGTGAATAATAAACTACGCCATATAAATCTCCAAGCGGCATTTCATAAGCAGCAAATAGAATATTACAAGCTGTTATTTCAAAACCAGTTATAACAAAGATATAATAAAACAAGAGTAAGATAGCTGGCAAAAAGATTAATAAAGCTAATTTACTTTGAACTTTTTTAATCTTCAAAACTAAATAAAGTACAAATGGCGGAAGAAATGTTATAATAGAAAAAGAAAAATATACTAACAAGTGAGAATAATTTTTGAAATAACACATTATGAATTCCATAATCTGGTAACTAAATAATAGTACAATTATGAAAATAATAAGTTTGTTTTCGCTATTCTTTTCTGAAAATATTAAGAGGTTGATGAAAAACACTATCTCTAAACAAGCAATAAAAAGAGAAATAATCCCAGGATAATCGTTCATTTAAATCCATTTTTTGAAAATTTTATCTGCAAAATTACATAAAATAAAATCATATTAAAAATTTGAATTGAGATATCAGCAGAATGGAAGATAAATAAAAAACCCATACCAAATAATTGCTATGGGTTTTTTGAAAATTGAATAAACGCATCCAGCTATGCGGGATAATTTATTTTATCAGCAGCCCCACAAAGGGACTACTACTTAAGTAGCAGCATTTTCTTTGTTGCTGTGTAGTTGCCTGATTGTATTTTGTAAACATACATTCCTGTTGTTAAGCCAGATGCATCAAATGATACTTCATAAGTACCTGCTGATTTTACATCATTAACTAATTCTACAACTTCTTGTCCTAGTATGTTAAATACTTTCAAGGTTACTAATCCACTCTCTGGTATTGAGAAATTGATTACTGTACTTGGGTTAAATGGGTTTGGATAGTTTTGTCCTAACTCGTAAGCTGTTGGTATTTCACTTCCTATTTGTTCTACTCCATTTACTATATCTTTTGTCTCCTGTGAACCAAAAACATCTACTGCATCACCATACCAAAAACTCTTAAATAATGTTACATGATGATTAGACTGTACTCCACCTTCATTATCATTTGCTCCACCATTAGAAGCTAAACCCCAGTTTGCACCATATTTATACTCAATATCAAATGGTGAGTATATTGGAAATGTAACTTCCATTGTCCAGAAATTATCTCCTGCTGTTGCATCGCCACTAGTACCATCATCTACCATGAAAATTACTATATCAGAATCAGAATCTGGCCATCCAACATCAGGCCATTTTAATGGAAGATTTGCTCCTGCAATTACAACATTATCTACTGATGAAAATTCTACATTATTTACATCAACTGCATTATTCATATCAACCACAAATCTGATTACTGATTCTTGGTTTACTACGGTTTCCAGTGTAACATTGTTGTAACCACGTAATGGAACCATTGTAAATCCATTTGTAATATCTGCTGCTGTAACAGAATGTTCGTAGTTATTAGAAGCTGTTGGGGGATTATTTTCCCAATTTGTTCCACTTGCTGTTGTGTATGCAAATTTATAATATACTACATCTCCATCAAAGGCTTCATATTGTGCTGTTCCTTCGTAGATGTTGGGATTTATTGCGGATGGAAGTAATTGTAAAGCATCGTCTTCCCAAGAAGTAGCAGTACCACGAGCAGTTAAAGTATCTAAAGCCGGATTAAAACGTGATGCTGCTATCTCTAATTCCATATTACATTGGAAAGAAATGGCTATTATTTTTGTTTCTCTACCTTCATCATCATCAAAATATGCAAAGTATGTATCTGCACTTCCTGGTACTGTATATTTTCTATTTGGATCTGATTCCCATCCGTCACCATTTTTTACAAACTTAAATTCATGTTCATCACCTTCTGTTAAGTCTAAGGTTACTGAATAGACTAAATCTCCATCTCCATCAGACATTGATGTTGCACCTGCATCCCAGCCATTCATTGTACCGGCTATTGTTACTGTACCTGTTGCTGCATCAAAGTTGCCTTTGTTTACTTGTACACTCATGTCAACTTCAAAGGTGATTGGTACTGTTACACTTGGTTCTTGCATCTGCCCTAACCAGAAATCATAACCCCCTTTACTGGTAAGGGAAAACGGGTTAAATTCTCCTGTACTGCTTTTAAAGTTACCGCCAAAGTAAACAGTTCCATCAGCATCAATTACACTTGCATTAAGGTAATCATCGCTGCTACCACCATAATTTTTTGCCCAAATAATATTATCCTCAAACATACGCATAACAAAAACATCTCGCTTACCATAGTTGTATAGTGTATCATTTGGTAAAATTAAATCGCTTTTAGTAATACCTGAAAGGAAGTAATCCCCTTCAGTTCCCTGTATAACATTAATTGCTTTAGCTTCGTCATCAGCATCCCCACCATATGAAAAACCATGTAGATATTCTCCATCTTCTGAGAATAGTAAGGTATAAATATCGTAACCTCCTACAGATTCAAAAAGCACATTAGAAGGTCCAGCAAAAAGAGAATCTCTAAAAGAACCTGCTATTAAAATCACACCTGCTTCTACACCACCTCCAAAAACATAATCAATTGCATATCCTTTATCGTCACCAGGACCATTTGCAGAGATTGCCCATTCGTAAGAACCTGAAGAACTTACTTTTGCAAGAAATAGTTCATATCCATTATCATTATTGGGGAGAATTGTTGTACCAAAAGTTGCTTCAACATTATCGTAATTACCGTTAAAATAGATATTGTCATTTTCATCAATTACTAATCCACCAGGATAATCGTTATCAGCACCTCCACCGGTTACACCCCATAGTGGGTTACCATCAGAATCCATTTTAATAACGAAAACATCTCTCTCCCCTTTTGAAGTAGTTAATTCTAAACCTTCAAATTTAAATGGAAGAGTTAAAGAATCATTAACATCATAATAACCAAGTAGAATATAATTACCTTGGTTATCCACTTGAATGTCGAATGGTTTTTCTTGATTTTCAGTATATCCATGTTTCATCCAAATGTAGTTACCATCAGAATCAAATTTCAGAACAAAAATATCAAAGTTACCAGCACTAAATAGTGTGTCTGTTCCAAAATTTATTGTTGAAAAAAAGACTCCGGCAACAATTACATTTCCGTTACTATCAACAGTAACAGCATTTCCTTCATCAGTAAGAGTACCACCTATCGATTTTGCCCATTGAATATTATTATCTCTGTCATATTTTACAACAAAAGCATCATAGTTATCTCTGGGTGTAATAGAGACTCCTTGCCCAAAATCGATAATACCTTTGTACCTTCCTGTAATATATTTATTGCCTGCTTCATCAACAAAAATATCGTAACCATAATCAGCACTTGAAGACCCATCGTGAACAATCATATCAAACGGAAATGCTTGCCCAAAAGAGAGTGAAACAAACAATAGCATTGATAAGAGAATTAATATTTTTTTCATTTTAATAACCTACTTAATTGTTAGTATTATTTATATTAATATTATTTAATGAATTTATTTTATAAGTAACATTTTCCTACTTTGCAAAAGTCCAGCACTTGTAAGAGTATATATATAAATTCCTGAAGCCAGTTTTGATGCATTAAATACAACTTCGTAAGCACCAGGTTTTTGTATTTCATTAACAAGAGTTGCAACCACCTGACCAAGCAAATTATAAACTTTTAATGTTACATTTTGCGGTCCCGCAGTAGCGGGACGGCGTGTTTCTACTGGTATTGAATATTTAATTATTGTGCTAGGGTTAAAAGGGTTTGGATAGTTTGCTTCAAGTGAAAATTTGCTTACTAAATTATCGTCAACTAATTTAACATCAACTGTTGGAACAGCTCTATATATTTCACTACCTCCAGAAGCTACCCATATATATCCGTTATTATCAACCATAATACCATAATTTGTAGTAGCCGTAACAATATCCAAATCAATAATATCTTCCCAAGTATATCCGCCATCATACGTAACAAAAAGAAACTTACTGCCAGTTAAATACCAGGTTAATTCATCAACAATTGCAATACTTTCAATTTTTTTTGATAAACCAGCAACTTCGATATATTCCCAAGTCTTACCGCCATCATTAGATAATATAAGTTTTTCACCTGCTGCAAGACCAAAGCTATTATTTAGAAATTCAATTTCGTAGAAATCATGCTCTCCCGGTGGCATATTGCTTGGAGTAATTTTTGTCCAACTTATTCCACCATCAGTTGTATATGCCAAAGCGGATTCATCTCCGGCAACAACGCCATTGTTTTCATCAAAGAAATGGAGGGAGTTTAATTCGTTTATTAAATTTGGGTCTGCAATTAGTGAACTCCAGTTTATCCCGCCATCTGTAGTTTTGTAAAACGCACTTACGTCAGGATTTCCTTTCCCTACAACAAAACCAACATCTTCGTTTATAAATAGTACTCCGTAATTATTTATAGTAGTTGCCATTGTGTCTTTCATAATCTGTGTCCAAGTTTCTCCACCATCACTGGTCTTTGATACAGTCCTATTTTTTTGGGCAGCGTATCCAATATTTTCATTAAGAAAAAAAAGGTCTTCCACAGTTGGAGAGACATTTTTATCTGAAATGTATGTGCTTTCCCAGGACTCTCCATTATCAATTGATTTAAGAAATAGACCGTTAAACCCTGCTGCTATTATTGTATTATCACCAATTTTATCAATTTCATAAAGAGTGGAGGAAGGGATTTCAGTAATTAATTTCCAACTCTCCCCAGCATCTTCCGATATCGCTATTCCACCATTAGAACCAACAATACATATTTTGTCATTTATCAAACTTATTGATTTAGCTTGGAAACCCATTGGAAAGTTGATCTCATTCCAATTTAATCCACCATCTATTGTTTTATATGCAACCCCACCCTTATAACTTGAACCACCAACTGCAATACCATAGAGTTCGTCATTAAATGCAATACTATACAAATTAACATATAATCTGTTATCTTCTACTTGAGTCTCATACGTCCAGTTTGCACCACCATCTGTTGAACGTAATGTATAAGTAGGCTGCAAACCGGACGAACTTGCCCCCCAACCAGTAGCAAACGCAACTGTTTCGTTAATCATTACAACTGCATTCAAATCAGTACGAGTATAACCATAAGGAATTCCCGTTGGAGTTGGGGCTTTAGTCCAAGCTAATCCATCTGTTGTGTAATAAATTGCAAAATTTCCTGACCTTCCGCCAACACAAACTCCACGTTCAGCAGAATAAAAACTCATAGCTTTTAAATTAGTTGCAACTTCTGTTGCTTGAATAGTCCAAGTGGTTCCTCCATCAGTAGTGTGTGAAATTTCACCTCCAGTAGAAGTTCCGGATAGTACCCATCCAGTGTTTGCATCAGTAAAATATAGTGAATAAATTTTTCCGCCAACTGACTCGAACATTACTTCAATCCAAGTTGCACCACCATCTATACTTTTTAGAATTAGATCGTTAGCTCCCCCAGCATAGCCAATATTTTCATCAACAAAAAAAATGCTATACATTGATGCAATAACTGGTAAAGTATCTATTGGCTCTTCCCAAGTATAACCACCATCAGTTGTTCTTAAAATTGTACCAGACTGACCGGCAATCCATCCAAGATTTTCATTTATGAAGAAGATATCACTTAATGGATTATATGTTGCCGAAGTAACTTTTTTCCATCTGCTTGCTCCATAAAGTGAAATTGAAAAAAGCAGTATCACTATAATTAATATTTTTTTAATCATCAAACATCCAAATCATTTCATTAAAGAATCCTTGGAATAACCTATTTTGAAAGTCTGTTTCTATAATAATCTCACTAATATTTGCTACACTCGGGGGGCGTAGCATCAAAAACGAAGTATAATTAACATTTAAATTATTATGTAAAAATAGAATTCCTTTAACTTTTCGGTTATGCAAAGCCTCCTTAAAAATTATAAAATCTTAATGTTGTGTAAATACCATAGTTATTTTTATATAAACTATTCTCACTAAGTCTTGTTGCTGCATATTCAAAGCGCGGTTCAATTTCGACAGAATTCGAAAGTTTAACTCTGCCTCCAAATGTAATAAAATGTGTAACAACATTCTTTCCACCAAAGATAAAGTCATGTTCTTTATAAATAAAATTATATCCAATTCTTACTACAAACATTTCACTTAATGATGCTTCAAATCCTACACGTGCTATATGGTTAAACGCTGTTATTTCAGAGAACTTATTATCAATATATTTTAATGAATCAGCTGCGATTGAATGTAACTCATATTCAGTTCCTACAAGAATATTTTTCGATTTATTAGAATATGTTAATCCCACTCCGGTAAAGATATCATCAACACTAAGCTCCCATATTGTTAAATTACGTTTGCTATTTTTTGACCAGCTATTATCATCAGTATAGCCTGCTGTAAATCCAAAAGTAAAACTGTTGCTTTGCAGCCATCTTGCCTGCAGAATAATTTTACTATTCTCATAGCTTGTATATCCATCTTCAACATCAATAAGCGAACTCGCTGGAAAAAGAGATTTTGAATTATGGAGTACATATTTAAAATCCAACCCAATTGTTAGATTCTCTAAATAAGTAAATTGTGTTTGGGCAGAAAAAATATTTCCAAATTTTTTCAATTTATAACTCTGCGATGTACCACGAAGTTCAATTTTGTATCTATCCCCTCTGTACAGAAAAGTTTGAACCGTTCTATTATTTACATCAGTGGCAGTAATTCTTTCTTGAGCATCATAAATTTCGTAATTAACACCAAAAGAAAAATTATTTGAAAATCTATAAGCAATTCCAATATTTCCTGAAACCTTACGGTACAATGTTTCGGCAAAGGTATAGACTTTTTTCAAACCATCTAAAATTTTGTAACTAACTGATGCTCCAACAAAAAAATTATCTATCAATTCGAGACTATGCATAAATTCAAAGGTTGGTCCGCTATATCTATAATCTCCGGAAGTTGTGTCGGTAAAGAAGAATGCATCACCAGAGTAAGGTTCAAGAGTCAAAATTTTGTTTCTATCTTTTTGCATTTCATAATTGTATGAGGCATATCCACGGAAAGTACCACTACTGCCAAGAGGTTTAATTCCCATAAAACTTAAATCAAAATTATTAATATTTCCAGATTCGTAGTAGCGGTGGTAATCTCCTTTACTATTTCTAAAGACCGGGTCAATCTCTAATCTTCGATTTACTTGACTATTAATTAACCAAGCCGGATTTCCACCAAGTATATAAGGGTCAATCTGCGAATCAATATCCACAATAGAATAGCTTAAACCGCCAAGTGCATCTAATCTACTTTGTTGTGCAAAGAGAGTTGGAGATATAAACAGTATTAGTAATAATAATTTAAATTTCATTTTAATTCTTTTAAAGTTCTTTTTAACTCGGCTAAGTTCTCCCAAGGGGATGCTTTCAGCGTACTTATCTTAGCAAATAATGTCGTGCCGATGGCACTGTTGTTATCTATTTTATTATTGATATTACCATAATATCGCTCCTCTGGAGCTTTTAGTACCGTAGGTACGATATTATGGTAAAAAAAACATATAAGCAAAAATAAATGCCATTCCGCAAAAAGATACGGAACAGGTAGGCACGACATTATCACTTTTTAAATAAAACTGTAATCATTGGAACTTAGTCTTCAACTTTTCCATAGGATGCTTAGAGCAAGGCACTTTCATCATTGCCAGCCTGGAGTAGGATAAGGAATAGTCTTCCAATCTAAAGTTCCATCATTTGTGTCAATACCTTTCTCTCTTCTTTGCATCGATTCTCCATTATATTTTGGCGGTGATTTTATCCATCCCCTATCAATTCTATCATCTAAAGTTGGATATCCGATACCTCCCGTTCGGTATTCAACACCATCAAGAATTGTTTCAATATCAATACCATCTTCCCAAACAGTATCTACACCACTCGTAATTATAACTCTATCTGAATCAAGTCTTATTATAAAGTCAATGTTTTTATCAAGACGAATATTTCGCAAGTTTGGAACACTTGGATTATCAAACTCGATAGCACTAAGTTGATTCACAAATTCCCAATCAGCATTACTTAAATTAATGCTTGTTGAAATAGAATTCTGATGATTATAAGCATCTCTGGCTAAAACTATAAATGAGTGTGGTTCAAATGGAAAATTCTGTTCACCTGAACGTCCTGGAAATTTAAATGCATAAGTTACTCCGTCAATATCATTGTCAAAACCCCAATCACCACCTGGTGGCTGTGTACCTTCATCAGTAAAAGAGAGTCGGAATACTTGCATTCCATCAAGAAACTTTACATCATTGCTGCTATTATAAAGTTCAATAAACTGGTCTCTAAAGAAAAAAATATTATTTACAGGACCGCCAGCATATATTTCATTTATTGAAATTCCACTTGATGAAATAGGTTTTGCAAATATTGTATCATTCACTGGAGTTCCGCTAACAACCTCGATATTAGTGATATTGCCAACAATAAATATATTTGAATCATCAGGGTGTTTTTTTCTAGCAGAAATTTGGTAAATAGATGAAGGAATATCTGTGAGATGCATCGCACCAGTTTCATCAGTATGTTCAGTTCTCATTCCATATTCTGAAACAAGAATCATCTCAGCATTTGCAAGGGGTATATAGCTTTTACTCGAATCACTATTAACAACTTCCCACATTGCAGCAATTTTCAGTTCAGCTTTGCCATCCACTTGAACCGGTGCTTTTTCCTGACAAGAAAATAGAACTGCTAATAATGATATAAATAATATTCTTTTTTTCATTTTTCTATAATTTAATTTTTATAAAGTCTTTATAAAACAAATACTTTCTATACCGACAATGAATAGGTTTTCGGAATTCCAAAAGCGAATATTGTCGGTATATAACAACCAAATTGTCCTGCTAAGCGGGACCAATTTGGGTTGTATATATTTTAAAATAATTTATCAAATATCATACTAAATTCAATTCCATAAAACAATTCCGGATTTCTACTATCCTCTTTATATTTTTTATTCACAGGGTCGTAGTAATTCCAAATTGCCGGATCATCCATAAAATTATTAACGTAAAATGAAACCTCAGCCCCATCAAAAAGTGATTTTGAAACATTGAAACTGAATAACCACTTAGGTGGTCTTGAAATCACGGACTCTTGATAATCGCGATCAGTTTTTCCTTTGTCGGTTAACAAATTGTAATCAACTGGTATTAAGGAAAATTTTTGTTTCCTATCTCCATACAACTGCTCTCCTCGTAAGGTAACCCAAAGACCCAATTCTTTATTTATATATTTCACATAATAATTTATCTGCAATCTATCTTGCCAATTACCTGATGAAGGATAGTAAAACCCAATCAATGTATCGGTAGTAACATTAGGGACTTGGTAGTTTGCAATTTGCCCAATGCTTTCATCGTTAGTAAACTTATAGGAATATCCTCTACTTGGAGTTTTATTATAACTATACGAGCCTGTAATTTTGAAGTTCATATTAAGTGGTTTAATCTGTGCTGTTTTAAAAATAAATTCTATACCCTTACTTCTATTGGCTCCAATGTTATAGTATAACGAATATTCATCCACATAATAGACAACTTTTTTTCTGTTATCATCAATTTCAGTAAATACTTGTTTTTTTTGAATCTTGGGCTGGTTATTTCTTTCACGATAGTAAGCAGTTAAAGAGATTCCTATTTTATCTAAAAATTTGTGGTCGTACGAAATCTCTAATTGTGTTGTTTTATAACCCTGCAAATCTGGAACTTTCTTATCAAATCTAAAATATTCTGTATCACCGGTTATTGGGTTTCTCCATTTCAACACACTTTCCGGAGGATAAATACGGCTCATAGCTGGCGATTTTGAACTACTTCCAAAATTAATTCTTAACTGATTATTCGGAGAAAAATATGTTAACAAACTTATTCTCGGATTAAAAAAACTTCCTTGATATGACTCGACTAAATCGCCATCACCCCAAAGCCCGCTTACATTAAATGAATTTGGTCTATACATTTCATATCGAAACCCAAACATAAGCGTAAAGTCAAAAAGGAAATGTCCAGTCAGTTTATCCTCAGCATACAGACTAAAGATTAGTTGCCCTGGAATAGAATCAAAAGTGTATGAACGCTTCTTCGATTCAACTCCGTAGTAATTATAAACAGTATCTATAATTAAACCTTCACCACTATTAGCATCATACTGAACCTCTGTACCTGCAAGGAAGTTATGAATAAAATCTCCAGTATAAAAAATATTTTGCCATTCAAACCTTCCGCCAGCAAGCCATTGAATTCCTTTAGTTTCAGCTTTTCCAATATATGAAGATACCGTATCTCCCTCTGGAGTAACAAGATACTCAGTTCTTAATCTACTTCTCATTGAGTTTATTTTCTTCATACTTACATAGGCATTGTACTTGAATTTAGAGATTTGATTAAAAGGTTTCACAGTTCCCCAAGTATTAAGCCCAACTGTATAGCCTCTATTAAAATCTTTGGTTTTTAATAGATCGCCTTGAGGTTCTTTTTCATCATTAATAAACTGACCTTTTAATTTGTAGCGTGCAGTCCAATTATTATAATGTTCAGCAGCATAAATTAGTTGTGCTGTCATTCTAGTATATTCATCACCTACTAATCGTAAATCTCTTTCACTACGAGCAGCATTGGCATTATAATTAAGTGAATTATTACCGAGACTAAAACCACCTCCAAAATTAACCTCGCTTATTTTCGGATTGTTCTTAATTTTTATTCTGTGCGGAGCTACTCCCATTTTAGTTTTAAGTTCAATAATTCCGTTAGAAAAATCGCCATATCTCACGGAAGGCATTCCGAGAATAACTGAGACAGATTCGAGATTATCGGCTGGTATTTCTCTCAAATCAACGCTGCCTCCCATACTGTTCATACCAAACTTTGATCCGGATAGAGCTTCAAATTGCAAATTAGAATTATTTGAAATAGGCTCACCATCAATAATTATTTTTGTACCAAATGCATCTATCTGTTCTTCGGCAGTAGTACCTGCTGATGCTCTAATAGCTATTTGGCTCGTTTTATTTATACCAGGGTTTGTTTTTTGAATCCCAGGAACTAAATCAAGAACATCGCCCAAATTTGTTGCTTGGTAATGTTCAATTTCTCCGGAACTAATATCAGTTGTAGTAGCAATATCTCTGGGTAGTAAATCATCTTTAGCTGATACTATTATTCCGCCAACATTAAAGGATTCTGGTTTTAGATTAAAATTTAATTGAATTAATCTCTCTTTAACGATTTCAATTTCAACAACTTTTTTAGTGTAACCAACGTAAGATGCTTGTACTTTATATTTCCCAACTGGAATATTTTCTAATCTGAATTTTCCCTCAAAATTAGCAGTTGTGCCAAAGGTAGTACCAATTAAAATTATGTTTGCTGAAAATAACGACTTCCCTTTTTCATCTAAAACTACACCCTTTATTCCACCACTACTCTCTTCTGTGAAATCTAAATTTTGTTTTGAATTATTTATCCATGTTTGCGAAAGGCTTACTTGCTGAAATAAAAATAAAAAGAAAAAAAGGGATATGAAAAATTTTTCTAACAGAACTCCCACCAACGTTTATTATTGATTTACCAAATTACAATAACTAAAAATTAAACTCAATTCTATTATTGGGGAAATAATTGTACCCTTTTACTTATGAATATTACCATAATATCGCTGCTCTGGAGCTTTTAGTACCGTAGGTACAATATATATATAGTATTGAATCCGCCGCCCGAGGATGTCGGAATGGTTGAATTGCTGTAATAGCCTATCTGGCAACTGCCTGAAACAATTTAACAATTATTCGTAGTAAAGTGTTTACAAGTTAGTTTCAAATCCATTAGGGTTCTGTGATTGCCATCGCCACGAATCTTCGCACATTTTTTCAATTCCATATTTTGCTTCCCAGCCTAACTCTTTTTTCGCAAGAGCAGGATTAGCATAACAAGCTGCAATATCACCAGGTCTTCTATCAACAATTTTAAAAGCTATCTCTTTATTGGATGCTTTTGCAAAGGCATTAACAACCTGAATTACAGAGTATCCATTTCCAGTTCCTAAATTATACACAACACAACCAGGATTTTGGACTAATTTTCTTAACGCTTTTAAATGCCCTTTTGCTAAATCGACAACATGAATATAATCACGAACCCCAGTGCCATCAATAGTTGGATAGTCATTTCCAAAAATGGATAGCTCTTTTCTTTTGCCAACCGCAACTTGAGTTATAAAGGGCATCAGATTATTTGGAATTCCATTTGGGTCTTCACCAATTTTACCAGATTCGTGAGCACCAACAGGATTAAAATAACGGAGTATTGCAATATCCCAGCTATTATCCGATTTATATAAATCTCGTAGGATTTCCTCAATCATTAATTTTGAGTGCCCATAAGGGTTTGTTGCAGAGAGTGGAAAGTCCTCTGTAATAGGAACTTTATGAGGGTCCCCATAAACAGTAGCCGAAGAACTAAATACCAATTTGGTAACATCATTATTCATCATTACTTCCAAAAGATTCAAAGTACCGGAAACATTATTACTGTAGTAGTGAAGTGGAATTTCTACCGATTCGCCAACAGCTTTAAGTCCGGCAAAATGAATAACTGCATCAACATTTTCATCAACAAATATTTTATTCAGTTTCTCTTTCTCTAATAGGTCAGTTTCGTAAAATTTAATTTTTGTATTAGTTATCGCTTCAACTCTATTAAGTGATTCAATTTTACTGTTACTAAGATTATCAACAATTACAACTTCATTACCATCTTCAACTAACTCTATTACAGTATGGCTTCCAATATACCCCACACCACCGGTAACTAATATTTTCATTTCACAACTCTGTTTTCTTCATTTTTATAGTTGCAATATAATATTTTACTATTTGAAATAATGAGTTATTTAATTAAATTTGATGTTCACATTAAATTAATAACCACTGAAAGGTAGGTGATAACTTTGGTTGGCATTATTCTGTCTGATAATGAGAATATTGACAGAGCTCTGAAACGTTTTAAAAAGAAATATGAGCGTTCTGGTGTTCTTAAAGAATTTAAGAAACGTCAGTATTTCGTGAAACCTTCTATGGAAAATAGATTGGAACGAATTAAAGCAAAAAGACGAGCTTACAAAGAATCTCGTAGAGATCGCTAAAGTTAAAAACCCCTCAAATTTGAGGGGTTTCTTTTTATTTCAAATAATGTTTTGTGAAGTGCTCAGTAACTTTTATGAAAACTTCATCAATAGAGTTACAGATATCGAACAATTTTAAATCGCTCTTACTCACTGTACCAAACTCAACAAGTTTATCAAAATTTATTACTTCCCTCCAAAATTTTTCATCATAAATAATTACTTTCATATTCTTTTTGATTTTTTTAGTTTGCATCAATGTTATCACTTCCATGAATTCATCCAAAGTTCCGAAACCGCCCGGGAAAACAATCAATGCTTTTGCAAGATATACGAACCAAAATTTTCTCATAAAGAAGTAGTGAAATTCGTATGTAGATTCTGCTTTCAAATACTTGTTTCCAAACTGCTCAAACGGAATTGAGATATTTAACCCTATTGAATCTCCACCAGCTAACTTAGCACCTTTGTTTGCAGCTTCCATTATTCCTGGTCCGCCACCACTACAAACTATAAAACGTTTCTCCTGCTCCGATAGTTTCATAGACCACTCAGTTAATCTTTTTGATAGCTCTACAGCCTCTTCATAGTATCGTGACATCACAAGCATTTTCTCAGCCAGTACAAGTTCTTCTTTATATTTACGCGATGTTTTCTTCCCAGATTTCTTTAATTCTCTAAGTCTTGCTTTCGCTTCTTTCTCTGATTTAATTCTTGCTGACCCAAAAAATACTATTGTATCAACAATTTTATTTTTACTGAATCGTAATTTGGGTTCAATAAACTCTGATAAAATCCTTAATTCTCTAGCTCCTGCTGAGTTAAGAAATTCACCGTTATTATAAGCCCTTAAAACTCCTGCCTTCTTTTTCGACATAATTACTCCTTACTTTAAAATTTGGATTGTGAATATACGAAAAAACCTACCCTTTCCTAAAAGAAAAGATAGGTTTATCAAAAACTAGTTTAATTTAAATTTAGTTTCCGAGATTTGCTGGGGCATTATCCTCTGTAGCAGGAGGAAGGTTTGGGGTTATTGGAGCTTGCTGAGATTGAGAACCCTGAATAATACTCTCTCTTTGTTCACTGGTTGTTTGCCCTGGTAAAAAGAAAAGGTTAATAACAATTGCTAAAACCAATAGCGAACCACCTAACCACCAAGTTGATTTACTTAAAAAATCGGCTGTTCTTCTTGAACCAAACATATTTCCAAAACCACCACCGGCACCACCTGTAATGCCAGCCATACCGCCACCTTTACTCGATTGTAATAAAATTACAACCACAAGTAAAAATGAAATTATTATTGATATCGTAATTAATAAAGTGTACATCTAATGTTTCTCCTAATAAAATTGTAGCGAGGGAGGGATTTGAACCCCCGACACGTGGATTATGATTCCACTGCTCTAACCAACTGAGCTACCTCGCCAACTCTTTAAAATACAGACATGTAATATAAAGATAGAATGAAATAATTTCAAGAATTAAGAATTAATTTTTAATTAAGTTTCACGTTTTTTAAGTAGATAAATAAATACTGGTGCTCCAATTATTGCAGTTACAACACCAACAGGAAGCTCGGATGGTAAAATAACCGTTCGTGCAATTGTATCTGTAAAAACAAGAAATATTGCACCTATTAAAAATGATGCTGGTACAACAATTCGGTTATCGCTGCTAAATATAATACGGACAAAGTGCGGAATCAGTAATCCGACAAAACCAATAATTCCACTTACAGAAACAATAATTCCAACTAAAACACTCGCCAATATATATATTACCGATTTAATTCTCTTTGGGTTTAATCCAAGGTTCGAGGCATCTTCATCCCCCATTGCAAGTAGATTTAATTTATAACCAAAAAGGGAGAGTACCACTGATATAATAAGGGAGAATATTACAATATAATAAGCCGAAAAATTATCAGCCATTGCAAGATTTCCGACAAGCCAAAAAATTGCTGTACGTAGAGTATCATTCAGAAATGTTAAGAGTAAAAGAATTAATGCCGAGAAAAATGCTCCAATCATTACACCTGTTAGAAGAAGAATATTTGGTTGTAATTTCCCAAATCGATGCCCAATAATGAAAACTAATAGAATTACAATAGAGGCACCGATAATAGAAAATAATTCAACCCAAATAAATGATAGCCCAAGAAGCAAAGCCAGGACTGCACCAAAACTCCCTCCGCTTGAAACACCAAGTATATATGGGTCTGCAAGTGGGTTCATTAATAGAGATTGGAAAACTGCACCAGCTACCGAAAGCCCTCCGCCAACCCCAATAGCCAACAGTAATCTAGGGATTCTAATATGCAAAATAATTTCTTGAATAGTATCGGTTGAAGAACCAGAAAAAGAAGCAAACAATTCTGATATATTTATATTAGCTGACCCAAGAAGTAAAGAGAAAAGAGATGTGAAAATTAACAGAATAAATAATACTGTTAGCTTCCACATTAGCGATTTAAGATTTATGCTTCTATCAAATTCCATAAATGATCAATTAAATTTGCAGTACCAACTTGTGTAACCGAAGAAATTAAGAATGTATTTCCATCATAATTTTTTATTTTTTTGGAAAGTAATTTTTCTTTCTCTTCATCACTTAATAAATCTGATTTTGTGAATACAATTACTTTCTCTTTTCCACTCATTAAATCACTAAACTCTAATAGTTCATTAAGAAGAATATTGTATTCCTTTTCCGGGTACTCAACAGTTGCATCAATTAAAATAAGAAGTACCTTTGTACGTTCAATATGTTTTAGAAATTTATGACCAAGCCCTTTACCAACGTGTGCTCCTTCAATAATTCCAGGAATATCAGCGATAACAAAACTTTTATAATCTTTATATTGCACTATGCCAAGATTTGGTTCAAGAGTTGTAAAAGGATAATCTGCAATTTTAGGACGGGCAGCAGAAACAACAGAAATAAAAGTAGATTTGCCAGCATTTGGGAAACCTACTAAGCCTACATCGGCAAGTAGTTTTAGCTCAAGAACTATATTCATCTCCTTGCCTGGTCTGCCAGGCTGAGCATAGCGTGGTGTTTGATTTGTTGAAGTTGCAAAATTGCTATTCCCTTTTCCACCTATACCCCCTTTTAGGAAAAAGACTTCTTTTCCATTCTCCTCCAAATCAATAAGAACTTCATCTGTTTCCAAACTTTTAACCACCGTACCTACAGGAACTTTAATAAATATATCATCCCCATATTTTCCATCCTTTAAAGATTTTTCACCCTTTCCACCATCAGGAGCAAAGTACTTTCTTTTATATTTAAAATCGAGGAGAGTAGTTAAATTATTATCCGCAACAAAAATAATGCTTCCACCATTGCCGCCATTTCCACCACTTGGTCCACCTTTGGCTACAAATTTTTCTCTTCTGAAAGTAACTGCTCCAGGACCACCATCACCAGCTTTTACAGATATTTTAGCATAATCAATAATCATTTATATTCAGTTTAAAATTAAAAATAAAATATTTAATTCAATCTTTTGTTATCCCCACAATTGTTACTTAAAAAAATCTGAAATTATATTTTTTAAAGCTTTTATCTCTTTTGTTGATTCATCAATAAATAGGTTTTTTGCAATTTCATCTATTGTTGTTATGGCTTCAACCTCGCTTTTACATTCTGATATTTTATCAATTGCATTAGCAAACTCTTCCATATCATAGTCAAAAACTACTTCTATAATTTTTGTGATTTTTTTATTTTCCAATAAAATGGAGATATCAATTGAAGGTGAATCTGGAACATCAGTTTCTTCATCAGTAATACTCATTTCATTTGAAACATTCTCAGTTTCAGATTCTACCGCAGTTTCATCAAAATCACTATCGTCAAATAAGACTTGCTGGGTATTGGTATCATTATCATTTATTAATTCTTCATCAACAGAATTCAGTTCATTGTTATTGGGAGTTTCCGCTTCAGCCTCTTCTTGCTCAAAATCCTCTCCATTCACTTCTTTTATCATTTCTTCTTCAACTTTAGAATCTCCATTTCCTATTTCTTCAACAACATCCGAAACTTCAGTATCTTCAACGGGTTTATCAAGTTCAACTTCATCGTCACTATTTTCATTAGATGATTCTGTATGCCACTCATCTTCTTCTTCGAGAGAAGTATTATCCTCAATTGCAGTATCTTCCCCTTTAGTCAGTTGCTCAGAAGAAAAAGTAATTGAATTTCCTAATTCAATATATTCATTATTCTCAGCTTCAGAAGTTATCTCTGCACTCTCATCTTTCTTTTCTTTCTTAATATCATCTTCATTACTATCATCAAATGGGTCTCCATCTTCTTCATTTATCTCAACTCTTTCTAACTCACTATCCTCATCAACAATTGCATCTAATTCTTCCTCTTCTGTAATAAACTCATAGGCTTCATCAATAATTTCATCATCCACACGTGGAGCTTCATCAAAATCCGGAGGTTCAATCTCCTCAATATCTTCATCCAATATTTCGTTTTCATCTTTAGAGGGATTATCATTTCTATCTAGAATATCTTCATCTAATTTATCGATGTGCGATTCGAGAAAAGATTTTTTCCCATTCTGTTTATCATCCATTAAATCATCCTCTTCAATGTTTTCAATGTCTTTTTCACTTTCATCGTTGTATTTATTTTCAGAATCAGTAATATCATCTTCTTTCAGTTTTTCTTTGTAATCATTCACTTCTGTTTTAAGTTCCTCTAACTTTTCATTAATGGTTTCATTTTCATCTTCTGAAATAGTAGAAGTATCATATTCTATATTATAATTTAGAATTACATTTTTATAGTCATTAATTTCATACTTATCGCTGCCAGTAGCACCAAATTTTTCTATAAGAATCATTTTATACTGCAATAGTCCTTTATCTTCAAGGAATAATTCAACAGACTGCTTTGATATCTTGTTATTCCGAGACTCTCCCATATTTATAAATTCAACCATGTTCTTCAATGCACTATCAAGTACTCTATCAAAGTTGCTTTCATAATTTATTTTATCAATTTTAATTAACAAATCCTCTAACTCTTTTTGTGTTATTGTTATGATTCTCTTTTTGTTAAAGAAGCTAATTAATAATCTTTTTAAATAAGGATAATAGTAGAGATAGTTTAAAATCTGCTTTACCTCTACTACTTGTTTTGATGATTCGTTTTCACTTTCAAAAACAAATTGAAGCAGTGACCACTTTGGTCTGATAATATAGTTGACGTTAAAAGAAGAAGCATGCAGCAGCAGTTTTGTTAAATACTCGAGTGAAAATTTCTTTGATCTCTTAATCTCCTCACCAATATTTGTGAAGTGTTCAATAATCTTCTCTCCAGAATAATCAAAAAGCGAGTCTGTTAATAGCTTTTGTCTATCTTCATAAATTAAGAAATCTATTTCCGCAGAAACATACTGAAGCAGTGCAGGGTGAATATTTGTAGAAATAAGTTGCTCGTAAGTTATAAAAGAACCCAAGTGTTTTATCTTATTAAGATTATAGTTGTAAATGAATTCTATCTCTTTTTCAAACATTTCAATACTCGTGCTTGTTTTTAAGAAATCTCCGAATAAGTCTAACGGACACTAATTGATTTAATTTATAAATTTAACAATTTATTTGATAAGGGTGTAATGAAATATATTCCTAAAAAAGCCCAATCCCGAATAAACGGAACTGGACTTCATATAACATATTGATGCAACTATTTGTTATCTATCAATCTTGCAATTTCATATTTGAAACAATGTAATCGCGGTTCATGCGTGCAATGTTGTATCTACCACTCTATAGGTTTTCTTTTATTATGAAATATTCTAAGAATAACAAGCGTGCTATTTTCAATTATGTAAAACAACGAATAAGGGAATCTGGTTACTTGAATTTTTCTTATGTTTTCTACTACATTTGGATATAAATCAAAGTTGAGTTTTATTCTTTCAATAGTACTCTCAATCTCATCCGTTAATTTAATACCGAGACCTTTTGCTTTTAACTCGTACCACTCAACTGCTTCAAGAAATTCATTAGTTGCTTCTTTTGCAAACTTAACTTTGTTCAGCATGTTTGTCATAGACCTCTTGTTTCAAATTTTTCCAGTCGGTTGCCGAATCTGGGTTTGCCCTGTAATTTGCTAATCTATTTAAAAGAATTCTTTTATCATTCTCTGAAATAGCTTCTAACTCTTGCGATTCTTTTATTTCATCCCATATATCTGTAACTATATTAAGTCTTTCAATTACATTAAGTTTTCGTATTTCACTTACTATTTTATTCTTGTTCATTGTATGTTGCATAGTATTATCCCTATCCGAGTTAAGCATTTTATTCTAAAACCACTTACATTCTAAATTACGATATCTTTCTTTATTTTTTCTTTTTAAAACTGCATACCCTAAATATAGCAATACCAAAAATATTAATTTAAATAAAAAAAAACCCAATCTAGATTTAACAAAATTGGGCTTTTTAATAACTTAAACTAAAAGATTTTACTCTTGTAATTTCATATTTGAAACAAAGTAATCACGATTCATTCGTGCAATGTTGCTTATTGAAATTCCTTTAGGACACTCGGCTTCGCAAGCGTATGTGTTTGTGCAGCTACCAAATCCAGATTCATCGTGAGCAATAACCATATTTTGAACACGCTCGTAACGCTCCGCTTGCCCTTGCGGAAGCAATGCAAACTGTGAAACTTTTGCAGAAACAAAAAGCATTGCAGATGAGTTTTTACACGCTGCAACACAAGCCCCACAGCCAATACACTCTGCTGCATCTAAAGCAAGTGATGCAATCTCTTTCGCTATAGGAATTGCATTTGCATCAGGAGCACTGCCAGCATTTACCGAAACATAACCACCTGCTTGCTGAACAATATCAAGACCAGTTCTATCAACCATTAAATCTTTCAGAACTGGAAATGCTGCTGCTCTAAATGGTTCTACGTAAATTGTTTCATCTGCTTTAAATGAGCGCATGTGTATTTGACAAGTAGCAGTATGTTTTTTACTTCCATGCGGATGTCCATTAACCACCAATCCGCATGTACCGCATATACCTTCACGGCAATCACTTTCAAAAACTATTGGGTCTTTCCCTTCTTTCTCAAGGTTGTTATTTATTTCATCAAACATTTCAAGAATTGAAGCATGTGGAGAGACTGAAACTTTGAACTCTTCAAAATTTCCCTTTGCTGTTGCAGATGCTTGTCGCCATATTTTTAATGTTAAATTAATATTATGCTCTTCCATTATTTATAACTCCTTGTAGCTAATTCAACAGATTCAAATTTGAGATCTTCTTTGTGAAGTTTCCAACTTCCTGCTTTTTCATATTCCCAAGCTGCAACGTAGGCAAAGTCCTCATCGTTACGTACTGCTTCACCTTCGTCTGTTTGATGTTCTTCGCGGAAGTGTGCACCGCACGATTCATCTCTATCTAGTGCATCAACAGCCATTAACTCACCAAGCTCTAAGAAGTCAGCAACTCTACCAGCTCTTTCAAGATTTTGGTTTATCTCACCTGCTTTACCAACCACTTTTACATCATTCCAAAATTCTTCTCTTAAATCAGAAATATTTTTGATAACACCCTTCAAGCCAGCCTCATCACGGGACATACCAACTTTATCAATCAATAAATCGCCTAACTTTCTGTGGATATCATCAACAGTCTGCTTACCATTTATTGAAAGCATTTTATCTGTACTCTCTTTTACTGATTCTTCTGCTGCCTTAAACTCAGCACCATTAACATCACTCTTTTCAGGTTTTTCACTTCCAAAATAATTACCAATTGAGTAAGGCACCACAAAGTAACCATCTGCAAGCCCTTGCATAAGTGCACTTGCTCCAAGTCTGTTTGCACCGTGGTCAGAGAAGTTAGCTTCACCTGCAACAAACAACCCTGGTATTGAACTTTGCAAATTATAATCGACCCATAAACCCCCCATTGTGTAATGCGGTGCTGGGTATATTTGCATTGGAACATTGTACGGATTTTCGCCAGTTATGTTTTCATACATTTCAAATAAGTTGCCATATTTTTCACGAACTGCTGGTTCACCAATACGATTTATAGCATCAGCAAAATCGAGGTAAACTGAATTTCCGCCATTAACTCCCTTCCCTTCATCGCAAGCATATTTTGCACTACGAGAAGAAATATCACGCGGAGCTAAATTACCGAATGATGGATATCTTCTTTCGAGATAATAATCTCTATCACTTTCTGGTATTTCAGATACAGGTCTTTTTTCACCAACAATATTTGGCACCCAAATTCTTCCATCATTTCTTAAACTTTCGCTCATCAATACTAATTTTGATTGACCTTCACCATGCTGTGGTAAACATGTTGGATGAATTTGTGTGTAACAAGGGTTTGCAAATGCCGCACCTTTTTTATGTGCTCGCCATGCAGCTGTTGCATTGCTCAACATTGCACTTGTTGAAAGAAAAAACACATTCGAGTAACCGCCAGTAGCAAGCACAACAGCTTGTGCTGTATAGCTCTCTACTTCGCCAGTTAACAAATTGCGTACTGTAATCCCTTTTGCTTTTCCATCCACAACCACAACATCCAACATTTCACGACGGTGGTACATATCAACATTGCCAAGTTTTATTTGTCTATTTAATGAACTGTAAGCTCCGAGTAGTAGCTGCTGTCCAGTCTCACCGCGGGCATAAAAGGTTCTGGATACCTGAGCACCACCAAATGAACGGTTAGCAAGGGTTCCGCCATATTCACGAGCAAAGGGAACACCTTGTGCAACACATTGGTCTATTATGTTGTTGCTAACTTCTGCAAGCCTGTATGTGTTTGCCTCACGTGCACGAAAATCGCCACCTTTAATTGTATCGTAAAATAATCTATAAACAGAATCGCCATCATTCTGATAATCCTTTGCAGCGTTAATACCACCTTGTGCAGCAATGGAGTGTGCTCTACGGCTTGAATCGTGAAACGTGAAAGCTTTCACTTTGTAACCAAGCTCGCCAAGTGTTGCAGCAGCACCAGCACCGGCAAGACCAGTACCCACAACAATTATATCAAATTTTCTTTTATTTGCAGGATTAACCAACTTCATATTAAATTTGTGGTTCGTCCATTTCTCGGATAATTTTCCTTCAGGTACTTTTGAATCAAGAGTAATCATTAGTTACCTCCCATTGAACGAATGAAAAAATAGATTGGAATTGCAGAAAACCCAACCGCAAGAACAACTGCATATGCTGTTCCAATAAACTCAACAAGAGGAGTATATTTTTTATGATACCAGCCAAAAGTTTGAAACGCAGATTGAAACCCATGATTAATGTGAAACCCTAAAACAATCATAACTATCACGTAAAAAATAGTTGTTGGTAAAAATTGAAATATTTCTGCAACAGCATCATAATAGTGATGTGTCCCTTCCATTCCAAAATTGAATTTTACCCATACTGTTGCCAAGTGACCAATTAAGAAAACAAGAAGTATCCCTCCAGTATAAGGCATTGTTCTTGAAAAGAAAGTAGAGTTTTCTTTTGAAGCATCAATATAATATTTATCCGGATTAGCTTTTCTGTTTTCCCACCAAAGTCTAATTCCGTTAAAAATATGAAAACCAAATAGTAAAAGTAGTACCACTTCTGCAACACGGACAATTGGTTTTACCGCATCAAGACTACCTACGAGTGTGTCAAATACTTCCTTACCAAAAAATAAAAACATATTGTTAATGAAGTGTACTGTAAGAAAGAGTATTAAACTCAATCCCGTTACCGCCATTACAATTTTTTTACCAATGGAAGAATTTAAACTTTTTGAGAGCCAACCCATTAGTTTTTCTCCTTTAAATTATAGATTTTTTTTGAACTGAAACTTGATAAGATTTGTTGAATTTTAAAAGTCATTCTGATTTTGTTAAAATAAATTTTTATTTAAAAATATTTACCACCGTGAAATTAAATTAAATAGAAGTTAAATACAAAATATTAGGTTAAATAATATTTTAATTTGATTAATTAAAAACTCGAAATACTTATTTTGAAAAAACTCGAATATTATTTTATATTTAATAAATTATTTCTTTGAAAAAAAATGAATAATCATTAGATTCCAATATCTTATTTTTTCAATCTATGGTACATTATTTATCATAGAAAAACATTCAATTTAAATATGGAGTAATTATGAAGAAAACAGCAATTTCAACCCTCGTTCTATTTATCATTTCACTATTTTCATTTTCAACAGTTTTAGCATCAGAGAAAGATGCACCAACATTTATTGGTGTAAAAAAATGTGGAATGTGTCACAAAAAAGATGCTACTGGTAACCAGTTAAAAATTTGGAAAGATGCAAAACATTCTCAAGCGTTCAAAACACTTCAAAGTGAAGAAGCAGATAAAATTGCAGCTGAAAAAGGATTTAAAACAAAAGCTGCTGAAACACCTGAATGTTTAGCTTGCCATACTACAGGACACGATTTGGATGCAGCTATGTTAGGGAAAAACTTCAAGATTGAAGAAGGTGTTCAGTGCGAAACTTGCCATGGTGCTGGAAGTAAATATAAATCGAAAAAAATTATGAAAGACCAAGCAAAATCAATTGCAAATGGTCTGGTTGAATTTAAAGATGAAGCTGCAATTAAAGAACTTTGCGTAACTTGCCACAACGACAAAAGCCCAACAGCCAAAGAATTTGACTTTGCAAAAAGTTGGGATGAAATTAAACACCCGGTGCCTACAAAATAATGGTGAAAACAAATTATGAAAACTAAGTTATTAGTTTTATTCTTTTTCCTATTACAGATAACAATTAGTAGTCAAAATTTAAGCGGAAGATTCTCATCTTCCGTTTATTCTTTTGAACGTTATGATAATAATATTACCATCTCTACAGATACAACAACTGCACCTCCAAGTACAAATTCATATAATTATTTACGAACATTCCAAACTCTTCAACTTAATGCTAAGTACGGAAAGTTTGCTATTAAAACTCGTTTAAATTATGAGAGGGATATTGCGAAGGAGATGCTTTACGACCCGCGTTTAAGAATCTACAATCTCTACTTTGAAGGAAGAAATCTTTTCAATAATTTACTTACTTTTAAGTTAGGTCGTATATCACTTTTTAATAATGTTTCCAGCGGTACTTACGATGGTGGAAATATAAAGCTGAAATATGCTGGCTACAAATTAGATTTATTCTACGGAGCAAATGTACCTGCATACCAGAAGTTTGAAATTACAGATGATTGGGCAAACAACTATGTATTTAGCGGAAGGCTTGATATTACTGCATTAAAAAATCATAGAATTGGAATAAGTTACATTGATAAGAATTACTCATTAAGTTCTTATAAAACAATTCGCTTGGATGAAAATCTTAATCCAATCGATTATTTAATTGAAAACAATTCAAACCAATTTAAGTATGTTTCTGCTGATGTTTCTTACAGATCAAAAAAATCGTTTAACATATATACACGCTACGATTATGATTTGAACTTCAACACAACTTCCCGTATTGAGTTAACTGGACGATATGAGGAAATTGAAAATTGGGGATTCTCTCTTTACTACAATTACCGTGCACCGCAAATTAGATACAACTCCATTTTTGCAGTATTCGATTATGGCAACACTCACGAAGTTGAGGCTGGTGCTGATTATAAAATAAATACGGATTACACTGTTACTGGTAAATTTGCAAATGTAACTTACAAAGATGATAATTCACAACGAGCCACTATCGGATTAAATACAAAATTTGGAAGCGTTAGCTACAGAAAAACATTCGGCTACGCTGGTGAGTTGGATGCTCTTTCAATATATACTGCAAGAACATTTCTTGATGGCTTTGTTACACCATCTGTAGGGTTGGGTTATACATCATACAAACTCTCCGCTAATGCAGAGACTAACAATATTGTTTCGCTCCTTGCTGGTGTTAATGTGCGTCCATATAACGTACTCTCTTTCGATTTGCAAGCACAATACTTTAACAATAAAATTTATCGAAACGATTTCCGAATTCTGTTTAAACTTAACTACTGGTTTAATGTAAACTTATAATAGAGTAATTATGAAAGCAAAATATTACATACTAATTTTTATTGTCGGAATTATTTATTTAGCACTCTCTGCATTTTCGTTTAAGAGTGAAATTGATTCATCCAATAAGGATGTAATTAAATTTTCACACCAATTTCATATTGAAAATGATGTAGCTTGCAGCGATTGCCATACTGAAGCTGAGAGTAGTGTTAATTTAACCGGAAGCCTACTCCCTACAATGGATGCTTGTGCCGATTGCCACGATGTTGAAGATGAAGATGAATGCAGTACTTGCCATTATGAGGATGTACAAATTCCATTTCCTGTTAAGAGTTCAGAACTTTACTTCAACCACGAATCTCATTTGGAAATTGAAAACACCGAATGTACAAGCTGCCATAATGGATTGGATGAAGTAGATTTTAGTTTTGAATCTCCTACACTCTTTCCTACAATGAGTAGTTGTAACAATTGCCATTCTTCTACAGGTGATGCAAAGCCAACAAACATAGCTTGCCAAAGCTGCCACGTCTCTACGGCTAACTTGATTCCGGAAAATCACCAAACTGTGAACTTTAGTGATATGCATAAATTCTCATCAATGGAAGGAGATGCCGATTGCCAGATGTGCCATAACAACAACTTCTGTGAATCGTGCCACGTTGGAACAAATATGATTACGGAAACAAATGCTGCCAATGATTTTTATACACCATACTCACCGTACAATTATGTTGATAACACTAAACAGCAGCAAATTACCAGAGTGCATGATTTAAATTATCAATACAATCACGGAATTGATGCAAAGGGTAAAACAACTAACTGTATTACTTGCCACCAAACTGAAACATTTTGTGCAGAGTGCCATAATTCGGAAGGCTCTGGAGATTTTGCTCTTGGCGGATTTGTACCATCTACTCATACTCAACCCAATTTTACTACAATGGGTGTAGGTAGTGGTGGTGGCATCCATGCAGAAGGTGCAAGACGTGATATTGAAAATTGTGCTTCATGCCATGACGTACAAGGTGCTGACCCAAATTGTATAATGTGCCATGTAGATAATGATGGTATTAAAGGAACTAACCCCAAAACTCATATTAGCGGATTTTTGAATAATGAACATGGCGACTGGCATGGCGACACTGGAGCTATTTGTTATAACTGCCATACTGATGCTGGAGCCAACTTAAAAATTAGTGGTCAAGGCTTCTGCGGATATTGTCATAATTAAGAATTGAATTTAGAAGGTATAAGATGAAGTTTATAGTTTCACTGTTAATTATATTTTGTAGTCTGTTATTTACAATTGGCTGTAGTGAAGTAAGAGATAATATAACTCCAGCCCCATCTGTAGGAGTTCACCCCGAAGGATTTGGAGATGAATCATCACCTAATTTTCACAAATTTATCTTTAGAGAAAATGACTGGAGTTTTAATTTAACACAATGTCAAAGTTGCCATGCTGCCAACTATGCAGGTGGTACTACTAATGTTAGTTGTCTTACATGTCACACAGAGCCAGCAGGACCAGAGGCATGCAATACTTGTCATGGTAACTTTACAAATCCCGATTATATTGCTCCGCCAAACGACCTCGAAGATAACTCCGATATTGGCTCTAAAGGAGTTGGAGCACATTTCATACACGTTTACGATAATAGTAAGAGTACAAACATAGGATGCTTTGAATGCCATCAGCAAACTGTAGGTGAGGGTAAATTTGTTAACATCCACATCTCCCCTCCTCCTGCAAAGATGGAGTTTGGTGAATTTTCACATGCGGATAGTTTAGGGTTAAACCCAGAATATGACTTTGATAATATTGATTGCTCAAATACATATTGCCACGGTGGTTTTAAGTTTGCAAAAAGTTCTTCGTCTAATTCATGGGCTTATAGTGAAGATTATATTGTTGGCAACAATTATACACCTACTTGGAATAGCACAACAAACTTAGATGCTGAATGTGGTACTTGCCACGGACAAATTGATACTGTTAATAATGTTGAAATTCTTACACCACGTCCGGTTGGACATTTTGGAAATTATTTGTTAAAAGATTGTGCAAACTGTCATAGCAGTGTTGTAAATAGTGAAGGTGAAATAATTGATAGGGAAAAACATATAAATAAACTTATTAATTATCCATAAAAGGAGAAATAACAAAAACGAATTTGAAAAACTAATTCAAGAATCGATTGAATTAAAGAAAATTTTATCCGCAATTATTGAAAAATAAAAATAATAAGTTTGTCATTTTGGAATTTGTTCGTAGAAGTCTGTGAGAATTTGGAGCTTATTTGAAATTTCTTTTTTGTTGTTTGAAATTTTTTAATAAAGTGTAAATTATAAAATAGAAACAAACTAATATTTTTATATCTTTATATCTTAAAATATTATATAAAAGAAATGGTCTAATTAATGAAATTCAAACTTCCCGAAACTACAAAAAACTGGACATCTCTTGTTGGTGCTACAATAGCACTTGTTGCTCTATTTATTGTAATTTTTCTGTTATTTTTAACACTTGCATTCGACCAAGGCGGCTCATACCTTGGGCTTTTAATTTATATATTATTGCCAGCTATTCTTTTTGCTGGTCTGCTGATGATTCCTATTGGAATGCTGCGAAAACGAAAGCAATTAAAGGATGCAGGGGTTCAAGAATTTATAGAAAAACCTCTTCCATTTATTGATCTTAATAACCAGCGTCATAGAAATGCTTTTGGAATTTTTATTGTTGGAACAGTAATTTTTCTTTTTATTTCAGCTTTTGGTAGTTACGAAGCTTTTCACTATACAGAATCTGTATCGTTCTGCGGTGAAACTTGCCACAATGTTATGAAACCAGAATTCGTAGCATATCAAAATTCGCCACATGCACGTGTTAAGTGTGCCGAATGTCATGTTGGCGAAGGAGTTGATTGGTATGTACGCTCCAAACTTTCTGGACTTAGACAGGTATATAAAGTAATTATTGATGATATTCCTAAACCGATTGCAACCCCAATTCAGCACCTCCGTCCGGCAAGAGATATTTGTGAAAAATGTCATTGGCCCCAAAAATTCTATTCAAGAACTATACGAACATCAAGACATTATTTACGAGATGAAGAGAATAGTGAATGGGATATAGACCTTGTAATGAAAGTAGGTGCACGCTTTGATGCACTTGGCTTGGATGAAGGAATACATTGGCATATTAACCCGGATGTAAAAATTGAATATGTTTCAACTGACGATAAACGGCAAGATATACCTTGGGTAAAATATACTAACCTATCTACAGGTAAAGTAGAAATATTTGAATCGCAAGATGACCCATTGGAAGAAGGTGAATTAAGTTCACTTGAAATCAGATTAGTTGATTGTATTGATTGCCACAACAGACCTGCACATAATTACAACCCTCCAGAGTTTTTTATTAACACTGCAATTACAGCAGGTGATATTTCAATAGATTTACCTGAAATAAAATCTATAGCAACTGAGATTTGTTCTGAAGTCTATTCTACAACCGATTCAGCATTATTAGGAATTAAAAGTGGGATTGAAGAATTTTACTCGGAAAATTACCCTGAGGTAATTGAAGAAAACAATGATGTATTGCAAAAAGCTATTACATCTATCCAAAACCAATTTCAAAAAAATATTTTCCCCGAAATGAAAGTTAGATGGGATGCGTATCCCATAAATATTGGTCATATAAAATCTAAAGGCTGTTTCCGATGCCACAATGACAATCACATTTCAGAGAGTGGGAAAGTTATTTCGAGAGATTGTAATCTTTGCCATACAATAAATTCGCAAGGTCCTCCGGATAATATGATGACAACCTCGATTAATGAATCTTTAGTATTTGTTCATCCTGGTGATGATGTAGAGCAGGAAGATTGGGAAGAATCGTTATGTTCCGATTGTCATGAAGGAAATGGTCCGTAGAAACATTATTATTGTTCAAACTTGTATATAGTGTTGCGTTAATCATATCGCAACCCTGCAAAGCGGGGCAAATTTTAATTATTAGCGTTAACCTTCAAGGTTAGCAATCTTGAAAAGAGAATTATTTATAAACAAATTGTAAATAACCATAATTTTATTGTTCTTTTAACCTTGAAGGTTTTTAATACGATATTTCATACTTAACGTAACACTAGTATATAAATTTTATTTACTTAATTGATATATAAAATAATCTTAATATAGATTTGTTTTTTACTTAATGTAAGTCTTAATTAGACTTACTTGTACTTAAATCTAATTAATTTTAAATAATACTATAATTTACAAGTGAGGTTGTATGAATGATGATAGCCAAATACTTAGTCAATTAAAGGATCTTAATAGTAGAATTAGTCGTATAGAATCTTATCTTAGTCTTTCGAATAGAGAGAGTTCTGATGAAGCACCCTCGGAACTTAACAGAAAAAAAACGGAAGATGAAAAAAAATCAATAGAGTTTGAGATAGGACAATTTTGGTTCGCAAAGGCTGGCATTGTTGTTCTTGCTTTAGGAATTGCATTTATACTTTCACTTCCATTTAGTAGTTTCCCTTCATTTTTCCCAAGCCTATTAGGTCTTGTTATATCTCTTGTTCTATTTGGGATATCAAAACTTTGGAAAAAATCTTTCAATCTTATTTCCCGATATCTCTTTGGAAGTGCATTCCTCTTACTCTTTTTTTCAACACTACGGCTTCACTATTGGGGAGACCCTACTTTTATTTCAAATAATTTTTACGAGTTCATACTTCTATCCGTAATTGCATTGGGTCTTTTATTTGTTTCGGTAAAAAAAGAATCAACTCACTTATTCAATATTGGGTTAACTTTAGGATACATCTCAGCACTGGTTTCGGGAGATGCGTATATAATATTCTGCACAATATTAGTTTTAACAACATTAAGTTCTTACATAAAAATTAATTTTGAATGGGGAAGGCTTTTTTACTATTCCATTTTTCTTACTTATTTAACACATTTAATTTGGTTTATTAATAATCCAATTATTATCGGAAATAAAATAGGGTTAGTTTCAGAACCATATATTAATATTTTCTTCCTGATGTTATATCTTGTAATTATTGCCGTTGGAAATATATACAGGAAAGTAGAGTTTCATGATGATAAATTAAAAATAATGAGCAGCTTTTTTAATAGCGTCGGTTTTATTCTATTATTTACTTTTATAACAACTACACAATTTAGTTCCGAAATAACAATCTCGTTCATTGCTGCATCAATATTATTTTTGCTCTTAGCGTTCCTTTTCTGGAAAAAAGAGAGAGATAAATATTCTATTTTCTTCTTTTCCATTCTCGGATATATTGCATTAAGCATCTCTTTTATGAATGCTTTTGAAATTCCGGAATTATTTATTTGGCTAAGCTGGCAAAGTATTTTAGTAGTAACAACAGCTATTTTATTTCGTTCAAAAATTATTATTGTAGCAAATTTTTTAATTTATCTAATCCTTGTTTTAGGTACTCTATTCTTTGCAAGTGGCTCAGCCATTAGTTTTGTGAATATTGCAATAGTTTCTCTACTAAGTGCAAGAATTTTAAACTCTCAGAAAGATAATCTTGATCTTAAAACTGAAGCAATGAGAAATGCTTATTTATCAATTGCATTCTTGCTCCTTCCGTACGCAACATTTTTATTAGCACCAATTGAATATGTAGGCTTTACTTGGTTAGGTATTGCAATTCTTTATTATGCTTTTAGCATGATATTGAAGAACAATAAATATAGATGGATGGCAATGATGACTCTTGCAATAACTATTTTATACACTTTGGTTTTAGGTATTTTGCACCCCGATAATGAATTCAAAGTTATAGCTTTTATCACAGTTGGCGTTGTATTGATAATTATATCCTTTGTTTACGCAAAGGTTAAGCCAAAGAATAATGTAGAAAATGAATAGTATTTTATTAAAATCTATCCTTAGAAATAACTATTCTGAGGATAGAGAAAACCCTAAGTTAGCAAACATATTCACAAGGTTAATTTTAATTAGTCGAAACTTAATCTTCGTAAATTATATTAGATTCATTTATTAACCTATGAATTGTTCTCCTATCAATACCACACGCCTCGGCAGTTTTAGAGATATTCCCTTTATTCAATCTAAGATGATGAGTTAAATACTCAACCTCAAATTTCTCTAATATTTTATGTTTAGCTTCTTTATAAGAAAGATTTACAATAGAATTATGAAGATAGTTGTTCAATTTATTTTTTGAAAGAGGAACATCCTCTAACTCAATTATTTTTGAATTAGACAAATAAAAAGCTCTACTAATAATATTTTGAAGTTCACGAGCATTACCTGGCCAATCATGAGTAACTAATAATTCTTCTACCTTCAGAGAGAATTGTCTAAGAACACTCTCACTATTTTTGCACAAAAGTTTTAGAAAGTGTCTTGCCAACAGAAGTATGTCTTCCTTTCTTTCTCTAAGAGGTGGAATTTCAATATGAATTGTATTTAATCTATAAAAGAGATCCTGCCTGAATTTTTTTTCAACTATCAAATTTTCCAAATTTTGATTTGTTGCTGCAATTATTCTTACATCAACACTAAACTCATTTTGACCACCAACCCTACGAATTTTTTTCTCTTCGAGCATCCGTAATAATTTTGTTTGTAGAACAAAACTCATCTCACCAATTTCGTCCAATAAAAAAGTTCCTCCTTCAGCAAATTCAAATAGCCCAGGTTTCCTTTTAGCAGCTCCAGTAAATGCTCCTTTTTCGTGACCAAATAATTCACTTTCAAAAAGAGGTTCTGGTAATGCACCACAATTAACAGGAACAAACGGATTGAGTCTTCTATTACTCTGGTTATGAATTGCTCTTGCAATTAGTTCTTTTCCAGTACCGCTTTCACCAGTTATTAGAATATTCATATTTCCATTTGCCACTTTTTCAATGAGTTTAATTATTTTATCCATTTTACTACTACAATAATATAGCCCAAATTTTTCTTTGATTGGTGAATCAGAATTTTCACTTTGCACTTCTTGAGTATTTTTAGAAAAAATATGATCAATCGATTTGAAAAGTCTTTTACTTGTAAATGGTTTCTCAATAAAATCAGCAGCACCTAAACGAGTCGATTTTACTCCTGCCTCAATAGTTCCATAACCAGAAATCATTATTACACTTGTTTCAGGAAAGCTTTTTTGTGATCTCCTAAGAATTTCCATTCCATCAACTGGTTTCATCTTTAAATCTGTAATTATTAGATCGTATTTAGTATTCTTAAGAATTTCAAGAGCTTTTGTTGGGTCCGATTCTTTATGAATTTCGTAGTTTGCTCTTTGTTTTAAAATTTTCTCAAGACTTATAAGCATTTCCATTTCGTCATCAATTAGTAATATTTTTTTCATTCTTTCCCTAAATATTCGTTGAATAATATTTTAAAAAGTACTCCCTTTCCGAGAGAAGATTCACATTTAATTTCTGCATTATGGTTATCACAAATATTTTTTACTATGAACAACCCTAAACCGGTTCCCTTTTTCTCAGATTTTGTTGTAAAAAATGGGGAAAATACTTTCTTCAAGGTTTCTTCATCCATACCTATTCCATAATCTTTTACTTCCATAACCACTTTGTTTTCACTATTAAGGTAAACTTTAAGAATAATTTTATCAGAATATTCTGAAGCATCTATTGCGTTATGAATTAGATTAATTGCAATCTGTTCCAGTTGAGTTGGGTCTGCAAAAACATAAGTATTTTGATCTTTAAAGTTTTCTTCAACTTGTATCTGCTTTTTCTTCAATCTTGGTTCAATAATATGTAAACTTTGCTTCAGTACTTCCGATATCTGAATTTTTTGAAAATTTTGCGGCAGTTTTCTCCCATACCTAAGAATGTTTTTTGTAATTCGGGATATTCTTTCAGTCTGTTCTAAAATAGCATTTAGATCTTTTGAGTATTTTTTTAAATCTGGATTTCCCCCAACTTCACCTGATAGATAATCAGCTCTCGCTAAAATTATTGCAGTAGGATTATTTATTTCGTGAGCAATTTCGGCTGTTAATTCACCTAAAGTAGCTAATTTATCGGCATGTTGAAGTTGTTCAAAATATAGTTCCTTAATTTCTCTTTGAGATGTTTTTAGATTATGCACCATCCTATTAAAGTGGTTATTCATCACTCCAAATTCATCCACTTTTTTATCATCAAGGTGAACGTCAAAGTTTCCGTTTTCTACTTCATTAAAAGCTGTTATTAACTGGAAAAGTGGTTTATTAATTAACTTATTAAAAATAATTAAAAGTGAAAAGAAGAGTAAAAGTGCTAATGCAATAGCTAAAAGAATAATATAACTTGTTCCTGTATAAAAACTTTTTTCCGCATAAGTTAACTGCATTTCCACATCAAGATAAGCAAGTATTTTTTCTTTAGTATCATGACAGCTTTGGCACATTTGTTTGTTTACAATCGGTTTGTATGCAGCATAAATTCCTCTATCTTCTAAAAGAACTATGGAAGGTACTAATGTTTTTCTATAACGAGGGCTTACCGAAGTAATATGCTGCCCAACTTCATTTCTGTTGGAAGAATAAAGTATTTCTCTATTTTTATCAAATATTTTTATTTTATGAAAATATTCATCTTCAATTATCCGATCAATCATATTTTGAATATTTTTTGGACCTTTTGAATTCATATAATCCATTAAACTTGAATTTATAGATTCAAGTCCGGCTTCTATCATTACTTTAGATCTCTCATCAAAATTTTCTCTAAATTTAGTAAAAAGAAAGTAACTCAAGAATCCAATGCCTAATAATATAAAAAACAAGATTAGAGATATAAATTTTACTTTAACAGATTTTATCATATGAAGTTATTTAATGAATTCTATTATAATATCAATACTATACATTTTGAAATGAACAATCCTATAAAAATATTGTTGAAATTAAAAAATATTTGGCAATAAACAAAAATTCTATTTACACATCACAATTTGTTCTCAAATTTGGGTGACCTTTTTATTATCAATATAAGTGGGACAAACTTATCGCATTGTGTTTTAATTGTCTCAATCACATCTAACAATTACACTAAGTAGAAATAGAAACTTAAGCACTTTCCTTAATTTTTAACGAATTTTTATCGATTTCTTTTTTTAACAGAGATGTTAGTTAGATGGCATAGACTTTGAGATATTAATAATATGAATTTATTTGTAATAACAGAAGATCCAGAAATTATTTCAATTGTTAATAATATGAAATTGCCAGAAAGTTGGGTACTGAAAATAATTAATACCCAAATTGATGAACTTGAACTTTTGGAACAATTTCATACTTTTAAACCACAAGTTCTTTTAATAGATGACGATATTTACACACCCCGAACTTACCCTATTCTAAAAATACTTCGGAAATTATATGATTCATTAATAATAATTTTTATCACACTAGATTCCAGTATTGAATTAGGTAGAAATATTAGTCAATTAAAAATTCATAACTACATGATAAAACCAATATCTAGCGAATTCTTATCACAATCAATATTAAGCACAGAAAAATTATTAACTAAAAAAATACATAACCATTAAAGGAGTTATTATGAAAAAATCGACTATTACATTTTTAGTTTTCTCAATATTCTTATCTCTCACAGTAATATACGGACAAAATTCACTTGTTGTTACACATGGTGTACCAATATTAGATGGTGTTATTGCACCTGGTGAATGGACTTCAACACCCTTAGTAACTAGTGGAGATGTAACTTTAAATGCTATGGCAGATGGTCAATACGTTTATATTTCTGCATCTTGGGCTGATGAAACCGAAAGCATCCAAAAGAAAGAATGGGCGTATGACGGTTCTGCTTGGTCGCAAACAGGAAATGAAGACAGATTCAGTTTTGTTTTTGATATTGGATTAAATGGTGCTGACGGAGCAAGCTGTGCAGCAATGTGCCATGGCGATGGACTTATGCGTACTAACAATGGCAAAGTTGATGTTTGGCATTGGAAAGCTGCTAGAGGAAATGCCATTGGTTTTGTAGATGATAAAACATGGGATATTGATGATAGACATAGTGACCCTGGAACAAGTGCCTATTCTAATAACTCTGATGATGGTTCCGGATTCCCATCTTTTATGGCAACCGGAGACCCAGGTGCTAAAGTTAGTTTCCTCACCAAAGATGCAGATGTACAAGCAGCATTTGATCCATATAGTGTAATTTCACCTCATGTATATGCTGAAGCAATAGCATTCGATAAAGCCGCTTCATTTTCTTCTGGGGATGTAATACCTGGATATATTCATAGAATTCCTGATGGAGATAGAGCTTCTGTGCAATCAGCCGGAAAATTTGAGAATGGTATTTGGACAGTAGAATTTAGAAGAGCGTATGTAGCCGGTGAATTCGACTTTGTTGTAGTTCCAGGGAGTACAGTAGATTTCACATACGAACCTTTTGATAATACTGGTAGCAATCACCCAAATGATGGATTTGATGCAAAGGTTTATTCACTTGATTTCACTTTAATAACAGATGTTGAAAATAATTTAAATAGTACTTTGCCAAGTGCTTATACTCTTTACCAAAACTATCCAAATCCATTTAACCCAACTACTGTAATTAATTTCTCAATTCCAGAGAGTGGGTTAGTGAGTTTGAAAGTATTTAATCTTTTAGGTCAAGAAGTAGTTGAATTAGTAAACAATGTAATTGCGGCTGGAAATTATAATGTATCTTTCGATGCATCGGGCTTAACTACTGGAATGTATATTTATAAAATCCAAGTTGGGAGTTTCACAGCAACAAAGAAGATGTTATTATTGAAATAGTCCCGTTTCACGCGGTTACTCATTAAGTATAATATTTGAGTAATCGCTGAAACAAGCAGCTAAATTAAAAGGAACTACTAGTTACTCATTTAGTATAGTATTTGAGTAATCCCGATTTTCGGGGTTACTCATTAAATAGTATCAAATGGTTTGAAGAAGAGTTAAGTTGTTATACAGAATTGGAAAAATGAGGCGGGAGATTAAATCAGTCTCCTTTCTAAAGTTTTTAGAATATGAAACAAGCTTGCCTTTGACGGCAGACAGGCTTGTTAAATCCTTAACTAACTTTTGAAGTTTTTAACTCAAATATTTTATTAAATAATAGGTTGAATATGGGAACTAATAGAAGAAAATTTTTAAACTCACTTCTCGGTATTGGGAGTCTTGGCGCACTCTCTGCAATTGTTTATCCAATCATTTCATTCTTGATACCTCCAAAAATTGCAGAGGTTAAGATAAACTCTCTTAAAGTTGGTCCGGTTGCCGATTTCAAAAATAACAGTTCAAAAATAGTGAAGTTTGGACGCACACCTGTTATTTTAGTAAGAACTAAAAATGGCGATTTTAATGCTCTGGAAGCTACCTGCACACATTTAGATTGCATCGTACAATTCAAAAAAGATACGCAGCAAATTCTTTGTGCATGTCATAATGGTATTTATGACATACACGGAAGAAATGTATCGGGACCCCCTCCAAAGCCCTTAAAGCAGTTTGTAGTAAATATAATTGATGATGAAATTAGAATAACTTCCCAAGATGTGTAATTATGAAGAATAAAAAAATAGAAAAAGTTGAAAATTGGCTCGATGAAAGATATGACCTATCACCAATTAGAAATCTTATACAACATAAAAAAGTTCCAGTCCACGGACACTCAATTTGGTATTACATGGGCGGTATTAGTTTGTTCCTATTTATGATTCAAGTCTTTACCGGACTCCTATTGTTAATGTATTATATTCCGGGTGAAGATAGTGCATACGAAAGCGTTCAGTTTATTATTACAAAAGTAGATTTCGGATGGTTAATCCGCAACCTGCATAGTTGGTCGGCTAACTTGATGGTCTTCTTTATATTCATCCACATGTTTAGTGTATTCTTTACAAATTCTTTCAGAAAACCTCGTGAACTAACTTGGGTAACTGGTTTCTTTCTGCTGCTGCTTGCAATGGGATTTGGATTTAGCGGATACCTTTTACCTTGGAACGAATTAGCATTCTTCGCAACAAAAGTGGGAACTGATATTGTAGCGGTAGTACCATTTATTGGTGATTCACTTAAAGTTATTCTTAGAGGCGGCGAGGATGTTACTGGTGCTACCCTATCCAGATTTTTTGGACTTCATGTGGCATTTCTTCCAGCAATATTTACAACCCTATTAGTTATTCACCTTTTCTTTGTTCAAAGACAAGGTATGAGCGAGCCTGAAGAATTTGAAAAACTAACTGAAGACCAGAAAAAATATATCCCATTCTTCCCTAATTTTGTTTTGCAGGATGCCTTACTTTGGATTATTGTTTTGATAGTTTTACTTAGTCTCACTCTATTTTTCCCTTGGGAGTTAGGGTTAAAGGCTGATGCATTAGCTTCTGCACCAATAGGAATAAAGCCTGAATGGTATTTTATGTTTATGTTTGAAACCTTAAAATTGCTTCCGGCAAATATATGGTTTATCGAAGGAGAAGCAGTAGGTATTTTTGCATTCACAATTGCAGGGTTAATTTGGATGTTAATTCCATTCATCAATTTTTCAAAAAAGAAAGATTTAAATAATAAAATTGTTCGATGGATTGGAATATTTTCACTTCTGTATATGATTGCTTTCACAATTAAAGGATATTTATAATAGGATAATTAAAATGGATAAGAAAAACTTATTAAATATTTGCTCGTTTATTTTCCTCTTCTCTGCAATATCTCTTTTTGCAGTAACCTCTAATGATGCTCCAAAATCTTCTACGTATGAAGATGAGTGTATTAACTGCCATATCGAAAATGATATAATGCCTGAACATTTTTCCAAAAGTGATATACATTGGCAGAATGGACTTTCCTGTGCTGGCTGCCACGGTGGTAACCCCAACGAGACTGACGAAGAGAAAGCTATGAGCATTAGCAACGGTTATGTTGGTGTGCCTGATAAAAAAGAGATACCACAATTTTGCGGAAAGTGCCATTCCGATCTTGAAGAAATGCAATTGTTTCAACCAAGAATTCCTACTGATCAGGTATCGCAGTATTATGTTAGCACACATGGTAAACAATTAAAATTAGGAAATATGGATGTAGCCACTTGTACCGACTGCCATACAACGCATGATATTTTACCAGCATCTGATACTCGTTCTACAACTTATGCTATTAATATTCCTAATACTTGTGATAATTGTCATGGTAATAGTGAATTAATGAGTAAATATAATTTAGAATCTATTCAGGTTGCAGAGTATTCAAAAAGTGTTCATGGCATAGCACTATTAGAAAAATTAGATGTTGGTGCACCCGCTTGTAACGATTGTCATGGCAACCATGGTGCAAGCCCACCTGGAGTAATATCAATTTCGCATGTTTGCGGCTCCTGCCATGTAAATAATATGAACTATTTTAATAACTCAACTAAGGCAGTAGAGTTTTCCGATATGGATATTAAAGGGTGCGAACAATGCCACGGTAAGCATCTTATTCATAAAACAAATGATGAAATGATTAGTGTTGGAGAAGCCTCTACTTGCACAGAATGCCACTCTGAAGGGGATGATGGTTACATTGCAGCAGAATTGATATATGGCAAATTAAAAAAATTATCTTCTCTTTACGATTCAACAAAAGTTGTATCAGAAAAAGTTAATATTATGGGAATGAACAATATAGAGATTGAATACTCTTTGAAAAATATCAGACAAAACCTCATTCAGTCAAGAACACTAATTCACACTTTCGATACATCACAAGTTTTTGAAAAAACCAATGAAGGAATTCTTGCATCGTATGGTGCATTAAAATTAGCCGATAATGAAATAGCCGAATACTTTAACCGCAGACTTGGTTATGGAGTTGCAATATTTATTTTAATTCTTCTCGCAGCAACATTGTATTGGAAAATTAGGAGTTTGTAAAAAGGGAGAATACAGAAAGAATTTTTTATAGTTGAATAAAATTCTTTAATGTTAGTGTTAATAAGAAGTATTATATAAACAATTTAATTGAAACAACTTATGACGAAATAGAGGATTATATTTAAGAGTGTTAGTGAGAAATTTTTTCTTAATAACACTCTAAACAAAGAAAATGTTTCGTCGGGTTAGTGTATAGGGCTAAGCTCTAATTAAACAGCAATCTGCTAAGAAAAGCCCAACTTTTGCAGTATATAGTAATTTACAGTAATACAAAAGTTGAAATAAAATTATAAGGTTATCAAACAAAGTAAAAGTTGGGCTTTTGTAAATACTGTAATAAGTAGAACTCAGCCGTATATAGTTAGGTGGTCAAAAATGAAGCAACATAAAAGTTGTAAAAGATACGTTGCATATTTTGATATGTTGGGTTTTAAAAATGCGGTTAAACGTAATCAAGATGTAGCTTGGTCTTGCATCTCTGAAATGCAGAGAAGTATGGAAGAAATGTTAAAAACAAAAATTAAAGATCTTTCTAATAATATTGTCATCAATGAAAGAGTCCGTGCTTTTATTTTTTCTGACTCCGTTGTAATGTATTCACTTTCAAATGAATATTTGGATTTGATGTCCATTCTTATTCTCTCAACAAAGTTATTTGGTCAATCAGTAAAATATTGTATTCCATTGAGAGGTGGAATTTCTTATGGGGATTTTTATATTAATCGAAAAAAGAATTTATTTTGCGGTTTGCCATTAGTCAGAGCTTTTGAAATGGGCGAATGTATTCAATGGTCTGGTGTAAGACTTGACCCAATAATTATTAAGCATTGTGAAATTTATAAAAAGGACAATAATCTTTTTTTTAGTTCAGACATTCAGATTCCTTGGAAAGGCAAACTAAAGAACAGTGCCTCAATTGATATTTATGCTCTAAATTGGCCAAAAATATTTAAAAATAATTGGACAAAAGAACCACCCATTACAGTTGCGGAATATTATGAGGCATTCAAGGAAATGTTTGGAGATTTTGAAATGCTAGAAGAGGAAATTCAACAAAAGTATATAAACACAGTTGAGTTTATTAATAATAGTTTATTAAGTATAGAAACCACCTAACGAACAAGGTTAGATTGTGAGAGCGTTTTTTTACGAATCACAATACTTCGACATTTCGGCATTTCGGCAAGCTCAATGCAACGTAAACTCAGTACATCGCAAAGCTCGGTAACCTTCTGAACCGATGGTTGGAACAAACAGCTCTAAACCGACCGCAGTTATTCCGGACGTTTTTATTTTTTTAATGTGTATTTAAAGCTGCAGTTTTATGAAATGCAAAAGATGTTTTAGATTAAAAACCCGCTAAAAGATG
>JAKIUC010000059.1 GCA_021647785.1 Melioribacteraceae bacterium
GGAAAAGATAAGAAAGTATGTAAAGTATCAAGAAGACAATGAGCGAAAGGAAGAACAGCAAACCTTAAATTTTAACCCCTTTTAGGGGTAAGACAATACCACCTTCTTAGAAGGTGGATGCTTTATTCAAAATTGATAAAAATGTATCTACAAACGGAACAGCTAATGAGACTGGAACAGGTTTGGGACTAATTCTTACCAATGATTTTATTCAGAAAAACAATGGTAAAATATCAATAGAGAGCAATGTGGGGAAAGGAAGTAAAATTATTTTTACACTTCCCAAAAGGATAACTGAAAAAGTTGCGAGTAAATATTTTGAAAATAATGAATAACTATTTTATGCGGGGTTTTGAATAATAAATGTTAGTGAAAACAATTTTTTATAAATAATCTTTTTTTAGTTTTTAAATTAGGTAAGAGATAATAATAAATATATTATAAACAAAGGGTAAAACATTATGGCACAATTTATTGCATATAACGAAAGCGTTGAGGTTAGTGGAGAAGCAGTCCTTTCTTTAATTAACGGAATGCAAAATTTTAAAAATATAGGTCTTAAAATTTTAAAAAAATTTGGCATTGAAAATCCACAATTGGGAAAGTGGTATAGCCAGCAGAAATGGTTAAATGCTTTTGAAGAGATATCAAAAAAAGTGGGTAATAGAACATTATTTGTTATTGGTCAAAAAATTCCTGAAACTGCAATATTTCCACCTGATGTTAAGTCGGTTAAACAAATTCTCTCTCTACTTGATACAGCGTATCATGCTAACCATAGATATGGAGATATTGGAGCTTACAAATTCAAAAGCATTTCCGAAAATTCAGGTATTATGACTTGCAGTAATCCCTATCCATGTGATTTTGATGAAGGAATTATTACATCGCTTGTTAAAAAATATAATACAACTGACAGATTTGTAAAACTAATGCACGAACCAGAAACTTGTAGAAAAAATGGTGATGATATTTGCAATTATTTAATTGAGTGGTGATTGTTGTATTACGCAAAAAAGATTTTTCTATAAAAACTAATTGAGATTTTACTTTTTTGAGTTGAAATTTATTATTTCTTCAAGGAACTACCTTTCTTTAATATTTATTTTTAACCTTAATTTTAAATATGCTGCCCGTAGAGTTTTGTGTACATTTATAATTCTTCCAACATAGTTTCCTATTCTATATATTTGCAATAAACATTTGAGGAAAACTTGATTGATACAAAAAAAATAATTGTTGTTGGTGATAAAATTTTAATACGTCCTTACGAGGGAAGTAAAAAATCGCAAGGTGGACTTTACTTGCCCCCAAATGTTGTGGAGAAAGAGAAAGTTCATAGTGGATATGTATTAAAGGTAGGACCAGGTTATCCAGTAGGTGCTCCGGCTGATGATGAATCGTGGAAAAATACAAATTCTACCAAGTATATTCCTCTTGAAGCAATGGAGGGGGATCAAGCACTATTTTTAAAAAAGGATGCAATTGAGATTGAGCTTGACGGAGAGAAGCTAATAATTGTTTCACAATCGGCTATTCTTTTACTTGTAAGAGATAACGAATTATTAAATCTCAAATAAATTATAAACTATAGGGATAAGGCAAGGGCTTTTATGGAAGAAAAATTCGATCAATTTTTAAAAGAGTATTACAATAAAATAGTGAGTCTTAACACTAAAGCTAATTCAAAATATTTTGATGCTTCAATAAGTGGTTCCGAAGAAGATTATAACGAATCGGCTAAATTACAGTTGGAGATTAGTAAGTTGTATTCTGATAGAAATTTATTCCAGCAATTAAAAGAATTTAAGAAGTCTGGTAAAATTACAGAGAGTGTAAGGAAGAGAGAGCTTGAGTTAATTTACAACGAGTTTGCAGGTAATCAGTTTGATGAAAAACTTCACAAAGAGATTATTGACCTTTCAACAAAAATTGAAAAAAAATTTTCAACTTTCAGAGCAGAAATAGATGGAAAGAAAATTACTGATAATGAAATAGACAAAATTCTTGAAACCTCTACCAATAGTTTTGAGTTAAAAACCGTTTGGGAAGAGAGCAAAAAAATTGGAAAGGTTGTTGCAGAAGATGTAATAAAATTAGTAAAACTAAGAAACAAAGGTGCAAGAAGTTTAGGGTTCAAAAATTATCATGATATGTCCCTTATACTTACCGAGAAGGATTCTGTTTCACTCGATAAACTTTTTGATGAGCTAAATAGACTAATTGAGAAGAGCTTTATAGAATTAAAAGAAGTGATAGATTTATATTTATCAAATAAATTTGGTGTTGATAAAAACGAATTAATGCCATGGCATTACGAGGATAAATTTTTTCAGCAAGGTCCTAAAATTTATAATATTAATATTGATAGGTATTTTGAGAAGCAAGATATTAGCAAACTAACACAAAAGTTTTTTAATGGAATAAACCTAAACATTGATGACCTGCTTGAGAATAGTGACCTTTACGAAAAGGAAGGAAAGTATCAACATGCTTATTGTGTTGATGTTGATAGAAATGGTGATGTGCGGGTACTTTGCAATATTAAAGAGAACCAAAAATGGATGGGAACAATGCTCCACGAGTTTGGTCATGCAGTTTATGATAAAGAGATATCTTCACAACTCCCTTGGCAATTAAGAAATTATGGACACATTTTCACTACCGAAGCAATAGCAATGCTCTTTGGTCGCCTATCTCATAATCCTGAATGGCTTAAAAAGATGGTTGGAATTTCAGAAAAAGAAGCTGAAAAGATTGCAGAGCCAAGTTTTAATTCACTACGCAGTGAACAATTAACATTCAGTCGCTGGGTGCAAGTAATGTACCGCTTCGAAAAAGAGATGTACGCTAATCCTGACCAAGATTTGAATGGGCTTTGGTGGCAGTTGGTTGAAAAATATCAGTTACTTAAAAAACCAGAAGGTAGAGATGAACCAGACTGGGCTTCAAAAATACATGTTGCACTCTATCCAGCCTATTATCATAATTACATGCTTGGCGAATTATTAGCATCGCAATTGCACAATTATATTACAACAAAAGTTCTTAAAATGGAAAAAAATAATAGTGAAAGTTTTGTTGGTAAATCAGAAGTTGGCGATTATTTAAAACATCTCTTTTTCTCATACGGTGCACTCTACCCTTGGAATGAGTTAATTGCAAAAGCTACTGGGGAAGAACTAACTCCGAGATATTATGCAGAACAATTTGTGAAGTAAAAGATATTAGATGTGAGACACAAGATATTAGACACAAGATAAATGACATTAGATAAAAGATATTAGACACAAGACGAAAACAAAAGCTCTTAACAGATATGCTCCGAGTTGTTCCACATCTTTTTGTGAGATGTTCTTTGTTGGAGAAAAACACCTTCCCCGTCCTTTTCGCGGAGAGGATTTAGTTGGTAATACTTCATAAAATATTTGCTTCAAATAAACCAGTAAACTGGTTAAATATTAGCTTGTATTTCATTAACCAACGACTTAAGTCGTTTGTTAACAATAAGTTAGAACTGTCTATAACCGGTTTATTGGTCGAAATTATTTTGACCCCGAATCGCTGAAAAAAACAACAACACTTGCACGTTTGTTCAAGTATGCTTATGTTTTGATAATGAAAAATGGAAAAAACACACCGGTTTGCAAAATTGAAATTGTTAATGAGGCAAAAGTAAAAGAAGCACAAAAGAGTCTATCAAATAATCCGCAAATTTTGGATATGGTTGAAATCTTTAAACTTCTCGGTGAATCAACAAGATTAAAAATTATACTTTCTTTAATTGATAACGAATTATGTGTTTGTGATCTATCTGCTGTAACCGATTCAACAATTTCGGCTGTTTCTCATCAATTAAGATTATTGAGAAATGCAAGATTAGTAAAATTTAGAAAAGAAGGAAAAATGGTTTTTTATTCTATTGATGATGAACATATATATAAACTAATTGAGCAAGTAAAAGAGCACGTTGAAGAATAATGAATTCAAATTTCAAACATATAACTATTAATACAATTCTTATTTTTGTTATGCTTAGCCATATTACACTTATGCATAGTGTTGTAGAAAATTATTTTGTTTGCTACGGAAATGATGGACACATAGAAGTTGAGAATATAAACAATAACAAAAACTGTGCAGACCACTCCACCATTGAAGATATTAAAACCAATGCTCTCTCTTTTTCAATTGCAGATTGCGACGATGTAAATTTTAGCGATAACTGTTTTGAAGAAGACCAATTTATTTTTAATCATAAAATATCTCTTGAAGTTAATCAAGGAAAGAGCATTTTATTTTTCTTAAATGAAAAAGATAGTAGAATTTTCCACACAAACTTTTCAAATAAATTTAAAAATAATATCTTAGAGAGCTACTCTAAAATATCACTACTTATTTGATATCCACACCCACACTCAGTACAACCTTTTAAATTATAACTCACAATTTTTTATGGAGATTTTATGCACAAAGTAATGTGTTTAATCGCTGTAATTTTGTATTCATTTTTACTATCTAAAATTGAAGCACAAAATAGTAACAGTAATTATTTAACAATAGAAATAGCAGTAAGTAATGCAATTGAATATAACCCCGAGCTTCAAACTTTGCTGAAGAACATAGATGCCAGTAAAGCTATAAAACTTCAAAGCGGGTTAATTCCAAATCCTGAATTTGGAATAGACGCTGAAAATATTTTTGGAAGTGGTGACTATAGTGGTTTTAAAGGGAGTGAAATAACTGCCTTTTTAAGTCAAGATATTTCGCTTGCCAGAAAAATAAGCAAACTTGAGAATGTTGCAGGGATGGATGTATCAATTGCTGAATGGGATTACGAATCTAAACGACTTGAAATAATAACCAATATCAGAAGTGCGTTTACAAGGGCATTAGCAACACAAAAGTTAATTGAAAAAAATAACGAACTAATAGAAACTTCAAATGAGTTGATAATGAACTTAAAAGCTCGCGTAAAAGCTGGGAAAATTTCGCCAGCAGAAGTTTCGCGTTCACAGATTATCTTGAACTCGTTGCAAATAGAAATTAACAGATTAAAAGCCGATTATGATTCTGATATTTTTGAATTAATGACATTAATCAATAATCCAAATTTATTGTTTGAATCATTAAACGGAGAGTTGAAATATATTGACAAACTGCCTGATTACGATTCTCTTTATGTTAAGTTAGAGAACAATCCAAATCTTAAAAGATTTGAAAGTGAATATAATAAGCAAAAAGCAGTAATCAGTTATGAAAAATCGAAAGCTACACCAGATTTAACAATTAGTGCCGGATATAGAAGATTAATTGAAGTAAATGTAAATACATTTGTATTGGGAGCTTCTATGCCTTTACCAATATTCGATAGAAATCAAGGCTCTATTCAAGAAGCACATATCCGGTTAGATCAAAAAACGAAAGAATTTGAAACAATTAAAAATAGATTTACACTTCGATTAAATCTTCTCTACAAAAGATTCGGAACGCTTTTAATTACTTTCGAAAAACTTAAGAATGAATCTATTCCCGATGCAGAAGAAGCATTCAAAATAATTAAAGAAGGGAACCTTGTTGGAAGATTTACAATATTGGATGTGCTGGATGCACAGCGAACTTTATTCGAAATTGAAAATCAGTACTTAAATACTCTGGGCAGCATAAATGCCATAGTTGTTGAAATTGAAGGTTTAACAGTAAATAATATTAATTAAAGGATTAAAGATTATGGAAAAGAAAAATAAATTCATTTTCCTATTTATAGGAATAGTGATAGGTGTAGTGATTGCACTTACCAGTACTTATTTATTTGATATTGGAATTGCAGGAGGCTCTCATAAAGAGAATCATGAAATGAACGAAAGCGGACATGACCACGAGAACGAAGCAGATGTGGAGGATGAGCATGGCGAAGAACCGCACGGCGATGAAGAATCAATAAATATTTCAGATGAAGTAATGAAAGAGTTTGGAATTGAATTACAAATAGCGGGTGGAGGAAACATTGCAGTGCATAAAGACTTAACTGGCGAAATTGTTCCTAACACTTATAATGTGGCTCATATAGTACCTCGTTTTGCCGGTATTGTAAAAGAGGTTTATCAAAGAATTGGCGACAACATTAAAAAAGGCGATAAAATTGCTACAATTGAAAGTAACGAATCACTTGTTACTTATGATGTTATTTCATCGATAGATGGAACTATTTTAGAACTTCACATGACTCCTGGTGAGTTAATTGGGGATGATAAACATATTGTTATGGTGGCAAATCTAAATAATGTGTGGGCAGAACTGAGCATCTATCAACAAGACCTTGGCAAAATAAAAGTTGGACAAAATGTTGAAATTACATCTCCGCATAGTGAAACTGTTTTTAAAGGAAAACTATTTTACATAAGCCCTATTGTGGATGAAGCCACAAGAACAGCATTTGCTCGTGTTAAATTAAATAACACTAAGGGTATTTGGAAGCCAGGTATGTTTATTTCCGGAAGTGTTTTAACAAACTACAAAAAAGTAAAAATTGCTGTACCTGTAAATGCAATCCAAATATTAGATGGTGAGAGAGTTATATTCATCAATGATAACGGGGGTTTCCGTCCGCAAGTTGTTACACTTGGGTTGGAAAACAACAATCTAATTGAAGTAATTGACGGTTTGCATGTTGGGGAGGAATATGTTTCCAAAGGTGCATACACATTTAAATCTGAAATATTAAAAGAGTCGTTCGGCGGCGGACACGCACACTAATACGGAGAAATATTATGAATAAATTAATAGATTTTGTGCTGAAGAATCGCCTCCTTGTATTAGTACTCGGAATATTTGTAGTTGCCGGCGGTTACTTTAGTTATAAAGAATTACCAATAGATGCATTTCCGGATGTATCACCCTCGTTAGTACAGGTCTTTACACAGACAGAAGGTTTGGCTCCTGAGGAAGTTGAAAAATACGTTACCTTCCCGGTTGAAGTTGCAATGAATGGACTACCTAATCTAAAGTCAATTCGTTCAGTCTCTAATTTCGGTTTATCAGTTGTTAATATATATTTTGAAGATGAAACTGATATCTACTTTGCACGGCAGATAGTAAACGAAAGGCTTACAGAAGCACGCGAGCAAATTCCGGAAGGATTTGGTGACCCGCAGATGGGACCAATATCAACAGGAATGGGACTGATTCTCTTCTATTATATAGAAGATGAAACTGGCAAATATACTTTGGAAGAACTTAGGGCTATTCAAGATTGGATTATTAAATTCCAGTTGCAGACAGTACCTGGCGTAACTGAAGTACTTGGCATTGGCGGATGGGAGAAGCAATTCCATACTGTAGTTGACCCTAAAGCACTTCTGCGATACGATCTTTCTATAAATGAAATTGTAGAAATTATTAAAAAAAATAATTTAAATGTGGGTGCTTCCTTTATTGAAAGGGATGCAGAAGAATTTCTTGTACGCTCTGTAGGGCTTGCTACAAAAATTCAGGACCTCGAAAACATTGTTGTTAAATCGGTTGATGGAACACCTGTTTACTTAAGAGAGATTGCCGAAATTAAAATTGGAGGTGCTGTTAGGCGTGGCATTCAAACACGCAATGGTATTGAAGAAGTAATTGCCGGAATGGTTGTAAAATTGTATGGCTCAAACTCATCCACAGTAATTAGTGCGGTTGAAGAGAAGATGATAGAGATTAACAAAACACTTCCGGAAGGAATTAATCTTGTACCATACTACGAGCAGAAAACACTTGTAGAATCGGCAGTGAAAACTGTAACCGATGCGTTGCTTCAAGGTATTATTCTTGTTGCATTAATATTGATGGTATTTATGGGATCGTTACGCCCCAGTATTGTAGTGGCTTTATCAATACCATTCTCAATTATGGTTGCATTTATTGGTATGCACTTTCTTGGTTTATCTGTAAACTTGATGTCGTTTGGAGGGCTTGCAATTGCTATAGGAATGATGGTGGATGCAAGCATTGTGCTTGTTGAAAATGTTGATAGACTAAAAAGAAAAATGGATGAACCATTTATGTTTATAGTCTCTAAAGCAAGCAAGGAAGTATTACGACCCATTATTTTTGCAATAATAATTATTATAACTGTATTTATTCCGCTATTCACTTTACAGGGTGTTGAAGGAAAAACATTTAAACCATTAGCATTTACAATTGCTTTAGCAATGCTTGGCTCTTTAATATATGCAGTTTTTATTGCACCTGTACTTTCATCGCTTCTTCTAAAAAAGAAAAAGAAGAAAAACAATGAAACCAAAGAGGAGAAAGAAATTTGGCTTGTTAGAGCATTAATAAAAATATATACACCATTTGTAAAATTCTTTGTTCACAACAGATTTGCAGCAATAATTATTTCTGTTTTACTACTGCTGCTTGGTACATGGATTTATCCAAAACTTGGCTCCGAATTTACACCTACACTGCAAGAAGGTACGCTGGTTGTACGGTTATCGATGGCTCCATCAATCTCTTTGGAAGAGAGTAAACGTATAACAATGTTGGCAGAAAAGCGAGTGATGCGTGTACCCGAAGTACGCGGAGCCGTTACCAGAATTGGGCGTGGAGAGGTTGGGGCACATACCGACCCTATTAACAGTGCCGAAATGTACATCCTTTTAAAGCCCGAAGATGAGTGGCGCGAGGGTCTTAATCAAGAAGGGATTGAAGGCAAAATACGTGATGAAGTTGAAGGAATGCCAGGTGTTCTGTTAAACTTTACACAGCCAATTAGAATGACTGTTGATGAATTGCTTGAAGGTGTTAGAGCTGAATTAGCAGTTAAATTATTTGGTGACGATTTGGAACAATTAAAAAGTAAAGCTGACGAAATCTCTACACTACTGCAAGGGATTAGGGGTGCGGCAGATATTCAAGTAGATCAAGTAAGCGGCAAACCGCAATTGAAAATTACTGTTGATAGACACTCCATTGCTCGATACGGATTAAACTTATCGGATGTTCAAGAAGTTATACAGACTGCTATTGGCGGTGAAACTGCCGGACAAATATTTGAAGGAATTAGACGTTTCGATATTTTTGTTAGACTTGCACCAAAGTATCGCAGTAATAAAGATGCAATTTCAAAACTATTGATTTCTTCACCAAATGGGTTACAAGTTCCTTTAAGTGAAGTAGCTACTATAGAGGAGATTGAAGGACCAAGGCAAATTACACGCGAGCGTAATCAACGCTTTATTACAATTCAATGTAATGTGTTGGGTAGAGATATAGTTTCGTTTGTTGAGGAAAGTCAAGCTGCTATTGAGGCAAACGTAGATTTACCAGTTGGCTATTATACAGTTTGGGGTGGTCAGTTCCGTTTGCAGCAAGAAGCAAATAAACGATTTGCAATTGTAATTCCAATCACTTTACTCTTAATATTCTTTTTGCTATTTACTAGTTTCAACTCTATTAAAAACTCAATGCTTATTTTATTGAACATACCGTTAGCATTGGTCGGAGGTATTATAGGATTGTGGCTAACAAACCAGAACCTATCCGTACCTGCTTCCGTTGGGTTTATTGCCCTTTTTGGAATTGCATTGGAAAATGGAATGGTATTGGTAACGTACTTTAATCAATTAGTTAAAGAAGGAAAATCGATTGATGTAGCATCTATAGAAGGTGCAAAGTTAAGACTACGCCCAGTATTGATGACTGCTGTAACAACTGCACTAGGGTTAATTCCATTATTAATTGCCACTGGAACCGGAAGTGAAGTGCAGCGTCCCCTTGCTACTGTTGTGGTTGGTGGTCTATTCACATCCACGATATTAACACTACTTGTTTTGCCGGCACTCTACAAGTGGTTTGCAATAAAAGTTGAAGATAGCGAATTCTAAAAAAAGAGCCAGTCTTCGGACTGGCTATTAATTTGAAAAAAGGAGAATTATGAAAGAGATAAAAGCAATAATACGACCATTTAAATTGGATGATGTTGTTACTGCACTACATAAAATTGAAGAGCTTCCCGGATTAACAATTTCAGAAATAAAGGGATTTGGAAGAACCAAAGCAAAAGGCGCACCCGATTCTTTTCTTGATGGGTTACACAACTACATTAAAAGAATTAAGATTGAGATTGTTGTTAATGATAATTTAGTTACCGAAGTTGTAGATGTAATTCAACAAACAGCCTATACCGGCAATAGTGGAGATGGAAAAATATTTGTTATTGAAGTTGCAAACACTATTAGAATACGAACTAACGAACATGGTGAGAAGGCAATATAATATAGTGATAATCCGTTGTTGCAGAATACTTTTCACTTGTTGTTATATTTAGAAGTAACGCTTTGAATAATGTTATTATTTTTTCTTTTAAAATGTAGTGAACGAAAATATTCGTTCACTACAATATATCTGCTGCTAATTGTTATAAGATTATTGTTTCCTTTTTGAAAGAGAATCCAAAAGTCTCCATTTCATCCAAGATTGGTTCGTACATCTCTTTTGTTAAAGGCATACAGACTCCCTTACTTTTAATTTTCCCTTCTAAAATTAATTTTGTTGCAATAGCAGGTGGTAACGAAACTGCACTTGCCATTGCGGAATCTCCATTTGGAATCCCTTCGTTTAACATACTCGAAATCCGTTTCTCTTTCTTATCTGGAAATTCAACAAACATTTCGTTGTGAACTATTATCATATCTCTTTCGTAAGGTTCGTAAGCCATTTTTTTCAACATCAAATCTACAAGTAGGTTCGAGTTTGTGCCTCTATCTATTGATATCTGAACATCATCAAATAATCCAATCCAATCTATTTTTTTAATAAAGTCATCATTAATCTCCATATTTAATGCTTTCGCAAATTTCCTTTTTACATTATCCGTAGTAGATGAGTTAATAAGTTTAGCGATAAATTGGGTATAAGTTGTATCTCTAAAATCCCTTTCTTCATTGTTTTCAATTAATTTTGCTTTTAGGAGATTTGTCATGGTGTTGCAATAACCAATAAAACGGAGTAGTCCTTTGTAGATGGAAATATTTTTATCCAATCCAAACTCTGTTAAATAGCGTGTGCTGTCGTTGCTGGGGTATGTTTCAAATGTTCCAATTCCATGTACATCCACTAATCTATGATGCTCAAATTTTTTGGGTACTTCAATTACCTCTCCATTTACCTGATATGTAGCAGGTGATTCAGCTGAACGCATAAGTCCGTTTGGATCCCACGAAAATTTATAACCCCACGGATTGCGATTATACTCGAATGAAGGAATTCCAGCACCATAAGAATCAATTTGTGTAATTTTGCCCCCCTCAGAATGGACTTCATCAATCATTTGCTTTAAGCCCATATTGTCCAGACCAGGGTCTTCACCAAGTTCTGTTAAAATAAGGGTTTCCTGTTTCTTTGCTTCATCATCAAAACAAGCTATTCCCGGATGTTTAAAATCTGTAGTAATCATTGTTGTTTTATGTTTAAGGCATAATTCAGCAACAACAGAGTGGGTAGAGCGTGGTGTCATTGCCACAACGACTTCCACATTTTTAATTATATTTTCTAAAATATCAACCTGATCAATAGTCCAGCTAACAGAAGTACCAAGTGATCTTCCCGCAATTACCTTCTCTGCCTTTGAAACAGTTCGCGTAGCAATAATAACTTCATATTTGCAGATATCAATAAAATAATCAACCATTGGTTTTACTACATAACCAGCACCTAAAACTGCAACTTTTCTCATTTTTTTTATCCTTTCTAATTAATTCGTTAAGTCTCTGTTACTAATGTGAAATCAGTATTATGTGATGTGTAATCCTAATCCATTTGTGATTGCATAATAATTTTGTTACGCAATCGTGTTCACAATTATACCAACAATAAATGTATGAAATAAAAATAAAATGTAGCAAAAATTTTATAAATTAATTAGATTTCATTTGAGCAATTGTTCAAGTGTTGCTATATTTACAGATGGAACTTTTATGATTATGAAGAATAGTAAAGAAATTTTATATTTACTACTTGCTGTTTTAGAACGGTTTATCACATTATGAATTTAAAATATACTTTAATAAAATAGGAAACAACTATGAAGAAATTAGAAAAACTTATACTACCTGCACTAATTATGATAGTACTTGTAGTAATTTATTCAACCTACTTTGCTCCTACAGAAAAGCTTGGAGATTTCACAATGTTTGGTGGAAGTGAAATAAACCAAAGGATTAATGTGATAATTCTTAAAGAGAGAGGAGTTCGTAAAACTGATAATGGTGATATTATTTCATTTAGAGCTAAAGATATAAACAACAAAATTGTAACTGTTTCCTTGCGTGAACCAGAACCAGCTAGCATACTAAATGCATCGATAGTTGAACTGCTCGGTCATATGCATGGTAATGATTTCACGGCTGCTAAAGTAAAAGTTATAAAATAAAAATTTAGTGTGGTAATCCAATTTATGTTTGTTGAAAAGTTGGCTTACTTCTGTATGGATTATTTACTATGAAAAAATATAGAATAAAAAATTTAAGTTGTGCTTCTTGTGCATCTAAAATAGAGGAAGGAGTTGCCAAATTAGAAGAAGTAAACTTTGTTTCTGTAAATTTTGCTACTTCTTTTATTCAAATAGAGACGGATAATCTGGCTAATGTTAAAAAGAGAATAAAAGAGATAGAGCCTGAAGTAGAAATTATTGAGGATAATTCTAAAAGCGATGAAGAGGAATTTGATATTAAAAGAGTATTGCTGAAGATATTCTTAATAATATCTTTTCTTGTTGTAGGAATTATTTATAAAGATTTATTACACAATACTCCGTACCACATTGCAGAATATATTGTATTCATAGCCATTTATCTTTTAAGCGGTTGGGGCGTATTAAAAGCTGCCGGAATGAATATTGTAAAAGGGCAAGTATTTAACGAACAGTTTTTGATGTCAATTGCCACGCTTGGTGCATTTGCAATTCACGAAATGCCGGAAGCTGTTGCGGTTATGGTATTTTACAATGTTGGAGAATTCTTCCAAGATTTAGCAGTGCATCGTTCCCGCAGGTCAATTAAAAGTCTGTTGGAAATCCGTCCCGATTATGCAAACATTTTAACAAACGGTGAGGTTAAAGAGGTATCACCGGAAGAAGTACTGGTTGGTGATAAAATACTAATTAAACCAGGTGAAAAAATTCCGTTAGATGGTGAAGTAATTGAGGGAAATTCGATGCTCGATACTTCCGCTCTCACCGGCGAGTCTGTACCTCGCTCTGTTAAAGAGGGTGAGGGTGTAATGGCGGGGATGATTAATAAATCAGGCACCTTAACTATAAAAGTAACAAAACTATTTGGGGAATCTTCAATATCCAAGATTTTGGATCTTGTTGAAAATGCGACTTCTAAAAAAGCAGAAACAGAAAAATTTATCACAAAGTTTGCACGCTACTATACGCCGGCGGTAGTTTTTGGTGCAGTACTCGTAGCTGTTCTTCCTCCATTGTTTGTTGCTGAACAGAGCTTTTCTGTATGGATATATAGAGCTTTAGTTATGCTTGTAGTTTCATGTCCGTGTGCATTGGTTATAAGTATTCCGCTCGGTTATTTCGGAGGTATTGGTGGGGCATCACGCAGAGGTATTTTAGTGAAAGGTTCAAATTATCTCGATGCACTTACAACCGTTAAAACTGTTGTGTTTGATAAAACCGGAACTCTTACAAAAGGTGAATTCAAGGTCTCTGAAATTGTTCCTAAGAACGGATTCGATAAAGATGAAGTCTTAAAGTATGCAGCCTATGCCGAAGTAAATTCCAATCATCCTATTGCTCAATCAATTTTGGAAGCATACGGAAATGAAGTAGAACAATCAAAAATTGGAACAGTTAACGAAATTGCAGGGCAAGGTATTGAAACAGAATTTGACGGTAAAATTGTAATTGCGGGAAATGATAAACTGCTTCATACCAAAAACATTGAACATGATAAATGTGACGTAGAAGGGACTGTAGTTCATATTACAATTGATTCGATGTATGCAGGTTACATAGTAATATCGGACACTATAAAAGAGGACTCAGCATTAGCTCTTGAAGATTTAAAGAAGCAGGGAATTAAAAAAACTGTTATGCTTACTGGCGATAATGCCTTTGCCGCAAAAACAATTGCAAATAAGCTTAACATCGATGAGGTCTATGCAGAGTTGCTTCCCGAAGATAAAGTAAGCCATATTGAAAAGTTCATTTCAGAATCGGGTAAAAATGATAAAGTAGCTTTTGTTGGAGATGGCATAAATGACGCACCGGTTCTTGCCCGTGCAGATATTGGGATAGCAATGGGTGCACTTGGCTCCGATGCAGCAGTAGAAACCGCAGATGTAGTGCTGATGAACGATACACTATCAAGCGTTCCTACAGCAATTAGAATTGCTAAAAAAACACGAAGAATTGTATGGCAGAATATTATTTTTGCTCTCGGTGTTAAACTTCTCTTTATTATTCTTGCAGCATTCGGAATAGCAACAATGTGGGAAGCGGTATTTGGAGATATGGGTGTGGCACTTATAGCAATACTTAACGCCACCCGAGTTTTGAAAAATGAGAGGTAACTGCTAAAAGGGAAACTTGATGAATTAGTAAAAAGCAAGTATGAATCCTTCATCCCTAATATTTTATAATTGATATTCTGAAATACTGAAACTAACGAATGTGAATTAAACACATGAAATACAGAAATAGAGAAATTAAAAGCAAGAAGAACAATGAATTTATTATTAGAGAAGCAAAGATTGAAGATGCTGATAATATAAAATATTGTAAAGAAGTATCTAGCAGCGATTTAATTAACATACAAAATAGAAATGGCGATTCTTATAAAGTTACACAGGAGGAAGAATCTGTTATCAAAGATTGCATTGTGGGAGAAAATGGCATAGTTCTAATAGCCGAGAAAAAGAACAAAATGATTGGATTCATAAGTGTTTTAGTCACTTCCGAAAAAGAATCGCAACATATTGGGATACTTGGTATTGCAATAATTAAAGAATTTAGAAGTGAAGGTATTGGCTCGATTTTAACTGAAGAAGTATTGCAGTGGGCAAAAAATAGTAAAACATTAAAAAAAATTATTCTCACTGTGGATATTGATAATATACCAGCAGTAAAACTATATGAAAAATATGGTTTTATAACGGAAAGTATAATTGATAGTAAAGAGCTAATGAAGAAGAATGCAACTGATCAATATTTGATGAGCTTTGATGTTTGATAATTGCAGCTAGTAAAAATTTAGTTATAATTTATAATTTGATATAAAATCATCAATATATTCATATATTTTAGTTCCGAGATAGTAGGGAAGATTCATCAAAAGAAATGGTCTCCCTTCTCGTGTTTGAGTTGTTTGAACATTAAACTCTCCAGCGTATATCCTAATTGCGTAAGGGTGATTAGCCTTGTTCATAAATTGATGCAGCGATTTTAACGTGCCAACACTACCAGATTTAATTTCGATAGGAATAACTTTATCTTTATAGGGAATAACTAAATCTACCTCTGCGGAAGATTGGCTCCTTTCTCTAACCCAAAAATTAGGTTTTCTATCGGAAGTAGTATTTAATGAAATAATTTCCTGTACTATTAAGTGAGGAATTAATCTTCCTTTATAAAGTGAACTTAAATCTTTGAGGGGTAGCATATCAGCTTGTATCCCAGTTATAAAATTAATTATTCCAGTATCTAAAAACTGTAATCGGGGAGATTTTTTTAAGTCTGGTTTTATAGGAACTTCAATATCTGTAGTGGGATAAATTAAGCGAATAAGCTTTGCTCCTTCCAGATTACGCATAGCTTCACCTACTTCCCTTGACCTATAATTAGAGTTGCCAAAGTTTTGAAATTTAACACGCTGATCCAAATATAAAAAGGAAGTTGCCATAATGTGTTTTATAACATTCCGCTCTGTTTTGTTTGTCGTATATTTTTCTACATCATCCTTGTAAGTTTCCCAAAGGCTTTCATATGTTCTGTATAATTCTGCTACGCTTCTATTTTGCAAATAAATTTTAACTACTTCTGGCATACCCCCTACAATTGCATAACGGTTAAATAGTTCTAATAATGTATTATGGGCAAATGGTTTTATTGGTATTCTATTTAACTCCTTAATTGCACCCGTATGTTTAATTGCTTTTAGATACTCAATAAAATTAAGAGGATGCAAATAGAGATATTCTACCCTTCCAACTGGGAAACTTTTTACGTTTTTTAGGGCAAATTCAAGCAACGAGCCGGCTGCAATAACATGTAATTGCGGTACTTCTTCGTAAAAATAGCGGAGGAATTGAATTGCTTGAGGCGATTCTTGTATCTCATCTATGAATAAAAGCGTTTCACTGATTTTGTCTAACGAAACGCTATGTTTAAGGAAAAGAGCATCTATAATATCTTTTACATTATCATAATTTTCAAAATAATATAGGTCGGAAGGTTTCTCAAGATTTAATATTATCCTTTGCTTGTAGCTTTCAGCAAATTCTCTAATAAGAGTTGTTTTACCAACTTGCCTTGCACCCCTTAAAATAAGAGGTTTTCTTAAATTGTTTTTTTTCCATTGTACTAGATTTTTGGTTAGTTCTCTTTTAAAAGTATCCATTTCCATTCCTTGTAACAAAACGAGAGTAAAAATATTAAATATTTGTAACAAAACAAAGGTAATAATCGGGTTGTTTTGTAACAAAACAAAGGTAAATGTTAAAATGTTTTGTAACAAAACAAGGGTAAAAGAAAAAGTGTATGGCAGATTATTATTTTTACTTGGGGTACTAATTAGGATTATGCAATAATCAGCTTTGGTGGACTACCATTGTAAGTTAGAATATGGTTCATTTTTTTCGAACGGAATTGGAACAATTACTTCCTCTTTACTTTAATTATGTAACTCACCAAAACAATAAATGCTATTAAGCTAATTGGAATTAAGTAGCCAAACCAATTGTGTGGTGAAAGCCATCCTTTTAATCCCATTGAAATTAAATGCCCCATAAGGAGAAAAGGAATTAGAGTTCTAATGTTTTTTATTAGAGATTCTGGAATTACTAAACTATTTTTTTTGTTCGGAAACAATTTTTTAATATTCAAAATTACTATTCCGGTAAATGCAGATATGCCAAAAAAGAGTGTTAGATAACCAGTAAGATTTAATTCGTTTTCAAAATAGAATTTTTTGAAATACACAGGGCTTAATAATAAAAAAGAAATAGAAACATGAATTGAAATAAGAATAAAGATAATCATCCAAAATTTACTTTTTGTTGCATTATCATTCGTCTTGCCTGTAACGGAAAAAAGGAGTAAGAATAGAACAGTAAGTGAAATTGCCTTGTTAGTAATGTAGAAGGGAATTTCCTCCCATGGAACATTTCCAAAAATATTGTAACGCACTATTGCGTATAGAAGGGAAATTAGAAAAATGAGAAATACTTTACCGTATAGTTTTTTAAATATATTCATTCAATAATTTTTTATTTTGCAAAATGCAAATTTAACTCAAAAATATCATTAAACATATTTGGGCTAAATTTATTTTTACAGTTTTTAGGCTACACAAAGTTTTGATGTAATTGTATTATATTTAGTCTCAAATAATTTTTCTTCTGCAATAAATAAAATATGAAGTTAAATCAAAAAATAATTGAAAGACGAAGAATACTAAGTATATCAATACTACTACTCGTATTCCTTTTTATTATTGTATCTCCCAAAATTTCGGATAGTATAAACAATTCTGTTGAATCGGTATTTGTTAAAGTTAATGGCGAGGGTGTAGTTGATTCTAACATTGTGATCATAAAAATTACAGAAAAAGATATATCCGCATTAGGCGGCTGGCCTCTAAAGAGAAGTTACTACGCCCTTTTATTAAATAAGTTAAATAAGTTCAATGTTTCCAAAATTGGATTAGAGATATTTCTTGCGAGTAATAATAGTAATCAGAAGATTTATAATAGTTTAATTATAAATGAGATTAAAGAGAGAAACAATATTGTTCTTTCTGCAATTGTAAATAGTTTGGAAAAGAGAGATGATAAATATTTTGCTGAATCTCTTCTGCTCCCAGAGTTAAAAACTGAATATCCCGAATCAAAAATTGGTCATATAAATTTTGTGGATGTTAATGGATATATAATACCTCAAAAAATTATTGTTGCAGAAAATGAGATTAATTCCTTTTCACAAATGTTAGTAGAAAACCAAAAGGATGGTGAGTTGAAAATTAATTTCTATTCATCTTTTGAAAAGTTCAACAGCTATTCGTTGTTAGAGTTCTTTGCTGCTTCTGAAAACAATCCGACACTTAAGGATAAACTTAAAAATAAAATTATTTTAATTGGAGTTACCGACCCAACAATTGGAAAGTCGGTTTCAACCCCATTCAATGATGTGCTTGCTGGCATTGGCATTCACGCATTTGCTGTTGATAATATCCTTACAAATAGAAACCTTAACAACACTTACTATAATTATTCACTAATATTTTTCTCTCTAATTATATTAATATCCATTTTAACTCTTAAAAAGTATCAACTCTATTTCTATTCTGGAGCTGCAATAGTTTTGTTGTTTCTATCCCATCTGCTTTTTTCACTTTACTTTTTAGAGTTGTACTACTCCGCTTTCATTATTCCATTAGTATCACTAATATTGTTTGAACTGTTTATTCTCTTTGCAGAGAGGGAGGTTGAGCTTAATTCTGTTTTCTCCGAAAATGAAATATTGCTGAAAGCCCTTTCAACAAAGGAGAGTAAGTTGGTATTGCTGGAAAGGGAGTTAAGTAAAACAAATGAACCACCAATTGAATTGCAGAATAAAATTGAACAACTTAAAGAGGAGATTCACCAAATAAAATTATCTAATGAATTGAATGAAACTCCCCATCAAATAGGTTCTGAAAATGAGAGGAAAAACTTCTTTGGAATAATTTATGCTGGGGCAGCAATAGAAAGCATTGTGAAAGTTATTTTAAAAGTTGCTCCCACAGATGCAACAGTTTTAATTAGTGGCGATAGCGGTAGCGGTAAAGAACTCGTAGCAAATGCAATTCATAGTTTAAGCAAGAGAAGCAGAAAAGAAATTATTGCATTTAATTGTGCAGCTATTCCGGAAAATCTTTTGGAGAGTGAATTGTTTGGTCATGTTAAGGGAGCTTTTACAGATGCTTCAAAAGATAAAATTGGAAGATTTGAAGCTGCAAATAATGGCACAATATTTCTTGATGAAATTGGTGAGACCTCAGAAAAATTTCAAACCAAATTGTTGAGAGTACTACAGTCAGGCGAATTCCAAAAAGTTGGCTCTACTGAAACTCAAAAAGTTGATGTTCGTGTTATTGCTGCTTCCAATAAGGATTTGGCAGAACAGGTAAATCAAAATAATTTCCGAGAAGATTTATATTACAGATTAAATGTTATTACAATTGAAGTTCCGAACCTCAATAAGCGAAAGGAGGATATCCCATTTTTAGCAGAGTATTTTGCAAATAAAGAGGCTGAAGGTTTGCAAATATCTGCAGCGGTTATGTCCGTTCTGCAAGAGAATAGCTGGAAGGGAAATGTGCGGGAACTTGAATCGAGCATTAAGCGTGCAGCAATATTTGCAAAATCGGAGGGTAGAAATATTATTCAACTTTGCGACATTCCGGATAATCTTGCCAAGAGTGGACGTACTGATTTAAGATTGCTTATTCTAAACTCTTTGCGAGAGAAGGGCTTTTCTCATTCTGCTATTTCAGAAACTGCAAAAGAGCTTGGCAATATTAGTCGTACAATAGTTTCCGAAAATTTTCGTGGAATATTTTTTGAAGAATATGTTAATGCAAACTATAATTTTAATCAAGCAGTTAGTACTATTGCTGATAGTGAGCAAAAGGAAATAGTTGAAAAAATAAAAAAGAAAGGGGAAACTTATCTAATAAATATTGAAAAAGATTTGGTAAAATTAGAGAGTTCATCTTTCGAGGAAGTTAAAAGAGAGTTTGTTTCAAAGTATAAAAATCTTCCGCAGAAATATCATATCTATTTGGATGAAATAATTCAGAGAACAATTAATAATTTAAAGCATATCACTCCTTCGGTGCAATTTCCAAACAAAAATTATAAATAACAAAACTTGTCCCGATTTTTTTTCGGGATAAATCCCAAATCTCAAAATTAATATTCTAAAAAAACGAAAGACTTTGGCACAAGTTTCTTGTTTGGGATTTGTCCGTGGGACTCTGTGAGAATTTTATAAATTGAAATTTATTTGTTATTTATCTTTTTGAGATTTGTCTTTTCCAGTTCATCTGAGTTAGGTAGTGTAAACTTAAAACTACTTCCTTTTCCAAGTTCACTTTCAACCCAAATATTACCAGTGTTTATTTCTACTAATTCTTTGCAGAGAATTAAACCAACTCCAGTACCAGACTCACTATCTGTTCCTAAAGTAGTGTGGCAAATTTCAATTCTAAATAATTTATCAATCTGTTCTGAACTCATTCCAATTCCATTGTCTGAAACGGAAATTTCAATTTTATCTCTTAAAGTTTTAGATGAAATTATTATCTCTCCACCTTTCGTTGTAAACTTGATGGCGTTTGCAACTAAGTTTCTTAGAATTGTTCTAAACATTTTTTCATCTACATAAGCAGTAGAGTCGCTTTCAATAATGTTAACAAGGTTTATATTTTTATTTTTTGCATTTTGAATAAGAACATGTATGACTTGTAACGAAGCATCATGTAGGTTAATAACAGAGGGGGTAAAATCCATTCTTCCACTTTTTGCACGAGACCATTCAAGTAGTCCATCCAAAAGTTCGTAAATGTTTTTTGCACAATTTCTTGTAATACGAATTAGTTCCTTTCTTTCTAAGTTATCCATTTCATCGTAGTCTTCTTCCAAGAGTTGAGAAATACCAAGCAAAGCACTAAAGGGAGCTTTTAAATCATGAGAAATAATTGAGAAAAATTTATCTTTGTTGGCATTTTCTTCCTCTAATATTTGTCGTGCTTTAAGTATCTCTTTTTTCCATTTATTGCGTTCAGAGATATCACGTTCAACTATATATATATAATATTTATTATTAATTTTAATTCTTTTTGCTGATCTTTCTACATGAATAAATGAGTTATCCTTTTTCTTCGATAGAGATTCAAAATTTATTTGTTTACCAGATAGGAGTGCTTTAACATTTTTTAGAGTATCCTCCTTTTTTCCATCAGCATGAATAATTGCCATTGGTTTACCAATTAATTCTTTTTTTGTGTAACCAAATATTTTTAGAACAGCTTTGTTAACATCATATATTAGCGGAATGCTATCCTCAGAAATTTCAGCAATAAATGTGGGGTCAATTGCATTGTTAAAAGTAGTTCGGAAACGTTTTTCACTCTCTTGCAGAGCTTCTTTGGTTTTTTTAGATTCGTTAATATCAGTTGCAATTTGTAAATGTACAATTCTTCCATCATGCCACCTAATTGCTCTATCTTTAACTAAGTACCATCTATTGTTAATTGTATTCTGAAATTCCCACGTATAGGTATCGGCAAGTTCTCCATCTATATTAAATAGTTTATAGCTTTTGCAAAACTTGCACGGACTACCCTGGTTTTTTTGAATTGCCTGCCAGCAAATCTTTCCAGTTACATCACCAACAATATTTGAGAGAGCTTTATTCACAAAAAGCAATTCGTAAGTTTCCAAATCTGAAACAAAAACTAACGCATCTAAGCTATTCATAATTAATGAAAATTGTGTATTAGCATTTTTAATTAGTTCTTCCGATTTTTTACGCTTTGTGATATCTGCAACAACCCCAACCATTCTTATAGGTTTATTTTCATCATCCCTTTCAATCACTTTACCCATAATTAGTACCCAAATCCAATCACCATTTTTGTGTTTCATTCGGGTTTCAAATTCATAATGTTCAGATTCATTTTCATAGTGTTTCTCTAACATTAAATCAAGTTCAGGCAAATCGTTGGGGTGTACTAATCTGTTCCATGTATCAATATCAGTTGGCTCAAGTTCTGCCAAAGTATAACCAGATATTTCTGCCCATCTTTCATCGAAAACGGCTTCACGTGTTAGGATGTTCCAGTCCCACACTCCTGCATTTGTGGTACCAAGTGCAAGTTTTAACCTTTCATCCTTTACTAACAACTTCTCTTTAACTTTGTGCGTTGCAATAATTTTTTTTGTAAATCGTTTACTAGTAGTTCTTATTCCAATAAAACCTACTATAATCATTGAAAGATGAAGAGCAATAATTCTAATTCTATCATCTATTGTAGTTGCCCAAATTGGTTTCATCAGAACTGAAACAGATAAACCTCCGCGAATATCACCAACTTCATACCCCTGTGAAGCATGGCATTTTAAACAGCTTTCTTTCGTAATTAGCGGCTTCATTAACTTTAGATATTCTTTCCCGCCAATGTTTTTAAATTCATAAACTTCTTTTATTCCTTTCTCAAATTCAAAAAGAGCTTTTTGCTCCCAATTATCTGCTGCATTTTGAAGACGTTTCGGATTTAGACTGGTTAGATGACCAATTATGTTAGCAAAATTTGATTCTTCTTCATGAATTTGCCGTAATATATATGCTGGGTTTAGTAATGTTAATGTATCATTCGGGGATAATTCGATTTCGCGATTTGGGATATGGGCTAAATATGGATTGGCAGGAGTTCTTTTAGTTAATGGTACATATAACCCTCCGTGGCTTGCAGCCCAATTTCGGAAACTGATTTCTTTTTCAAAATATGCACGTGCATTCGATTTTGCAATATCTTCCGATTGTATTTTAACTGAATACAAATTCCAAAATAGTGATAAAGCAATTAGAATTACCCAAACCAAACTGATGAAATTAGAGTATCTTTTTACTCGTTTAAGTTCTTTTGAAATATTTTCTGTAATTAGTTGTGGCATATATTAATTAGAATATGAGTTTTAAAAAGAAGGAGTCTTTTTTTTTGAAAATGGGACACGCAACATAATACTTTTCCCGAACCTATTTTGCAGTTACTCACAGAGTTCTGCAGACAAATTTCTATAGAGTCGTTCTATAGCTGTTGGTTTAATGTGGTCAACAATATTGCAACTTAAGATAATTTAATAGTATTATCAAGCAATAATAAATACTTTCAAGTAATGCCTCAATCATTTGGGATATTTTGGGCTATCAGTATCCTCCTCCGAAGAACTCTTACAGACCTGCGGGAAAGCCCTGAGATGTGTAATATTTAAAAAGGCTGTGTGAAAAGTACCCTCACGGACTTGCCAAAGGCATTCTTACAGAAAAAGTCCGTTCGGGAAAGTTCGTTTTTAGTTAAAATACCAATCCCGCCACTGCGGGATTGGTTAATGAAATTTGGACTTTTCACACAGCCTCTAAATATCGGGGCAATTTTGCTCTTCAATAGCCTGATTAAATCGGAAGCAGATTGTTTCTCAGCATAATTTTTGAGATTCATTTCCCTCATCGCCAAAATTACCCTAATCGCACTGATGTGGTTTTTCATTATTCATTGCTCAATTCTTTGCCTACCTTCTGGTGTTTTCAAATAATTTTCATCTGATATTACTTTTTCACCAGATTCTAACTCAATATCTTTTCTGGTTTTGCCAGCAATTTTGCCACCATCTTTGGCATCCTTTTGTAGTTCCAAAAAACCTTACGAACGCCGACCTTTGGTAATTTTTGTAGTTGTAGCTTCACCAAGCATCGTCAATATTAGTTCCAAATCAGTAGTAATTCGGGGTCAAATTAATTTCAATTAATAAACTCCGCAGCAGCGGTACATGTCTATTCCACCCACTAAAATAGAAATTTTATAAATTATTCTGAAACACCCTCTAAAGGTAGTGTAAAAACAAAAAGACTTCCATTTCCCAATTCACTCTCAACCCAAATATTTGTTCCGTGCTTTTCTATTAGTTCCTTACAAAGAATAAGTCCTAAGCCAGTACCCTTCTCGTCATTTGTACCAAGTGTAGTATGATTAACATCAATTCTAAAAAGTTTTTCTATACTTTCTTGCGACATCCCAATTCCTGAATCTCTAACGGATACTTCCATTAAGTTATTTTCTATTTTAGCATTAATATTAATTATACCATTTTGCGGGGTAAATTTAATTGCATTTGCTAATAGATTTCTGAGTACTGTTGCAACCATATCTCTATCTCCGTAAACCATAGCATTTATATCAACAGAGTTATGTAATGTAATTTCCTTTTTGAATGCATTTGCCTTCAACAGGTTTGCAAGTGAATCAGCTACCTGGAATAAGTTAAACTTCTCTGGATTATAATCCATTCTTCCCTGCTTGGCTCTAGCCCATTCCAAAAGACCTTCAAGTAACTCAAACGTGTTTTTGGAAATATCATAAAGACTGCGGATTAGTTCTCTTTTTTCTTTCTCGTCAAAATCATCATAATCTGTATCTAACATTTCGGAGATGCCAAGTAAGCCAACAAAAGGAGATTTTAGATCGTGAGCAACAATTGAGAAAAACTTATCCTTATTTGCATTAACTTCTCTTAAATTATCTTCCGATTCTTCTAACTTTATATTTAGTTGAATTAATTCAAAAGCATTATCTTCAAGTGCATCTTCTTTTGCATGCAAATCTTCAATATATTTATTCATCTCTTGAAGGTCTTTACTACTCTCTTTTTTGTTATTTAGAACAATTAAAGTAGAGTAAGAATTGTTAATTATTATATCATTCAATACTGCTTCATAAAGTATTTCTTCACCAGCACTATCTTTACAACTATGCTCTGTCTTCATATTAGTAATAACAGAGTTAGAATGTTTTTTCAGTTCATTAGTTAAATGCTTGAGTGCTTCAATTTCGATATGGTTTTTTTCATTTTTATGTATTTCAAAATGTTCTTTAGCAAATTGATTTGTATGTGTAATTATCCCACTTTTTTTGCTAAATATAAATGCAGGAGAGGTTATTGAATTAAATAATGTTGCAAAATTTGAAGTACTTAAATTTAAGCTCTCAATATCTTTCTTCTGTTTTAAGAGAAGAAAAATATTTGGTAAAGAGAAAAGTATTCCAATAATCCAGATAGATAAATGGATTATTAACATCCGGTCAATATCTTCACTATTACTTAAAGTTTTTGAATTCCACAAAAATAAAAGAAATAGAATAAGAGACCACGCTAAAAAGAGAGAAAAGGAAATTGGTAAAAAGTATTTTCCTAATATTTTATGAAAAGTATAGTTTTTCATCTGTTTGTAATTTCCTTCATTCTGTCATTTCGATAAACTCAATGCACCGCATTCCCGCATGCTTCTAGCGGGAATCTCACACTTTAATAAGATTCCGTCCCGCATTGCGGGATGAATGTTTCATCATAACGGATATATAATAGTCTTTCCATTAAAAAGTATTTTCTAGTAGAAAATCTTTCAAAAAGTTTATCTCGTTTCTCTCTAAGTTAACTAAATTTTTCCAAACAAAAAGTGTTTCTAATGGAAAAAATATATTCAGTTTGTTAAGTATTAATTCTCTGTTGGATATATCACTTATCAGAAGCAAGTTGAAGAGTGTTAGGTAATCATTTCTTGTTGAATTTTTGATAATTTCCATTATTGTTAGTTTATCAATATCTTGTGGATTAACAGCTTTAATCAATTCTATAAGTTCATAATTTGCGTTTTTTCTAAATGGTATTGTGTGTTTATTGTTTTGTTTTTTTATAAACACATAATCTTCTGCCAAGTAGTAAATTGCTTTTTCTAACTTTAACTCCGCAAACCCACTCTCTATATTTACAACTAATCCACTCTCTTTTGATGAACTAATAATTAGTTCTCCTTTTTGTGAGATAACTTCTACACCATTTGCCTCAATCTTGATAATTTTATTTTCAGAAGTGATTCCCCTCTTTTGGGGAACTATGCTGTTAACTGCAAGGCTGCCATTTAAAAGTGAAAATTTTGTGAAGTTGGCTTTTACTTCATTAAGTATAAGAGTACTATTTGCAAGCAAAATAATGTTGGATGAATTACTATTTATTATTTCTACATTCGAGTTACCCGTAGTAGAAATCTCATCACCTTCTGTAAGTTCTGCTATTTGGTTTTGATTATCGTTTAGTTTAAATATTCCATCTCCTTTATTAACATTCCAAGTATTTTCAGTAATACTTAAATAAAAGTACATTGATAAAGCAATAGTAATAAAACCAATTATTAAAGCAACACGAAATTTGGTTCGTCTCGCTGGAATAATTGCAGCTAAGTTCTTATTTATATCAGACAATGTTGTTTTGGATGAAGTAAATGCTTTTTCGAATAAAACCTCTGTGGTCTTTGCAGAGACACTTGTGTAGTTATTGCTGAATTTTGTTAAATCCTCTTTTGTTTTCTTATTTACAGATACCTTTAACAAATACTCCTTAAGAAAATCAACAATTTCATCATCAGGAGTAATTTTGCTAAAAATTCCATCTAATAGAGATTTGCTTTGTTGTAAATATTCTGATATAAATTCTAAGACTTCATCTTCTAAATATTGTTGTATCCCTTTATCAAGTTTCATTAGGCAATCGTTTAGAATTGCCCAACCATGTTCAGGAAATTCTGCAAGTTTACCATCGGGGAATTTTATTAACAATATTTCGCGGGCTGAATGGAGTTCTTCCCTTATCTCCTCCTCTGTTAATGTTTTTAGAACTTCTGCAATTCGTGTAGTGGGGAGTTCTAATTTATCATTTAGCACTAAGATAACACGCTGAATATATGTTAGTTTTAGAAACTCTCTTTCAACTTTTGTGAAAAAATTTGGGTCTCCTTTAGTAATTTTTTGTATTGCTAAACCATCTAGTTCAATTTTTTCAACATTTTGCAAGTAAAGAAAGCTGCGTACAATTGCAATTTCTTTTAATTGTAAAATAAAATCGCTATCAGATTTAACTAGGTTTATTCTTTTCCAAATTATGTAAAATACTTCGGCACTTACTTTTTTTGCCGCCTCCATATTTGGAACAAGTCCGAAAACAATTGAGTAAATACGAGGTAAAAATTCAAGGGATAGTTCAAGAAACTGACTTTTACGTCCTTGTTTTGCTCTATCAATTAAGGCTTTAATATATTCGCTATTACCACTCAAAATTATTTCTCTTTTTCATTACTCAAACTAGTTTAAATATTACTGTTCTTTCTCTATTGCCTTATTCTTCATAAGATTTTCTTTTTTTACGTTACCTGTTTGTCCTGTAAAACCGTTAGTTTTCTCTTTTTCAGTATCCTTAAA
>JAKIUC010000060.1 GCA_021647785.1 Melioribacteraceae bacterium
AATATCTAGTGCAGAAGCAGTAAGTTGAGTTGCCGGCAGTTTTAAGGTATCATGGTTTTTTTTTAAGTCGTTAAAAAAATGCTTTACATTTACAATCATTTGACGCATATCTGGGGTAAATTCAACTTCTTGAAAAGACATATGAACCTCAATGTAAGAAAAGTTTATTTAGCATTCGTAAGAATATAATAAAAAACATTAAAATACAATGATTGTATTAAGTCAAATGAAATGCACTATAAATCTAATGCAGAAGCTTTTTTCCAATATTCTATTTGTTCAATTATTTCCATTAAATTAATCTTTAATCAATTAAAAAGTAATATAAAATAGCAATATTTAATTTTACATTCAATTGTTGTTTAATCGTAGCAAGATTATCGGGAGTAGTTTTCAGAATTGAAATTAACTTCAATCTTTTTTCTGTTTTATAACCTTTCTACGAGCCCTTTTTCTCTGCTTAGTTTCTTATCTCGGCAATGCTTTTGTATTATTTTTTAGTAAATAAGTTCAACGAACAACTCAAGCAGACTCCCTTTACACTTTACTTTTTCGAGGTATTTTGTAATTTTAGGCTATGGTATTTTAATAAACAATCAATAAATTACGGCAGACGGCAGCAAGTTAGCTTTGTCCGTTTGCAGCTAATTTAGTAACTGATTACGAACTAATTATTTTAAGGAGTTAAATATGTTGAAAATTTTTATTATTATTCTGCTGCTCTCATCAATATCAATACTTGGACAAGCAGAGACTTTAGTTTCTGGAGAACTTGAAAATGGCGGGTTTGGCGGACCTGTTGTTAAATTTACAGAAATAGATGGCAAATTTGGACTTCTTGTTGGTGGGCGCGGCGGCTGGATAATGAACCACACTTTTGTTCTTGGTTTTGGAGGGTATGGTTTAGTTAATCAGTTCGAATCAGATTTTATTTTTGATGGTAAACTGCTCCCTTTAATGATGGGATATGGTGGTTTTGAAATGGAGTATATTCATTCACCTAATAGTTTGGTTCATTTTTCAATATACTTATTGCTTGGTGGCGGAGGCTTAACTTACAAAGAATACCACGATTGGAATTCCCCAAAAGTTACAGATAGTTTCTGGATTGCTGAACCAGCAGTAAATGTTGAGCTAAACGTAGCTTCGTTTTTTAGAATATCGGCTGGTGTTGGGTATCGGTTGGTCTCAGATGTTAATCTTGGTGATTTAACAAATTCAGATATTGCTGGTATTAGTGGAGTACTTACATTTAAATTTGGAAAGTTTTAGTTAGTTTTAAAAACAAAAAGTCCGGCAGAACTCTGTCGGACTTTAAGTGCAAGTAGTGAGAACTACTAATATTTAATTATAAATTATGCACATTGTGTGCAACTGCAAAATAGTGAATATCTCTTAAACATTCCATGTTAGAATATTCCAAACCAAAATATTATTTGATTAAAAGTTGGTTTCACTTTATAACTATTTACTACTCTTTTGTGCTTTGGCTAATTTTATATCAGACAATGACTCTAAAAATTTTACAATTTTATTTGCTTCATCATCAGTAAGGGTTTTAGCAAGTTGGATATCTGCCATTAGTACCGTGGCTTCTTTCAAATCTGCAACTTTGCCATCATGGAAATATGGAGCAGTTAATGCAATATTCCTCAGCGTTGGAACTTTGAACATATACTTATCATTTTCATTTCCAGTAACTTCAAATCTTCCTTTATCAGTAGTATCGGCGTATGCTTTTAATAATCCCATTTTTTGATACATGTTTCCGCCAAGTAATTCGCCAGTGTGGCATGTTATACAGCCTGTATCAATGAATAAGGCTAAACCCTCTACTTCATCATCTTTAAGTGCTTGCGGATTTCCTTTCAAGAACATATCAAATCTATCTTTTGTGATTAGTGTTCTTTCAAAAGCTGCGATGGCTTCTGCAAGATTGTCGTAAGTTAATTCCAGTCCAGCATTTTTGAACATCCCTTTGTATTCTGAAATTGCTCCAATTTTCTTAACAACTGCTTCCTCACTTGGCATTCCCATTTCAATAGGATTTAATATTGGACCTTTTGCCTGGTCTTGCAAATCTGGCGAGCGTCCATCCCAAAATTGTACAAAATGAAAACCAGCATTTAAAACTGTTGGAGAATTTCGAGTTCCAATTGTTTCTGCAATTGAGCCTGGAGAAGTTGGAAGATTATCAACACCAGCACCATTATTATCTATTACATGGCAAGTATTACACGATTGATTATCCTCTATCGAAAGCCGAACATCAAAATAAAGTTTCTCTCCCAACGCAATTATTTCCGGTGTGTCGTTTTCAGCACCTGGCATTACACTTGGCAGTTGTTTGAAAACAGCCTTTGCCTTTGTCATAATAGCCATTTTGTCAATCTTAGGTTTCGAATCTCCGCAGGAGATAAATAATGTAGAAAGAAGAGAGGTAGTTAGTAGAATAAAAAATAATTTTTTCATAGTTACTCCAAATGTTATTAAAAAATAATTATTACTTCTTAAAATAAAAAGATTCTCTATCAGATTAAAGTATTACTAAGGAGAATTAGCAATAAAAACTGCACGTTTAGGTGCAGGATATCCTTCAATTGTTTTTGATAAATCGAAGGGGGAGAGGAAATTATTGAGCGAATCAAATGTCATCCAATCTGTACTTCTTTGTTCGCCAATGGTGGTGGGCGTAACATCAACAAGTCTAATGTTTTTAAATCCACTTTTTTTAAGCCACAATTCTAATGTAAGTGTGGAGGGTATAAACCATACATTCCGCATCTGTGCATATCGACCTTCTGGTACAAGAACTTCACCAAGTTTACCATCAATTACAAGTGTTTCCAAAACTAACTCTCCGTTGCTGTGAAGTGTATCTCTCAATTCGTAGAGATGGTCGAACGGTGAACGACGATGATACAGAACACCCATCGAAAAAATAGTATCGAAAAAATTTGTTTGCTGCGGGAACTCCTCCATTTTTAAGGGAAGCACCCAAAGACTATTACTTTTGATAAAGTGATTGATTGCTTTAAACTGAAAAAGATTTAATATAAATGGGTCAATGCCAGTAACGCTTCTCGCTCCATCACCTAACATTCTCCAGCAATGATAACCATTTCCACACCCTACATCTAACACTCTTTTATTCTTCAATGGAGTAATGTGTTTTTTAAGTCTATCCCATTTCCAATCGCTTCTCCACTCTGTGTCAATAAAATTTCCAAATAAGTTGTAAGGACCTTTCCGCCACGGATGAAGTTTCATAAGTGATTCCTTAAGTTCGTTCTTTTCATTATTTGAGCAATCTGAAGAATCACCAATGTTTATAGTACTCTTGGAGATATCTATATTGGAAGGAGTGATTTGTGGAAAGCTATCAATAGCATTTTGCCATTTCAAAATATCATTATTTATTTCAAATGCTTCGTCAATCTTCTGCCTGAAATAACTTTCGTATTTCCCAAGTTGGTTTTCATTTATGTATTTGAAAAAACTTGAATAGTCAATCATTTTTCTGCCACAATAGATATAAAGTTAAATGTTTGATGCCAAACATCTGCACTCTTAAATCCAGCATTATAGAGGCGGTTTTTATGTGTTTCAATTGTATCTGGAACCAGAACATTTTCTAACGCATCTTTCTTTTTACTAATTTCAATATCGCTGTACCCATTAAGTTTTTTGTAGTTGTGATATCGTTCAATTTGTCTTTGGTTTATTTTTGGGTCTTCAAAAATTATTTTTTCTGATAAGATTAGAATTCCACCATCGTTCATTCCATTAAAAATATTCTGAATTATTTTTTCGCGATTAATGGGAGAAATAAACTGAAGAGTATAATTTAAAACAACAACTGCGGCATTTTCAATTTTATAATTTCTAATGTCATCGCAATAAATATCAATAGGGGTGGGTGAGTTATCCATTTCAATAATATCACGAGAGCGTTTTACCATTGCTTCGGAATTATCTATTGCAATAACTTTGCAGTTTGGATGAATGATATTCCTTCGCATAGCCAAAGCAGAAGCCCCAAGCGACGAGCCTAAATCGTAGTAATTGCTGTTTGGTTTAGAATAAATTTTTGTGAGCATTCCTACAGTTGATATAATTGCACTATATCCTGGTATAGAGCGTTTAAGCATATCTTCAAAAACATTTGCAACTTTATCGTCAAAATCGAAATCTACTATGTTGTAGAGTGGGTCTTCAAATATTTTATCTTTGTCGTTCATTACTTATCTTAATAATTTTTGTACTATAAATATACAAATCTAAGTCAATTAAGAATTGATGAATTAAAAACTAAATGACTTCAACTGCAACAGCATAGTTCAATGATGCTATCAAATTGTGCATCTCTATGTTTTGTATATTAGAAAATTAAAATTAAACGAATATGTTAAGAAATTACTACTACTTAAATAGAACAGTTGTTGAGCTAAACAGAATATTATCTGGTGCTAAAGTAACGGAAATATATTCACAAGAGAAAAACTCTCTACTAATTTCAATTCCCACAGATGATTTTCCTTTTAGGCATTTATTTATTTCTACTAACCCATCACTTCCATATTTGGTGATTAAGAATGATCATCGTAAAGCGAAAAAAAATATAGTTCAATTAAACGTGCTAATTAGAACAGAAATAATTGAAAGTATTGAGATATCAAAAAGTGATAGACTTATTAGAATTGTATTGGGAGACCTAGAGTTATTGTTTTCAATAATGGGCGGTAGAACTAATATTTATTTTATTCAAGATTCTAGAATTATTGAAGAATTACGCAAGGGTAAAGGGGATAGCGAGATTTTAGAACGTGTTTCTAAAAGTGAGTTTACAACTGAAAATGTATTTCATAAAATTGAAAAAGATTTTTTCGAAGGGTTAGAAATCAAAAGAATTAAAAGTGAATACTCATTCATTCCAAAAGAGATTGTTTCAGAAATGAAATTACGATATGCTGATAGTGATTCATACGAAGAAATATTTCATACTATTTTGAAAGAACTTTATACTGGCAGTATAAAAATATTTAAAAGCAATACGGAAGGAAAAATTCGTTTTGTTCCGGAGAGCTTTAAAATATTTCCTGATGAGGATACAACTTTATTAGATGATTGCAATTCTGCAATTTCAAAATTCTTACAGAGATATTATCGGTTTGATAGAATTAATAGACTGAAAAAAGAGATATCAAAGCAATTGTTTAAGGAGATTGAACGGACTACAAGTAAACTCAATAACCTTAAAGGGCGTATAGATAAAGGGGATAGAAGTGATGAGTATTATAATTGCGGTAATCTCCTACTATCAAACAGATATCTTTTGAATAAAGGAATGGAGGCAGTTAAGGTAACGGATTACATTACGAATAATGAAATTGCTATAAAGTTAAATCCCAAAAGTACACCGCAACAATCGATAGATTTCTATTTTGAAAAAGCAAAGGATGAAAAAATAAATTTCAAAATATCTGAACAATTATTTGAAGCTACACGAAAGAAATATGATAAACTAAAGAAAATTGAGAGTGAGTTTGAAAATGCAAACTCTGTTGATGATTACATTGAAATAAAATTTAAACTAAAAATATCTGATAAAAAGAGAGAGAAAAAGAAAGTGACTGATGGAGCAAAACTTAGAGAGCTATTGATTGATGGGAAATACAAAGTATTAGTTGGAAGAGATAGCAAGAGCAACGATATGCTCTCCCTTAAAATTGCTAAGCAGAATGACTATTGGTTTCATGCACGTGGCTTACCTGGCTCGCATGTTGTTCTACGCGTAGAGGATGCAAAAAAAGGAGTTCCTAAAAATATTATAAAAAATGCTGCACAGATTGCGGCATTTTATTCAAAGGCAAAAACTGCTGGTACTGCACCTGTATCCTACACATTAGCAAAATTTGTGAGAAAGAAAAAAGGTATGGAGCCGGGGAAAGTATTGGTTGAGAAAGAGAAGGTTTTGTTGGTGCGACCAGGTATTCCTGCAAATACAGAAATGATTTCGGATGAGTAAACAACAAGGGAGAATAATTGTTTAATTGTTCAATTGCTAAAACAATTGAACAATATAGCAATTAAACAATTTGATGAATGCATGAAAAAAGAATAAATATAATTGAGTTTCATGAACAAGTAAACCGTCCACTAATTTTAGATGGTGCAATTGGAAGTCTTTTGCAGCAGCGGAATGTAGAGATGCACAAAACTCTTTGGAGTTCATACGCAAACATTGCTGCACCAGAAAAGGTAATTGAACTCCACAGAGAATACATCAATGCTGGTGCGGATATCATTACAACAAATACTTTTAGAACCAATCCCACAGCATATAATAAGGTATCTCTAAAAATATCAAATTACGAATTTGTTAAAAGAAGTATTGAGTTGGCAAAGGAAGCTGTTGGCAAAAATAAGAATATAATTATTGCTGGTTCAAATCCACCTTGTGGAGATAGTTACACAAAATTTAGAAAAGTATCGCAAGATGAGATTGAAAGAAATCATAAAAATCATATTGACATGCTTTGGGATAGCGGGGTTGATTTTGTTTTGAACGAGACACAGAGCCACTTTGATGAGATTGATATTATTTGTAAGCATTGCAGCGAAAACGATATACCATTTATAATGAGTCTCTTTGTAACAACCAAAGGAAAATTATTAAGTGGTGAAACATTAGAAGATGCATTAAAAATTATTGAAGAATATAATCCTATTGCAGTAGGGTTAAATTGCATCTTTCCGAAAACATTTTGTAAAATTGTTAAAACCTTTGAAACCCCTATGAGATGGGGCTTCTATTTAAATTGCGGAAGTGGAAAACTGAAAGATGCAGAAATATTTGAAGGTCTATCTCCGTCTGATTATATTAATATCATTAATAAGAAATATAGCAAAGAACCTTTTTTTGTTGGCTCCTGTTGTGGTTCTTCCCCAGAGCATACAAAAGCAATTAAGGAATTTTTAATTGGAAATAATTGAAGTTAAAGCTCCGGCTAAAACAAATATTGGATTAAATATTGTATCTAAAAGAGAGGATGGATTTCATAATCTCGAAACAGTATTTTATCAGATTCACGATTTATATGATGTGATAGTTTTTGAAAAATCGGATAAATTGGAATTAATATTGCTGGATGATATTCAAGAATTAGGAAAAAACAACATCATAATAAATGCTGTTAAATTACTTGAGAAAAAAGTTAAAAAAGATTTGTTCTGTAAAATCACTTTGAAGAAGAATATCCCCATCGGTGCTGGACTTGGTGGGGGCAGCTCCGATGGAGCATCAACTCTAAAAGCTGTGAACAAACTATTTGAACTTGGTTTAAGAGATGAGGAATTAAAAACTCTTGCACTAAAACTTGGCTCGGATGTCCCATTGTTTTTATATGATTATCCGACTATTGGTAAATCACGTGGGGAAGATTTGGCAAAATTGGATTTAAAAATTCGATATCCAATTTTGTTAGTCAATCCAGGAATTCATATTTCAACAAAAGATGCATTTTCGAACATTACTCCTCGAGCAAATATTATCAACTATTCTGATATTCAAAAGTATGAGATTGATAAGTGGAATGGAAAAGTAATTAATGATTTTGAAAATAATGTGTTTGAACTTTATCCGGAAATAGCAGAGATAAAAAACACATTAGTAAAAAATGGTGCACTCTTTTCACTTATGAGTGGTACGGGTTCTACAGTATATGGTATATTTGAATCTTTACAGAAGGCAGAGTTTGTTGCGGAATTATTTCCAAAAACTTATTTTACTTTTGTTGGAAATTTATAAATGAGTAATCAATTGGATAATATAGTATTAAATAAACGTGCTGCTAAAGTCTCTCTTGTGGCAGGGATAATTATCTTTATCACAAAGTTTAGTGCGTTTCTAATTACAGATTCAACTGCTATTTTCTCCGATGCGACAGAATCGATTATCAATATTGTTGCAGCCAGCGTTGCCCTTTACAGTATAATTATAAGTTCAAAACCAGCCGATAAAGACCACCCATACGGACATGGAAAGATTGAATATTTTTCTGCCGGATTTGAAGGACTGCTGATTGCCTTGGCTGGACTGGTGATAATCTATACTGGAATTGAAAAAATAATTGTTGGCTCCGAACCCTCCAAGCTTGGAATTGGAATTTTACTGTTGGGTGTTTCATCATTAGCTAATTTGTTTTTGTCATTATATATAAAAGGAGTGGGGGAGATGACAAAGTCTCTTACACTCATTGCTGATGCTAAACATATTCTTGCAGATGTTTATACAAGTTTTGGAATTATTGTTGGGCTGGGTGTTGTAATGCTTACAGATATTCCCATCTTTGACCCAATTATTGCTATAATAGTTGCAGTAAATATTTTATTTACAGGATACAATTTAGTGCGTGAATCTGTTGGCGGGCTAATGAACGAAGTTGATTCCGAAACAATGGAAATAATATCAAACAAAATTATTTCTATCAGAAAACCCGAGTGGATTGACATTCATGAATTACGTTTTTGGAAATCTGCTAACAATACGTTTGTCGATTTTCATTTAGTGTTGCCCTACTATTTTACAATTAAAGAAGCACACAAATCAGACGACTTAGTTTTATCAGAGATGAGTAAAATTCTGCCAGGTTCACAAGTTAAAATTCATATGGATTATTGTGATTTTACAATTTGTAAATATTGCGAATTTAAAAATTGTGAAGAGCGGAAAGAGGAGCTGGTTGAAAAATTAGAATGGAATCAGGATAGAATTATAGGCATTGGAATACGAAAGACTAATGGCTTGCCTGAACCATAAAGGAGTAAGCTACAAACGGCAAAAAATGAATAATAAAAAGGCTAATAACCAAAAAAGTTGGGCTTTTCGCAACAATAATTATTAGTAAAACTACAATTCTGTTATCCCCATAAACTCGCCAGTTATTAGCAACTCTAAAATGATTTATTACTATTTGTTTTGTTAGATAAAAAATATCTCTGCACCCTGCATGATTTTTTTTGTAGAACGAATCTCCGATTCATTTCTGTTTTATTCTGTATTCTATTATCCATTGCATACACAACATCCCGCATAGTCCCGCACAGCGGGATTATATACCGATGGTTGCTGAACTTGCGTTGCATTGAGTACGTCGAAATGTTGAAGTACAACATCTACTTTTGAATTTCCGAAAACCTCTGTAAGAGTCTCACAGACATTTCATTGTCGGTATATTACAAGCGGAAGGGGACTTCCGCTTTACAAATTAGTAATTTAAGCCGTCATTCTTTTTCATTGAGGCTTCTGCCATATCTTTTTTGAACTGAATATATTTTGCAGAGAGTGTGGGGTCGGATAGAGCAAGTATTTGCACAGCAAGCAATCCGGCATTTTTTGCTCCATCAACAGCTACAGTAGCAACAGGAATTCCCGGAGGCATTTGCACAATTGACATAAGTGCATCCATTCCATCTAAGTTTTTGCCACTAATAGGAACACCAATTACAGGCAAATGTGTTTGTCCGGCAGTAACACCGGGCAAATGAGCAGCCATCCCGGCAGCGGCAATTATCACTTTTATTCCACGCTCGGCAGCAGTTTTAGAATACTCTGAATGCACTTCCGGCGTTCTATGAGCAGAAATTATTTTTACTTCAAATGGCACATCAAATTCTTTTATTACTGCAAAAGATTTTTCCATTACAGATAAATCTGAATCGCTCCCCATTAAAATTCCAATTGTTGGTTTGTCAGACATTGTTTCTCCTAAATTAAATGAATTTTGTATCCAAAGTTATTTGATAAAACAATAATTTCAAAATCATTTAGAAGTAATTGAACTTGCGCCACTTAAATCTGTTTCAATTTTTGAAGGGTCTCCATAAATCACAATTTTACTTGCACCCGAAGCATCTACCGATAGAGAATTACTACTGAAAACACTACACTTTGAAGCTCCGCTTACATCAAGAGTAACGTCTTTTGCTTTTAACTCAACACTGTTTATTTTGGTTGCACCAGATAAATCAATATCAAGCATTTCTGTGTTACCAGAAAAATTACCTTTGCACGCACCGCTCATACTAATTGAAAATGTGTTTGATTCAATTCCATCAACTTCAATTTTAGATGCTCCTGATAAATCAACTTCATTTAAGTAGGGTGTTGTGATGATTGCTCTTATATCTCCATTAACATTCACGTTGTTTTTTAAGTCCAAATAAAGTGTGTTGTTTTTTACTTGAACTTCAACATATTTCATCAGGTTTTCATCAGTTTCAATTTTTACAGAAGTTTCTTCACCAACAGATATTTTAACAGTAAAAGCGTGAGATACATCCACTTTGGAAAATTCATTAACCGAAAACTCTTTTTCAATCAAGTTCCCATTTCCTTTCACAGATGAGAAGAACGTTCCATTACATCCAACAAGGGCAAGGATTAACAGTAACGAAATAAATAATAATGTGTTTTTCATTTTTATACTCCAGTTTATTAAATGACCGAGTTGTTAGACGCAGAATAAGAAAAGATGTTTGCTTGAAAATTATAAATAATACAAGCCATTATTCAAATATGAAGTTCATAACTTTGGGTTAAAGAGACAATTTTATTACTTTAAATCATTGAAATATTTGGAAAATAAAAATGGACAAATCAATTCACAATTTCTTTTATCCTAACTCAATTTGTATTGCCGGTGCCTCTTCTAAAGAGTTAAGCATTGGATATGAATTTCTTAAATCAATTAAACTTTTTAATTACAAAGGTAAAATATTTCCAGTAAATCCCAATGCAGATTCAATTCTTGGTTATAAATGTTTTCACTCTATTGGTGAAATATCAGATGAAATTGATTTGGCAATTGTATTAGTTCCTAAAAAATTTATAGTTGAAACAATTGATGCGTTACTTGCGAAAGGTGTAAAGTCAATAATTTTAATTACTGCCGGTTTTAGGGAAACAGGAAAAGTTGGAGAGAATTTAGAGAATAAAATAATTGAAAAAATAAAAAATGCCAGTGCTCGTATGGTTGGACCAAACTGCATGGGTGTTATAAACACATCATTAAGTGTAAGTTTAAATGCAACATTTATTGCAGAGATGCCAACACAAGGTGGGATTGCGTACCTATCGCAAAGTGGTGCTTTGGGTGCGGTGATATTAAATTCATTACGCGAAACAGATTTAAAGTTTGCTCACTTTATTAGTGTTGGTAACAAAGCTGATTTGAATGAAAATGATTTCCTCCAGTATTGGCAAGGGGATAAGAATATTGATGTGCTTACATATTATCTCGAAAGTTTTGACAATGGATTAGAATTTATAAAGCCATTTCTATTGAACAAAGTTACCAAGCCAGTAATTGTTCTTAAAGCAGGAAATACAGAGAGTGGAATGCGGGCAGCATCTTCGCATACAGGAGCATTGAGTAGCGAAGATAGAGTAGTTGATAGTTTATTAAAGCAAGCTGGAGTAATCCGTGCAGAGAATATGAGTGAATTATTCAATACAGCAAAGGGTTTTGAAGCATATCCAATTCCGAAAGGGAATAGAGTGGCGGTTGTTACAAATGCCGGTGGTCCCTCAATATTGCTAACGGATAAATTAGATAAAGAAGGGTTGGTACTTGCAGAGTTATCGGTAGAAACAAAATCTACACTGCGAAAGATTGTTCATCCAGCAGGGAGTCTGAATAATCCTGTTGATTTGCTGCCTCATGGAAATGAAGAATTGTTTTCCTCTGTAATTGAAATACTGCTTTCAGATAATAATGTAGATTCAGTTGTTTCTCTATTTGTTGAACCTGGGGCAGTAAAACCAATGCCAGTTGCATCAGCAATAAATAAAATTGAATCGGGAAAACCGATATTATCTGTGATTATGCCTAAACCAGAATTTTGGAAAGAATACAAAAAAATTCCAGAACCGCACAAACCTATTTTTAGAAATCCCGAAGAACCTGCTGAAGTAATTGCAAATATGCTTTTTCATTCAGCAGTTAGAAAAAGAAGAGCAATAGGGGAGAAAGAAATATTGGATTTATTCAATTGCCAAAATAAAAACATTTTTTCTTATTCTTCAGGGTTTATTAATCAGAGTGAGATTAGAAAAATTTGCGAAGATTATAATTTTCCAATAGTTCAGGAAAAAACAATTCTATTCAATGAAGTGGATACTACTGAAATTGATTATTATCCAATAGTGGTAAAGGGAATAGCAAAAGAGGTTGTTCACAAATCGGAATTTGATGCTGTAAAATTAGATGTGAAAAATAGTGATGAACTTTTAATTGCAGTTAATGAAATAGAAGAGAGTTTTAATAAGCATGGATATAAGGCAGAAGAATTCTTAGTTCAAGAGTTTATTAATATAAAACATGAGGTTTTACTTGGTGGATATCGTGATAACTCATTCGGTCCAGTTATCATGTTTGGAACTGGAGGAAAGTATGTTGAAGTCTTAAACGATACTGCAATTCGCTCCGCCTTTATTACACGAGAAGAAATAAGGGAAATGATTTCTTCAACAGCAATTGGTAAAATACTTGCGGGAGTAAGGGGAGAAGCATCTATTGATATGGATGAAATGATTAATGTTATCCAAAGTGCTGCGAAAATGATAATAGAAAATGAAGGAATTATTGAGTTCGATTTTAATCCAATTATTATAGATAACAGAAACAAGTTACATGCTGTGGATATAAGAATTAAGTTTAGATAAAATTAACCCTTTCATAATTCACAGGTGTTCCCTATTTTTAACAAAATTTAATATCTTTTTTTTTGCACAAAAAATTTATGATTATAATAATGGAAATGTATTATTATATTAATATGAACTAATTAAAATATTTTTCGTCTAAGCCTAAAATTAATAATTGGAATTAATTGAAAAATATTATTGAAATATCAAAAAGAATTGACTTTGAAGCTCTCTTTTGGCTTACAGCCTTTGCATACCTTGCCTTTATAAATCCATACGCACCAAAGCATTTAGATTTTTGTCTATTAAGTTTAGTTGGTATTGATACCTGTCCGGGTTGTGGATTAGGGAAATCTATTTCAATGATTTTCCATGGAGATTTTGCCGGCTCGTTTAATGCTCATCCCCTTGGAATACCAGCAATATTATTGATATCAAAAAGAATTTATAAACTAATTAAAAATAAAATTTACCTAACTAAAAAGATGGAGGTTTACAGTGGCTAATATTTTAGATTTATTACCAGAACTTGTAGGAGAAGAGCAAGCTTATGTAGCTGGGATTATCCGAGATATGGATGACGATAAAGCACGCCAATTTTCAAATGCTTATAGAGCAAGAAGGAGAGAACCACAAACAATTTTACTACTTGCGTTACTCGGATTTTTATGGATAGCTGGTATTCAACGATTTGTTACTGATCAAATTGGAATGGGAATTCTCTATTTCTTCACCTTAGGTTTTTGCTTTATTGGAACAATAATAGATATGGTTAACTACAAAAAGCTGGCTTTTGAATATAACATAGTTCAAGCTCAGCAAATAGTTGCGGTTATGAGATAGTTCTTATTTTACTAATTCTACTTATGTTTTCTCTTAATTCTTTGTTTGTGAAGAATTGAGTTAATAGATACTATTTTGTTTTACAATAACACTCCTTATTTGATATGTTATAACAACACTCCTTATTTGATAATTAATAGTTTTGGTATTAAAAATATATTTGTGTATATTTGGAATTGTAAGACGGTAGTTTAGTAGTAGATGTAGTTGTAAATTAATTTTATCCCTCCCTATTATTCCAAAGTTCTGTCAAATTTTTTATTATTTTATTTAGGAGTCTGTATTATGGCAGATCGCAAAGAAGGAACCGTTAAATGGTTCAACAGTTCAAAAGGTTTTGGTTTTATTTCACAAGAAAATGGTGATGATGTATTTGTACATTTTCAATCAATAGTTAGTGATGGTTATAAAACTTTAGACGAAGGTCAAAGAGTAGAATTCTCTGTAACTCAAGGTCAGAAGGGATTACAAGCTAGTGACGTAAAAATCGTTTAGTTTAATAAATATTCATCTGAATAAAAAAGCTCCCAATAGGGAGCTTTTTTTGTTTTAAATTAATTGTGGGTATTTAAAAACAAAACTATCCAATCTCAAAAATGTGACTCTGGAAAGCCTCAAGATGGATAAAGAGACCCAAGTTTTCAATTTCGTTTTTTTCTCTTTCATATTCAGTATCACAAAGCAAATCAATTAGTTTTACAACTTTACCTTTTCTATTAACATTAAATTTTATTCTGCAATATGAAGTGGTATCAGAATAATTAATAACTACAACTCGTTTTTCACTTCCCATTTTCCATTCCCATGAAAGTATATTTTGATAAGTGAAGTCTTGGTCAAGTTGAATAGGGGTTAACAAATTCCAGGAACCTTTTGCAAATACTTTATGATTAATAATGTTCAGCAAGTTATCGTAAAACTTAACGAGTGAATTATTAATATCTTCATTTGGTTCTCGTCCTAATTGAACTGGGAGTTTAATACTCCTTCCATCAAATTGCCCATCATGGTATAGAGTAGCACCTTGAATTGTACTCATGACAACTGCTGCAGCTATTGATTTTTCACTTCCGAAAACTGTAACAGCTCTTCTTTCATCGTGGTTTTCAATAAAGCGGATAGACTTTTGCTGGAACTTTTTCTCTGCGTGTAAATGTTTTAAAATTATTTCTGCATCTCCAAATTCTAATCTATCAAGCAATCTTTTGTCGTAGGTTAAATTGAAACCTAATTGCTGTAATTGCCACTCTGTATCCCAGTAAGCTTCTGCAATAAAAATAAAATCACTTTTTACTTCTCTAATTTGTTGAATTGCAGTAAACCAAAACTCTTCTTCTGGTTTGCTGATGCCCAGCATTGACAAGGGTATCCGCCATGTGTTCTCGAAAACATTGTTCATCGGAAGCATTGCCATATCGCAGCGAACACCATCACACAACAGAGTAATCTCTTTAAGTGAAGAAGTCATAAAATTTCTTGCTGTATCAGAAAAATAGTTTACTTGTATTGTGTCTTGCCAAGCTGGATAGTTCGGGTCACGACCATGTGCAAAAACGGCACCGCCATTAGCTCTAAAGTATGTCTGCCCATCTTTCAATAATAATTCTTCATTACCATGCAAAAATATTTCCGGATTTGTTTTTAGAAGGGAAGTATCAGCATTAAAATGGTTTGGAATAAAATCCAAAATTATTTTTAGTCCTATGGAGTTGAGATTCTCTTTTAGTTGAATGAACTCCCTTTTAGATGCTAAAGTTTTGTTGATGTGATAATTATCAATTGCGTAGGGAGAGCCAATTACATCCTTGGGTTTCCAATCAGGCAGAGCTTTTTTATACTCACTCACTAAGCCTTCATCAAAGCAGTATTTTTCAATTGTTTCCGGAATAGTTTCCCAGATACCCATAAGCCAAACGTACTTTATCCCTTTATCTATAAGGGTTTCCCAATAATCACGTGGAACTTCAATCAACTTTGGAGTAATATTATTTTGTGCGAATCTCTTTATCCAAACACGTGTATTGATTTCATAAATTGTAGAGTTCATGTTGCCTCTATATTAAATCGGAATTTCCTTGTCCACTTAATAACAATTTGCGTTGCTTTAAAAGCTCCGTGTTTTCATTCAAAAGTTCTATTTCCACAGAGTCATCTTCAATTACTGCAATTTCATGAATGTTATGTTTTATAAGAGAATCAATAATGGTTACACGATATTTACGTACAATATCTTTTGCTTTTTGCAAATGATTTAACTCAACCTTACCATCATCGCTATAATCATCCCAACGCTTGCTAATTGCTTCGCCACCAAGGGTTAAAGAGCGTGCCAAAGTTTTTATTGATTCATCTTCAAGGCTATCAATTATTGCTGATGGAGATATATCGTTTTTATTATAACATTTTTCAACGTTTGTTGCAATTGATCTGAATTGGTTATTTTGGAAATCTACCGGCTGAATGTGATCAAAAATAACTTCAATAATTTCCTCATCTCCTTCAAGAAGCAATTCAATTAGTTCTCTTTCAAAATGTAAAGTTGATTCTGAAATACTATCACTTTGAATTGAATCTGAAGTTGTGATTGCTTTCCTTTCCAATCTACGTTCCGATTGATAATCCTTCTTTGTGTTTAAATCAAAAATATTATCCAATTCTTTTTCAATCAACTTTTCTCGAAGATTAAATTTTTTGGAAATAGATTTTATCAAAATATTTCTTTTAAGCTCATCCCCAATAAGGGCAACGTATTTAACAAGTTCTCTAATTGCTTCTGCGGATTTTTTTGTATCCTCAAAAGCACCATCATTAAAGAACTGCTCTGTTTGGAACTCGAGAAATTCTTGTGCATTTTCAATTTGTTTGTTGAACTCCTCAGTTCCAAAATTATTTATGAAAGAATCTGGATCTTCACCATTTGGTAATGTGATAAGTTTTACATCAAAACCTGCTTTTAATAAAATTTCAATACTTCGCGTTGCTGCCTTTTGTCCCGCTGGGTCTGCATCAAAAAGTACGACAATATTTTTAGTGAAGCGTGAGAGCAATTTCACTTGTTCATCAGTAAGAGCCGTTCCGGATGAAGCAACAACATTTTTAACTCCGCTCTGAAAAAGGGAAATAACATCGGTATATCCTTCAACAAGAATAGCCTTGTCCTCTCTGCGAATTTCTTCCTTTGAGTGATAAAGTCCATAAAGTGTTTTTCTCTTCGAGTAAATTTTAGATTCTGGCGAGTTGATATATTTTGCGGTTTTTTCATCCTTGTTCATTACTCTGCCGCCAAAAGCAATTACTCTACCATTGGGCGAAAAAATTGGGAAGATTGTACGCCCACGATATTTATCATAATAAGTGCCATTCTCTTTAGCATCAATTAAACCAATATCTTTAGCTTGCGATAGATTAACTTTATTCTCTTTAAGGTGGTTAAGCAATGAATCCCAATTGGGGAGTGCATATCCTAAACCAAAAACTTTATTTGTCTGCGGTTTAATTTTTCTATCTTTAAAATAGCTGCGAGCAATTTCGCCATTCGGGCTATTTAAAAGATTGTTTGAAAAATATTTAGCAGCCACAATATTTATTTCGTATAATTCCTCAAACTCCGATTTCTCTTCACTGTTTGGTGCTGCGTTTTGTTCTATTTTTATTCCAAGATTTTCAGCAAGCTCTTGAACCGATTCAACAAATGAAATATTTTTGTATTCCATTAAAAACCGATAAGCGTTTCCACCAGCGTGGCAGCCAAAGCAATGGTAAATTTGTTTTTCGGGGCTAACAGTAAAGGATGGAGTTTTTTCGTTGTGGAATGGGCATAACCCAATATAATTTTTACCACGCTTGCGTAGCTGTACATAGGTAGATACTAAATCAACAATATCTGTGTTGGTTTTAATCTCTTCAACTTGGTGTTCAGGAATTTGCATTTATAATCTTATTATTAATAAAACAACTCTGTTCCCCAAACTTAATAAATAAATTGAAACTCATAAATTAAAATTAACTATTCACAAATAATTATAATAGCTCCATTTATTATATTGGAAGTAGGATTTAAAATTTTATAAGAAAAAAATAATGGATAATAAATATAAGTATTGTAATAGCTTAACTGAATACTCTCGCTTTGAAACAAGAGTAGTAAACATTGGAAATGTTAAGATTGGCGGGGGTAACCCAATTGTAATTCAATCAATGACTACAACAAATACGATGGATACCATTGCGACAGTTGAGCAAGCCATTAAAATGTTTAAGGCTGGTAGTGAACTTGTAAGAATAACTGCACCGAGTTTAAAGGATGCAGAAAATTTGAAAAACATAAAAGATGAATTGAGAAAACGAGGGTATGATATTCCTTTAATTGCTGATATTCATTTTACTCCTAATGCTGCAGAAGCTGCTGCAAGAATTATTGAAAAGGTGCGTGTTAATCCTGGCAATTATGTTGATAAAAAAAAGTTTGACCAGATTGAATATTCTGACGAAGAATATAACTCTGAAATTGAAAGAATAACAGAACGCTTCTCTCCATTGGTTAAAATTTGCAAAGAGTACGGAACAGCAATGCGCATAGGCACAAACCATGGTTCTCTTTCCGATAGAATTATGAGTCGCTATGGTGATACACCACTTGGAATGGTTGAATCGGCATTAGAGTTTGTGCGTATTTGCGAAGCCAACAATTACCACAATTTAGTTTTATCAATGAAGTCGAGCAATCCGCAAGTAATGGTGCAGGCATACAGATTACTGATTAACAAAATGATTGCAGAGGGGATGAACTATCCTTTGCACCTTGGCGTTACAGAGGCAGGTGATGGAGATGATGCGAGAATAAAATCATCTGTAGGAATTGGGTCATTGCTTGAAGATGGAATTGGAGATACAGTACGAGTTTCATTAACAGAGCCTCCTGAGAACGAACCGCCGGTAGCAGAAAAGATAATTAGTAAATATTATAACCGTGCAAATCATGCAGAAATAAAAAATATCGATAATTTTGTTACAAATCCATTTAGTTATAACAAGCGAGCCACAAGAGAGGTTATGAAGATTGGAAATAAAAATGTTCCAATTGTAGTTGCTGATATTGGTAATTCTCAAATAGATGAATATTTATTGGAAAGTCTTGGATACAAATATAAAAATGCTAAATGGAACATAAGTGATTCTGCAGCAGATTATATCTATCTCGGTAAAGACGTGTGTGACATTGAACTTCCGCAAAATCTAATTGGTATAGTTGATTTTTCAGAATGGAATTATTCTGACACAGAAAAAAACATCTATCCAATTTGTAGAGTCTCTGAATACTTATCCAGTATATCCAAATCAAACAGAATCAATTTTGTGAAACTTTACTACAATGATTTTTCGGAAGGTTTATTATCAAAAATCAAAAATGATTCTACTGTTGTATTGGTACTAACTACATCTAACAAAAATGGAATGGTTGAACAACGACGTGCCATTTGGGAATTGATGGAGAGAGGAATTGAAAATCCGGTTATAATTAAAAGAGAATATAATCTATCCGATTCTGAGCAATTAATAATTGATGCATCCACAGATCTTGGTTCTTTGTTTCTTGCAGGACTCGGTGATGGAATTTGGATTAAAAATTCTATGAATGTTTTAAGTTCAAAAATAAACGAAACAGCGTTCGGTATTTTACAAGCATCCAGAACCCGAATAACAAAAACAGAATATATTGCATGCCCAAGTTGCGGTAGAACATTATTTGATTTGGTAGAAGTTACTAACAAAATCAGAAGTATCACCAATCATTTAAAAGGGGTGAAGATTGGAATAATGGGCTGCATCGTGAATGGACCTGGTGAAATGGCTGATGCTGATTACGGCTATGTGGGAAGCGGAGTTGGTAAAATATCTCTCTATCGTGGGCAAGAAGTTGTTCAAAGAAATTTGGACCAAGAAGATGCGGTTAATAAACTAGTTCAGTTAATTAAAGATGATGGAAATTGGGTGGAGAAAAAATAGGAAGAAGAAAAACTATAAAATTTCACTAAATAATAGTGAATAAACTGGAGATAGCGTTACTAATAAAATTTCATTAAATATTTTAAAATCCAATTAACTTTAATGAGTTTTAGTGTATTGCTAATAGCAATCGAATTAATTTGATTTTGCACTCATCGATTGCTATGTTGCAGTTAGATGAGGAACTTAAACCTGTTTTAAATGGGTTTATTTGAAACCGAACAAACAAAAAACAGAAGTGAATCATCTGGGAAGTCAGCATAACTTCTCTTTGGAGGAACCTCGAGATATACGAGGATAAAGATTAGCCCCTCATATCACTATTTGAGATGAGGGGTTTTTTAATGAAAACTAAAAATATGATTGGAGTTTTTTAGATTATTTTATAATATTTGTATTCTCATTTTGTGAGAATGTTTTATATAAACTTGGAGAGTTGGCAGAGTCTGGTTGAATGCACTGGTCTTGAAAACCAGCAAGGGTTTACGCCCTTCGGGGGTTCGAATCCCTCACTCTCCGCCCCCTATAATTAAGCTCTTTACTTTATGTATTGGGCTTTTTTATTATCGGAATACCGACAGGAATAGATAGAGTATTTCAGCAAGCACTACATCAAGTATTGCAACCAATATTTGAACCAGACTTCCCAAATCACAGTTATGGATTTCATCCAAACCGTAATGCACATCAAGCCGCAAAGCAAAACAAAAATACCTTACCAAGAAGACAATACCTCAAGTTTTGATGAACGTATTACCAAAATCAATCTCTTAATAAAAGGATGGGTAAATTACTTCAAGCTCGCCTCAATTCAACAGAAACTTAAGAAGTTGGATGAATGGCTAAGGAATCGTTTAAGATATTGTATATGGTCCCGACAAGTCGGGAGAAGAAACCCGAAAGGAAAAATCTAATTCACTTGTGTATATCTCCTAACCAATCCCGAAAGCTTTCGGGATTGGAGTAGAACAAGAATGGGTGGATGGCGAGTAGCTCAAAGTCCAATCATAATAACTACTATCACTATAAGCAGACTCGAAAAACGTGGGTATGTTAGTTTATCGGAATATTATAAGAAAGTAAAGTCTCATTGACGAACCGCTCCCGATACATTGGGAAGACCCGTACGTATGGTGGTGTGAGAGGTGCACTGGCTATCAGTTGGATAGTCAGCCACCTACTCGATTACCGCCAGTGGTTTTGTCCTCCGATACAATGTCCACCATGCTTTTTTCATTTTTGTTTGTCATATATACTTATTCCGATAATAACCATTTTAATGCAAAGCAATATTAAGGATTATTTGCCGTAATTGTAAGAACCCAATATGCTCATTTTATTTTTTAGGAGAGTTGTTTAGCATATTGTTCTATTGTGATGGTTGGTTTTCCAAGTTCTTCCCATGTTTGATGCGATTCAAACTTTTCTTCATAATTATTAATCGTCTCAATAATGTGTGTAACAAAATTTAATTTAGGAGAAAACAGTCCGATAAATTTCAATAAAGCCATAGGTGTTTTACTTTTACTTAATAGTTGCTTTTTGTAGTTTCTGATAAAAATATCAACCAAATCTTCCATCATCAAACCTTCTGGACCTTGTACAATATATTCTTTATTTTCGTTCTGAAGTATTTGAAATGATTTTGCTACTTGCCTGCCGTAATCCTCGCCTGCTATCCACCAGTTTTTATACAAGGGCTTACCAACAATATTTATTTTGCTGCCTCGAATAAGGTTATGTTTCAGATTTTCCATAAAGTTAGTAGGATAAAAAATGGTATAGGGAATACCGTTGTTTTTAATTTTTTCAATAGCTTTTCTTTTTATGTCCATTACCCACCAATCATTTTTATAATAATCTTTAGAGACTAAAGTTATTGCAGCCAGATAACTAATACGTTTTATTCCTATCTGTTTGGCAGCGGTAAGAATATTATCCAATCCTTCTGCTTCGCTATGAAAGTCTGTCTTCCTTTCGCCTGGTTTTATTGATAAATTCAAATAGAGCCCTTCTACGCCTTGGATTGCTTTTAAAATAGATGATTTGTCTTTTAAGTCGCCTTCCACAAAGTTTATTTCATTGGGTAAATATTTTTGAGCTTTATTTTTATCCCTTACTAAAGCAATTATTTCATAACCTGTTTTAATCAATTCTCTTGTTACAGGCAACCCCAACATTCCTGTTGCACCTATTATTGTAATTTTTTTCATAATTCTTTTTATTAAGTTTGTGTGACTAATTTTTTTATTTAGACAAAGATAACTACTTTCGCTATACATTAGTAGCTACTATACCAAAGTATAGCAATATACTTTGGTATAGTTTAATATCAAACGAAATGAAAAGGCAGAAAAGGATATGGAGTGTTCTGAAATCATTATTCCTGTTAATGATACTTTATATGTTATCAGTGGGAAGTGGAAGATGCCTATAATAGGTTCTCTGATGCAGGGGTCAAAGAGGTTTAAGGAATTGGAACGATCCATCCCAAAAATTACCCCAAGGATGCTTTCCAAAGAATTGGGGGAATTAGAAATGAACCAATTGATAGTCCGTAATGTTTATAATACACTACCTGTTACTATAGAATATGAAATAACTGAATATGGCCTTACATTAAAAAAAGTATTTGAGGCTATGTATGAATGGGGCATAGAACATAGAAAAAGAATTTTCGGAAAGAAATAAAGAAATAAACTTGCAAATGTGCTAAACGAAGGGAAGTGAAAAAACCGGAACAAAAAAGTGCGGTTGTGTAAAAAATAAATCGTTCCTAATGTCGGACACATGTCGCCTGTTTTTATGTTTGGTTGTAAATTATATTATCATCTTTCCCGAAGGGAAGATTGACTCGAACGGTAAGTATATAAATAGTAGCCGATTGCGGAACTCAAATCTTTCAATTTACGATAAAGTTGGAGTAGGCTACAACCCTTGAATTTACTACTGTCTCGGCTATTATTTTTATACATTGTCGTGCGTTCGTGCTTTATTCCATTACATTATATTCGATATTTGAAATCTTTCCTTTAAAGTATTCAAAATCACCGTCCTTAAAATGCCATATAACTTTAATCTTATTTGGAAATTTCAGTCCATCTTTTTCAAAATAATTATCTATCACAATTGACCAGGGGATGTTTTTATATGTTCCATCTTTTTCTGCAAAATATCTATTTTCTGTGTAAAAACTATTCATTTCTCCTTTATCAGAAAAATTAAAAGTACCACCTACGGTAATGTCATTATATGTTAATGTTGCTTTAGCATTATTATTATCAACAGTTTCCCATTTTATATAATTTTGTAATGCGTAGGTTGGAAGAATAGATATTTCAGATAAAACTGTAACTAAGCCAGATTTGTCCATCTCAACACCTTTGGCATCTGCTATTGTAAATAGATTTAAGAGTCTAATAAGCATATTTCCTTTTCCATCTTTGTACTTATCACGTGCTTCAAAAGGGAAAATTCCTAATATTTTGCTTTGCAGATAAACAATTCTCGTTGGTTCGGACACCGAATTATATTGAAGGCAGCCAATTCGTATCCATTTTTTATTTTGTGCTGTTTTAAAATCAATATCTTTCCATTCTGTTTTTGCATTAACCATTTTCACTTTACCTAAATAACCACAATATCTAAAATATCTCTGAACAGGTTTTGGTAAAGTCAAAATGTCTTTTTCTGTTATGATGTCCTTAGAATAATTAGAGGTATTTATTAAATCAGTCTTGACTTCTGATAAATAAAGATTTTTAAGTGAGTTGCCGATTTTTGTCATAAAAATTCCTTTTTATTTATTATTCTCTAATTCAGTTACAAAGTTTTCAATCCTTTTATAATCAATCTCTGATATGCTTTCCTTAGAACCCGAAATTTTCTTGACAAGAGTTCTCTCAAAAAAATTCATCTTATCTAAATTATATTCATAACCTAATAGTGCTGTGCTTGTTGCGTGTTTGCGAAGGTTTTCTGAAAACGCATTTTCAAACTGCTCAATAGACTTTTCACCAGTCTCCATACAACACAGAAACAATCCCAATGTTTTTTTCAAAAGGATGCTATTATTCAATTCACAGAATTTCTTTGTTTTTTTATGCACAGAAGCCATGTGAATTGAACCCCCGATTATTATTCTGTCAAAAATCTCAATATCCATTAAGTTTTCGTTTCTAAGATTTACCAATTCTGTTTTACCCGAATTGAGTTTGTCTGCAATTATCCGTGTTACTTTCTCAGTAGTTCCATGTTTCGATATGTATATAATTACTGTTTTCATTTTTTTCTGCATGAAGCACAACATTCCCGATAAACGTATTGCGTTTATACAGTAATATCTCGGTTATTCTGTATTGCGTATATCAGGGCTATAGTTAATCCACTTTTGTTAAAAATGTTCTACTCTCTTTCTATTTCACTTGAAGGGGTAGTAGAGTTATTTAAAATAAAAAGGGAATAATCTTCTCAATTATATTTGAAGTATTGGTCTGCTTTTCCTCTTTTTCAAAAGTACAAATAAAAAATATTGCAACAAAATTTATAATAGAAATTTATCATAATTTACTCTCTTTGTTCAAACAAAGTTCAAAACTATTTGATGGAACTTGAATAGTTCTAGGATGATTATTTTTTTTGCTTTTTCTTTTAAGTGATTTCTGCAGAAAAAAATCTCCATTTCTTATTATTCTATCCGAGTTAAAATTAACACCATATTTTATACAATAGACTTCAATTTGTTCTTTTTTTACTGTTCTGTTGTCGCTAAGATAATTTGCCATTTGGAGTAAGAGGGCTTCTTTATCTTTTTTTTAGAATAGAATTTGTTTATTTGCAAAGAGACTACGCAGCAATTCAGAGTCAATTTTAAATTCATAAAAAACAATGATTTATGCAGAAAGCAAAAGATATTTTTCTTGTTAAATGGAAAAAGTAAAAAAGAAAGGAAATAGAGTTTTATATTAATTTATCACT